>NZ_JBIVDZ010000003.1:476371-988337 GCF_044747345.1 Streptomyces sp. NPDC090088 | reverse complement strand
CCCTCTCGGGCTTTCCTCCGGGCTTCCCTTCGGTCTTGCGTTTCCGACTCTATCAGACCGTTTTCCGATCCGATTTCCTCGGTGCTTTCCAGGTTCCCGCTCTCGCGTTTCCCTTTCCGGCGGTTCCGACTCTATCAGATCCTTTCGGCGTCTGATTCCCAGTCAGCGGGGGTTGTCTTCCCGGCTGTTGGGCCGTTCCGACGAGTGAGACTTTAGCGGATTCCCGGCCTCCGAGCTAATCGGGGGCCGCGTCCTTTCGAACGTGGATTCCTCATTTCGCACAGCACATGCCGAAACAACACGACGACGTGCGTCGATTGCCGGTAGGTACTTGCGGAATGGCTGTCCGGGGACCGACCGGAGTCGGCGCTCACGTCGGACAACTCGGAGAACACTACGTAGCCGTTTGGGGTGTGTCAACTCAACGGCGAACGGCACCCCGCGGGCGTAAGGTGGACGCCATGACTACGCGTACGTGTACCCAGCAGTGGTGGCCCGCCTGACGGCGGCCGCGCTCACGTACGTATTCAACGGCCGCCGCCTCGGCGGCCGTTCGCGTATCTCCCTCCGGAACCCCTGAGGGTCGGCCGCCCGGGACGGCGGCCTCGACCAGGAGGTGGAGAGGGAATGACACGGGTCTTCAGCGGGATCAAGCCGACCGGGCACCTGACACTGGGGAACTACCTGGGGGCCATGCGCCAGTGGGCCGCGGTGGACCAGCACCGGTCCGACGCGCTGTTCTGCATCGTCGATCTGCACGGCATGACCGTGGACCACGATCCGGCCCGGCTGCGCAGACTCACCCGGCAGGCCGCGACGCTGCTGCTGGCGGCGGGACTGGATCCCGAGCTGTGCACCGTGTTCGTACAGAGTCATGTCGACGAGCACACCCGGCTGTCGTACGTCATGGAGTGTGTGGCGGCCGACGGGGAGATGCGGCGGATGATCCAGTACAGGGAGAAGGTCGCGTCCGAGGGTGTGCGGGGGCGGGGTGTGCGGCTGTCCCTGCTGACGTATCCGGCGCTGATGGCGGCGGACATCCTGGCGTACGGGGCGGACGAGGTGCCGGTCGGGGACGACCAGGCGCAGCACGTGGAGCTGACGCGGGATCTGGCGGTGCGGTTCAACCAGCGGTACGGGCACACGTTCGTGGTGCCGAGGGCGACCGTGCCGGCGGTGGCGGCGCGGGTGATGAACCTGCAGGACCCGACGTCGAAGATGGGGAAGAGCGACGACTCGGGTCCGGGGATCGTCTATCTGCTCGACGAGCCGGACGTGATCCGGAAGAAGGTCATGCGGGCCGTGACCGACAGCGGGCGCGAGGTCGTGTACGACCGGGAGGAGCGGCCCGGCGTCGCGAACCTGCTGGAGATTCTCGCTGCGTGCACGGGCGGGAACCCTGAGTCACTGGCAACCGTTCACGATTCGTACGGCGCTCTGAAGCAGGCCACCGCGGAGGCGGTGCTGGAGGTGCTCAGGCCCGTGCGGGCCAGGCACAAGGAGTTGTGTGCCGATCCGGGATATGTGGAGGGGGTGCTGCGGCATGGGGCGGAGAAGGCTCGGGCGATCGCCCGGCCGATCGTCGATACCGCCTACCGGGCGATCGGGCTGTTGCCGCCCGGTGCCTTCGCGGAGTCGGTGGCGGCCGAGCCCGCGTTGAACGCGGCGCGGTAGGCACGGGGGCTGGTGGCGAGGCGCGATGCGAAGTGCTGGCGCATCGTGACCTCGCTGCCGAAGCCGGCCCGGCGGGCGATCTCGGGCATGGGCAGGTCGGTGCGTTCGAGGAGTTTCTGCGCTGCGGCGATGCGCTGGTCGAGGAGCCAGCGGAGCGGGGTCGTGCCGGCTTCCGCGGTGAAGTGGCGGGCGAAGCTGCGCGATGACATTCCGGCGTGGGCGGCGAGGTCGGCGACCGTGAGCGGTTCGTGCAGCCGGCGCAGGGCGTGTTCGCGTACGGCGGCGAGGGTGTCGGCGTCGCGGTCGGCGCGGGGCGTGGGGTGCTCGATGAACTGTGCCTGGGTGCCGGTGCGGAAGGGGGCGGTGACCATCGAGCGGGCGATGGTGGCCGCGGCCTCGGCGCCGTGGGCCTGCCGGACCAGATGGAGACAGAGGTCGATGCCGGCTGCCGTTCCGGCGGCGGTCCAGATGTTGTCGTCCTCGATGAAGAGGGCGTCGGGGACGACGGTGACCTGGGGGTGACGGGTGCGCAGGAGGTCGATGAGGTTCCAGTGGGTGATGGCTCGGCGGCCGTCGAGCAGGCCGGCCTGGGCGAGGGTGAAGGCGCCGCCGCAGAGGGCGGCGAGGGTGGTGCCGCGGGCGTGGGCGCGGCGGAGCGCGTCGAGAACGGGGGTGGGTGCGGGTGCGAGGTGCTCGTCGAGGCCGGGGACGACGATGAGATCGGCGCGGTCGAGCCAGGCGAGGGTGCGGTCGGGGTGCAGGGCCAGGCCGCCGCGCATGGGAATGGGGGTGGTGGTGTCGACGGCGGCTCTGCGCAGGTCGAAGGAGGGGGCGCCGCGGTCGGTGCGGTCGGTGCCCCAGACCTCGGTGATGACGGAGACGTCGAAGGCGCGGATGCCGGGGAAGGCGACGAGGGCGATGCGCTGCGCGGGAGCCTCGGTGGGCGTGGCGGGCTCGGGTGGCGGCATGGCTGGCAGTAAACCATCGATCGCTGGCTTCTGCCCGTCTGGGGCGGATCGGGTCCCGGCGCCAGGATCGTGGCCATGGGAGACAACACGGAAAGCAGGCAGCTCGCTGTCGACGCCGGCGCGGCCCTGGTGGTCGTCGATGTGCAGAAGGGCTTCGAGGAGCTCGGCTTCTGGGGGCCGCGCAACAACCCCGGGGCCGACGAGAACATCGCGGCGCTCGTCGACGTGTGGCAGGAGACCGGGCGGCCGGTGGTGTTCGTCCGGCACGACTCGGTGAATCCGCGGTCACCGCTGCGGCCGGGTCAGGAGGGGAACGACTTCAAGGAGTACGTGGAGGAGAGGAGGGCGAAGGGGGCTGCCGGTGGCGGTGGCGCCGAGTTGCTGGTCACGAAGTCCGTGAACTCGGCCTTTCTCGGGTCGCCGGATCTGGGGGCCTGGCTGACGGGGCAGGGTGTCGGGCAGATCGTGCTGGCCGGGATCCAGACCAACATGTGTGTCGAGACGACGGCCCGGATGGGCGGGAATCTCGGGTACGACGTGCTGGTGGCCTACGACGCGACGCACACCTTCGATCTGGCGGGGCCGTTCGGCTGGCGGCGCACGGCGGAGGAGTTGGCGCAGGCGTCGGCGGTGTCCCTGCACGGGGGCGGTTTCGCGCGGGTGCTGACCACGAAGGAGATCGTGGCGGCCGCCCGGGTCTAGCCACCGCCCCCTGGGGCGAGCGTCAGTCCTTCTTGCCGGAGGCGAGTTGGCGGCTGCGGTCGCGGGCGGCTTCGAGGGCGGCGATGAGGGCGGCCCGGACGCCGTGGTTCTCCAGTTCGCGGATGGCGTTGATGGTGGTGCCGGCGGGCGAGGTGACGTTCTCGCGGAGTTTGACGGGGTGTTCGCCGCTGTCGCGAAGCATCACGGCGGCGCCGATCGCGGACTGGACGATGAGGTCGTGGGCCTTGTCACGGGGCAGGCCGAGCAGGATGCCGGCGTCGGTCATGGCTTCGACGAGGTAGAAGAAGTACGCCGGGCCGGAGCCGGAGAGGGCGGTGCAGGCGTCCTGCTGGGACTCGGGGACCTGGAGGGTCTTGCCGACGGCGCCGAAGATCTCCTCGGCGGTGGCGAGGTGGGCGGCGGTGGCGTGGCTGCCGGCGGAGATGACGGACATCGCCTCGTCGACGAGGGCGGGGGTGTTCGTCATGACGCGGACGACCGGGGTGCCGGTGGCGAGGCGCTCCTCGAAGAAGGAGGTGGGGATGCCCGCCGCGCCGCTGATGACGAGGCGGTCGGCGGGGATGTGCGGGGCGAGTTCGTCGAGGAGGGTGCCCATGTCCTGCGGCTTGACCGTGAGGATCAGGGTGTCGGCGGTCTTCGCGGCCTCGGCGTTGGTGACCGGCGTGACTCCGTGGCGGGCGCGGAGTTCTTCGGCCCGTTCCGGGCGGCGGGCGGTGACCAGGAGGTCGGCAGGCGCCCAGCCGGCGCGGATCATTCCGCTGAGCAGGGCTTCGCCGATCTTGCCGGTGCCGAGGACTGCGACTTTCTGACTCATGCGGTTCAGTTTCGCACCGGGGTGAGGGGGGCGGGATGGTTGTCCGGTGGGCGGGACGTGCCGGCGGTGCTATGCCGTGCGGCGCCTGAGGGTCGCCGCTCCCAGGGTCAGGACCAGCAGGGCGCAGCCGGCGACGATGAGGACGTCCCGGACGAAGGTGGCGGTCATGTCGGTGTGGTGGAGGACCTCGTTCATGCCGTCGACGGCATAGGACATGGGGAGGACGTCCGACACCGCTTCGAGGGCGGGGTGCATCTCGGAGCGGGGTGTGAAGAGGCCGCAGAGGAGGAGCTGGGGGAAGATCACCGCGGGCATGAACTGGACCGCCTGGAATTCGGAGGCCGCGAAGGCCGAGACGAAGAGACCGAGGGCCGTGCCGAGCAGGGCGTCGAGCAGGGCGACCAGGAGCAGCAGCCACGGGGAGCCGGTGACGTCCAGGCCCAGCAGCCAGACGGCGAGGCCGGTGGCGAGGGCGGACTGGATGATCGCGAGGATGCCGAAGGCGAGGGCGTAGCCGGCGATGAGGTCGGCCTTGCCGAGGGGCATGGCGAGGAGGCGTTCGAGGGTGCCGGAGGTGCGTTCGCGGAGGGTGGCGATGGAGGTCACCAGGAACATCGTGATGAGCGGGAAGATGCCGAGCAGTGAGGCGCCGATGTTGTCGAAGGTGTGCGGGCTGCCGTCGAAGACGTAGCGGAGCAGCACCAGCATCAGGCAGGGGATGAGGAGCAGCAGCGCGATCGTGCGGGGGTCGTGGCGGAGCTGGCGCAGGACGCGGGCGGCGGTGGCGGTGGTGCGGGAGAGGTTGAGGGCGCTGACGGGGGCGGCTGCGGTGGTGGCCGGCTGGGTGCTCATCGGGTGGTTTCCTTCGTGCGGGACTGGGCGGCGGCTTCGTCGACGAGGTGCAGGAAGGCCGCCTCGACGGTGTCGGAGCCGGTGCGGGTGCGCAGGGCCTCGGGAGTGTTGTCGGCGAGGATCTCGCCGTCGCGCATGAGGAGGAGGCGGTGGCAGCGCTCGGCCTCGTCCATGACGTGGGAGGAGATGAGGAGGGTGGCGCCGCGGTCGGCGGCGATGGAGTGGAAGAGGTGCCAGAGGTCGCGCCGCAGGACGGGGTCCAGGCCGACGGTGGGCTCGTCGAGGACGAGGAGTTCGGGGCTGCCGAGCAGGGCGACGGCGAGCGAGACGCGGCTGCGCTGGCCGCCGGAGAGGTTGCCGGCGAGCGCGTCGGCGTGGCCGGTGAGGTCGACTTCGCCGAGGACGCGTTCGACGTCGGCGCGGCGCTCGGCGGTGGGGCGGGTGGGGTCGAGGACGGCGCCGAAGTAGTCGAGGTTCTGGCGGATGCTCAGGTCGTCGTAGACGGAGGGGGCTTGGGTGACGTAGCCGATACGGGTGCGCAGGGTGGGGTGCCCGGCGGGACGGCCGAGGACGTCGAGCGTGCCGCTGACTTTCGCCTGGGTGCCGACGATCGACCGCATCAGGGTCGACTTGCCGCATCCGGAGGGCCCGAGCAGGCCGGTGATCTGGCCGCGCGGGACGGTGAAGTCAAGGCCGCGGAGCACGGTGCGGGGACCACGGACGGCCGTGAGTCCGGCGGCCCGGACGGCAGGGGGCAGGGCTGAGTTGCCGGCGGCCTCGTGCGGCTCCGGCGAGTAATTCACCATGCGATGAATAATGCTCCGGGGGGTGGGGGCCGTCAAGGGGCGGGGGGTGGGGCGGCCGTGTGCGCTGGGGGCGGGGCGGCCATGTGCGCTGAGGGCGGGGCGGAGGGCGCTTGCCGACGCTGGCATGGTGCCGCCCGCGCCCACCCGTGCCGCCCTCAGCGGCACGCATGCCCGCGGCTTTGAAGAAGCAGCGACTGCGGCGCCCCTTCAGGGGCGCGGGGCGGTATCGATGTGCGGCTCCGCCGCGCGGGCGCGACCAGCCCCCACCGGCCCGCACCCGAATCTCTGCGCCAGGCCGGGCCCGCAAAGGCACCGCTCAGGAGTTGACGGCGACGAGCAGCAGCACGTCGTACGTCTCCTCGACGACGCCGTCCGGAAAGACCGTCAGGAGGTGGCCGCGTTCCTCCGCGAGGAAGACGGTGCGGCGCTCCTCGGGGGTGACGAGGAACGCCGAGTGGCTGGAGATGTTGGCGAGGTGGGTGTCGAGGGGAACCCGGCGGCTCCAGCGGACCACGCGGCGGCTGAAGCGGAGCGCCCCGCTGGGGTCGGCGAGGTCCGTGCGGTCGGCCGCCTTGCTCTGCTCGGCCTTGACGTCGATGCCGAAGAAGCGACTGATACGGGCGGACGAGTCGGCGATCCAGTCGACGTCCAGGGCGCTCGTGTTCCACCACAGCGCCAGCGCACCGCCGGGACGCAGCACCCGGAGCGCCTCCGGCACGGAGCGGGCGGGGTCGGTCCAGTGCCAGGCCTGGGCGTAGGTGAGGAAGTCGGCGGTGTCGTCGGCGAGGGGGAGGGCGTTGCCGTTGCCGCGGACGATCGGGACGTCGGGGAGCGTGGTGTGGAACTGGGCGGCCATGCCCTCCCCCGGCTCCACCGCGACCACGTCGGCGCCGCGCGCGTGCAGGAGGGCGGTCGCGATGCCGGTACCCGCGCCGACGTCGACCACCCGGGCGCCCGTGAGGGAGCGGCCGGCCTCCTCCTCGACGGCGTCGAGGAGCGCGGACGGGTAGGAGGGGCGGTTCGCGGCGTACTGGGCCGCGGCGGCGTTGAAGGAGTGCGCGCGGGCGGCGTGGGAGGGGGTGGGGTTCGGGAGGTGCGACTGGCCTGTGGTCATGCGGCCATGGTCCTCGGCGGCGGAGCGGCGGGGACAGAGGTTTTCCGCGGGGCGGGTGTGCCCGCCCCGGCGGCTGCCTCCAGGCGGCCTCAGCGCTTCCGCTTCTTCTTCGACGGGTCGCCCGAGCGGCGGGTGGAGCGGCGCTCGTGTTCCTGGACGGCGGTCTCGTACTCCGCGCGGTGGAGTTTCTCGCCGGGGGCCTCCACGAGGGAGCGGAAGAAGTAGGCGAGCAGGGAGCCGACGAAGCCGATGGCGAGGAGGCCGCGCAGGGAGGCCTGCCGGTCGGGGTCGGGGCGCCTGCCGAAGGACTCCCACGTGTTCCGGAACGCCAGCGCGCTGCAGATGGCGAACATCGCGACGACCAGGACGGTCACGAAGGATCCGGTGTCGGCCAGCTGCACGCCCTCGTAGGCGAGGCGCAGCACCAGGCAGGAGCCGACGGCGGCGGCGAGCGAGCCGGCCGCCACGCCGATCCGGCGGACGGTGTAGCGGTCGTCATGGTCCACCCAGGACGTACCGAAGAAACGGAGGGGCTCCGGGCGGGGGCCGCCGGTGGAGCCCGCGGGGGTGTCCGGGGTGCCTGGTTCGTCGCTCACGGGACGATTATGGCGCCGGGGGCTCGCGGGCTCCGGAACGGGGTCGGGTGACCGGTCAGGCGCAGCGGGAGGCGATGTAGCCGTCGCTGCCGGTGTTGATGTAGGCGTCGGACACGTACTCGCCGTTGTCGATGTTGTCCCAGATGTTGGTGGTGCCGTAGTACCCGGAGACCGTCGTGCCGGGCGTCTGGCAGAAGATCGGGACCCTGGTGTTCTCGACGAGCGTCCGGGTGATGGTGTAGTTGGTGCCGGGGCCACTGCGGACGTTCACGCGGACGCCCGGGGCGGTCGCGTACGTCGTCACGGCGGAGGCGGTCGAGGCCGAGCCCAGGACCATGAGGAAGGCTCCGGCGGAGCCCGCGAGAAGGACGGAAGCGCGTCTTGAGGGAGTCATCCCAGTCTCCTGGACCGGATCAGGAGCAGCGGTCGGCCACGTAGCCGTCGCTGCCGGTGTTGACATAGGCGTCGGACACGAACTCGCCGTTGCTGATGTTGTCCCAGATCTTGGACGTGCCGTAGTACCCGGAGACCGTCGTGCCGGGCGTCTGGCAGTAGATCGGGACCTTGGCGCCCTCGGGGAGGACGCGGGTGACGTCGTAACTGGTGCCGGGGCCGCTGCGGACGTTCAGGCGGAGGCCCGGGGCGACCGAGTAGTAGCGCACGGACGCCGCCAGGGTCGTGACGGCCTCTTCCTCACCGCTGCTCTCGGCTTCCTGCGCGTGCTCGACAGACATGTGGTGCTCCCCCCACTGAACCCATGAGTGCCATGGAGTCCCGTTGATTCCCCGCGATCGAGCCACGAAACACATGTGCGTAACTCGCACGCGGAGGCTAGCAAGCCGCCTCTGTATCGCACGAGTCATCGACTAGGCTCCGTGCGTCGCGCTCCGCGGAACCAGCACGGGGGTGGTCCCTTGACGCCACAGCGCAACACCGGAGCGGGCGCGGAAGCGGAACTTCCCGAGTACGCCGGGCACTACCGCCTGGAATCCTGCCTGGGTTCCGGTGGCATGGGCGTGGTCCATCTGGCCCGCAGCACCTCGGGGCTGAAGCTCGCCGTGAAGGTCGTGCACGCCGAGTTCGCCAAGGACCGCGAGTTCAGGGGCCGTTTCCGGCAGGAGGTGGCCGCCGCCCGCAAGGTCAGCGGTGCCTTCACCGCGCCCGTCGTGGACGCCGATCCCGAGGCCGCGCGGCCCTGGATGGCCACCCTCTTCATCCCCGGCCCGACCCTCGCCGAGCAGGTGAAGCGGAACGGGCCCATGCCCCCTGCCCAGTTGCGCCGGCTGATGGCGGGGCTCGCGGAGGCGCTGCGCGACATTCACAGGGTCGGCGTGGTGCACAGGGATCTCAAGCCGAGCAATGTGCTGCTCGCCGAGGACGGGCCCAAGGTCATCGACTTCGGTATCTCCCGGCCGAAAGACAGCGAACTGCGGACCGAGACCGGAAAGTTGATCGGTACCCCGCCGTTCATGGCGCCGGAGCAGTTCCGGCGGCCGCGTGAGGTGGGGCCCGCCGCCGACATCTTCGCGCTGGGGTCGGTGCTGGTGCACGCGGCGACCGGGCGGGGGCCGTTCGACTCCGACAGCCCTTATGTCGTCGCCTACCAGGTCGTGCACGACGAGCCCGATATCACCGAAGTGCCGGAGGAGATCGCTCCGCTGGTGCTGCGTTGTCTCGCCAAGGAGCCGGAGGACCGGCCGACGCCCGACGAACTGATGCGGGAGCTGCGGTCGTTGTCGGCGTCGTACGACACGCAGGCGTTCATACCGGCACAGCGGGCCGGTGTCACCGGTGAGGTCGATGAGGGCACTGGTGACGCGGCGAGGCCGAAGCCGTCGGAGGAGACGGCGAAGGGGAAGCGGAAGGAGAGCGGGAAGGATCCGCGGCCGGCGTCCGGGCCACGCCTCGGCAGACGCGTCGCCATGGCCACGGGTGCCGTGGTTCTCGCGCTGGGCGCGGTCGCTGCCGTGGTCCAGTGGGTCGCCGGGGGCACCCCGCAGCCACGGGAGGGCAGCCCCAGGACCACGTCCGCCGCTTTCGCCGCCTGGCAGGCGAACCCGGTCACCAAGGGCGCGTCCACCCCGCTATGCGCCTCCGGTGACGGGAAGTTGTTCTGCACCGAGGCGTCCACGGCCTTCGCCCTGAACCCGGTGACAGGTGCCGTGCTCTGGCGGCACACCGTCGCGGACATCCGCTGGGGCAGGCCCCCGGTCCTGTCCGCCGGGCTCGTCCAGCTGGTCACCGACGAGGGCCGGCAGGTGACGGCGCTCAATCCGGACTCGGGCAGGACCCGGTGGCAGCACGACCTGCCCGACAACAAGGGGATGAAGTACGCCGACGGCATGCTCCTGCTCGCGGGCGCGGACGGCACGGTCACCGGGGTGGACAGCGCGACCGGCACCACCAAGTGGAGCCGGCCGACCGGCGGGCACGGCATACAGCGGATCGACTTCTTCCCCTCGGACCCGTCGTCGGCATATGTGACGAGTACGTCCGCGGACGGCACCAGTACCCGGCTCGCCGCCGTCGATCCGGCCACCGGAGACGTTCGGTGGGACACGTCGTTGCAGGGTCTGCTGCTGCCGGTGGGCGCGCAGGGCGGGGCGGTCTTCCTGCTCGCCGCCGATCCGGTGTACGGCGACACCGATGCCGTGGTCCGCTACACCCCGGCGTCCGGGGCCACGCACCGCGTCAAGCTGCCCGCACCGCGCGCGGACGCGCAGGCCGGCGTGCACGACGGCGTGGTCTATGTGCTGGCCGCCACCGGTTCGCTGGACGCCGTCGACGTGGGCGCGGGCCGGCGCACCTGGCACCTGGAGACGTCGGTGAGCCGGGGCTCGGCACCCGTCGCCGACGACCGCCACGTCTACTTCTCCGCTGCCGACGGGCGGCTCATCGCGGTGGACGCGCACAGCGGGAAGGTCGCCGGGCAGACCTCGCCCCGCTTCGGCACCGGCTCGGGCGGGGTCGCCACCTCGGTGCCCGCCCCCATGATCCTCGCCTCCCACATCTACGCCACCGCCCCCGACGGCACCGTCTTCGCCGTGGACGCGGGTGATCCGGCCGGCTGGTGACGGCGGGCCGGGGGGAAGGGGAAGGGGCCGCCCCGTGTGGGAGGCGGCCCCTGAGGCGCTACGGCGGCTGCTGCGCTGTGGGCGCTACGGCAGGCGCGGGTCAGCCCAGCTTGGAGACGTCGCGGACCGCGCCCTTGTCGGCGCTGGTGGCCATGGCGGCGTAGGCGCGGAGTGCGGCCGAGACCTTGCGCTCGCGGTTCTTCGGGGCGTACACGCCGCCCAGGGCCTGCTCGCGGCGGGCGAGTTCGGCCTCGTCGACGAGGAGCTCGATGGAACGGCCCGGGATGTCGATGCGGATGCGGTCGCCGTCCTGGACGAGGGCGATGGTGCCGCCGGAGGCCGCCTCGGGGGAGGCGTGGCCGATGGAGAGGCCGGAGGTGCCGCCGGAGAAGCGGCCGTCGGTGATCAGGGCGCAGGACTTGCCGAGGCCGCGGCCCTTGAGGAAGGACGTCGGGTAGAGCATCTCCTGCATGCCGGGGCCGCCCTTGGGACCCTCGTAGCGGATCACGACGACGTCGCCGTGCGTGACCTGCTTCTTGAGGATCTTCTCGACGGCTTCCTCCTGGGACTCGCAGACGACCGCGGGGCCCTCGAAGGTCCAGATGGACTCGTCGACGCCGGCCGTCTTGACCACGCAGCCGTCGACGGCGAGGTTGCCCTTGAGGACCGCGAGGCCGCCGTCCTTGGAGTAGGCGTGCTCGACGCTGCGGATGCAGCCTTCGGCCGCGTCCTCGTCGAGGGCCTCCCAGCGCTCGGACTGGGAGAAGGCCTCGGCGGAGCGGACGCAGCCGGGGGCCGCGTGCCACAGCTCGATCGCCTCGGGCGACGGGGAGCCGGCGCGCACGTCCCAGGTCTTCAGCCAGTCCGCGAGGGACGGGCTGTGGACGGAGTGGACGTCCTCGTTGAGGAGGCCGCCGCGGTGCAGTTCGCCGAGGAGGGCGGGGATGCCGCCGGCCCGGTGCACGTCCTCCATGTAGTACGTGCGGGTCTTCGCGACGTTCGGGGCGACCTTGGCGAGGCAGGGCACCCGGCGGGAGACCTCGTTGATCTCCTCCAGGCCGAACGGGACGCCCGCCTCCTGGGCGGCGGCCAGCAGGTGCAGGATCGTGTTGGTGGAGCCGCCCATCGCGATGTCGAGGGCCATGGCGTTCTCGAACGCGGCGAAGGTCGCGATGTTGAGGGGCAGGACCGTGTCGTCGTCCTGCTCGTAGTAGCGGCGGGTGATGTCCATGACCGTGGTGGCCGCGTCGACGTACAGCTGTTTGCGGGCCGTGTGGGTGGCGAGGACGGAGCCGTTGCCGGGGAGGGAGAGGCCGATCGCCTCCGTCAGGCAGTTCATCGAGTTGGCGGTGAACATGCCGGAACAGGAGCCGCAGGTCGGGCAGGCGTTCTCCTCGATACGGAGGATGTCCTCGTCCGAGATCTTGTCGTTCACGGCGTCGGAGATCGCGTCGACCAGGTCGAGGGTGCGGACCGTGCCGTCGACGAGGGTCGCGCGGCCGGCCTCCATGGGGCCGCCGGAGACGAAGACCGTCGGGATGTTCAGCCGCAGGGCGGCCATCAGCATGCCCGGGGTGATCTTGTCGCAGTTGGAGATGCAGACCAGGGCGTCGGCGCAGTGCGCCTCGACCATGTACTCGACCGAGTCCGCGATCAGGTCGCGGGAGGGAAGGGAGTACAGCATGCCGCCGTGGCCCATCGCGATGCCGTCGTCCACGGCGATGGTGTTGAACTCGCGCGGGATGCCGCCCGCCTCCTTGATCGCCTCGGAGACGATCCGGCCGACCGGCTGGAGGTGGGTGTGACCCGGCACGAACTCGGTGAAGGAGTTGGCGACGGCGATGATCGGCTTCCGGCCGATGTCCGCGCCGGGTACACCGGAGGCGCGCATAAGGGCGCGGGCGCCCGCCATGTTGCGGCCGTGGGTGACTGTGCGGGACCTCAGCTCGGGCATCGTCGCTCGCTCCTTCAGACAGATAGGGCTGCTATTGAGCGTACGCCCGTTGTTCAGGCCTCGGGACGAGGTGTCCGGAATGCGGGACAGAGATCTCAGCCGGGCTGGTCACGGCCCGGTCAGATGCCCCTGCACCACCGGGGCGACCCGGCGCACGATCTGCTCCAGGTCCGCCGAGGCCAGCGGCTCCACCCTGATCACGTAGCGCAGCATCGCGCAGCCGATCAGCTGGGCGGCCGCCAGCTCGGCGCGCAGCTCCGCGTCCGGGAGGTCCAGCTGTCCGGCGATCCTGCGCAGCAGCTGGGTGGCGATCAGCCGGCGGAAGACGGTGGCCGCGGCCTCGTTGTTGACGGCGGAGCGGACGATCGCCAGCAGTGGCTTACGGGTGGTGGGGTTCTCCCAGACGCCGAAGATGAACCGGGTCAGGCGCTCGCCGACACCGTCCGGCGGGCCGTCGGCGATCGCGGCGGGCGCGTTCAGCGCGGGGGCGAAGGCGACCGAGATGGCGGCCTCGAAGATCTGGTCCTTGGTGCCGAAGTAGTGGTGGACCAGCGCGGAGTCCACACCGGCCGCCTTGGCGATTGCGCGTACGGAGGTCTTCTCGTAACCGCGTTCGGCGAACTCCTCGCGGGCGGCGACGAGGATACGGTCCCGGGTGCCGGCCGACTCGGTACGCGGGGGCCGGCCGCGGCGCCGGGTACCGGCACCCGTCGTGTCCGTGCCGCCGTTCTCGGTACCCGTCATCGGCGGGGCACCTTGAGCGCCGAGGCCAGGTGCAGGCGGGTGAAGGCCAGGGCCTCCGCGAGGTCGGCCTCGCGCTCCGCGCCGGACATCGCGCGCCGGGTGTTGACCTCGATGACGACATGGCCGTCGAAGCCGGTGAGCGCGAGGCGCTCCAGCAGCTCGGCGCAGGGCTGGGTGCCGCGCCCCGGCACCAGGTGCTCGTCCTTGGCGGAGCCGCGGCCGTCGGCGAGGTGGACGTGGCCGAGCCGGTCGCTCATGCGGTCCACCATGGCGAGCGCGTCCACCCGGGACGTCGCGGCGTGGCTGAGGTCGATCGTGAAGTGCCGGTAGTCGTCCTTGGTGACGTCCCAGTCGGGGGCGTACGCCAGCATCTCGCGGTCGCGGTAGCGCCAGGGGTACATGTTCTCCACCGCGAACCGTACGTCCGTCTCGTTCGCCATCCGCCAGATCCCCTCGACGAAGTCGCGGGCGTACTGGCGCTGCCAGCGGAACGGGGGGTGTACGACGACCGCGCTCGCGCCCAGCTTCTCGGCGGCGGCGCGGGCCCGCTGGAGCTTGACCCAGGGGTCGGTGGACCAGACCCGCTGGGTGATCAGCAGACAGGGGGCGTGGACGGCGAGGATCGGGATGCGGTGGTAGTCGCTCAGTCTGCGCAGGGCCTCGATGTCCTGGCTGACCGGGTCGGTCCACACCATGACCTCGACGCCGTCGTACCCGAGGCGTGCGGCGATCTCGAAGGCCGTCGCCGTCGACTCCGGGTAGACGGAGGCCGTGGAGAGCGCGACCTTCGCATCCGGGATGCGGACGACGTCCCTTGGTTTTGCCACGAGGGACAGGTTACGGGGTGGGGCCGGGTGGGAAGGGGGCGCCTGCTCGCCGTTGTGACCAGGGTCGCGTCGGCGCCCCTGCCGGGCTACGCCGATCCCATGTGGTCCAGGCGCCGCAGGATGACGCCCTCCCGGAGCGCCCACGGACAGACCTCCAGGTTCTCCACCTCGAAGAGGTCCATCGCGGCCTCCGCGACCAGCGCACCCGCCACCAGCTGGCCGGACCGTCCCTCCGACACCCCCGGAAGCGCGCTCCGCTGGGCCGTGCTCATGGCCGCCAGCCGCGGGACCCAGGTCTCCAGGGAGCCCCGCTTGAGCTCGCGCTGGACGTAGAGGCCGTCGGCGGAGCGGGCCGCGCCGGCGATACGGGCCAGCTGCTTGAAGGTCTTGGACGTGGCGACCACGTGGTCGGGGGCGCCGAAGCGGCTGAACTCGCCGACCGTCCGCGCGATCTCGGCGCGTACATGGCGGCGCAGCGCCCGTATGTCGTCGGAGGTGGGCGGGTCGCCGGGGAGCCAGCCGGCGGTGAGCCGGCCCGCGCCCAGCGGCAGCGAGACCGCCGCGTCCGGCTCCTCGTCGATGCCGTACGCGACCTCCAGCGAGCCCCCGCCGATGTCCAGGACCAGCAGCTTCCCGGCGGACCAGCCGAACCAGCGGCGCACCGCGAGAAAGGTCAGCCGGGCCTCCTCGGCCCCGGTGAGGACCTGGAGCTCGACGCCCGTCTCGGCCTTCACACGCGCGAGCACGTCGTCGGCGTTGGTGGCCTCGCGCACGGCGGACGTGGCGAACGGCAGCAGGTCCTCGACACCCTTGTCCTCGGCGGCCTGCAGGGCGTCCCGGACGACGTCGACCAGTTTCTCGACCCCGTCGGGGCCGATGGCCCCGTTGCCGTCGAGGAGTTGGGCAAGGCGCAATTCCGCCTTGTGCGAGTGCGCCGGCAGCGGGCGCGCGCCGGGGTGCGCATCCACCACCAGCAGATGCACCGTGTTAGATCCCACGTCGAGGACACCGAGTCTCATGTACGGAACGCTACTGCCACCTGGGCCGGAACCTGTCCTTGGAGCCGTCCCCGAACCGGCCCCGGGCGACTTACCCTGGACCCGTGCCAAAGACGAAAAAGACGAAGGACCACAAGGGCGCCCAATCTGCCGACGGTTCTTCGAGGGTGAAGTCACCGAAGCCGTCGAAGACGTCGCGGCAGGCTCTCGCAGCGGACGAGAAGGGCCTCGACTTCGCGCGCGCATGGGTGGAATTCCCTGATCCGGCGGACGACGAGCAGGTGTTCCGCTGCGACCTGACCTGGCTGACCTCGCGCTGGAACTGCATCTTCGGCAGCGGCTGCCAGGGCATCCAGGCGGGCCGCGCGGACGACGGCTGCTGCACGCTGGGCGCGCACTTCTCCGACGAGGACGACGAGAAGCGGGTCGCCGATCACGTGGCGAGGCTCACGCCGGACATCTGGCAGCACCACGACGAGGGCACCCGCGACGGCTGGATCTCGGAGGACGAGGACGGCTCCCGCCAGACCCGCCCCTTCAACGGCTCCTGCATCTTCCAGAACCGCCCCGGTTTCGCGGGCGGCGCGGGCTGCTCGCTGCACATCCTCGCGCTGAAGGAGGGCCGCGAGCCGCTGGAGACCAAGCCGGACGTCTGCTGGCAGCTCCCGATCCGCCGCACCTACGACTGGATCGACCGCCCCGACGACACCCGCGTCCTCCAGGTCTCGATCGGCGAGTACGACCGCCGGGGCTGGGGCCCGGGCGGCCACGACCTCCACTGGTGGTGCACCTCGGCCACCTCCGCCCACGGCGCCGGCGACCCGGTCTACGTCTCCTACCGCCCGGAACTGACCGAACTGATGGGCAAGGCCGGCTACGACCGCCTCGTCGAACTGTGCGAGCAGCGCCTGGCCGGCCAGCTCCCCCTGCTGGCACCCCATCCGGCGGATCCCAAGGACTGACGCCCGCCAAGGCGCCCCCTCACCGCAGCCCCCTCCCCTCCCTCACGGACTCACGGACTCGCCGGCGCCCCCGCGCTCTCGCTCTCCGTCGGCGAGGCCGACTCCGTCGGAGGCGCCCCCGTGTCCGAAGCGGTCGGCGTGGGCGAAGCCGACGTCGGCGGCTCACTGGCCGGCGGTGTCGGCCCGGCGGACGCCGACCCCGTCGCCGTCGGCCCCGGCCCCCCGCCAGGGGTCGGCTTGGGCCCCCGGCGCGACGGCGGAGCCATCCCGTACCCGCCGATCGACACCACCGCCCCGGCCGGCGCCACCGCCACCCGCGCCCCCCAGCGCCCGGCCGGCTCCCGCAGATGATCGACGTACACCTTGATCGTGAACGACTCGCCCGGCTGTAGCGTTCCTGCGGATCGCGAGAAGTACAGCCACCCGGCCGGCGTGGACAGCGACCACCGCACCGGCGCGTCCCCGGACGCCGCGAGCGTAATGAGCGTGGTGTCGCCGTCGTTCGCGGCCGTCACCGCGAGGTGCCCCGCGCCGGTCGCCTTCCGGTCCGTCCCGGCGACGCTGATCACCTCCACGGAGACGTCGGCCTTGCCGTCCTTCCCGATGCGCGGCCCGGGTCTGGTGCCGGCGTTTCCGGCGTTCTCGTAGCCCCCGGTCCGGTCGCCGTCGAGCGCGTCGGGGCCGGCGGCCTCCCGCGCGGTCGCGGACGGCCCGTCGTGGGTCTCGCCCACCGGTGAGCCCCGGTAGGCCGCCCACAGGGCCAGCACCGGCGCGGCCACGACCGTGGCGACGACGGTCGTGGTGACGGCACGCGCGCGGAGCCGGTCGCGGCGGGCCGCGTGGTCCTTGGGGTCCATCGGGAAGCCGCGCCGGTCGAAGCGCGGAACCGCGGCGCCCCGCGCGCGTGGCTGGTGGGCCATGGCCATGTGCAGGGCCGCGCGGGGCGCCTCCAGGACGGGCAGCTCGGCGGGCGTGGTCATCGCGCCGGGCCACCGCCCGGGGGCCGCGCGCTCGGCGGTACGACGGCAGCGCGGGCAGTCGTCGACGTGCCGGACCAGTTCGCGGCGCAGGGCGCTGCTGAGCACCAGCTGGCTGTCCCCGGTGAGGTGGGAGACGCTCGGGCAGCCGCCGGTCTCGACGACGGCGAGGGCCGCGCGGGTGCGTTCCACCTCGCAGGCGGCGGAGGCGAGCAGCTCACGGGCGCCGGCCAGGTCCATGCCGAGGACGGCGGCGACCTCCTGCGCGGCGAGGTGGTGGCGGACGGCGAGTTCGAGCGCCTCGCGCTGCTCGGGGGTGGTGCCGGCCGCCTCGGGCCAGGCGAGCAGGGCGAGTTCGCGGCGCCGCTGCTCCTGGACCTCGGTGCCGGCCGGCGCGTCGGGGGCGATGTGGCGGCCCGCCGCGTGGGTGGCCTGACGTTTCTGCTTGGCCTGGGCGAGCCCGCGCAGGCAGGCCCAGCGGGCCAGCGCGTACAGCCAGGCCCGGCGGTCGCCGGCGGCCTCCGGGACGCGCTGCCCGCGCCGCTCGGCGAGTGCGAGGACGTCCCCGAGCGCGGCGGTGGCCGCGTCGTGGTCGCACAGCACCGAGAGGCAGTAGGTGAACAGCCCGTCGAGGTACGGCTCGTAACGCGCCGGCGGTCGCTGCGCCAGCGCGCGCGCCGCCGTACGATCACGCGCCGTACGCGCCTCCCGGTGCGCCCGGTGTGCGCCGGTCGTGCGGGTCGAGGTCTCCGGGCTGCTGCTCATCACCCGTGCGACCGTAGGCGGCGGCGTATGGCCCCTTCTTGCGGCTTGAGCACTTTTAATCCGTACGGGTGAAACGATCCCTCATAAGGGGACAGGAACCCGTTATTCCGTGGCTCGTTCCTCACCGGGCGTGGCCGAGACCGGTCCACTCACACCCGTCACCTGCGACGCCCCGGTCCCGCTGTCAGTGGCGGGGGCTACGGTTTCCGCATGGCCACCCGTACCAAGACCGCGAAGGACCGACCGTCGTACCGCTGCACCGAGTGCGGCTGGCAGACGGCGAAGTGGCTCGGCCGCTGCGCCGAGTGCCAGGCCTGGGGGACGATCGAGGAGTACGGCGCGCCCGCGGTCCGTACGACGGCTCCCGGCCGGGTCACCACCTCCGCGGTGCCCATCGGCCAGGTCGACGGCCGCCAGGCCACCGCGCGGACGACCGGCGTGCCCGAGCTGGACCGGGTCCTCGGCGGCGGTCTGGTCCCCGGCGCGGTCGTACTGCTGGCCGGCGAGCCCGGCGTCGGCAAGTCCACCCTCCTGCTCGACGTGGCGGCCAAGTCGGCCAGCGACGAGCACCGCACCCTCTATGTCACCGGCGAGGAGTCGGCGAGCCAGGTCCGGCTGCGCGCCGACCGCATCGGCGCCCTCGACGACCACCTCTATCTCGCCGCCGAGACCGATCTGTCCGCCGTCCTCGGCCACTTGGACGCGGTGAAGCCGTCGCTGCTGATCCTGGACTCCGTGCAGACGGTCGCCTCCCCCGAGATCGACGGCGCGCCCGGCGGCATGGCCCAGGTGCGGGAGGTGGCCGGGGCGCTCATCCGCGCGTCGAAGGAGCGGGGCATGTCGACCCTCCTGGTGGGCCACGTCACCAAGGACGGCGCGATCGCCGGCCCCCGGCTGCTGGAACACCTGGTGGACGTCGTCCTGCACTTCGAGGGCGACCGGCACGCGCGGCTGCGTCTGGTCCGCGGCGTCAAGAACCGCTACGGCGCCACCGACGAGGTCGGCTGCTTCGAGCTGCACGACGAGGGCATCACCGGCCTCGCCGACCCGAGCGGACTCTTCCTGACCCGACGTGCCGAACCGGTCCCGGGCACCTGCCTGACCGTGACCCTGGAGGGCCGCCGTCCGCTGGTCGCCGAGGTCCAGGCCCTCACCGTCGACTCGCAGATCCCCTCCCCCCGCCGGACCACCTCCGGCCTGGAGACCTCCCGGGTCTCGATGATGCTGGCGGTGCTGGAGCAGCGCGGGCGGATCAGCGCGCTCGGCAAGCGGGACATCTACTCCGCGACGGTGGGCGGTGTGAAGCTCTCCGAGCCGGCGGCGGACCTCGCGATCGCGCTGGCGCTGGCCTCGGCCGCGAGCGACACCCCCCTGCCCAAGAACCTGGTCGCCATCGGCGAGGTCGGCCTCGCGGGCGAGGTCAGACGGGTCACCGGCGTCCAGCGCAGGCTCTCCGAGGCACACCGTCTGGGCTTCACGCACGCGCTCGTACCGGGCGATCCGGGCAAGGTCCCGCCGGGTATGAAGGTCCTGGAAGTCGCCGACATAGGGGACGCCCTGCGGGTGCTGCCGCGCTCCCGTCGCCGAGAGGCCCCACGGGAGGCGGAGGAGCGCCGGTAGACTTTGCCCTGGTCTCGCCCGTCCGTACGAACCGCGTGCGGGTGCGGGAGCGCCTCAGAACCTGCGACCGGAGGAGTGCAGTGGCAGCCAACGACCGGGCAGCGGCTCCCGGAAAGTCCGGTGGGAGTGCCGGTTCCGATGGCCTGATGCGCGCCTCGCTGAGCGCTGTGGCTCCGGGCACGTCCATGCGGGACGGCCTGGAGCGGGTCCTCCGCGGCAACACCGGCGGGCTCATCGTCCTCGGCTTCGACAAGTCGGTCGAGACGATGTGCACGGGCGGTTTCGTGCTGGACGTCGAGTTCACGGCGACCCGGCTGCGGGAGCTGTGCAAGCTCGACGGCGGCATCGTGATCTCCTCCGACCAGTCGAAGATCCTCCGGGCCGGCGTCCAGTTCGTACCGGACGCCACGATCCCGACGGAGGAGACCGGCACCCGGCACCGCACGGCGGACCGGATCTCCAAGCAGGTCGGCTACCCGGTGGTCTCGGTCTCCCAGTCGATGCGGCTGATCGCGCTCTACGTCGACGGTCAGCGCCGGGTCCTGGAGGACTCGGCGGCGATCCTGTCCCGCGCGAACCAGGCGCTGGCGACGCTGGAGCGGTACAAGCTCCGCCTGGACGAGGTCGCGGGAACGTTGTCAGCGCTGGAGATCGAGGACCTGGTGACGGTCCGCGACGTGTCGGCCGTCGCCCAGCGGCTGGAGATGGTCCGGCGGATCGCCACGGAGATCGCCGAGTACGTGGTCGAACTGGGCACCGACGGGCGGCTTCTCGCGCTCCAGCTGGACGAACTGATCGCCGGGGTCGAGCCCGAGCGGGAGCTGGTGGTCCGGGACTATGTGCCCGAGCCGACGGCGAAGCGGTCCCGCACGGTCGACGAGGCGCTCGCCGAGCTGGACGCGCTGAGCCATGCGGAGCTGCTGGAACTGCCGACGGTGGCGCGGGCGTTGGGGTACACCGGTTCGCCGGAGGCGCTGGACTCGGCGGTGTCGCCGCGCGGGTTCCGGCTGCTGGCGAAGGTGCCGCGGCTGCCCGGGGCGATCATCGACCGGCTGGTGGAGCATTTCGGGGGGCTGCAGAAGCTGCTCGCCGCCAGCGTGGACGACCTGCAGACGGTGGACGGGGTCGGGGAGGCTCGGGCGCGGAGTGTGCGTGAGGGGCTGTCGCGGCTGGCGGAGTCTTCGATTCTTGAGCGGTATGTCTGAGTTCGCCCAGTAGCTCGGCGGGGTGCGTTGTACGGCGAGTGCGGGCCGGTGGGGGCTGGTCGCGCAGTTCCCCGCGCCCCTTACGGGGCGCTGCAGACGGGGCGCTGTAGGACGAGGCGCTAATCAGCCGCCAGCACGAAGGAAGCCTGTGCCTTCGTGAAGCCCGGGGCCTCTGCCTGCAAGAGGTACGTTCCCGTGCCGGCCGAGCCCGCCGGAGGGGTCGCGCACTGAGCGGCGCTGGGCTTGCGGTCCCACTTGAGGGTGTAGGTGATGCTGCTGCCGGCGGGCACGCGGTACCAGCGGCTCGCCGCCGTCTTCGGGCAGTCGGCCGATGACCAGTAGGTGTCGTCGGCGCTGGCGGCCGTGATCGTGAGGACCGCGTTCTTCGGGCCGAGGTCGATCTTGCAGTCGCTGGACGAGGCGCTCTTCGCCGTGAGTTCGAAGGTCGGCGTCTGCTCCGGCGAGTAGGAGTTGCGCAGGCTCTTCAGGCTCAACGTCACGGAAGCGGCCGTGCAGTTGGGGAGGGTGGACGTCCCCGGCAGGGAGGCGACCGTACCGCCGGAACCCGAGGTCACGTCGCCGCCCGAACCGGACGAGGAACCGGAGGAGCCGGAGGAACCGGCCGAACCCGACGAGGAGTCGCCGCTCGAACCGGCCGAACTCCCGTCCGTGGAACCGGAGCCAGGGCTCGAACCGGTGCTGCTCCCCGAACCGCCGCCGCTGGAGTCGTCCCGTCCGCCGGGGGCCTGGCTGATGGCCGGCCCGCTGCCGGAGGGCCCCGGCGTGATCGTGGACACGGGGTTCTTGCCGTCCGAGCCGTCGGCGTTCTTCTTGCCGCCTCCGCCGCCCGACGTCACGATCCATGCGATCAGCAGCGCCAGGACGGCGAGCGTCGACAGCATGGCGACCCTCCGTCGCCAGTAGATGGAGGAGGGAAGCGGCCCGACCGGATTGCGCAGAGATCCCACGGCCCAAACTGTACGAGAGATCCGAGCAGTTCCACGCCCCACCCGCCGCCCAAACCTCAACTTTTCCGGATCATCATTCCGGCAACTCCCCTCGGCCCGGCCCGCCTTCACCACCGCGTGGCGTCAACCCCCCGCCCCGCCGCGGACCACGTCCACCCCACCCGCCGCCGGACGTGGCAGGATCGGAAGGGCCATGACTGAGAAGCTGCACACCCCTGTGATCGCCTGGTTCGACGCCCACGCCCGCGACCTCCCCTGGCGCCGCCCGGAGGCGGGCCCGTGGGGTGTGATGGTCAGCGAGTTCATGTTGCAGCAGACGCCGGTGAGCCGCGTGCTGCCCGTCTACGAGCAGTGGCTCGCCCGCTGGCCGCGCCCCGCCGACCTCGCCGCGGAGGCGCCCGGTGAGGCGGTCCGCGCCTGGGGTCGGCTCGGCTATCCGCGGCGCGCCCTGCGGCTGCACGGCGCCGCCGTCGCCATAACGGAACGGCACGGCGGCGACGTACCGACGGATCACGCGCAGCTGCTCGCCCTGCCCGGGATCGGGGAGTACACGGCGGCTGCCGTCGCCTCCTTCGCCTACGGTCAGCGGCACGCCGTGCTGGACACGAACGTGCGGCGGGTCTTCGCGCGGGCCGTGACCGGGGTGCAGTACCCGCCGAACGCGACGACCGCCGCCGAGCGCCGGCTCGCCCGCGAGCTGCTGCCCGAGGACGAGCGGACCGCCGCCCGCTGGGCCGCCGCCTCCATGGAGCTGGGCGCGCTGGTGTGCACGGCGAAGAACGAGACGTGCCGGCAGTGCCCGATCGCCGGCGAGTGCGCCTGGCTGCTGGCCGGAAAGCCGGAGCACGAGGGTCCGCCCCGGCGCGGGCAGACGTACGCGGGGACCGACCGGCAGGTGCGCGGCAAGCTGCTCGCCGTACTGCGCGAGGCGCACACCCCCGTGCCGCAGACGACGCTCGACCGGGTCTGGCACGAGCCGGTGCAGCGGGCCCGCGCGCTGGACGGGCTGGTCTCGGACGGTCTGGTGGAGCCGCTCACGGGCGGCCTGTACCGGCTTCCGCTGAGCTGACGTACAGCCACATCACAGGAGAAGGGCCTCTGTTACGGTCCCGACCCTGCGGCAAATCACCTCATTACCGGCCATAAACCCGCACCCGCTTACCCCGAACCTACTTCCGTTACACAACCGACGGACAGCCGATTGCTACCCGCAGGCTGCTCCGCACAGGCCCGTGACAACAGGTCCGTAGCTTCGTTTCTGTGCCCGCCAGGACCGCGGGACGGCAGGGACTCAGGCACAGGGCCGGGGAAAACGGGGATCGGGAGGCGGTTGATCATGGCGCAGGGCGAGGTGCTCGAATTCGAGGAGTACGTCCGCACTCGGCAGGACGCGCTGCTGCGCAGCGCCCGCCGGCTCGTCCCGGACCCGACGGACGCCCAGGACCTGCTGCAGACCGCGCTGGTCCGGACGTACGGCCGCTGGGAGACCATCGAGGACAAGAAGCTCGCGGACGCCTACCTGCGCCGGGTCATGATCAACACGCGGACCGAGTGGTGGCGGGCCCGGAAGCTGGAGGAGGTCCCGACCGAGCAGCTGCCCGACGCCTGCGTGGAGGACTCCACCGAGCAGCACGCGGACCGCGCGCTCCTTATGGACATCATGAAGGTTCTGGCTCCGAAGCAGCGCAGTGTCGTGGTGCTGCGACACTGGGAGCAGATGTCCACGGAGGAGACGGCCGCCGCCCTCGGCATGTCGGCCGGAACGGTCAAGAGCACGCTGCACCGGGCGCTCGCCCGGCTCCGCGAGGAGCTGGAGTCCCGCGACCTCGACGCACGCGCGCTGGAGCGTGAGGAGCGGGAGCGTTGCGCGGCCTGACCGGCACAGGGCCCAGCCGGGGCCCGGCGAGTGCACAGGCGGTGATCACGGCGACGGCCGTGCTCGCCGCCCTCGCCCTTTTCGCCGCCGCCTGCGGCACCGGCGGCACCGGAGCCCGGGACGAGGGCCCGGCGCACGACGACTCGGTCGGCAACGCCCCGGCCGCCGCCGCACCCTCGCCCAGCCCGTCCCAGACCTACGAGAAGGTCGACGCGGTCGCGCTGGTGAAGGCCGACCCGGCGGTCTCGGCCACGGTGAAGCGGGACCTCACCCCGTGCGCGGGCGACGAGTACCCGGTCGACGTGACCTACGGCGATCTGACCGGCGGCCCCGTCGAGGACGTCGTCGTCAACGTGCTGACCTGCGGGGACGCGGTCGGGGTGGGGGCGTATGTGTACCGCAAGGAGAGCGGCGCGTACAAGAATGTCTTCAAGGCCGAGGAGTCCCCGGTCTACGCGGAGATCGACAAGGGCGATCTGAGCGTGACCAAGCAGGTGTACGAGAAGGGCGACCCGGTGTCGAGCCCGTCCGGTGAGAACGTGATCACCTACAACTGGGCCTCCGGGCGCTTCGTCCAGGAGGACTTCCACCACACCGACTACGGCAACGCGGCGGGCGGCGGCGAGGCCACGCCGGTCCCCTCGCCGGCCGACTGACCCCGCTCCCCGCCCCGCCCCTGTCCCCACCCCCACCGACTACCGAGAGATCCGGGATGGCAGACCAGACCCACGTCCTGTTCGTCGAGGACGACGATGTCATCCGCGAGGCCACCCAGCTCGCCCTGGAGCGGGACGGCTTCGCGGTCACCGCCATGCCCGACGGGCTGTCGGGCCTCGACGCGTTCCGCAGCGACCGGCCCGACATCGCCCTGCTGGACGTGATGGTGCCGGGACTGGACGGGGTGAGCCTGTGCCGGCGCATCCGCGACGAGTCCACCGTGCCGGTGATCATGCTGTCGGCGCGGGCCGACTCGATCGACGTGGTGCTGGGCCTGGAGGCGGGCGCCGACGACTACGTCACCAAGCCGTTCGACGGTGCCGTGCTGGTCGCCCGGATCCGGGCGGTGCTGCGCCGCTTCGGCCACGCGAGCGGCGGTGACCGGCCGCACGAGGACGCGGCTCCGGTCTCCGGCGGCATCCTCGCCTTCGGCGACCTGGAGATCGACACCGAGGGCATGGAGGTGCGCCGGTCCGGACAGACCGTCGCGCTCACCCCGACCGAGATGCGGCTGCTCCTGGAGTTCTCGTCGGCGCCGGGGACCGTGCTCTCCCGCGACAAGCTGCTCGAACGCGTCTGGGACTACGGCTGGGGCGGGGACACCCGGGTCGTCGACGTCCATGTGCAGCGGCTGCGCACCAAGATCGGCCAGGACCGGATCGAGACGGTCCGCGGCTTCGGCTACAAGTTGAAGGCCTGAACGGGGCGGTCATGCGGGGGTTCACCAGATCCATCCGGTACCGGGGTCCGGGGCTGCGCACCGGGCTCCGCTGGAAGCTGAGCGCGGCGATCGCACTGGTCGGCGCGCTGGTCGCGATCGCGCTGAGCCTGGTGGTGCACAACGCCGCCCGGGTCTCGATGCTGGACAACGCACGCGAGCTGGCCAACGACCGGCTCCAGCTCGGCCAGCGCAACTACGAGCTGTACGGCAGGGCGAACTTCCCCGACGTCAAGATCGACGACCCGATGCTGCCGCCGGCCCTGCGCGAGCGGGTCGACGCGGGCCGCCGGGCGACCGACGTCATCGACCGCGGACACGGGGCGCCGGACATCTGGGCGGCGGTGCAGGCCAAGGACGGGCGGGTGCTGTCCCTGCACAGCACCTTCGCCAACCGCAGCAGCAACGTGCTGAAAGACCTCGACCAGGCCCTCGTCATCGGCTCCATCGCCGTAGTCCTCGGCGGCAGCGCGCTCGGGGTGCTGATCGGCGGCCAGCTCTCGGGGCGGCTGCGCAAGGCGGCGGCCGCGGCCAACCAGGTCGCGCAGGGCGAGCCGGACGTCCGGGTGCGCGAGGCGATCGGCGGGGTGGTCCGGGACGAGACCGACGACCTGGCGCGCGCGGTGGATGCCATGGCGGACGCGTTGCAGCAGCGCCTCGAAGCGGAGCGGCGGGTGACGGCCGACATCGCGCACGAGCTGCGGACGCCGGTGACCGGGCTGCTCACGGCGGCCGAGCTCCTCCCGCCCGGCCGCCCGACCGAACTGGTCCTGGACCGGGCGAAGGCGATGCGCACGCTCGTCGAGGACGTCCTGGAGGTGGCCCGGCTCGACAGCGCCTCCGAGCGGGCCGAGCTGCAGGACATCATGCTGGGCGAGTTCGTGTCCCGGCGGGTGGCCGCGAAGGATCCGCGGATCGAGGTGCGGGTGGTGCACGAGTCGGAGGTCACCACCGACCCGCGCCGCCTGGAACGGGTGCTGTTCAACCTGCTGGCCAACGCGGCCCGGCACGGCAGGCCGCCCATCGAGGTGACCGTCGAGGGCCGGGTCATCCGGGTCCGCGACCACGGCCCCGGCTTCCCGGAGAAACTCCTCGCCGACGGCCCGAGCCGCTTCCGCACCGGCAGCGAGGACCGCGCGGGCCAGGGCCACGGCCTCGGCCTCACCATCGCCGCCGGCCAGGCCCGCGTCCTCGGCGCCCGCCTCACCTTCCGCAACGTACGCCCGGTCGGCGCCCCCGAACACATCCCCTCCGAGGGCGCGGTAGCCGTCCTCTGGCTCCCGGAACACGCCCCGACCGCCACCGGCAGCTACCCGATGCTCCCGGGCCCGGCCCAGGCGGGCCGCTGAGGCACGAGCCGCGGCGCTGAGGCTCCGACCGCGCCGCCGGGGTCTACGCAGCCGGGACGCCGAGACTCGGGCCGCAGTGTTGAGGCTTGCCCAGCCGGGACGCCGCGCGCACGGCCGGTTCGCGCTTCGACGGCTTGCCCACCGCGCCAGCAAACCGACCGCTCACGGCTCAGGGCCGACCGCCACGATCCAGGCCGGGCCGACCACGGGAGCTCCGAGCGGGCCGCCCACGGGGGCTCCGAGCTGGCCGCCCGCAGCGACGACTCAGGCGGGACCGCCCAGGGGACCCAGACCAGGCCGACCGCAGCGCCCCAGACCGGGCCGACCGCAGCGCCCCAGGCCCGACCGACCGCCAGGCTTCCGACCGGGCCGACCGACCACCAGGCTTCGGGCCGCCCCGACCGCAGCGACTCACGTCGTGGCCACCAGCAGTTCCTCGCCCCGCGAGGGGCGCAGGTCGTCCGGCCGGGTCGCGAAGTAGCGTCGGGTGAGTTCCTCGGCGGGTACGTGCCGGGTGTCGCGGAAGCCGGCCGCCATGGCCAGGTCCGCGATCCGCGCGGGCGCGTAGAAGCTCAGGAAGGGGGTGCCGGAGGCCCGGGCGCCCCGTTGGGCCACTCGCAGCTGCTCCTGCTGGTCCGGCTCGACGTCCTCGACGGGCCGCAGGAAGGTCGTGACCAGCGTCGATCCGGGGGCGAGCCGGGCGATGTGCCGGAGGGTGGCGGTGAGGGCGTCCTCGGTGAGGTACATGGTGACCCCGGCGGAGGCGACCACCGCCGGCCGCCCCGGATCGAACCCGGCGGCCGTCAGCTGCCCCCACCAGTCCCCCTCGAAGTCCACCGGCACCAGCGTCAGCCACTCGGGCACGCCGTACCCCAGTTCGGTCAGCCGCCGCCGTTTCCATGCCACGGCTCCGGCCCGGTCGGCCTCGAACACCCGCAGCCCGGTCGCGGCGATGTCGTCGGCCCGGCGCTGGGCGAAGGTGTCGAGCCCGGCGCCGAGGACGACGTACTGGCCCACCCCGCGCCCGGCCTCCGCCACCACCAGGTCCTCGACGAAACGGGCCCGGGCCACGATGGACGCCCGGGTCCGCCGGGTCGCCTCGACGTCCATGTCCGGCCGCGTCCGCCAGTCGTCCCCGGCCACCGGCTCGGCGAGCCGGAGCCCGACCTCGTCCTCGATGACGTACGGCGGCGCGTCGGCCCGCAGATGCAGCGCACGCCACAGCGCGGTGCGCACGGCGGTGTGGTCGGGCCCGGTCTCCGTGGTCATGCTCAGAACTCCTTGGAGAGGTCGAGCTCCTCGCTGCGCTGGGTCAGCGAGTACCAGTTGCCGTTGTCGTCACGGAAGATCGCCTCGATGCCGTACGGCCGTTCCTTGGGCTCCTGGACGAACTCGACGCCGCGCGCGCTGAACGTCTCGTAGTCCCCCCGGCAGTCGTCGGTGCGGAACGCGCCCGCCCCCATGACCCCCTTGGCGACCAGCTTGCGCAGCGCCTCGGCGGACTCGGGGTCGAGGCCCGGCCCGTCCAGGCGCATCAGGGCGAGTTCGACGCCGGGCTGGCCCTTGGCGCCGACGGTGACCCACCGCATGTCCCCCATGGCGATGTCGTCGCGCACCTCGAAGCCGAGTTTCTCGGTGAAGAAGGCCTTGGTGCGCTGCTGGTCGAAGGTCCACACGGTGGTGATGGCCAGACCCTGGATCATGGCTCGGTACTCCTGCCGGACGGTTGCTGTTCCTGTCCGTCACGGTAGGCAGCGGGGCGCTCGGCGCGCTTCTCGGAAATTGCGCTCCTGCGCGGGAACCCGCCGGCCCAGAGCAGGGCGTAGCAGCCGGGGATGAGGGAGGCGCCGCTGCCGACATGCTCGGCCCGGTACTCGGTGGGGCTGAGCCCCGTCCGTGCCTTGAACGTCGCGGAGAAGGTGCCCAGGCTGCTGAAGCCGACCAGATGGCAGATCTCGGTGACGCCGAGGTCCGCGGCGCGGAGCAGTTCCTCGGCCCGCTCGATCCTGCGGTGCGTCAGGTACTGGCCGGGCGTCTCGCCGTACGCCTCCTTGAAGGCGCGCAGGAAGTGGTACCGCGAGTACCCGGCGTGCGCGGCGACCGCGTCCAGGTCCAGGGCCGGGTCGGCCCAGTCCCGGTCCATGGCGTCCTTGGCCCGCCGCAGCTGCCGCAGTTTCTCCACAGGGCCGATGGTGGCACGGGGCACTGACAACGACGCCGGACGGCTGGGGATCCAGCCGTCCGGCGTTCGACAAGGAGGGTGTGTCGTCAGACCGCTTCGACCACCGGCATCGGCGCCGCCTCCTCGGAGGACGCGGACTGCCCTCCCTTGAGCGGCACCTCCTTCACGAAGACCGCCGCCACCAGCACCGCCACCGCGATCACGGCACCGAGCAGGAACGCCGAGTGCGTGCCGGCCGACACCGCGTGCTGGTACGCCTCGCGCGCCGCGGCCGGCAGCTTCGCCAGGCTCTTCGCGTCCAGCTGCGCCGACTGCTCCGTGATCTTGGAGCCCAGCGAACCGGCCCGCTGGGCCATGACGTCCTGGACCCGGTTGTTGAAGAGCGCGCCCATGATGGCCACACCGAAGGAGGAGCCGAGCGTCCGGAACAGGGTGGTGGAGGAGGACGCGACGCCCATGTCCTTCATCTCCACGCTGTTCTGCGCGACCAGCATGGTGATCTGCATCAGGCAGCCCATGCCGAGGCCGACGACGGCCATGTACACCCCGGAGGTGAACCGGGAGGTGTCGGTGTCCATGGTGGACAGCAGGTAGAGCCCCACGGTCAGCAGCACACCGCCGACGATCGGGAAGATCTTGTAGCGGCCGCTGCTGGTGGTGACCCGCCCGGCGACCATCGAGGTGACCAGCATCGCGCCGAGCATCGGGAGCAGCAGCAGACCGGAGTTGGTCGCGGACGCGCCCTGCACGGACTGCTGGTAGAGCGGCAGGAACAGGGTGGCGCCGAACATCACGAAGCCCACGATGAAGCCGATGATCGACATCAGGGTGAAGTTGCGGCTGCGGAAGATGTGCAGCGGCACGATCGGCTCGGCAGCCTTGGTCTGCCAGAAGACGAACCCGACCAGGGAGACGACGCCGATGGCGATCAGTTCCATGATCCGCGCGGAGGTCCAGGCGTACTCGGAGCCGCCCCAGGTGGTGACCAGCACGATGGAGGTGATGCCGAGGGTCAGCAGGCCGGCGCCCAGGTAGTCGATGCGCGCCTTGTTCCGCCTCTTCGGCAGGTGCAGTACGGCGCTGATGGCGGCCAGCGCGACCACGCCGAGCGGCAGGTTGATGTAGAAGGCCCAGCGCCAGCCCCAGTTGTCGGTGATGGTGCCGCCGACCAGCGGGCCGCCGATCATGGCGAGCGCCATGACGCCGGCCATCATGCCCTGGTACTTGCCGCGCTCGCGGGGCGGCACGAGGTCACCGATGATCGCCATGACGCCGACCATCAGACCACCGGCGCCGAGGCCCTGGACGGCCCGGAACCCGATCAGCTCGCCCATGTTCTGGGCCATGCCGCTGAGCGCGGAGCCGATCAGGAAGATGACGATGGAGGTCATGAAGGCGCCCTTGCGCCCGTACATGTCGCCGATCTTGCCCCAGAGCGGGGTGGACGCCGCGGTGGCGAGGGTGTACGCGGTCACGACCCACGACAGGTGTTCGAGGCCGCCGAGTTCACCCACGATCGTCGGCATCGCCGTACCCACGATCATGTTGTCGAGCATCGCGAGCATCATCGCGACCATGAGCGCGAGCATCACGACCCGTACGCTCTTCGGCTCCTTCTGCGGCTGCTCGGCCGCTTCCGGTGCCCCGGGTGCCCCCGGAGTCTCCTGGCCGGTACCGGCCGCCTGGGTGTCCGCCATCTCTCCCACTCCCCCCGGCGACAGGTACTTACTTGCCGCCCGGCTAGTTCACTACACTGGGAAGCTAGACCCGTCACTAGCCGGGCGTCAAGTAAGTTTACTAGCCGGGCGGCAAGCAAGTTTCGCGGGAGTGCGAGGAGTAAGAGGATGAGCGTCACCATGGACGGCACCAAGCAGCAGCGCCGCGGGAACACCCGCCAGCGCATCCAGGACGTGGCGCTCGAACTCTTCGCCGAGCAGGGCTACGAGAAGACCTCCCTGCGGGAGATCGCCGAGCGCCTCGACGTGACCAAGGCGGCCCTGTACTACCACTTCAAGACCAAGGAAGAGATCCTGGTCAGCGTCTTCGAGGACCTGACACAGCCGATCCAGGACCTGATCGAGTGGGGCGCGGACCAGCCGCACACCCTGGAGATCAAGCTGGAGATCGTACGGCGCTACAGCGAGGCGCTCGCCGAGGCCGGGCCGCTGTTCCGGTTCATGCAGGAGAACCAGGCGACCGTCCGCGAACTGCGGATCGGCGACACCTTCAAGGACCGGATGCGCGGCCTGCGGAGCATCTTCATCGACCCGGACGCCCCGCTGACCGACCAGGTCCGCTGCATCAGCGCGGTGTTCACGCTGCACGCCGGCATGTTCATGATGCAGGAACTCGAAGGCGACCCCAAGGAGAAGCAGGAAGCCGTCCTCGAAGTCGCCCTGGACCTGGTGACCCAGGCCCACCGGGGTTCCGCCAACCCCTCTTAGACGATCACGCCCTTGGCGCGCAGGAAGGCGACGGGGTTGATCGCGGAGCCGTAGTTCGGGGTCGTACGGATCTCGAAGTGCAGGTGCGGGCCGGAGGAGTTGCCGGTGTTGCCGGACCGGGCTATGTGCTGGCCGGTCTTGACGATCTGCCCGATCCTGACGTCGACGCGGGACAGGTGCGCGTACTGCGAGTACTGGCCGTTGCCGTGCTTGATGACGACGGCGTTGCCGTACGCGGGACCGTCGCCGGCGCCGTTGCCGCCGGCCTTGACGACCGTGCCGCCGTGCGCGGCGACCACGTCGGTACCGCTCGGCACGGCGAAGTCCTGGCCGCTGTGCTTGGCGGCCCACATGCCGCCGGCCTGGTTGAAGGTCGCCGAGAGCGTGTACTTCTTCACCGGGTCGACCCAGGCGGCGGCACCGGGGGTGGCGGCCGACGCGACACCCGACCCCACCACGGCCGCGACTCCGACACCGGCGGCCAGAACGGCGGCCCGCTTGCGGAGCGAGGACGTGCGAGAGGTACGGAGAGCGGCGCGCAGGGACATCGAAACCTCGTGGGGTAGACAGCAGGGACCCCCCTTCGGCACCGGCTCACACCGGCAGCCGCCGAACGGGGCATCTCTTGGTAACCCGGAAACCGGCCGCCACCCAAGCCCCCTCATCTACGACACAACCTAGTATCCAGGGCAAAAATTGACCCTTTCTTGACAGAACCCCCAGGGCCGGACAGGCCCGGCCCGGCACCGCCGCCCCGCGCGGGGTCGCGCCGGCAAAGCCCCCGCAAACCGGCGAAAGGGTGCACTATCCGCGCTAGTAACGGACATTTCTCCCGTGCGGTATGTCACCGGCTCCCATGCTCCGCGCCCGCGGATTTGTGACGCACACCTCTGGCCACCTACCCATCGGTAACCCTACGGTTCCCCTCGCGCCACCTGCCCCACTCACCATGCCCCTGACACAACATGGGCAGCCGCACAGACGTGAGAGGACACCCCACACCGATGACCACAGGCACCTGGACCCGCCGCATTTCCGCCACCGCCGTCTCCGTGGCCGCGCTCGCCGGGATGGCCGCGCCGGCCCAGGCAGCGACGCAGAGCAGCGCCGGCACGGTCGACTACGCCACCTGGCAGCAGGACTGCCAGTCCGTGATGGACCAGGCCCTGCCCTACCTGAAGAGCCGGATCGCCGCCGCCAAGCCGGGCGAGAAGCAGGCGATCGTCTTCGACATCGACAACACCACGCTGGAGACCGACTTCGGCTTCAGCTGGCCCCAGCCGGCCAACAAGCCGGTCCTGAACGTCGCCGAGTACGCCCAGGAGCACGGCGTATCGCTGTTCTTCGTCACGGCCCGCCCGGGGATCATCTACCTGCCGACCGAGTACAACCTCGAACACGACGGCTACCAGGTCTCCGGCCTCTACGTCCGCGGTCTCCTCGACCTCTTCAAGGACGTCGCCGCCTACAAGACCGCCCAGCGCGTCGACATCGAGAACAAGGGCTACGACATCATCGCGAACATCGGCAACAGCGCCACCGACCTCTCGGGCGGCCACGCCGACAAGACGTTCAAGCTGCCGGACTACGACGGCCAGCTGTCGTAACCCCCCGCTAGGCTCCATCCGTTCGCGCGAATCACGGGGGTGGGCGGATGGAGCCGACGGTACTGGGCGGCAAGCTGGCGTCGAGCCTGATGGGCCCGCTGCTGAAGAAGCTGTTCGTGGCGGACGGCCCGGGCGCGGGGCTGGTGGACCGGCCGGTGCGGCTGAAGAGCCTGGTGTCCTTCCGCGGCGAGAAGCGCGCACTGGTCGAGAAGGACGTGCACAAGCTCGCCGAGCACCTGGTCCGGCAGGCGGTCGACTCACCCGGCGAGCCGCCCTTCCGGTCCCGGGAGCAGATCGCCGTCGCCGACGCGCTGGCCCGCCGGCTGCTCGCCCTGGGCGACCTGGACATGGACGACGTCCAGGCCGTACGGCTGGGCCACCGCGACCTGGCCACGAAGCTGACGCGCGCGGCGGCCGCCCCCGACGGTCTCTCCGCCGACGCCGACCACTTCCTCGACTCCGCGACCGAGTGGGCCTGCCTGCAGATCCTGGAGTTCTTCACCCGCCGCTCCACCTTCGTGGCCCGCACCCTCGTGGAGCAGACCCGGGCCCAGGCCGAACTCATCGCCAAGATCGACGAACTGCTGGCCCGCACACCCCGCCCGGACGCCCGCGACACCGCCTTCGAGCGCCGCTACCGCTCCTACGTCGCCGAACGCCACAACCACATCACCATCTACGGCATCGACCTGCGCGACTCCCCGGACCGCTGGCCGCTGGAGGTCGCGTACCTGAGCCTGGAGGCGACGGCCGCCGACGAGGGCCCCGTCCCAGGGGACACCTCCGCCACCCGCCGGCTCCCCGCCGAGGAGGCCCTCCGCGCCCACGACCGCGTCCTGCTGCGCGGCGACGCGGGCTCCGGCAAGACCACGCTGGTCCAGTGGCTGGCGGTGACGGCGGCCCGCGAGGGCGCGCACATCCCGTACGTCCTCCCGCTGCGCACCCTGATCCGCGGTGCCTCCGCCTTCCCGGCGCCCGCCGCCTTCCTGACCGCGGTCGGCAGCCCGCTGTCCGCCCCCGAGGGCTGGGCGGAACGCGTCCTGGCGGCGGGCCGCGCCCTGGTCCTCGTGGACGGCCTGGACGAGATCCCCGACGCCGACCGCAACCGCGCCCGGGACTGGCTGAGCTCCCTCCTCCACGCCTTCCCGGGCAACCGCTGGCTGCTGACCTCCCGTCCCACCGCGGTCCGCGCCGACTGGCTCGCCCCGGAGGGCTTCGGCGAACTGGCCCTCGCCCCCATGCGCCGGGCGGACGTGGCGACCTTCGTCCACCGCTGGCACACGGCGGCCCGGGCCCCGGAGTTCGAGGGCCCGCTCCTCGACTCCCTGCGCACCAAACGCGACCTCGCCCGGCTCGCCACCAACCCCCTGATGTGCGGCCTGATCTGCGCCCTGCACCGCGAACGCCGCGGCTACCTCCCCACCGGCCGCAAGGAGTTGTACGACGCCGCCCTCGCGATGCTGCTGACCCGCCGGGACCGGGAGCGCGGCATGGGGTCCGTGGACGAGGTGGAGCTGGGCGAGGAGGCCCAGCTGGAGCTGCTCCAGCGCCTCGCCTACGCGCTGGTGCTGAGCGGCCGTACCGAGATGGACCTGGAGACGGCCGAGGCGATCGTGGACCGCTGCCTGCCGTCCGTCGCGCTGCCCGGCGGCTGGGACGCGCCGACCGTGCTGCGCACCCTGCTCCTGCGCAGCGGAACCGTCCGCCGGCCCGCCGAGGGCGTCCTGGACTTCGTGCACCGCACCTTCCAGGACTACCTGGGCGCCCGGTACGCGGTGGAGGAGGGCCACCTGGACGTCCTCGCCGGCCACGCGGACGACACCCAGTGGGAAGACGTGATCCGCATGGCCGTGGCGCATGCGCGGCCCCGGGAACGGGCCGCTCTGCTCCGGCAGTTGCTCGCACGGGACGTCCCCCGGCTGACCCTGCTGGCGCTGGCCTGCCTGGAGCACGCGGCCGCGCTGGACGCGGGCGTGCGGGCGGAGGTGGAACGGCGGGCGGCCCAGCTGATCCCGCCGCCGACCACCGAGGACGCCAAGGCACTGGCGGAGGCGGGGCCGCTGGTGCTGGAGCTGCTGCCGGGACCCGAGGGACTGACGCGGCAGGAGGCGCTGGGCGTCACCGTCACCGCCTCGGTGCTCGGCGCCGAGGAACCGGAGGGGGCCCTCGGGGTGCTGCGCCGGTTCCGCGGGCATCCGGATCTGGAGGTACGCCGGCAGCTCGCGGGCACCTGGAGCCGCTTCGACACCACGGCCTACGCGTCGGAGGTGCTGGACCACCTGGACCGGGAGAAGCTCTTCGTGCGCTGCGAGTCCGCCGAGCAGCGGGCGGCGCTGGCGGGGATGCGGCCCTGGCAGGGCCTCGCGTTCCTGGGCGCGCACTCCGCCGAGCAGATCCTGGCCGCCGTACCCGAGCCGGAGGCGCTGGTCTACCTCGACCTGCGGGACAACCCGCTCCTCACCGACCTGGGCGCGCTGCCGCGCTTCGGGTCCCTGCGCACGCTCCTGCTGGCCCGCTGCCCGGAGATACGGGACCTGGACCGGCTCGCGGAGCTTCCGCTGGCCGAGCTCGTCTGCGGGCAGGTCGCCGATGTCACCGGCCTCGGGTCACTGCGCTCGCTGACCCGGCTCACCGTGGAGCAGGAGCTGCCGGGCGAGAGCCTCACCGACGTCCTGCCCACCGGGGCGGAGCTGGAGTTCCTGTTCCTCGGCCGGAGCAGCACCGACCGCACCGGTCTGCGGGGCCTGGCGCACTGGAGCAGCCTCACGGATCTCAGCCTCGGCCCGCTGACGAGGGAACTGTCGGAGACCGACTGGCAGGCGGTCGCCGCCCTGCCCGGGCTGCGGAGCCTGCACCTGAACGCGCGGATCCTCCGGGAGCTGCCGCTGTCCGTCGCGCACCTGCCGGAGCTGTCCGGCGTCGGCGCGCTGCGGATCCCCGGGCTGCTCGGCACCGAGGACCTCTCCACGCTGGCCCGCAGGCTGCCGGGGCTGCGCACGCTGACGCTGCAGAACATGCCGGGGCACACCTTCCCGCTGTCCCGGTTCTCCGGGCATTTCCCCGGCGTGGACATCAGCCTGGTGAAACGCTGAAGGGGCCGGTGCCCGAAAGCACCGGCCCCTTCTCAGGGCGTAGCCGTGAGGCTTACGCCTCCTTGCTCAGGTTCGGACCGGCACCGCCGGCCGCCTGCTCGATCGGCGGGACGTCGGGCAGGGCCGACTTCTCCTCGCCGCGGAAGGTGAAGGTCGCGGAGTCGCCCTCGCCCTCCGTGTCGACGACCACGATGTGACCGGGGCGCAGCTCGCCGAAGAGGATCTTCTCCGAGAGCGTGTCCTCGACCTCGCGCTGGATCGTGCGACGCAGCGGCCGCGCGCCCAGCACCGGGTCGTAGCCCTTCTTGGACAGCAGCTCCTTGGCGGACTGGGAGAGCTCGATGCCCATGTCCCGGTCCTTCAGGCGCTCGTCCACCTTGCCGATCATCAGGTCGACGATCCGCAGGATGTCCTCCTGCGTCAGCTGCGGGAAGACGACCACGTCGTCGACGCGGTTGAGGAACTCGGGCCGGAAGTGCTGCTTGAGCTCGTCCTGGACCTTGTTCTTCATGCGCTCGTAGTTGGTCTTCGTGTCACCCGAGGCCGCGAAGCCCAGGTTGAAGCCCTTGGAGATGTCCCGGGTGCCGAGGTTGGTCGTCATGATGATGACCGTGTTCTTGAAGTCCACGACCCGGCCCTGGGAGTCGGTCAGGCGACCGTCCTCCAGGATCTGCAGCAGCGAGTTGAAGATGTCCGGGTGCGCCTTCTCGACCTCGTCGAACAGCACCACCGAGAACGGCTTGCGCCGCACCTTCTCCGTCAGCTGGCCGCCCTCCTCGTAGCCCACGTAGCCGGGGGGCGAACCGAAGAGACGGGAGACCGTGTGCTTCTCGCTGAACTCCGACATGTCGAGGGAGATCAGCGCGTCCTCGTCACCGAAGAGGAACTCGGCGAGGGCCTTGGACAGCTCGGTCTTACCGACACCGGACGGGCCGGCGAAGATGAACGAGCCACCGGGGCGCTTCGGGTCCTTCAGACCGGCACGCGTACGGCGGATCGCCTTCGACAGCGCCTTGACGGCGTCGACCTGGCCGATGACCCGCTTGTGGAGCTCGTCCTCCATGCGCAGCAGACGCGAGGACTCCTCCTCGGTGAGCTTGAAGACCGGGATGCCGGTGGCCGTGGCGAGGACCTCGGCGATCAGCTCGCCGTCGACCTCGGCGACGACGTCCATGTCGCCGGCCTTCCACTCCTTCTCCCGCTTGGCCTTGGCGGCCAGGAGCTGCTTCTCCTTGTCGCGGAGGGAGGCGGCCTTCTCGAAGTCCTGCGAGTCGATCGCGGACTCCTTGTCCCGGCGGACGGCGGCGATCTTCTCGTCGAACTCGCGCAGGTCCGGCGGCGCGGTCATCCGGCGGATGCGCATCCGGGAACCGGCCTCGTCGATCAGGTCGATCGCCTTGTCCGGCAGGAAGCGGTCCGAGATGTACCGGTCGGCCAGGGTGGCGGCCTGGACCAGCGCCTCGTCCGTGATGGAGACCCGGTGGTGGGCCTCGTACCGGTCACGCAGACCCTTGAGGATCTCGATCGTGTGCGGCAGGGACGGCTCGGCGACCTGGATGGGCTGGAAGCGGCGCTCCAGGGCCGCGTCCTTCTCCAGGTGCTTGCGGTACTCGTCCAGGGTGGTGGCACCGATGGTCTGCAGCTCACCGCGGGCCAGCATCGGCTTCAGGATCGAAGCGGCGTCGATGGCGCCCTCGGCGGCACCCGCACCGACCAGCGTGTGCAGCTCGTCGATGAACAGGATGATGTCGCCGCGGGTGCGGATCTCCTTGAGCACCTTCTTCAGGCGCTCCTCGAAGTCACCGCGGTAGCGGGAGCCGGCGACCAGGGCGCCGAGGTCCAGGGTGTAGAGGTGCTTGTCCTTGAGGGTCTCGGGCACCTCGCCCTTGACGATGGCCTGGGCGAGGCCTTCGACGACGGCGGTCTTGCCGACGCCGGGCTCACCGATCAGGACCGGGTTGTTCTTGGTACGGCGGGACAGCACCTGCATGACCCGCTCGATCTCCTTCTCGCGCCCGATGACCGGGTCGAGCTTGGACTCACGAGCGGCCTGGGTGAGGTTCCGGCCGAACTGGTCGAGGACCAGGGACGTCGAGGGGGTGCCCTCGGCAGGCCCGCCTGCGGTGGCGGTCTCCTTGCCCTGGTAGCCGGAGAGCAGCTGGATGACCTGCTGCCGCACCCGGTTGAGATCGGCACCCAGCTTGACCAGGACCTGGGCGGCGACGCCCTCGCCCTCACGGATCAGGCCGAGCAGGATGTGCTCCGTGCCGATGTAGTTGTGGCCGAGCTGGAGGGCCTCGCGGAGCGACAGCTCCAGGACCTTCTTGGCACGGGGGGTGAAGGGGATGTGCCCGGACGGGGCCTGCTGGCCCTGGCCGATGATCTCCTCCACCTGCTGGCGGACCGCCTCGAGCGAAATCCCGAGGCTCTCAAGGGCCTTGGCGGCGACACCCTCACCCTCGTGGATCAGGCCCAGGAGGATGTGCTCGGTGCCGATGTAGTTGTGGTTGAGCATCCGGGCTTCTTCCTGAGCCAGGACGACAACCCGCCGCGCGCGGTCGGTGAACCTCTCGAACATCGTTAATCGCTCCTCAGAGCGGTCAGGCAGTGGGGGGAACTTCCCCTCCCTGTCCTTCCGCAGCTTAGTCCCGCAAGCGGGGACCGCTCATTCCAACTGCCGACACCGTCGATGGCCTCCTGACCCCGAACGCCGACATCTGCTCCAACCCGATGGTGCGAGACGATGTTCCCGCAGGCCAGGCAGTTACCCCTTCCGTCAGTACGCCGATGGCGAACGTGAGACGGCCTCGCCTGCGTGTCGCCCCCTCCCACTAGGGATGTCTTACCCGTTCGGACTGACAGTCCATGCCGTGAGCCCCCGGTCCCTCCGCTACGGGCGAACAACCTTGCGTCCCTCCGGACCCCCACGAGGCCCCATTTCCGGCACTCTGCGCGTTCGCACGCGCACCCAGCGTAACCCGGGCGGGCTCGTGGCTGTTGCACTCGGCATGGCTGGCACAGCCGCTCCGGCTTCTTCCACAGTCCCTCACCCCCGCCGTCCGCTCGGTTCTGGTTCCGGCGGCGGGCCCGGTGGGGGATCCGCCGCGGCACCGGACGGACGGGAGGAGGTCCGGCTCCGGCACTGGTACGAGAACGATCTGGGGTGGGCAACAGTGCCCGGGGCGCCCGGAGAGCCGTTGCGGCTGGTCACGGGCGTGCGTTTCGACGTGCTGGAAGTACCGGCCGAGGCGGGCGCCAAGGCGCTCAGGCACCTGGGGCCGGGCTCGCCGGTGGCCCTTCAGGGCGGGCGGCTGCGGCTGCTGATGGCCGCGGGCGGCGCGGAGGAGCTGCCGGGGCTGCTGGACTGGCTGGAGTGGGGCGCGCTGGCCCTCGATCTGCGGGCGCTGGGCGCCGGCGGCCGGATGGACGCTCCGGTGCGGCCCGAGCCGGAGCACCCCGGAACCCGGTCGCTGCCCGGATCCGTCGACGGCCGCGATCAGGCCGTGCAGGGGGCCGCCGTCTGGTTGCGGCCCCCCGAGCCGGGGTGCGAGGTCGAGGCCTCGCTGCCGACGTTGTCGGCCGTGGGGCGCGCTGACGGCGCCCCCGATCTCGTACGGCTGGTGGACTCGGTGGCCACGGAGTGCCACCGGGCCCGGCTGCGGCGCGCGGGCCGCGGTGTGCCGGACAGTCAGGCGTTGGCGTCCTCGTAGGCCTGGCGAATCGTCGCCGGAACACGGCCGCGGTCGTTGACCTCGTAACCGTTCTCCTTCGCCCACGCGCGAATCTGCGCGGTGTCCTGGCTGCCGCCGGAAGCCGCACGGGCCTTTCCGCGTCCGCCCGAAGCGCGGCCACCGGTACGACGACCACCCTTGACATACGGGTCGAGAAGGCCGCGCAGCTTGTCCGCATTGGCGGTCGTGAGATCGATCTCGTACGTCTTGCCGTCCAGCGCGAACGTCACGGTCTCGTCCGCCTCGCCGCCGTCGAGGTCGTCGACAAGAAGGACCTGAACCTTCTGTGCCACCGGATTTCCTTTCATCGATAACTTCAGGGCCGGGGGTCTGCGGCGTCCGCCGTTTCGCCGCCCCCTGTTATATGCAGTACTGCAGTACGTCGGAAAGCAAACCGCTTTTGCGGGAAAAACACAAACCCCTGGGAGAGACCGAGGGGCCCGCTCCCACCCGGAAACATGCGCGTTTCGGACATAGGGAACCCGGGCATGGCGGGACGCCCGGAATAGCGGGCCGATCCACGGGGATCCTTGCGGATCGATGCGGATCCTTCGCGATCACAGATGCAGAAGCATCCGGCTGTTGCCCAAGGTGTTCGGTTTCACTCGTTCGAGTCCGAGGAACTCCGCGACACCCTCGTCATAGGAACGCAACAGCTCCGCGTAGACATCGGTGTCCACCGGCGTCTCGCCGATCTCCACGAAGCCGTGCTTCCCGAAGAACTCGACTTCGAAGGTCAGACAGAAAACGCGGCGAACACCAAGCCAACGCGCGGTCTCCAGCAACTTCTCCAGCACTTGATGACCGACACCGGCGCCCTTGAGGCCCGGCTTCACCGCGAGAGTGCGTACTTCCGCGAGGTCTTCCCACATCACGTGCAGTGCGCCGCAGCCGACGACCTCGGCGTTGTCGTCGCGTTCGGCGACCCAGAACTCCTGGATGTCCTCGTAAAGCGTCACCGTGGCTTTGTCGAGCAGGATGCGGTCGCGGACGTACGCGTCAAGGAGCTGGCGCACGGCCGGGACATCGCCGGTCCGGGCCCGCCGGACGGTGATGGCTTTTGCGGTGACTTCGGGGCGCATCGCTGACATGAGCGGACGCTATCGCCCGCCGCGGTCCGGCACCGAGCCGGGGTTCTCCTCTTCCCGTTCGGGCCGTTCCGGGGTTTCCGGACCCTGCACGATGCGTACGGCGTCTCTGAGGGCGTGGCGCTGTTCGTCGCTCATCATCCCGAAGAACGCGACGAGGGCGGCCGCCGGGTTGTCGCTCTGCGACCACGCCTCGTTCATCAGGGCGGCCGCGTAGGCGGCCCGGGTGGAGACGGCCTCATATCGATAGGCGCGCCCTTCGGCCTCCCGGCGGACCCAGCCCTTCTGATGGAGATTGTCCAAAACGGTCATCACCGTGGTGTACGCGATGGACCGTTCCTGCTGAAGGTCTTCCAGGACTTCTCGAACGGTCACCGGGCGGTTCCACTTCCACACCCGCGTCATGACCGCGTCTTCGAGTTCTCCCAATGGGCGAGGCACAGCTCAGAACAATAGTGGGAGATCCCGCCAATGGCGTGCCGGACGTGCACTTTCACCAACAAAGGCGAACAAAAAGGGCGTACGACTCGGAAAGCGCGGCCGCGGTGCGGAGGCGCGGTGAGTCGTACGCCCAGGGAGTTGGCGGCGCCCGGGCGCTCAGGCGTCGGCGTTCGGGGCGGCGGCCGCGCGGGCGCCCGCCGCACGCTCGAGGGCGGCGTCGACGGCGGCGTCCTCCTTGGCCTTGGCGGCCCCGCCCTGGGTCTTCACGATGACCCGGACCAGGCCGATGAAGAAGATGGCCATGACGACCGGAGGCAGGAGCGCGGCAACGTATTCCATGCGTCCAGAGTAGCCACGCGACACCGGGCGAAAGGGGCGGGGTGAGCCAACCATCCCCCAAGCCGCGCGAGCTGCCGCTTTCCGGGTGACCGGGCCGGGCGACCGGGGCAGGCGGCCGGGGCGGCCGGCCGGGGTGACCGAGCCGGGTGTTCGGCCGGGGTGACCGAGCCGGGTGTTCGGCCGGGGTGACCGAGCCGGGTGTTCGGCCGGGGTGACCGAGCCGGGTGTTCGGCCGGGGTGACCGACCCGGATACCGATCGGGCGGCCTGCCCGGGCGGCCGACTCAAGTGACTGGCTCAGGTGGGCGACCCGGGTGGCCGGCTCTGACGGGTCCGGTGGGCGCTCAGCCCGCGGCGAGTTGTTGTGGGGGGCCGGCGGGGGGCGGGGTGGGGCGGCGGCGGGGGAAGACCTCGCCCGGGGTGGGGATGGGGCGCTTCGGTTCGGCGGGCTCGGGGGCGGGGGGCTGCGGGGCCGGGCGCTCGGCGGGCTTCTCGTTCGGCTTCTTCTCCGGCTCCTTGGCGACACCGCCCGGCAGGGCCGTCAGGCGGACCCTGGAGACCGGAACGGCGGGCGCCGGTACCTTCCGGGCGCCCTGGGCGAGCCGGGCCCGCACATCGCGCTCGGCGAGGTCCTGGCACCGGTCGAGCAGCGCGGCGGCGGAGGTGTTCCCCCGCAGGGCCCGGAGCGCGGCGAGGTCGTCCGGGGTGGGCCGGTGTCCGGCACCCAGCGCCTCCTCCAGGAGGGCGAGATAGCCGGCGGCGGTCCCGGGCAGGGCCGCGCGGTACCGGGCGAGATCGGCCACCAGAAAGGCACGCAACCGGTCTCCCTCGCGCACCGCCTCGTCGAGCGACTCGGCCAGCCGATGACAGTCCTTGATGTCGTCGGCGGAGGCGGGACCGGGGTGAAGGGCGAGGGCGAGGGCGCGACGGAGCACACGCAGCTCCTCCGCACCGAACGCCATGCCGCCGCGGGATCCGTAGGGCGTGGGCATGAACCGAAGATACGCGTAAATCAGACAAACTCGACATAGCGGGCAGGGTGTGGCGCCCACCGGTCCACCCGCTCAGCCGCAACACGACCCGCGCCGCCACCCAGCCCGTCCCGCGTTCGAGGACGAGAGGACGAGGCCGTCCAGGCCGAAGCGGGGGTCCGGGGGCGGTAGCGGGTGGGGCAGCAGCCCCCAGGGACGGCACCGGCTGGGGGCGAAGGGGGCTCGCCCCCTGGAGGACGGGACGGGTAGGGGCGGCGGGGGCGAAACCCGCCCCACGTCCGCCCCCACCGGCCGCTCACATCCGCGACACGTTCCGCTCGTACACCAGCCGCAGTCCCACCAGCGTCAGCCACGGCTCGTGCTCGTCGATCACCGAGGACTCCCCAAGGACCATCGGCGCCAACCCACCGGTGGCGATCACCGTCACGTCGTCGGGATCGTCGGCGAGCTCCCGGGCCATCCGGCCGACCACCCCGTCGACCTGCCCGGCGAACCCGTAGACGATGCCCGCCTGCATGGCCTCCACCGTGTTCTTGCCGATCACGCTGCGCGGCCGGGCCACCTCGATCTTCCGCAGCTGCGCGCCCTTGACGCCCAGCGCCTCCACGGAGATCTCGATACCGGGCGCGATCACGCCCCCGACGTACTCCCCGCGCGCGGAGACCGCGTCGAAGGTGGTGGCCGTGCCGAAGTCGACGACGATCGCCGGTCCCCCGAACAGCTCGACGGCGGCGACCGCGTTGATGATCCGGTCCGCGCCGACCTCCTTGGGGTTGTCGGTGAGGATCGGCACCCCGGTCTTCACCCCGGGTTCCACCAGCACCGCGGGGACGTCGCCGTAGTAGCGCCGCGTCACCTCGCGCAGCTCGTGCAGCACGGACGGCACGGTCGCGCAGATCGCGATGCCGTCGATGCCGTCGCCGAGTTCGTCGCCGAGCAGCGGGTGCATGCCCATCAGGCCCTGGAGGAGCACCGCCAGCTCGTCGGCGGTGCGGCGGGCGTCCGTGGAGATGCGCCAGTGCTCGACGATGTCCTCGCCGTCGAAGAGGCCGAGGACGGTGTGCGTGTTGCCGACGTCGATCGTGAGGAGCATGGGGTCACTCCGCGTCGCGCAGGTCCAGGCCGATGTCCAGGATCGGCGAGGAGTGGGTGAGGGCGCCGACGGCCAGGAAGTCCACGCCGGTGTCGGCGTACGTCCGCGCGTTCTCCAGAGTGAGCCGCCCGGACGCCTCCAGGAGCGCGCGCCCGTCGACGATCGCGACGGCCTCCTCGCACTCCATCGGCGTGAAGTTGTCCAGCAGGATCAGGTCGGCGCCCGCGTCGACGACCTCGCGCAGCTGGTGCAGCGTGTCGACCTCGACCTCGATCGCCAGGTCCGGGAAGGCCTCCCGGACGGCCTTGAAGGCCTGGGCGACACCGCCGGCGGCGACCACGTGGTTGTCCTTGACCAGGGCCGCGTCGGAGAGCGACATGCGGTGGTTGACGCCCCCGCCGCAGCGCACCGCGAACTTCTCCAGGGAGCGCAGCCCCGGGGTGGTCTTGCGGGTGTCCCGCACGCGCGTGTCCGTGCCCTCCAGGGCGTCCGCCCACGCGCGCGTGGCGGTCGCGATGCCGGACAGGCGGTTCAGGATGTTGAGCGCGCTGCGCTCGGCGGTGAGCAGGTCGCGGGTGCGGGTGGTGATCGACAGCAGCGGCTGCCCGGCCTCGACCCGGTCGCCGTCCTCGACGTGCCGCTCGACCTCGAACTCGTCCGTGCAGACCACGGAGACCACGGCCTCGGCGACCCGGAGGCCGGCGACGACGCCCGCCTCGCGGGCGACGAAGTCGGCGGTCGCCACGGCCTCCTCGGGGATCGTCGCGAGGGTCGTCACGTCCACGCCGCCCGCCAGGTCCTCCTGGACGGCCACGTTGGCGATGTCCTCGATCTCGATGGGGTCGAGCCCGGCGGCGGCCAGGAGTTCGGCGAGCGCGGGGTCGAGCCCGCACTCCAGGTACTCCTCGTCGCCCTCGGCGCCACAGGCACAGCCGTCGCCGCAGCCACCGCCGCCGGCGAGGGGAAGATCGTTGGTGCTCACGTCTGTCACTGCTCCTGGTGTGGCTGGTGCGGCCGGGTAGGGGGGAAGTCTGCGGTGTCGGTGGTGCCCACGGCCAGTGAACGGTCCGGATTGAGCCGTACGACGATGTGGCGCCGCCAGTGTGCGTCGTCGCGGTCGGCGTGGTCCTCGCGCCAGTGGCAGCCGCGGGTCTCCTGGCGGCGCCGGGCCGCCTCGACGAGCACGCGCGCGACGCACAGGAGGTTGGTGGCCTCCCAGGTGTCGACGCCGGGCTCGGCGGTCTTGCCGTTCTCGTCGAGGGCGTCGCGGGCCTCGGTGTGCAGCCGCTGGAGCTGCCCGGCGGCGGTGGCGAGGGACCCCTCGGAACGCAGCACGCCGGCGCCCTCGGCCATGATCCGCTGGATGGTGAACCGCGCCTCGGCGGCCTGCAGCGGGTGCGCGGGCTTCTCCGGGTGCGGGACCGGGACGGGCACGCGCGCGTGCAGGCCGTCGTCCGCGCGGGCGGCCGTGATGTCGGCGGCGATGCGCTCGGCGTAGACGAGGCCTTCGAGGAGGGAGTTGGAGGCGAGCCGGTTGGCACCGTGCACGCCGGTGCAGGCGACCTCGCCGCACGCGTACAGGCCGGGCACGGTGGTCCGGCCGCGCGCGTCGGTGCGCACGCCGCCGGAGGCGTAGTGGGCGGCCGGGGCGATCGGGATGGGCTCGGTGACCGGGTCGATGCCGTTGGCCCGGCAGGCGGCCAGGATGGTCGGGAAGCGGTGCTCCCACATGTCGGCGCCGAAGTGCCGGGCGTCCAGGTACATGTGCTCGGCGCCCTGGTCCAGCATCCGGCGCAGGATGCCCTTGGCGACGATGTCCCGGGGGGCCAGCTCGGCCAGCTCGTGCTGCCCCACCATGAAGCGCACGCCGTCCGCGTCGACCAGGTGGGCGCCCTCGCCGCGGACCGCCTCGGAGACCAGCGGCTGCTGGCCCTCCGCGTCCGGGCCGAGGAACAGCACGGTCGGGTGGAACTGCACGAATTCGAGGTCGCTGACCTCGGCGCCCGCGCGCAGGGCCAGCGCCACGCCGTCGCCGGTCGACACCGAGGGGTTGGTGGTCGCGGAGAACACCTGGCCCATGCCACCGGTCGCGAGGACCACCGCGGGGGCGTGCACGGCGCCCACGCCGTCGTGCTGGCCCTCGCCCATCACATGCAGGGTGACACCGGCCGTACGGCCCTCGGCGTCGGTCAGCAGGTCCAGCACGAGCGCGTTCTCGAAGGTGCGAAGCCCCCGCGCGCGTACCGCCTCGACGAGGGCCCGGGAGACCTCGGCGCCGGTGGCGTCGCCGCCGGCGTGCGCGATCCGGCGCCGGTGGTGGCCGCCCTCGCGGGTGAGGTCGAGGCCGCCCTCGGAGGACTCGTCGAAGATGGCACCGGTGTCGATGAGCCGCCGTACCGCGCCGGGGCCCTCGGTGACGAGGATCCGTACCGCTTCCTCGTCGCACAGGCCCGCGCCGGCCACCAGGGTGTCCCCGAGGTGCTGTTCGGGGGTGTCGCCCTCGCCGAGGGCGGCGGCGATGCCGCCCTGCGCCCAGCGGGTGGAGCCGTCGTCCAGGCGGGCCTTGGTGACGACGACCGTGCTGAGCCCGGCGGCCTGGCAGCGCAGGGCCGCGGTCAGGCCGGCCACGCCGGATCCGACGACGACCACGTCCGCCGAGATGCTCCAGCCGGGGGCGGGCGCGTGCAGTCGTATGCCTGTGCTGGTGCCTGTGCTGGTCACGAGGCGGCTCCGAAGGTTCCGAAGGTGAGGGGGATGTTGTCGATCAGCCGGGTCGTCCCGACCCGGGCGGCGACGGCGAGGACGGCCTCTCCGGTGAAGTCGTCGTCGATGTCGGTGAAGTCGGAGGGGTCGACCAGGGCGAGGTAGTCCAGGGCGAGCGGCGGGTCGTAGTGGACGCCCTCGTCCAGGACCGCGCGCGCGGCCGCCCGGACGGCGGCCGCGGCGCCGGGCACGGCCTTGGCCACGGCGTGCGCGTCGGCGGCGGCGCGGGACTCCCCTATGGCGCTGAGCGCCTCGGCACGCGCGCGCGTGGAGGGCACTTCGAGGGCCCGCGCGCGCAGCGCCTCCTGTGCCGCGTGCCGGTCGCGGCCCGCGAACAGCGCGCGCGACAGCGTGACGGCCGTGCGCCGCTCGTCGGTCGACAGGTAGCGGTTGCGGCTGGACAGCGCGAGCCCGTCGGCCTCGCGCACGGTCGGCACGCCGACGATCTCGACGCCGAAGTTCAGGTCCCGCACCATGCGCCGGATGACGGCGAGCTGCTGGGCGTCCTTCTGCCCGAACAGGGCCACGTCGGGACGGGTGAGGTGCAGCAGCTTGGCGACGACGGTGAGGACGCCGTCGAAGTGCCCGGGCCGGGAGGCGCCCTCCAGGACCGTGCCCATGGGGCCCGCGGTGATGCGGACCTGGGGCTCGCCGCCGGGGTAGACCTCGTCCGCGGCGGGGGCGAACACCACGTCCGCGCCGGCCTGCTCGGCGATCTTGAGATCGGCGTCCAGGGTGCGCGGGTAACGGTCGAGGTCCTCGCCCTCGCCGAACTGCAGCGGGTTCACGAAGACGGTGACGATCACGAAGCCCTCGCCGCCGACGTGCTCGCGGGCCTCCCGGACCAGCGTCGCGTGGCCCTCGTGCAGGGCGCCCATGGTCATGACGACGGCGGTACGGCCCGGCACCGCGGAGTGGTCCCGGGCGGCCCTGAGGTCGTCGACGGTGGGGGCGAGTGCGAGGGGGTGGCGGGTCATCGGTCTTCCCCGTTCTCGGACGTGTGCGTGCCGTTGGCGAGGACGCCCAGGAGGTCCTCGGCGAGTTCCGGCTTCAGCAGACCGTGGGCGAGCGCCCGGTCGGCCGTCGCGCGGGCCATCGCCAGATAGCCGTCGACGGCCTGCGGGGCGTGCCGGCGCAACTCGGTGACGTGCGCGGCGACGGTCCCCGCGTCCCCGCGCGCGACCGGGCCGGTCAGCGCCGCGTCGCCGGAGCGCAGGGCGTTGTCCAGGGCGGCGCCCAGCAGCGGGCCGAGCATCCGGTCGGGGGCCTCGACGCCGGCCGTGCGCAGCAGCTCCATGGACTGGGCGACCAGGGTGACCAGGTGGTTGGCGCCGAGGGCGAGGGCCGCGTGGTACAGCGGGCGGTTCTCCTCGGCGATCCACTCCGGCTCGCCGCCCATCTCGATGACGAGCGCCTCGGCGGCCAGCCGCAGCTCCTCGGGCGCGGTGGCCCCGAACGAGCAGCCCGCGAGCCGCTGGACGTCCACCGGTGTCCCGGTGAAGGTCATCGCCGGGTGCAGGGCCAGCGGCAGCGCGCCCGCGCGCAGGGCCGGGTCCAGGACCCCGGTGCCGTACCGCCCGGAGGTGTGCACGAGCAGCTGGCCGGGCCGTACGGCACCGGTCTCGGCGAGGCCGGTGACCAGGCCGGGCAGGGCGTCGTCGGGGACGGTCAGGAGCACCAGGTCGGCGCGCCGGAGGACCTCGGCGGGGGGTACCAGCGGGACGTCGGGCAGCAGCGCCTCGGCGCGCCGCCGGGAGGCTTCGGAGACTCCGGAGGCGGCCACCGGGCGGTGCCCGGCGAGCTGCAGGGACGCGGCGAGCGCGGGACCCACCCGGCCGGCGCCGACGACGCCGACGGTGAGCCGCGCGGGGCGGTCACTGAGGTCTGGCTGTTGGAATGTACTCACGCGAGGGTGGCCTTCCCGTTCCAGTCCGCTCTGGGTACCGGACGATTTCTCGTCATGTTAACGCTATCGGGTCGGAGCCCCGTTGGTTGTCCACAGGCTGTGGGTGACCGGTCACATCCCGGGGACGGTCCCGCGCGAAATTCCGGGGCCCTCCTTCCTCGCGCCACGGCATCATCCTCGGCATGAGCGATACGGCGACGCCCCAGGACGAACGGCCGCAGGAGACCCTGCCGGCCGAGCAGGAGATGCGGGAGCGGCGCGCGGCCGCCTACCGGAGGGCCGACCGCGTCCTCGCGCGCATGGGCCTGCGCGCCTCCCTGCGCGAACGGCTGGCGCGGCTCCAGGAGGCGGCGCCCGAGGTGTACGACCTGGACGAACCGGCGGACATCTACGGCAACGGGATCGTCGAGGCGCTGGAGCGGCGCGTCGCGGCCCTGCTGGGCACGGAGGCCGCCGCGTTCTTCCCGACCGGCACGATGGCCCAGCAGGTCGCCCTGCGCTGCTGGGCGGCCCGCACCGGCAACCCCACGGTGGCCCTGCACGCCCTCGGCCACCCCGAGGTGCACGAACGGGACGCCTTCCGCGAGGTCGCCGGCCTGCGCACGGTGCGCGTCACCGGCGAGCCCCGGCTCCCCACCGCCCAGGAGATACGCGACGTCGAGGAGCCCTTCGGGGCGCTGATGCTGGAACTGCCGCTCCGGGACGCCGGTTTCGTGCTGCCGACCTGGGAGGAGCTCACGGAGGTCGTGGAGGCGGCCCGGGAGCGCGACGCGGTGGTGCACTTCGACGGCGCGCGCCTGTGGGAGTGCACGGTCCGCTTCGGGCGCCCCCTGCACGAGATCGCGGAGCTGGCGGACAGCGTCTACGTCTCGTTCTACAAGTCCCTCGACGGGTTCGGCGGCGCCGCGCTGGCGGGCCCCAAGCCCCTGGTCGAGGAGGCGAAGACCTGGCGCCACCGCTACGGCGGCATGGTCTTCCAGCAGTTCCCGACGGCCCTGGCGGCCCTCGTCGGCCTGGAGCGCGAACTGCCCCGCCTCCCGGACTACGTCCGCCACGCGCGCGTGGTCGCCGCGGCCCTGCGCGAGGGCTTCGCCGGGGCGGGCGTCCCCTGGGCGCGCGTCCACCCCGAGGAGCCGCACACGCACCAGTTCCAGGTCTGGCTGCCGTACGAGCCCGACGTGCTGGCGGAAGCGGCGGTCCGGCAGGCCGAGGAGACCGGCACCTATCTCTTCGTGGGCCCGTGGGAGGCGAAGGGCCCGGGGCTGTCCATGAACGAGGTGACGGTGACCGCCGAGGGGCTGGAGTGGACCGCGCGGGACGTGCGGGCGGCGGTCGCGGACTTCGTGGCGCGGCTGCCCTAGCCGCCCCCGCCGGAGGCCGGGTGGATTGACGGCGGCCGTCAATCCACGGGGGCGTTGTCGGTGCCGGGGTGCACGATGGGGACATGAGCGTACGTATCGACATCGCGGGGCTGCGGCCGGAGAGGGTCGCCGTCGTGCCCTCTCCGCTGGCCGAGCTCGGCATGGCGCTGCACGCGCTGTCCGAACCGGGGCACCACCCGGGTCTCCAGGGCTGGGTGACCGGGGTGGCCGCCGCTCTGGAGCCGCATCTGGCGGACCGGATGTGCGAGGCGGACTTCCTGTGGCGGACGACGTTCTCGGACCTGTTCCTGCCGTACGCGGCCGTGCCGGGCGCCGTCCCGGGCGGCACGCTCGCCGAGGAGCTGGACCAGCTCGACAAACTGACGGACGAGCAGTTCGTGGACGCGGCGCTGGAGTTCACCTGCGCGCTGTCCTACGGGACGCGGGCGCCGGGCCTGCTGTCGGACCCGGCCGCGCGCGGGCGGGCGCTGGAGGTAGCGGCCTCGCGCGGTCCGCGGCAGGTCCGCTTCGCCCGGCGGCTGCTCGACGATCCGCCGAGCGTGCGCGCGTGGCTGCGCCGGTTCCTGGAGGACTGCGCCGAGGCGTTCTTCGACGAGGCCTGGTCGCGGCTGCGCCACCAGCTGGCGGCCGACGCCCGGCACAAGACGGAGCTGCTGCGGCGCAAGGGGCTGGCCGAGGCGCTGACCGCGGTCTCGCCGTCCGTGACCCTCGACGGGGCGGCCGAGCGGATCACCGTGGACAAGCTCACCGACGGCCACGCCACGGCCGCCGCCGACGGCCTCCTGCTGGTGCCCACGAGCCTCGGCTGGCCGCATCTGATGGTGCTGCACCGCTACGGCTGGCAGCCGGTGCTGCACTACCCCGTCGGTTCGCCGGAGCTGGCCTCCCCGGCCTCGGTGGAGCAGCTCACGCTGCGGATGGCGGCGCTGTCGCACCCCGTCCGGATGCGGCTGTGCCGGTACCTGGCGCGCAGCGCGTACACCACCAGCGAGCTGGCGCAGGCGCAGGGTCTGTCGGCGCCGGAGGTGTCCCGGCATCTGGGTGTGCTCAAGAAGGCGGGCCTGGTCTCCACCCGCCGCCGCGGGCGGTACGTGCTGCACCAGCTGGACGTCACGGTGGTCGCCCGGCTGGGCAGCGACTTCCTGGAAGGGATACTCCGCTAGCCGCCCGCGCGGTACGGCGGCGCGTCAGCCGTGCCCGCCGCCCGCCCGCACCAGTCCGGTCTCGTAGGCGAGCACGACCACCTGGACCCGGTCGCGCAGCCCGAGCTTGGTGAGGATGCGGCCCACGTGGGTCTTCACGGTCGCCTCGGACAGCACCAGGCGGCCCGCGATCTCACCGTTCGACAGGCCCTGCGCGACCAGCACCATGACCTCGCGCTCCCGGTCGGTGAGCCGGTTCAGCTCCTGGTGCTGCGCCTCCTTGCCGGCGGAGGGCAGCATCGGCGCGAAGCGGTCGAGGAGGCGCCGGGTGGTGGAGGGCGCGACGACGGCGTCACCGCTGTGCACCGAGCGGATGGCGGCCAGCAGCTCGCCCGGCGGCACGTCCTTGAGCATGAAGCCGGAGGCGCCCGCCTTCAGCCCCGAGAAGGCGTACTCGTCGAGGTCGAAGGTGGTCAGGATGAGCACCTTGGGCGGTTCGGGCTCCGCGCAGATGCGGCGGGTGGCCTCCACCCCGTCCAGCTTGGGCATGCGCACATCCATCAGCACCACGTCCACGTCGGTGGACCTCAGCACCTGGAGGGCCTCGACGCCGTCGCCCGCCTCCGCGACGACCTCCATGTCCGGCTGCGCCGCGAGCACCATCCGGAACCCGGTGCGCAGCAGCACCTGGTCGTCGACGAGCATGACGCGGATCGTCATCGGGTCCTCTTCCGTTGCCGTTCGTACGTTTGTTCCGGGGCGTGACAGGTGTCAACCGGGGGCGTGCGTCTGTGTCAATGCGCTGGTTTGAGCGGCAGCAGGGCACTGATGCGGAATCCTCCGCCGGGACGGGGTCCCGCGTCGAGGGTGCCACCGACCATGCCGACGCGCTCGCGCATGCCGATCAGGCCGTGTCCCTGCCCGTCGGCGCCGCCCTCCTCGTACATCTCGTGCGGGGCGCCCTTGCCGTCGTCCTCCACCAGCAGGCCGAGGCCGTCGTCGAAGTAGACCAGCCGCACACTGGCTCCCGTGTTGGGACCGCCGTGCTTGCGGGTGTTGGTGAGCGCCTCCTGCACGATCCGGTACGCCGTGAGCTCGACCCCGCTGGGCAGCGGGCGCGGGGTGCCCTCGACCTTGAAGTCGACGGGCAGGCCGGAACTGCGGCACTGCTCGACGAGCTCGTCGATCTGCTCGACGTCCGGCTGCGGGACGTACTCGCCGACCTCCTTGTGCTCGCCCGTGCGCAGCACGCCCAGCAGGCGGCGCATCTCGGCGAGGGCCTGGCGGCCGGTGGAGGAGATCGTCTCCAGGGCCTTCTTGGCCTGGTCGGGGGCGGCGTCCAGCACATAGGCGGCGCCGTCGGCCTGGACCACCATCACGGACACGTTGTGCGCGACCACGTCGTGCAGCTCGCGCGCGATCCGGGCGCGCTCCGCGGCGACCGCCACCTTGGCCTGCGCCTCGCGCTCCTTCTCCAGCCGGGCGGCGCGCTCCTCCAGCTGCGCGAAGTAGGCGCGGCGGGTGCGCATGGAGTCGCCGAGCACCCAGGCGAGCACGAACGGCACCGTCTGGAACAGCACGATCGCGACGTGCCCCGGGAAGCTCGCCTCGTCCTGCGGCCACCGGATCTGCGCCAGCGGCGCGGCGGCCAGCCCCGTGTAGAGGCCGAACCGGGACGCCCAGCGCGCGCCGACGGCGGCGTTCGTGCAGACGATCACCAGCATGGCGAAGTTGGCGACGGTCGTCTCCACGTCCAGCACCAGCTGGGCCAGGCCGGTGGCCGCGGCCAGCAGCAGCATCGGCTCCGGGAACCGGCGGCGCAGCGCGACGACGACGCACATCACGACGGACACGGCCAGCATGGCGGCCCTGGACCCGTGGTGCTGCTGAGCCTCACCGAGCTTCCAGATGCTCGCGCCGGAGATCCCGAGCAGGGCGACGGCCCAGAAGCTGTCGACCCATGTCGGGTGCCTGCGGAGGAAGTCATAGAGGCGCTGCACGTAACCCAGAGTAGGGAAGCGTGATAGGTGCAGGGGTCAACCGGAGGGCCGATCCCTGTTCCGCACGCGTACTCCGCAAGGTGGAGAAGGTGATCACCTGTACGCCTAGTCTGGCCCGGTGACGGATGAGGCGACGCGAGAGACGGCCGACGACGCGCGCGGCTGGCGTGCGGCCACCGAGACGGCCCTGTACGGCCCCGGCGGCTTCTACCGCCGCCCGGAGGGGCCGGCCGGGCACTTCCGTACGTCGGTGCACGCCTCGGGGCTGTTCGCCGAGGCCGTGGCCGAGCTGCTGTGCCGGGTGGACGAGACGCTGGGGCGCCCCGAGACGCTGGACTTCGTCGACATGGGCGCCGGGCGGGGCGAGCTGGTCACCGGCGTGCTGGCGGCGCTGCCCGGAGAGGTGGCGGCACGCACGCACGCGTACGCCGTCGACATCGCCGACCGCCCGCCCGGCCTCGCCGACCGCGTCACCTGGCTCGCCGAGCCCCCGCGCACGATCAGCGGCCTGCTCTTCGCCAACGAGTGGCTCGACAACGTCCCGGTCGACGTCGCCGAGGTGGACCCGGCCGGGGTACCCCGCCTGGTGCACGTCCGGCGGGACGGCGTCGAGCTGCTCGGGGAGCGGGTGTCCGGCGCGGACGCGCAGTGGCTCGCGCGGTGGTGGCCGCTGGGCACCGAACCGGGGCTGCGCGCGGAGATCGGGCTGCCCCGGGACCAGGCCTGGGCGACCGCCGTCACCGGCCTGCGCAGGGGGCTCGCGGTGGCCGTGGACTACGCGCACACGGTGGACACCCGCCCCCCGTTCGGGACGCTCACCGGCTTCCGCGCGGGGCGCGCGACATTCCCCGTGCCGAACGGGTCGTGCGACATCACGGCGCATGTGGCGCTGGACGCGTGCGCGGCGCTCGACCCGGCCCTCAGGCTGCCCGAGGCGCTGCTGTGCACCCAGCGCGACGCCCTGCGCGCCCTGGGCGTGATCGCCGGCCGGCCCCCGCTCACGCTCGCCTCCACCAACCCCGCCGGCTACGTGCGCGCCCTCTCGACCGCGGGGGAGGCCGCCGAACTCACCGCCCCCGGCGGCCTCGGCGACTTCCTCTGGCTGGTCCAGCCGGTGGGCATCGCGGACACCCTGCTCTGACCCGCCGCCGGCGCCCGGCCCGCGTGCCCGCGGACCTACTTGTCGATGTCCCCCACCACGAAGAACATCGACCCCAGGATCGCCACCATGTCCGCCACCAGCGTCCCCGGCAGCAGTTCGGTCAGTGCCTGGATGTTGTTGTACGACGCCGAGCGCAGCTTCAGCCGGTACGGGGTCTTCTCGCCCTTGCTGACGAGGTAGTAGCCGTTGATGCCGAGCGGGTTCTCGGTCCAGGCGTAGGTGTGGCCCTCGGGCGCCTTGAGCACCTTGGGGAGCCGCTGGTTGATCGGTCCCGGCGGCAGCTCGGCGAACCGGTCCAGACAGGCGTCGGCCAGGTCCAGGGCGTTGTGGGTCTGCTCCAGGAGGCACTCGAAGCGGGCCAGGCAGTCGCCCTCGGTCCGGGTGACCACCCTGAGGGTGTCCTGGAGCTCGCCGTAGGCCAGGTAGGGCTCGTCGCGGCGCAGGTCGAAGTCGACGCCCGAGGCGCGCGCGATGGGCCCGCTCACGCCGTACCCGTGCACGGCCTCCGGCGTGAGGGCGCCCACGCCCCGGGTACGCCCCCGGAAGATCTCGTTGCCGAGGACCAGGTCGTCGAAGACGTCCATCCGGGAGCGCACGGCGGTCACCGCCGCACGCGCGCGTGCGGTCCAGCCGGCCGGGAGGTCCTCCTTGAGGCCGCCGACGCGGTTGAACATGTAGTGCATGCGCCCGCCGGAGACCTCCTCCATGACGTTCTGGAGCTCCTCGCGCTCGCGGAACGCGTAGAAGACCGGGGTGATCCCGCCCAGCTCCAGCGGATAGGAGCCGAGGAACATCAGGTGGTTGAGCACCCGGTTCAGCTCGGCGAGCAGGGTGCGCGTCCACACCGCGCGGACGGGCACCTCCATGCCGAGCATGCGCTCCACGGCGAGGACCACGCCCAGCTCGTTCGAGAAGGCCGACAGCCAGTCGTGGCGGTTGGCGAGCATGATGATCTGCCGGTAGTCGCGCGCCTCGAAGAGCTTCTCCGCGCCCCGGTGCATATAGCCGATCACCGGCTCCGCCGAGACGATCCGCTCGCCGTCCAGCACCAGCTTCAGCCGCAGCACACCGTGCGTGGAGGGGTGCTGGGGACCGATGTTGAGCACCATGTCGGTGCTCTCCGCGGCGCCGCCGATCCCGACCGTGGTCTCCGTCGTAGGAGTCATGGTCCCAGTCTCTCCTACGTACGCTGGGCATATGGAGACGGGGAGCCCGGCCGGCGCCGGGACGACGGGGACCGAGCCGGTGTGGACGGGACTGCCCTCCGGCCTGCTGCGGATGCGCCGACTGCTGCTGGTGGTGTGGCTGGGGCTGACCGCCCTCGCCGTGGGGCTGCTGCTCGGCCTGCTCGCGGGCCCGGTGTGGGCGGCGTTCGCGCTGCTGCCGCTGGCCCTGCTGGCCTGGGGCTGGGTGCTGCTGGGCCGCAACTGGCGGTCCTGGCGTTATGCCGAGCGCGCCGACGACCTGCTGATCAGCCGTGGTGTGCTGTGGCGCGAGGAGACCGTGGTGCCCTACGGGCGGATGCAGCTGGTGGAGGTGACCTCGGGGCCCGTCGAGCGGCACTTCGGGCTGGCCAGCGTCCAGCTGCACACCGCCGCCGCGGCCACCGACGCGACCATCCCGGGCCTCGACCCGGCCGAGGCGGAACGGCTGCGCGACCGGCTCACCGAGCTCGGCGAGGCCCGATCGGCGGGCCTGTGACCACGCCGGGCGTCGATGACGCCGTACGCCCGGACCGGGCCGCCGTGACCGAGCGGCGGCTGCACCCCGTGACGCCGTTCCGGCGGGCGTGGGCGCCGGTCGCGGTGATCGCGGGATGGGCGATGCACGACCCGAACCAGGCCCAGGAACAGCTGACGAAACTGACCACGACCATGCTGCTGGCCGGGTTCGCCGCCCTGGTCACCGCGGGCGCCCTCTACGGCTTCCTCACCTGGTGGTTCACCCACTTCGCGGTGACCGACAGCGAACTGCGCATACGTACCGGCCTGTTGTTCCGGCGCACCGCGCACATCCGGCTGGAGCGGATCCAGGCCGTGGACGTCACCCAGCCGCTGCTGGCGCGCGTGGCGGGCGTCGCCAAGCTGCGCATAGACGTCGTCGGCACCGACAAGAAGGACGAGCTGGCCTTCCTGGGCCAGGGCGAGGCGCGGGCGCTCCGCGCGGAGCTGCTCGCGCGTGCCGCCGGATTCGCGCCCGAGACCGCGCACGAGGTCGGCGAGGCGCCGGCCCACGAGCTGATGCGGGTGCCCCCGAACAAGCTCGCGCTCGCCCTCGTGCTGACCGGCGCCACCTGGGGCTCGCTGGCCGCCGCCCTCGTCGTCCCGCCGCTGCTGTGGCTGGCCACCCACAGCGTGTGGACGGTCCTCGCCACCGCCCTGCCGCTGCTCGGCGCGGCGGCCACGGCCAGCGCGGGGCGGTTCGTCGCGGAGTACGACTGGACGCTCGCGGAGTCCCCGGACGGGCTGCACATCGACCACGGGCTGCTCGACCGCACGCACGAGACGGTGCCGCCGGGCCGGGTGCAGACCGTGCGGATCGTGGAGCCGCTGCTGTGGCGGCCGCTGCGCTGGGTGCGGGTGGAGCTGGACGTGGCCGGGTCGGCGAACTCCGTGCTGGTGCCGGTCGCGCCCCGCGCGGTCGCCGAGTCGGTCGTCGCGCGCGTGCTGCCCGGGGTGACCGTGCCGGCCGGGCTGTCGCGGTCGCCGCGGCGCGCCGAATGGTGCGTGCCGCTGTGGTGGCGCGGCTACGGGTTCGCGGTCACGGACGCGGTGTTCGCCGCCCGGCACGGGCTGCTGCGCCGGAAGCTGTCGCTGGTCCCGCACGCCAAGGTCCAGAGCGTACGGCTGACGCAGGGGCCCTGGGAGCGCCTGTGGCGGCTCGCGGACGTTCATGTGGACACGGGGGCCAACAAGACCGTCACGGCCCGTCTACGGGGCGCCGAGGAGGCCGCCGCGCTGCTGCGGGAGCAGGCCGAGCGCTCCCGCACGGGCCGCCGAACCGCGCGCCCGGACCGCTGGATGGCCTGAGACCGGGGGCGGCCTGAGCCCGGGACGCCTCAACGCCCTGCACGGCCTGAGGCCGGGACCCCGTCGGGTGTCCCGGCCTCAGGATCGCCGCGTGTTCAGGAGGCGGCGTGGCTTCGGCTTCAGGAGGCGGCGCTGCGCAGGCCGCCGAGGTTGATCTGCTCCGTCTCGTCGTGCGCGGTCAGGTCGATGACCTGGCCGACGCCCCGGGACTCCGGGTCGGCGGGCTTGAACTCGGCCTCGGAATCGGCCTTGTGGAGCGCGAGCGCCTCCTGGCCGACGACGTCCGCGAGGTCCTCGTTGTGCATGGTGTCCAGCCCGCCCGCCGCGGCGCCCTTCTGCGTGCCGAAGAAGTCGAACCCGCCGGTGACCAGCGGCCTCGGGATGGGCGCCGCCGGCAGCACGGCCACCGCGGTCGGCACCGTGAAGTGCCCGGTGGGCCGCACGGAATTGACGGACGGCGCGGTCGCGGCCGGGACGTCCTGCTCGGGCCCCGCGGACTGCTCGGGCGCTGCCGACCCCTCGGGCGCTGCCGACTCCTCGGCCCCTTCGGACCGCTCGGGCCGTTCGGACTCGGCCGGGGTGGTGTCCTCCGGGCCGGCCGTGATGGCGGCGGCCGCGCGCGCGTGCCCGTCGGCCGCCTCGGGCTGCCCCTGGTCCTCGTCCTCCGGCGCGGACTCGCCCTTGGCCTTGGCCGTCTTGGGCTCGGCAGCCGTCTCCGCCACGCTCTCGCCGTCGGCGTCCGCCTCGGCCGCCGGGGTGTCGCTCTCGTCGAACCGGGCCAATGCCACCTTGGCCCGCAGGAACAGCTTGGAACCCTCCGGCGAGAAGACCGCGGGAGTCGTCTCCTCGACCGTCAGCTCCTCGACGACGTCCTCGGCCTCTTCGAGCATTTCCGCGGCCCCGCCGGCCGGCAGCTCGTTGGACGGCACCGTCGCCTCGATCTCCAGCAGCCGGCGGCCCTCCAGGGCGCTCGCGCGCTCGGTCTCCGCCGTGGCGTAGCGGCGCAGCAGGGACGCGTGCTCGTTGCGCAGTCCCGCCAGCTCCGCCCGCTTCGCGCGCAGCCGCTGCTCCAGCTTGGTGCGCAGCTCCCGCGACTCCTCGAGGTCGGTCTCCAGCTCGGCGATCCGCTCCTCGTGGCGCCACTCGTCGCTCGCACGCGCGCGTGACAGGTCGGCCACCTGCTTGCCCGCGTCGGTGTCCCAGCGCCGCATGACGGCGGCACCGACGGCCGCGGTGGCCGCGGCTATCGCCGCGAGGGTGCGCAGCACCGTCGGTTGGGAGGACAACCAGGGGCCAAGGGCGCAGACGAGGGAGACACCGGCGATCGCCGAGGGAGGCAACAGCCTGTGCAAAGGCGGGGAATGGCGGTGACGTCCACGTGGCATGGCCAGAAACTTACCGCGCGTAGGCGAATCGTGGTGCCCCGGGCCGTAAAAACACAGCGACAACGAAGTCTTCACACGGCATCGACAGAGCCCGGGTTCAGTGATCGCCCAATCGGCCGCTGATCCACTGGAGAGTCGCGGGGATCTCCCGGCGCCAGGTATTGAAGTTGTGACCGCCGCTGTCGAGGATGATCGACGAGATCCGGGTCAGCTTCGTGGCCTGCACGCGCGTGATGAATTTCAGCGTGTCCTTGTAGTTGGTTTCCCCGATCCTGCTGCTGGTGACGAGCAGGGACGTGTCCGGGGCGGGCTCGTGCCGCAGCAGCCACCAGAGGTTCGCGCGGTTCTGCAGCTGTCGGTCGCCCTGGAAGAGGTCGCCGGTCGTGGCGTCCAGGGGCGCCTTGTACGACGGGGAGAGTCCGGCGCCGGCCCCGTACACGTCGGGGTGGTGCATCGCGAGCTTGAGCGCGCAGTACCCGCCCGTCGAGTCGCCGACGATCCCCCAGCGGCCCTGCTTGCCGACGGCCCGGTAGTGCGCGCGCACGGCCTCGGGGAGGTCCTTGGCGAAGAAGGTCTCGGTCTGCGGGCCGCCCGGGATGTCCACGCACTCGGTGTCCCGGGGCGGGGCGACCGTGGGCCGCAGCATCACCAGGATCGTCGGCCGCATCCGCCCGTCCCGGACCAGGTGCTGCGCCGTGCGCGGGTAGTGCAGCTTGTCGACCAGCGCCCGCGCGGTGCCGGGATAGCCGCTGAGGACGACCACCACCGGGAACGTACGGGTGCGGTTCTGCGGCTGGAAGTACTCCGGCGGCAGGTACACGTACGCGGGGGTGGCGATGTGCGTCTTACGGCCGACGATGTCGACCTGCTGCACCTGGCCGGCCGTCCGCGGCAGCGAGCCGCCCATGCCGTGCACCTCGGACGTGGCCACCACCTGCACCGGGCCGCCGGACGCGTGGTCGACGACGACACCCTGGTCGGTCTCCGTGCCGAACAGGTCCGCCCAGCTCGCGTAGAAACCGAAAGCCTGGTTGACGGCTATCCCCAGGCACGCGAAGAGCGCCAACTGGGTGGCCAGCAAAAGGCCGACACGACCGCTGACGGACCGCCAGTTCCGCCGGGCCAGCCGGGGCCACAGCCACACGGTACCGACGAACAGCAGTACGGCGGACAAGATCGCCAATCCCAGCATTTTATTGCTCGTGAGACCCATGAGGTGCTCCCTGCCTGCGCTTTCCCCCGTGGCGACCACCGCTTTCAGCGAGGCTTGCCCTGGGCTTTCCCTGGCCTTTGAACCGGCTTTCCGGTGAGGAGTGAACCTCTCCCCCCGAGACACCGTCCTAGAGGGCGCAATGTCGCCGGATGCCCGAATCGGCACCGGATTCAAGGTCTCTCGCAGAACTACGGGATGCGATGTCTGTCAGGATAGATGGGGAAATGTCGGGCGAGGTTCCGAGCCGATCAGGCCGGGCGCGGCGCATAGTCCGTGGTCCGCGTCCCGAGGCCGTCCCCGCTCTGGTCGGCCGGGCGTGCGCCGTCGTGGGCGCCCTGGACATCGCCGCGGGTGTGTTCCCGCGCTTCCGCCACAGCCGTATGCACGCCATGGCCGAGGTGCTGCCGGGCTCGCTCGGGCCGTTCGCGGCCGCGCTCTCGCTCAGCGCCGGGGTGCTGTTGCTGCTGCTCGCGCACGGACTCAAGCGGCGCAAGCGCCGGGCGTGGCGGGCCGCGGTCGCGCTGCTGCCGGCCGGTGCGATCTCCCAGTTCGTATACCGGCACTCGCTCATCGGCGCGCTGATCTCGCTGGCGCTGTTCGTGCCGCTGGTGATCCACCGCGACGAGTTCAAGGCGCTGCCCGACCCGCGCAGCCGGTGGCGGGCACTCGCCAACTTCGTCCTCATGAGCGCCGGTTCCCTCGCGCTCGGCCTGGTCATCGTCAGCGCCCACCCCAGGCGCACCATCGGCGACCCGAGCCTGGCCGACCGGCTCACCCACGTGATCTACGGCCTGTTCGGCTTCGAGGGCCCGGTCGACTACGAGGGCTCCACCTCCTGGACGGTCGCCTTCTCGCTCGGCGCGCTCGGCCTGATCACCGCCGTCACCACCATCTACCTCGCGTTCCGCCCCGAACACCCCGCCGCGCACCTCACCGAGGAGGACGAGGCGAGGCTGCGCGCCCTGCTGGAGAAGCACGGCGCCCGTGACTCCCTCGGCCACTTCGCGCTCCGCCGCGACAAGGCGGTCGTCTTCTCGCCCAGCGGCAAGGCGGCGGTCACCTACCGCGTCGTCTCCGGCGTGATGCTCGCCAGCGGCGACCCCATCGGCGACGTCGAGGCCTGGCCCGGCGCCATCGAACGCTTCATGGACGAGGCCAAGGCCCACTCCTGGACCCCCGCCGTCATGGGCTGCTCGGAGACGGGCGGCGAGGTGTGGACCCGCGAGACCGGCCTGGACGCGCTCGAACTGGGCGACGAGGCGGTGGTGGACGTGGCGGATTTCTCGCTCGCCGGACGCGCGATGCGCAACGTGCGCCAGATGGTCAAGCGCATCGAGCGGGCCGGCTACGAAACCCGGGTACGGCGCATCCGTGACGTCGGCGAGGCCGAACTGGACCGCATCCGCCGGGCGGCGGAGGACTGGCGCGGCACCGACACCGAGCGCGGCTTCTCCATGGCGCTCGGCCGCATAGGAGACCCCTCCGACGGCGACTGCCTGATCGCCACCGCCCACAAGGCCGACGAACTGCCCGGTCCCTACGGCGACCTCAAGGCGATCCTGCACTTCGTGCCCTGGGGCACCGACGGTGTCTCCCTCGACCTGATGCGCCGCGATCGCGCCGCCGACCCCGGGATGAACGAACTGCTCATCGTGGCCGCCCTCCAGGCGTCCCCGAAGCTCGGCATCACCCGGATCTCGCTCAACTTCGCGATGTTCCGCTCGGCGCTCGCGCGCGGCGAGAAGATCGGCGCCGGGCCGGTGCTGCGGGCCTGGCGCGGACTGCTGGTCTTCCTGTCCCGCTGGTTCCAGATCGAGTCGCTGTACAAGTTCAACGCGAAGTTCCAGCCGCGCTGGGAGCCGCGCTTCGTGGTCTACCGGGCCTCCGGCGACCTCCCGCGCATCGGCCTCGCCGCCATGCAGGCCGAGGGCTTCGTCAACCTCGCCCTTCCGCTCCCGCGCTTCCTGCGCCGCACCTCCCCGGCCGCCCGCCCCTGCACGCACCAGGTGGCCGAGCACGAGGTCCGGGCGGCCTGACCCCACCGACGGGCCCGGGCGGGGCCCCTCCCCCTCCAGCCCGGGGGCTCCGCTCGGGCCGCACGGCCCCGCCCCGGCGGGGCCTACGCTGAACGTATGAACAACCAGAGCGGGCGTGGCCAGGTGACAGGGCTTCCGGCATGGGACCGCTGCGCGGTCATGGGGGTCGTGAACGTCACCCCCGACTCCTTCTCCGACGGCGGCCGCTGGTTCGACACGACCATCGCCGTCAAGCACGGTCTCGACCTCGTCGCCCAGGGCGCCGACCTGGTCGACGTCGGCGGCGAGTCCACCCGCCCCGGCGCCACCCGCGTCGACGAGGCCGAGGAACTGCGCCGGGTCATCCCCGTCGTCCGCGGCCTCGCCGCCGAAGGCGTCGTCGTCTCCGTCGACACCATGCGCGCCTCGGTCGCCCGGCAGGCCCTCGCCGCCGGCGCCGCCCTCGTCAACGACGTCAGCGGCGGCCTCGCCGACCCCGGCATGATCCCCGCCGTCGCGGAGTCCGGCGCGCCCTTCGTCGTCATGCACTGGCGGGGCTTCCTGGAGGGCGGCAACGTCAGGGGCGCGTACGACGACGTCGTCGCCGAGGTCATCGACGAACTCCGCGCGCGCGTGGACGCCGTCCTCGCCGGCGGCATCGCACCCGACCGGGTCGTCGTCGACCCCGGTCTCGGCTTCTCCAAGGACTCCGAGCACGACCTGACCCTGCTCGCCCACCTCGACCGGCTGCACGCCCTGGGCCACCCGCTGCTGGTCGCCGCCTCCCGCAAGCGGTTCCTCGGCCGGGTGCTGGCCGGACCCGAGGGGGCGCCCCCGCCGGCCCGGGAGCGTGACGCGGCGACGGCCGCCGTCTCCGCGCTCGCCGCGCACGCCGGCGCGTGGGCGGTGCGCGTGCACGAGGTGCGCGCCACGGCGGACGCGGTACGGGTCGCGCGCGCCATTGAGGGAGCCCGCGCCGCAGAGGGAGCCCGGTGAGCGCCCCCCATACCGACGTCGAGCAGGTCGAGGCGGCCAACACCGCCTTCTACGAGGCACTGGAGAACGGCGACTTCGAACGGGTCTCCTCCCTCTGGCTCACCCCCGCCGACCTGGGCGTCGACGAGGAGTACCACGACCCCGCGGACAGCGGCGTGATCTCCTGCGTGCACCCCGGCTGGCCGGTGCTGACCGGCCGCGGCGAGGTCCTCAGGTCGTACGCGCTGATCATGGCGAACACCGACTACATCCAGTTCTTCCTCACCGACGTGCATGTCTCCGTCACCGGCGACACCGCCCTGGTGACCTGCACGGAGAACATCCTCAGCGGCGGCCCGGCCCCGGAGGGCGGGCAGGAGCTGGGCCCGCTGGTGGGCCAGCTCGTCGTCGCCACCAACGTGTTCCGGCGCACCCCGGACGGCTGGAAGCTCTGGTCCCACCACGCCTCCCCCGTACTGTCCGAGGCCGACGAGGACGAGGAGGACGACGCTCCGTCCTGAGCGGAGGAACCTCCTCCGGCCGCCCCTCCGGCCCCTCCGACCCCCCTCGCGGACCAAGAAGTGGCTGGAATCACGAACTCGCGAGTAGCTACGGCTACCAGCCCGTGAGCCGCCGGGTTCTCCGGGGGAAACGCGCGATGAACCCTGCCGGCCAGGGCGGACGCCGCCGCCCCGCACCCCGGCGCTGTCAGTGCCCGCAGGTAGATTCATGTGTGGCCGGTCCGTCGTCCGCACGCGACGCGACCTCGCCGTCACCGACGATTGCAGGAGTGATTCGCGTGGATCGTGTCGCGCTGCGCGGCCTCAGGGCCCGCGGGCACCACGGTGTCTTCCCCAAGGAACGCGAGGAGGGCCAGACCTTCATCGTGGACCTCGTCCTCGGCCTGGACACCCGGCCCGCGGCGGCCACCGACGACCTCGCGAAGACCGTGCACTACGGCATCGTGGCCGAGGAGGTCGTCGCCGTGGTCGAGGGGGAACCGGTGAACCTGATCGAGACGCTCGCCGAGCGGATCGCCCAGGCCTGCCTGAAGCACGAGGGGGTACAAGAGGTCGAGGTCCGCGTCCACAAGCCCGACGCGCCCATCACCGTCCCGTTCGACGACGTCACCGTCACCATCACCCGGAGCCGAGTATGACCGCATCCTCCCTGCGGGGTCCCAGCGACCCGACCGTACAGCCGGTGCCCGCCTCCGTCGTCGAGCAGGTCGACGCCGCCGACACCACGCTCTCCAACCCCAAACGCGCGGTGGTCGCCCTCGGCTCCAACCTCGGCAACCGCCTGGAGACCCTCCAGGGCGCCGTCGACGCGCTGGAGGACACCCCGGGCGTCCGCATCAAGGCCGTGTCGCCGGTGTACGAGACGGAGCCGTGGGGCGTCGAGCCCGGCAGCCAGCCGACGTACCTCAACGCGATCGTGGTGCTGAAGACCACCCTCCCGCCGTCCTCCCTCCTTGAGCGGGCGCACGCGGTCGAGGAGGCGTTCAACCGGGTGCGGGACGAGCACTGGGGCCCGCGCACCCTCGACGTCGACATCGTCGCCTACGCCGACGTCGTCTCCGACGACCCGCAGCTCACCCTCCCGCACCCGCGGGCCCACCAGCGCGCCTTCGTGCTCGCGCCCTGGTACGACATCGACCCCGAGGCCCAGCTGCCCGGCCGCGGCCCGGTCGCGGAGCTGCTGACCGCCGTCACCCGGCACGGTGTGGAAGCGCGTGCGGACCTGGAACTCCGACTGCCCGAGTAGTCGTTAAGGTCAAGACGACCACATCGCTGCGGGGGAGCTGAAGGAACACAGTGAAAGAGCTGCGGATCAGGGTGCTGGCCGGCGTCTTCGTCGTGGCCGCGGTGCTGTCCTGGGCGGCCGCCCGCCTGTGGAACTCGGTGGGGACCCTGCCCAGCGTGCCGGTGGCCGCCCCCATCGTGCTGGCCCTGATCGCCGTGGTCCTGCTCTCCACGGCGCTCTCGCTGCGCGCCCGCTTCAAGGCCCAGCGCGAGCGGCGCCCGGGCGCCAAGGGCGTCGATCCCCTGATGGCGGCCCGCGCGGTCGTCTTCGGCCAGGCCAGCGCCCTGGTCGCGGCCCTGGTCGCCGGCATGTACGGCGGCACGGGCGTCTTCCTCCTGGAACTCCTCGACATCCCCGCCCGCCGCGACCAGGCCCTCTACGCCGCCTTCTCGGTCCTCGCCGGCATCGGCGTCATAGCGGCGGCCATGTTCCTGGAACGCGTCTGCAAGCTCCCGGAGGACGACGACAACGACCACAGCGGGGCCGAGCCGGTGGCGTGAGCCCCGCTCCCCCGCAGGATCAGCGCGCCAGTATCAGGCTCATCGCCTCGGCGCGGGTCGTGGCGTCCCTGAGCTGGCCGCGCACCGCCGACGTGGTCGTCTTGGCGCCCGGCTTGCGGATCCCGCGCACCGACATGCACATGTGCTCGGCCTCCACCACGACGATCACGCCCCGGGCCTCCAGGATCCGCATGAGGGAGTCCGCGACCTGTGTGGTGAGCCGCTCCTGCACCTGGAGGCGGCGGGCGAACACCTCGACCAGGCGGGCGAGCTTCGACAGACCCGTGATCTTGCCGGTCTCCGCCGGGATGTAGCCGACGTGGGCCACACCGTGGAACGGCAGCATGTGGTGCTCGCACAGGCTGACGATCTCGATGTCCTTGACCAGGACCATCTCGTCATGCCCGAGATCGAACGTCGTCGTCAGGACCTCTTCCGGTTCCTGGTAGTTCCCGGCCAGCAGCTCCCGGTAGGCACGTGCCACCCGCGCCGGAGTCTCGCGGAGCCCCTCACGGTCCGGGTCCTCGCCGACCGCGATCAGCAGTTCGCGTACGGCGTTCTCGGCGCGTTTCTCGTCGAACTCGCCGATGGGGCCCTCGCCGTCCAGGGTCACGGGGTCGGTCATCTGGGGTGCCTCGTTCCATCGGGTGTACGCATGTGGATCACGCGCCTCATGTACAGGCATTACGGAAATGCCGCGCCCCCCAGGCTAGATCCTGGGGGGCGCGGCATCCATTCCGAGCCAGGTGAGAGCGGTGTGACTCAGCTCTCGGGTCGGTCCTCCGGGGCCTTCTCGACCGCCGGGGCGGACTCGGCCGCCGTGGACTTCGCGGTGCTGATCGCCGGCGTCGAGCCGTTCGCCCCGTTGGTCAGTGCGAGCTCCTTGGGGGAGAGCACCGGCGGGCGGGTGGACGGCGTACGGCGGGAGGAGCCGGTCCACGCGGGGCGCGCGGGCCGCTTGTGGATCGCCGCGAAGACCTCGGCGATCTCCTCCTTGCCCAGGGTCTCCTTCTCCAGGAGCTGGAGCACCAGGTTGTCGAGGACGTCGCGGTTCTCGACCAGGATCTCCCAGGCCTCGTTGTGCGCGTTCTCGATGAGCTTCTTGACTTCCTCGTCCACCAGGGCGGCGACCTCTTCCGAGTAGTCGCGCTGGTGGGACATCTCACGGCCGAGGAAGGGCTCGGTGTTGTCGCCGCCGAACTTGATCGCGCCGAGACGCTCGGTCATGCCGTACTGCGTGACCATCGCGCGGGCGGTGGCCGTGGCCTTCTCGATGTCGTTCGCGGCGCCCGTGGTCGGGTCGTGGAAGACCAGTTCCTCGGCCGCGCGGCCGCCCAGCATGTACGCGAGCTGGTCGAGCATCTCGTTGCGCGTGGTCGAGTACTTGTCCTCGTCCGGCAGGACCATCGTGTAGCCGAGGGCCCGGCCGCGGGACAGGATCGTGATCTTGTGGACCGGGTCGGAGTTCGGGGAGGCCGCCGCGACCAGGGCGTGTCCGCCCTCGTGGTACGCGGTGATCTTCTTCTCCTTGTCCGACATGATCCGGGTCCGCTTCTGCGGGCCCGCGACCACACGGTCGATCGCCTCGTCCAGGCTGAGGTTGTCGATCAGCTTCTTGTCGCTGCGGGCCGTGAGCAGCGCCGCCTCGTTCAGCACGTTCGACAGGTCCGCGCCGGTGAAGCCCGGCGTGCGGCGGGCGACCGCCGCGAGGTCGACGTCGGGCGCGACCGGCTTGCCCTTCTGGTGGACCTTGAGGATCTCCAGACGGCCCTGCAGGTCCGGCGGGTCGACCGCGATCTGGCGGTCGAAGCGGCCGGGGCGCAGCAGCGCCGGGTCGAGGATGTCGGGCCGGTTCGTCGCGGCGATGAGGATCACGCCGCCCTTGACGTCGAAGCCGTCCATCTCGACGAGCAGCTGGTTCAGGGTCTGCTCGCGCTCGTCGTGACCGCCGCCGAGGCCGGCGCCGCGGTGGCGGCCGACCGCGTCGATCTCGTCGACGAAGACGATCGCCGGGGCGTTCGCCTTGGCCTGCTCGAAGAGGTCACGCACTCGGGAGGCACCGACACCGACGAACATCTCGACGAAGTCGGAACCGGAGATCGAGTAGAAGGGCACCCCGGCCTCGCCGGCGACGGCGCGCGCGAGGAGCGTCTTGCCGGTGCCGGGACGGCCGTAGAGGAGCACGCCCTTGGGGATCTTGGCGCCGACCGCCTGGAACTTGGCCGGCTCCTGGAGGAACTCCTTGATCTCGTGGAGTTCCTCGACGGCCTCGTCGCAGCCCGCGACGTCCGAGAACGTCGTCTTCGGGGTGTCCTTGGTGATGAGCTTCGCCTTGGACTTGCCGAAGTTCATGACGCGGGAGCCGCCGCCCTGCATCTGGTTCATCAGGAACAGGAAGACGACCACGATGAGGACGAAGGGGAGCAGGGAGAGCAGGACACCGAGGAAAGCGTTCTGCTTCGTCGGCGCGACGGTGTAGCCGTCGGGGATCTGCTTGTCCTGGTACTTGGTCTGCAGCGTGTTGGCGATGGTCACACCCTGGTCGCCGATGTAGCTCGCCTGAATCTTCGAGCTGCCGGAGACCTTCTCGCCGTCCTTGAGCGTGACCTTGATGGTCTGCTCGTCACCGGTGGTCAGCTTGGCCGATTCCACCTTGTTGTCATTGATCGCCGCCACGACCTGGCCGGTGTCCACCGTCTTGTAGCCGCCGGACGAGCCGACGACCTGCATCAACACGACCACGGCAAGGACGGCCAGCACGATCCACATGACCGGCCCACGGAAGTATCGCTTCACGTCCATCCATACGGAGCGAGACGCCCCGTCCCTCCTGCCATAGTGAGTTTGATAAGACAGTTCTTCTGACGGTACCCCAGCTTTGTTACCCAAAGCCGCACGGAGCGGCTCGGACGGCTGGCAAACCCGTCTCTGCATGCTCCAACGGCGCGAAACCCGCTGGGGTTCCCGATCGTCTTACGTAAGTGGACCCTCCGGCGTATCAGCCGGGGGTCAGCCGCCGTAGACGTGAGGCGCGAGCGTACCGACGAACGGGAGATTGCGGTACTTCTCGGCGTAGTCGAGGCCGTAGCCGACGACGAACTCGTTGGGGATGTCGAAGCCGACCCACTCGACGTCGATGGCGACCTTGGCCGCGTCCGGCTTGCGGAGCAGCGTGCAGATCTTCAGGGTCTCGGGCTCGCGGGAGCCGAGGTTGTTGATCAGCCAGGACAGGGTCAGCCCGGAGTCGATGATGTCCTCGACGATCAGGACGTGCTTGCCCTTGATGTCGGTGTCGAGGTCCTTGAGGATACGCACCACACCGGAGGACTGGGTGCCCGCGCCGTAGGAGGACACGGCCATCCAGTCCATGGTGACGGGGGTGGACAGCGCCCGGGCGAGGTCCGCCATGACCATCACGGCGCCCTTGAGGACGCCCACGATGAGCAGGTCCTTGCCCGCGTACTCCGCGTCGATCTTCGCGGCCAGCTCGACCAGCTTCGCGTCGATCTCTTCCTTGGTGATGAGTACCGCCTGAAGGTCGGCACCCATGTCTTTCGCGTCCACCCGCATCACTTTCGGTCGGTCGTCCCACCGGCCTACCCACCCCGTCGGAGGAGCCCTCCGGGAGGTCGGGATTCAGCCTTGCCGAATCACCAGTCTGCCACCCTGGCGCTGGGCGACGACTTTGCCCGGGAGATTGATGGCTCCCTGACCGCGCCAGCCGGTGATCAGCCGGTCGACTTCCTCGATGTGCCGGGCGAACAGGGAACCGGCCGGTGCGCCCGCCTCGATGGCGGCACGGCGCAGGATCCGGCGGCGCACCGCGGGGGGCAGGGCGTAGAGCTTGGCGCACTCCAGCAGGCCCGCGGCGTCCCGTACGGAGGCCTCCGCCTGGCTGGCCCAGGTGTCCAGGGCGTCGGCGTCGTCACGGGAGAGCTGGGCGGTGCGGGCGAGGGCCTCGACGACGCCCTTGCCGAGGGCCTTCTCCAGGGCGGGCAGTCCCTCGTGGCGGAGCCGGGAGCGGGTGTAGGCCGGGTCCGCGTTGTGAGGATCGTCCCAGACGGGCAGCGCCTGGACCATGCAGGCCTTGCGGGCGGTCTGCCGGTCCAGCTGGAGGAAGGGGCGCCGGTAACGGCCGCCGGCCCCCGAGACCGCGGCCATTCCGGACAGGGAGCGGATGCCCGAGCCGCGGGCGAGGCCGAGCAGGACGGTCTCGGCCTGGTCGTCCCTGGTGTGGCCGAGCAGGACCGCCGCGCCGTCGTGCCGTTCGAGGGCGGCGTCCAGGGCGGCGTAGCGGGCGTCGCGGGCGGCCGCCTCGGGTCCGCCGTCGCGGCCGACGGTCACGGTGATCGACTCGACCGGGTCGAGGCCGAGTTCGCGCAGTCTGAGGACGACCTCCTCGGCGCGCAGGTCGGAGCCGGGCTGCAGGCCGTGGTCGACGGTGATGCCGCCCGCGCGGATGCCGAGCTTGGGTGCCTCGAAGGCGAGGGCGGAGGCGAGCGCCATGGAGTCGGCGCCGCCGGAGCATGCCACAAGGACGAGCGGGGAGGGGGGCCGCTCGTTCGGTGTCTGCTCCGGGATGTCTCCGACGGGGCGCACGACCCGCACACCGGCGTGCCCGAAGGCGCGTTCACCGGGGGTGCGGCTGTGGCGGTTCAGGTCGGTGAGGATGTCGTGGAGGGCGCGGCGGACCGCCAGGCGTATCGCCGCGACCGCAGGATGGGGACCCATGTCCGGTTCCCTTCATGAAGTTTTCGGGGGGTGATCCCGAGATCGGTCACTCAGAGTGTGTAGATGGTGACAGAAACGGGCCGTTCCCCGAGCATTGCACGCCTACCCATCGCTCACGGTCCCTCGGACGGGTGATTGAAGGGGCGTTCGCCTGCCGCAGGCCGGATTCGGTTCACCACACATCCGCTGGTTCACGACACACATCCGCGGGTTCACGACTCGGCCTTGCGGTGCACCCGCGCGACCCAGTCCGCCGGTTTGGCGATCTCCGACTTGGTCGGCAGGGTGTTCGGCGAGGTCCACACCCGGTTGAAGCCGTCCATGCCGACCTGGTCGACGACGGCCCGCACGAAGCGTTCGCCGTCGCGGTACTGGCGCAGCTTGGCGTCGAGTCCGAGCAGCTTGCGCAGGGTCATGTCCAGCCGGGAGGCGCCCTTGGCACGCCGCTGCTGGAACTTCTCGCGGATCTCCGCGACGGTCGGCACGACGGCCGGTCCGACGCCGTCCATCACGAAGTCGGCGTGGCCCTCCAGGAGGGACATGACGGCGGTGAGCCGGCCGAGGATCTCGCGCTGGGCGGGGGTCTGCACCAGTTCGACGAACGACCGTCCGCCGTCGTCCTCCTCGGCCTCGGGGCGGCTGCCGGCGAGGGACTGGGCGGCGTCCCGGATGCGTTCCAGGACGGTCATCGGGTCGACGTCGGTCTCCGACAGGAACGACTGGATCTCGCCCTCCAGATGGGCGCGCAGCCAGGGCACCGCGGAGAACTGGGTGCGGTGCGTCTCCTCGTGCAGGCAGACCCAGAGCCGGAAGTCGTGGGGCTTGACCTCGAGTTCGCGCTCCACGTGGACGATGTTCGGGGCGACGAGCAGCAGCCGGCCGCCGCCGTTCTCGTCCGCCGGGAGGTCGCGGGAGGCGGGGGCGAAGGTCTCGTACTGGCCGAGGACCCGGGACGACAGGAACGACAGGAGCATGCCCAGTTCGACGCCGGTGACCTTGCCGCCGACCGCGCCGAGGACCGCGCCGCCCGGGCTGCCGGCCCGCCGCTCCTGCATCTTGTCGAGGAGCGGCTTGAGCAGCTCCCGGAACCCGGCGACGTTGGCCTTGACCCAGCCGGGTCGGTCCACCACCAGAACGGGGGTGTCGTGGACGTCGCCGGTCCCCATACGGGTGAAGCCCCGGACGTGTTCCTCCGAGGCCTTCGCGTGCCGCCGCAGCTCGGCGACGATGGTCCGGGCCTCGTCGCGGCTCACCTCGGGGCCCGGCCGCACGAGTCGGGTCGCGGTCGCCACCGCGAGATTCCAGTCGACCATCCCTGATGAGGCAGCGCCACCGATGCTCGTCATGCGTCAACCGTACGTGAGCGGTCCCCCTTCGGGCAGGCCGTGGAGGTTGGTGAGCTTCGCGTGACTTGTGTCATGGGCTACAGCCCCGCCAGCGCCGTCGCCGTCCGGTCCAGTGCCGCCTGCGCCTCCTCGGGGCTCGTCGTGTCCGAGGTGAGGAAGGCGAAGGCCAGCAGCCGGCCGTCCTTGTCGACGACCGTGCCCGCCAGCGTGTTGACGCCGGTCAGGGTGCCCGTCTTGGCGCGTACGACGCCTGCCGCGCCGTCCGCGTAGCGGCTGGTCAGGGTGCCCGTGAAGCCGGCCACGGGGAGGCCGGTGAGGACCGGGCGCAGGCCCGGCCGGTCGGCGTCGGCGGCCTTGGCGAGCAGGGCGGTGAGAAGGTTCGCGGTCAGCCGGTCGTCGCGGTTGAGGCCGCTGCCGTCGTGGAAGGAGGCGCCGGTCATCGGCAGGCCCAGCCGGGTCAGTTGGGCGGCGATGGCGGCCGCTCCCCCGTCGAAGCTCGCCGGCCGGCCGCTCGCCAGCGCCGTCTGCCGGGCCAGGGCCTCGGCGATGTCGTTGTCGCTGTTGGTCAGCATGCGCTCGACGATCGAGGACAGCGGCGGCGAGGAGACGGTGGCGAGGGTGGCGGCCCGGCTGCTCGCCTTGGAGGTGCCGGGGGACGAGGTCTTGATGCCGGCGGCCTGCAGGAAGCCCGCGAACTTCCGTGCCGCGTCGGCCGCCGGGTCGCTCACGCGGGTCACCGGACCCTCGGTGGAGTCGTCGGTGCGGCCCTCGTCGGCCATCAGGGGGCTCACGCGCGCGAGGTTGCCGTTGACGCCGATCGGGTGCAGGTCGGCGCCGGCGTAGAGCGTGGTGTCGTACGAGAGCGTGATCTGCTTGATGCCCCGCGCGGTGAGCGATTTCGCGGTCGCGGTGGCGAGGGTGCGCAGGCTGGCCCAGCCTTCCGGGTCCTTGTGCGCGGTGAGGGTGGGGTCGCCGCCGCCGACCAGGACGACCTCCCTGGTGCCGGGTTCGAGGGCCACGCGCGTGGTGAGGCGGTGGTCGGGGCCGAGGGCGTGGAGGGCGGCGACGGCCGTGGCGATCTTGGTGGTGGAGGCGGGGGTGAGGGCCGTGTCGGCGCCGGAGGCGTACAGGCGCCCGCCGGTGGCCACGTCGACGACCACGGCGGTGCGGGTGCGGCCGAGTGCCGCATCGGCCAGCAGGGGCTTCAGGACGTCCGTGACGGCCGTTCCGGAGATCCCGGCGGGCCGGCCGCTGGGGGTGGACTTCACGGTGTTCGTGGCGCCGCCCAGGCCCGTCAGGACCGACCCGGCGCTGGGCGCGGGGCTGGGCTCGCCGTCGGCTGTGACGGAGTCCGCACCGGAGCCGTGATCTGCGCCACCCGTCCGTTCCAGCGCGGCCGCCCGGTCCCGCTCGGCCGTACGCTGGCCGGTGGCGTCCCAGGGGCCCGCCGCGGTCACCACACCGGCGGCCAGCGCGAGCCCGGCCGTGGCGGCGCCCGCCGTGTACTGCCAGGTCTTGAGGGTCCGGGGACGAGGGGGGCGGACCAGGGTGACCAGCTGGGGTCCGGCCGCGCGCGTGACGCGTGCGAGCTGCGGTCCCACTGCCTGCCGCAACCGCGCCACCTGCGGTTTCGTGACGGTCGCGACGCGTGCCAGACGCGGTCGTACGGCGCCCGCGATCTTCCGCACACGCGGTTTCGCGGACTGCCAAGACCTCAGTTCTGGCACGACCACCAGCCCCTTTCGCGATCACACACCTGCGTGAGGGACACTTAACCACCAGAACTATGTGTTGATCATGGAGGAGCCACCGGTGGAGTTCGACGTCACGATCGAGATCCCGAAGGGTTCGCGGAACAAGTACGAGGTGGACCACGAGACCGGTCGGATCCGCCTGGACCGTCGTCTCTTCACCTCGACCGCCTACCCGACCGACTACGGCTTCGTCGAGAACACTCTCGGCGAGGACGGCGACCCGCTGGACGCGCTGGTCATCCTGGACGAGCCCACGTTCCCGGGCTGCCTGATCAAGTGCCGCGCGATCGGCATGTTCCGGATGACGGACGAGGCCGGCGGCGACGACAAGCTGCTGTGCGTTCCGGCCACGGACCCGCGGGTGGAGCACCTGCGCGACATCCACCACGTGTCGGAGTTCGACCGCCTGGAGATCCAGCACTTCTTCGAGGTCTACAAGGACCTGGAGCCCGGCAAGTCCGTCGAGGGCGCCAACTGGGTCGGCCGCACCGACGCCGAGGTGGAGATCGAGCGGTCCTACAAGCGCTTCAAGGAGTCCGGCGGTCACTGAGACCACCCAGGCAGGCCCTGCCCGGGAACGGGCCGCACGCGCGCGTGCGGCCCGTTTTTCGTGTCCGCTGTGTGCTCACGCGCATACTGAGGCCTACGTGCAGATGTCGTTCAGGGAGCGTTACGACCGTGACGGAGGCGGAGGACCGCAAGCCCACCTCGGACGAGGCGCGGTACGACCCGGAGATCACGTCCGAGTTCGCCGTGCCGGCGGGCATCGCGGTCCCCGAGGGCGGCGGTGAACCCGAGAGCACGTCCGAGTTCGCCGTGCCGGAGGGGCTGGCGGCCCGGCAGCCGGTGAGTGCCGAGCCGGAGGGGTCGGCGTTCAGCACGCCGAGCACCTACAGCGCCGAGGACGCCCCGCCGGTCTTCACGCCCGCCTCCGGGTTTCCCGCCGTGAGTCTCGTCAAGGACGCGCCCTGGCAGGACCGGATGCGCACCATGCTGCGCATGCCGGTGGCCGAGCGGCCGGCGCCGGAGCCGGTGCAGAAGACGGAGGAGGGCGGTCCGGCCGTCCCGCGCGTGCTCGACCTGACGCTGCGTATCGGGGAGCTGCTGCTGGCCGGCGGCGAGGGCGCGGAGGACGTGGAGGCCGCGATGTTCGCGGTCTGCCGGTCGTACGGACTCGACCGCTGCGAGCCGGGCGTCACCTTCACGCTGCTGGCGATCTCGTACCAGCCCTCGCTGGTCGACGACCCGGTGACGGCGTCCCGGACGGTGCGGCGGCGCGGGACCGACTACACGCGTCTGGCGGCCGTCTTCCGGCTCGTGGACGACCTCACCGACCCCGAGGCCCATGTCTCCCTGGAGGAGGCCTACCGGCGGCTCGCCGAGATCCGCCGCAACCGGCACCCGTACCCCGGCTGGGCGCTGACCGCCGCGAGCGGGCTGCTGGCCGGGGCGGCCTCCGTGCTCGTCGGCGGTGACCTGCTGGTGTTCGTGGCGGCGGCGGTGGGCGCGATGCTCGGCGACCGGCTGGCGTGGCTGTGCGCGGGGCGGGGGCTGCCGGAGTTCTACCAGTTCATGGTCGCCGCGATGCCGCCGGCCGCGATCGGGGTGGCGTTCGCGGTCGCCCACATCGACGTCGCGGCGTCCGCCGTCGTCACCGGTGGGCTGTTCGCGCTGCTGCCCGGGCGGGCCCTCGTCGCGGGCGTCCAGGACGGGCTGACCGGCTTCTACATCACCGCGTCCGCGCGGCTGCTGGAGGTCATGTACTTCTTCGTCGGCATCGTCATCGGGGTGCTGACGGTCCTGTACTTCGGCCTGAAACTGGGCGGCCGGCTCAATCCCGATGTCGCGCTCAACACCTCCGCACGGCCGCTGCTGCAGATCGCCGCGTCGATGGTGCTGTCGCTGACCTTCGCCGTACTGCTCCAGCAGGAACGATCCACCGTGCTGGCCGTGACCCTCAACGGGGGTGTGGCCTGGTCGGTCTACGGCGCGATGCACTACGCCGGGGGGATCTCGCCGGTCGCCTCCACGGCCGTCGCGGCGGGGCTGGTGGGGCTGTTCGGGCAGTTGCTGTCCCGGTTCCGGTTCGCGTCCGCGCTGCCGTACACGACGGCGGCGATCGGGCCGCTGCTGCCGGGGTCGGCGACGTATTTCGGGCTGCTGTCGATGGCCCAGAACGAGGTCGACAAGGGGTTGGTGTCGCTGGCCAAGGCGGCGTCCCTGGCCATGGCGATCGCCATCGGGGTCAACCTGGGGTCGGAGATCTCCCGGTTGACCCTGCGGGTGGGGTCGGCGGGGAAGCGGCGGGCCGCTAAGCGGACGAGGGGGTTCTGAGCGCCTGAGGGGGAGCCGGTGCGGGTGCGTCGGCGGGTGCGGGTGCGTCGTGGCTGGTCGCGCCCACGCAGCGGTAGCCGCAGATTCAACACAGCCCCGCGCCCCTTCGGAGCGCTTTCCGCTTACGGCGCTCGGTACTGGTCCTCGCTGTACGGGTACTGCTGCTGGCCGTAGCCGTTCTGGCCGTAGTACGGCTGCTGCTGCCCGTACTGCGGCTGGGGCTGCTGCGCGTACTGCTGCGGCTGCTCGTACGTCGGCTCGATCCTGCGCAGCTGCGTCGTCGCGTCGTCCATCACGGGGTACGCCGGGGGCTGCTGGAGCGGCGGCTGCGGCTGGGCCGTTTCCTTCTTGGCCTTGGAGCGGGCGCGGAGGAACTCGATGATGATCGGGACCACCGAGACGAGGACGATCAGGATCAGGATCGCCTCGATGTTGTTCTTGACGAAGTCGATCTTGCCGAGCCAGGAGCCGAGCAGGGTGACGCCGGCGCCCCAGAGGATGCCGCCGATGACGTTGAAGGTCAGGAACGAGCGGTACTTCATGCCGCTGACGCCGGCGATGATCGGCGTGAACGTGCGGATCACGGGGACGAAGCGGGCCAGGATCAGGGACTTCGGACCGTGCTTCTCGAAGAACTCGTGGGCCTTGGCGACGTTCTCCTGCTTGAAGAGGCGGGAGTCCTGGCGGCTGAAGAGCGACGGGCCGACCTTCTTGCCGAACATGTAGCCCGCCTGGTCGCCGAGGATCGCGGCGACGCAGATCAGGGCGACGGCACCCCAGAGGGGGAAGTCCAGCTGGTGCGAGGTGATCAGCATGCCGCAGGTGAACAGCAGGGAGTCGCCCGGGAGGAAGAAACCGATCAGGAGGCCGGACTCGGCGAAGACCACCAGGAGCAGACCCCAGATGCCGAACGAGTCGAGAAGTTGGTTCGGATCCAACCAGCTCGGGCCGAGAGCGAGCGTCATCGTGGTTCCGGTCGTCACGGTTCCGGGCTCCTGAGGGGTGAGGGCACTACGAGTTCCATGTGCGGGCGCACAAAGCTATCAACGCAATGTGTCCGCCCCAGGTTCCATGGGTGGAACCAGGATGGACTGTGCCCGGCCTGGGGAATGGCTGTGGACATGGGTATCGAAGAGTACGGCGGCGGCCAGGGGCCGCAGCCGGATGTGCTGGTCGTCACCACGAACGACATCCCCGGGTACCGGGTGCGCGAGGTCATCGGCGAGGTCTTCGGGCTGACCGTGCGCTCCCGGCACCTGGGCAGTCAGATCGGCGCGGGTCTGAAGTCGATGATCGGCGGTGAGCTGAAGGGGCTGACGAAGACGCTGGTGCAGACCCGTAACCAGGCCATGGACCGGCTCGTCGAGCAGGCACGCGCGCGGGGTGCCAACGCCGTGCTGGCCTTCCGGTTCGACGTGACCGAGGCGGCGGACGTGGGGACCGAGGTGTGTGCCTACGGGACGGCCGTGATCATCGACAGGGCCGTCTAGTCAGACCGTGTGCCGGGCCGCGTTCGCCTCGATGGCCTCCTTCAGGTGCTCGGCCAGACCGGGGGCCATCGAGTCGTAGAACGCCTTGAAGCGCTCGTCGGAGACGTACATCGCGGCGAGGCCGCGGTGCAGGGCGTACGGGCAGTCGTAGAACCAGGCCGAGATGTGCCGGCGGTGTTCCTCGGCCAGGTCCATGGCGCGCTCGCCGGTCGGCGGCTCGGCGCCGGTCACCAGGGCGGCGTAACGCGCGCTCCAGTCGTCGACCTCGTCCTTCATGCGCTGCCAGTCGGCCTTGGAGTAGCGGGCCGCGCGGCGCTGCGACTCGGCGTAGGCCTCGGTGCCGCCCCAGCGCTGTTCGGCCTCCTCGGCGTACCGGTCGGGGTCCTTGTCGCCGAAGACCTCGAAGCGTTCCTCGGGGGTGAGGTTGATGCCCATCCTGCGTGCCTCCATGGCGTGCTCCACGGCCGCGGCCATCTTCTGCAGCTTCTCGATCCGGGCGGTCAGCAGGTCGTGCTGCCGGCGCAGGTGTGCGCGCGGGTCGGCCCGTCCGGTCGCCTCGTCGTCGAGCAGGGCCGCGACCTCGTCGAGCGGGAAGCCGAGCTCCCGGTAGAACAGGATCCGCTGGAGCCGTTCGAGGTCGGCGTCGCCGTAGCGCCGGTGGCCCGCGGTGCTGCGCTCGCCCGGGACCAGCAGGCCGATCTCGTCGTAGTGGTGCAGGGTGCGCACGGTCACGCCGGCGAACCCGGCGACCTGTCCTACGGAGTAGTTCACTTCCGCTCCTTTCCGCGCTCCACCCTGGGGCCTCACGCCACGTGAGGTGCAAGCCGGTTCCGTTCAGGATGTTGTGCCGGTTTTGCCCGCTTATGGTGGGCCCGTGGCCCAGGACACCGCGCACCAGGCGCTCCCCACCCCGCCCTCGGCCCCCGCGCGTGCCCTGCTGCCGCTGATCCTGCCCGCTCTGGTCGTCGGGGTCGGCGGCAGTCTGCTGTTCCTGCTGGTGAGCTCGCTGGCCGAGCGGCTCCAGCACGTGCTGTGGAACAACCTGCCGGACGCGCTGGGCATCGGACGGTACTCGGTGCTGTGGATGGTCGTGATGCTGACGGCCACCGGTATCGCGGTGGGTCTTGTGGTGTGGAAGGTGCCCGGGCACGCGGGGCCGGATCCGGCCACCCTGGGGCTGGAGGCGGTGGCGATGCCCCCGGCCGTGCTGCCGGGGCTGGTCCTGGCGACCGTGCTGATGCTGGCGGGCGGGCCGAGCCTCGGCCCGGAGAACCCGCTCATCGCCGTCAACGTCGGGCTCGCGCTGTGGCTGGGGCGGCTCGCGATGCCCCGGCTGCCCAACTCGCTGTGGCCCGCGCTGGCCGACGCGGCGACGCTCGGCGCGCTGTTCGGTACGCCGGTGGCGGCGGCCCTGGTCATCTCCGAGGCGCTGGCCGGGAAGCCGCTGAAGGGGGCGTTGTGGGACAACCTCTTCGGGCCGCTGATGGCCGCGGGGGCGGGCGCGATGACGACCGCCCTGGTGAGCCGTCCGACGCTGGACCTCGGGCTGCCCGCGCTCGGCCGCCCGCGCTGGCCCGACGTACTGGGAGCCCTGGTGGTGGCCCCCGCGGCCGCGCTGCTCGGCATGTGCGCCGTCTACGCCTTCCCGTACGTCCACGGCGCCTTCCGGCGTCTCCGGCACCCCATGGTGGCCCTTCCGGCCGGCGGACTGGTGCTGGGCCTGCTGGGGGCGCTGGGCGGCCATCTGACGCTCTTCAAGGGGCTGGACGAGGTCGCGGAGCTGGCGAAGGACCCCGAGGGCTGGTCGGCCGGGCAGTTCGCCGGGATGGCGGTCGTCAAGCTGGCCGCGCTGCTGGTGGCCGCCTCCTGCGGTTTCCGCGGCGGCCGGATCTTCCCTTCGGTGTTCATCGGCGCGGCCTTCGGGCTGTGCGCCCACGCCCTGGTGCCCGCGGTCCAGCCCTCGGCGAGCGTGGCGGCGGGTGTACTGGGCATGCTGTTGGCGATCACCCGCCAGGGCTGGGTGAGCCTGTTCACGGCCGCGGTGCTGGTGGCCTCGCCGAGCATCATCGCGCTGCTGTGCGTCGCGTCCCTGCCCGCGTGGCTGATGGTGACCGGGCGGCCGAGAATGCAGCTGCGGGCGGACGGTACGGCCCTGCGCTGATCCCCGTGAGTCGACCCTGTGCATCGTGAGTCGTGAATTCCTCTAGGAGGCACCTTTCATGCCGCTCCACAAAGGTTCCCAGAAGCACCAAGAGCGCCCCATGTCCGTCAACCCGTTCTTCGGTGAGGCGAACCCGGTCGCCGGCATGGCCGAGGCCCCGCCCACGCACCGGCTGCCGGACGGCCCGCTGCCGCCCATGACCGCCTATCAGCTGGTGCACGACGAGCTGATGCTGGACGGCAACGCCCGGCTGAATCTGGCCACGTTCGTCACCACCTGGATGGAGCCGCAGGCCGGCGTCCTGATGGCGGAGTGCGACGACAAGAACATGATCGACAAGGACGAGTACCCGCGCACCGCGGAGCTGGAGCGGCGCTGCGTGGCGATGCTCGCCGACCTGTGGAACGCGCCGGATCCGGCCAACACCATCGGCTGTTCGACGACCGGTTCCAGCGAGGCCTGCATGCTCGCCGGGATGGCGCTGAAGCGGCGCTGGGCGCAGCGCAACGCCGACCGCTATCCGGGCGGTGCCCGGCCGAACCTGATCATGGGCATCAACGTCCAGGTCTGCTGGGAGAAGTTCTGCAACTTCTGGGAGGTGGAGCCCCGGTTCGTGCCCATGGAGGGCGACCGCTACCACCTGGACGCGCAGGCCGCCGCCGACCTCTGCGACGAGAACACCATCGGGGTCGTCGCCATCCTCGGCTCCACCTTCGACGGGTCCTACGAGCCGGTCGCCGACCTCTGCGCGGCCCTGGACGCCCTCCAGGAGCGCACCGGGATCGACGTCCCGGTCCATGTGGACGGCGCGTCCGGCGGGATGGTGGCGCCCTTCCTCGACCCGGACCTGGTGTGGGACTTCCGCCTCCCGCGCGTGGCGTCGATCAACACCTCAGGGCACAAGTACGGCCTGGTCTACCCGGGCGTCGGCTGGGCCCTGTGGCGGGACAAGGAGGCGCTGCCCGAGGAGCTCGTCTTCCGGGTCAACTACCTGGGCGGCGACATGCCCACCTTCGCCCTCAACTTCTCCCGCCCCGGCGCCCAGGTGGTCGCGCAGTACTACACGTTCCTGCGGCTCGGCCGGGACGGCTACCGCGCGGTGCAGCAGGCGTCCCGGGACGTGGCGACCGGGCTCGCCGAACGCGTCGAGGCGCTCGGCGACTTCCGGCTGCTGACGCGCGGCGACGAACTGCCCGTGTTCGCCTTCACCACCGCCGACCACGTGACGGCGTACGACGTCTTCGACGTGTCCCGGCGGCTGCGCGAGAACGGCTGGCTGGTGCCGGCGTACACCTTCCCGGCCAACCGGGAGGACCTGTCCGTGCTGCGGGTGGTGTGCCGCAACGGCTTCTCGAAGGACCTGGCCGACCTGTTCGTCGAGGACCTGACCCGGCTGCTGCCCGGACTGCGCCGGCAGCCGCATCCACTGACCCACGACAAGGACGCGGCCACCAGCTTCCATCACTAGGGCCTTTCGTTCGGCCCTGGGAACTAGGACCCCTGCTCCAGCGCCACCAGCTCGAAGGCCGTCTTCCCGTCCAGGGACTCGCGGACGATGTCGGCGTGGCCAGCGTGCCGGGCGGTCTCGCGGATCAGGTGGAGGCAGACCCAGCGCATGGAGACGCTGCCCTTCGGGAACCAGGGGGCCTCGGGGAGCGGGAAGGTGTCGTCGAGGCTGGGGACGGAGCGGATGAACTTCTCCGTCTCGGCGGCGACCTGCTCCCAGTGGGCGAGCTGCGAGGCCACCGTCTCGTCGCCGACCAGCTGGAAGGTCTCGTGCCAGTTCGACTGGTCGCGCACGATCGCCGGCGGCTCCTGCCTGGCGCGGGCGATCCAGCTCTGCTCGACCTCGGCGCAGTGCTTGAGCAGGCCCGCCAGGGACAGTTCGCTCGCGCTGGGTTTGCTCGACGCCTGCTCGTCGGTGAGGCCGAGCAGGGCCCGGCGGATGCCGCCGCGCTGCTCCTCGATGAAGGAGAGCAGTGCTCCGCGCTCGTCGCCCTGTGCTTCCGCGGGAACGTGAGTGACCATGACCGGCCGCCTTTCCTCAGGTCGTGTTTCCCTGACACGACCGAAGCTACGGGCCCTCTAGGACAGATCGCGTCCTAAAGGGCCCGGGGCGCCGAGCTGTTACAGAGGGCTTCTAGAACGGGAAGCCGCTGCGTCCGTGCTGCACCGAGATCCACTTCATCGTGGTGAAGGACTCCACGGTCGTCTCGCCGTTCAGACGGCCGATGCCGGAGTGCTTCTCACCGCCGAAGGGGACGAGCGGCTCGTCGTGCACGGTGCCGTCGTTGACGTGGAACATGCCGGTGTCGATCTGCTTGGCGAAGGCCACGCCCCGCTCGACGTCCCCGGTGTGGACCGCGCCGCTGAGGCCGTACGGGGTGTCGTTGACGATGCGTACGGCCTCCTCCTCGCCGTCGAACGGGATGAGGAAGGCGACCGGGCCGAAGACCTCCTGGCGGAGCAGGTCGGAGTCGGCGGGGACGCCGGTGAGGACCGAGGGCTCGACCAGGTTGTCGGTGGTGGTGCCGTGCACCAGGGCGGTGGCGCCCTCGGCGACGGCCTGCTCGACCGTGGCCGAAAGGGACTCCGCCTGCTGGGAGTTGATCACTGGGCCGATGACGGTCTGCGGGTCGCGCGGGTCGCCGGACTTGAGGGTCTTCACCTTGGCGACGAACTTCTCGGTGAACTCGTCCGCGATCGAGCGGTCGACCAGGACGCGGTTGGCGGCCATGCAGACCTGGCCCTGGTGGACGTACCGGCTGAAGACCGCCGCGTCGACCGCGTAGTCGATGTCGGCGTCGTCGAGGACCACGATCGCGCTGTTGCCGCCCAGTTCGAGCACCGAGCGCTTGAAGAGCGAGGCGCAGACCGTGGCCACGTGGCGGCCGACCTTGTCGGAGCCGGTGAAGGAGATGACCTTGGGGATCGGGTGCTCGATGAAGGCGTCGCCGATCTCCGCGATGTCGGTGACGACGACGTTGAGCAGGCCGCCCGGCAGGCCCGCGTCCTCGAAGAGCTTCGCGACCAGGGTGCCGCCGACGATCGGGGTGTTCTGGTGCGGCTTGAGGACCACGCCGTTGCCGAGCGCGAGCGCCGGGGCGACCGACTTGATCGACAGCAGGAAGGGGAAGTTGAAGGGGCTGATCACGCCCACCACACCGACGGGCACGCGGTAGAGGCGGTTCTCCTTGCCGTCCACCGGGGAGGGCAGGATCTTGCCCTCGGGGCGCAGCGCCCACTGGATCGACTCGCGCAGGAACTCCTTGGCGAGGTGCAGTTCGAAGCCGGCCTTGAGGTGGGTGCCGCCGAGCTCGGCGATGATCGCCTCGGTGATCTCCGCCTCGCGCTCCTCGATGAGGCGCAGCGCCTTCTCGAAGACGGCCCGGCGGGCGTAGGGGTTGGTGGCGGCCCACTTCTTCTGGGCGCGCGCGGCGGCCTGGTAGGCCTGATCTATCTCCTCGACCGCGGCTATCGTGATCGACGCGAGCTTCTCACCGTCGTACGGATTGAAGTCGATGATGTCCCAGGAACCGGTCCCCGGGCGCCACTCGCCGTCGATGTACTGCTGGGCCAGGTCGGTGAAGTACGACGACATGTGATCCCCAAATCACTAGCAGACATGATCAACATCACGGTCTGATCACGCGTCATCGTACTTGTGTCACAGGGGAGTTGGGGACAGAGAGCGAACTTCTGGGGAGAGCCCTAGGAAAGCTGCAGGAGACCCCGGAGCAGGTCCCGGCTCTCGTCCGGTCCCGGGCTGTCCTGCTGGAGTTCCTTGAGGGCCTGCTCGTACTGGGCGACGTCCTCGCGTTTGTCCAGGTAGAGGGCGCTGGTGAGCTGCTCCAGGTAGACCACGTCGGAGAGGTCCGACTCCGGGAAGCTGAGCAGGGTGAAGGAGCCGCCCTCCCCGGAGTGCCCGCCGAAGCTGAACGGCATGATCTGCAGCCGTACGTTGGACCGCTCGGAGATCTCGACGAGGTGCTGGAGCTGACCGCGCATCACCTCGCGGTCGCCGTAGGGCCGGCGCAGGGCGGCCTCGTCGAGAACGATGTGGAAGTCGGGGGCGTTTTCGGACACCAGGTACTTCTGCCGCTCCATGCGCAGGGTGACCCGGCGCTCGACGTCGGCCTCGCTGGCCCCCTTCATACCGCGCCGCACCACGGCGCGCGCGTAGGCCTCGGTCTGCAGCAGGCCGTGCACGAACTGCACCTCGTACGCGCGGATCAGATGCGCCGCGCCCTCCAGGCCGACATAGGTGGGGAACCAGGTCGGCAGGACGTCCGAGTAACTGTGCCACCAGCCCGCCACGTTGGCCTCGCGGGCGAGGGACACGAGCTGCTCGCGCTCCGCCTCGTCGGTGATGCCGTACAGCGTCAGCAGGTCTTCCACGTCCCTGGTCTTGAAGCTCACCCGGCCCAGCTCCATGCGGCTGATCTTCGACTCGGAGGCACGGATCGAGTACCCCGCGGCCTCGCGGGTGATTCCCCGGGCCTCGCGCAGTCGCCTGAGTTGCGAGCCGAGCAGCATGCGCCGCACCACCGATCCGGGCTCTCCCGCGCTCACGTTCGCCAGCCTCCCCAACCGTCTTCAGGGCCCGCAGTCTGCCACTAAAACACTTCGAGCAGTACTCGTCCGGTTACGGAAACGGAAAGCGGCCAAAGTCTAAGCACAGGAAGTGGCAAGCAGGTAGTGAGCCAAGGACTGCAAGTTGGCGGAAAAAATGGCCAACAAGCGGTACGGGAGGGTCCAATTCGGTCGCGTGCACGTGCATCTGCCCTTGCATCTGCTGTGCGCATCCGAAACCATGGTCCCGCGCCACCGCTGCATCGCAACGACCGCGAATTCCCGGGAGTGCCTCGCATGGGGACGAATGGATCGACCATGCTCAAGCCATTACGGCAGGGCCTTCCGCCGCTCGACCCCGCGGCCGTGTCCAGCGCCGCCTCCTGCGCTCTGCCCGCCCGTTACGAAGCCGTGCGCGAAGCCCGTCGGTTCACCCGCAGAACCCTCGACCAGTGGGATGTCGGCGACCGCTTCGACGACGTCTGTCTCGTCGTCTCGGAACTCGTCACCAATGCCCTGCGGCACGCGGTGCCCGGCGAGACCGACTGCCTCGCCGCACCGCAGGCGCCGGCCGTGCGGCTGCACCTGATGCGGTGGACCGAGCGGCTGGTGTGCGCGGTGCGCGACCCGAGCCACGCGACCCCGACCCCCCGCGACTCCGACGACTTCTCCGCCGAGTCGGGCCGCGGGCTGTTCCTGGTCGACTCCTTCAGCGACAGCTGGGGCTGGCACCCGCTGGCCGGCACCCTCAACGGCAAGGTCGTCTGGGCGCTGTTCCGGCTCCAGCCGGACGAGTAGCCGAACCCGGCATCGCGGGATGCCGGGCTTCTACGCGCGTTACCGAGCGTTCTACGACGATTGCCCGGAGTTGCCCCGGGAGCGGCCCCGGCTCAGCTCGTGATCAGGTGGTCGAACTCGCCGTCCTTGACGCCGAGCAGCATCGCCTCTATCTCGGCGCGCGTGTAGACGAGCGCCGGCCCGTCCGGGAAGCGCGAGTTGCGGACCGCCACGTCGCCGCCCGGCAGCCGGGCGAACTCGACGCAGGAACCCTGCGAGTTGCTGTGCCTGCTCTTCTGCCAGGCCACTCCGTCCAGCTGCGTGGCAGCCATGCCGTTGTACACGTCAAACCCCCCGTACACGCCATCAACGTCGAGGTCCACAGGTCGCTCCCCGGTGGTGCACTAACTGGCTGATGTGACCATTGGTGCTCTGGTCAACTGACCCGGATCATAACCTTGTTCATGTGCAGATGCATGAGCAGATGCACGTGCACGCGGGGTGTTCCTGCGGTTACAGCTTTGACGTCCGCTTTACCGAACCCGTTCCAGCGTCTGCCCCAGAGCTGCGAAGACATGCGACCGCCAGCCCCCGTCCATGATCGTGCGCGCCATCATCTGCGCAGGATCGTCCGGATCGAATCCCTCGTGTACTAGGAACAGACGCGTACCGCGGCCCTCATGTTCCAGCGTCCATGTGATGGTCCAGTGAGCGAGATTGGCCGGATCGGGATCGGACCACCGGACGGACAGCATCCGTTCCCGGTCGTAGGCGAGAACCTGCACGTCGACGACGCCGGAGAAGCGGGTGTTGGGACGCGGGACCGAGGTCATCCGGTACCGGTGACCGACCTCGAGGCGGAAGTTCTCCGCGCCCTGCATCTGCCACTGCACGAGCAGGTCCGGCTCGGTGAGGGCGCGCCAGACCTTCGCGGGCGGATGCGGAAGGAACTGGTCCACGCGGATGGTGGTGAGGTCGCCGTCACCAGGGTGCTCGGTCGTCATGGCTGATCATCGTCGGGCATGCGGTCGAGCAGCGCGCCGAGGCCCTTCAACCGGTCGCGCCAGAACCGCTCGTACGGGTGGAGCCAGTCCTGCAGGTCGGCGAGGGGGGCCGCCTCCAGGCGGTAGATGCGCTGCCGGCCGGAGCGCTGCTCGGAGACGAGGCCGGCCTCCCGGAGCACCCTGAGGTGTTCCGAGAGGCTGGGGCGGCGCATGTCGAAGTGGTCGGCCAGGGCCTGGACCGGCTGCGGCCCGCCGTCGCGCAGCAGCCGCAGCACCTCGCGGCGGGTGGCGTTGGCGAGCGCGGCGAAGACCTGGTCCTCGACGGCGCCGGTCGCGGTCATGCCGGGTCCTCCCCTATGACCGGGCCTCTATGGCCGGGCCTCCGTGAGCAGCATCAGACCGTTGCCGTCCGGGTCCCGGAAGGAGGCCATCCGGCCCCAGGGGAACGCGTCCGGGCCCCGCACGTCGGTGCCCGCCCCGGCGAGCCGCGCACAGTCGGCGTCGACATCGGTCGTCACCAACATGATCCCCCGAGCGGACCCGGGCTCGAAATCGCCCATCCCCGGACCGGACAGGGTGAACACGGTCTGCGCGCCCCTGGGGGCGACCTGGAGCCAGCGTCCGGGCGGCATCTCCAGGTCGGCGGTGACCTCGAAGCCGAGGACGTCCCGGTAGAAGCGCAGGGCGCGGTCCTGGTCGGTGACGGGGAGGGTGACGAAGGAGGCGTGGGTGATGTGCGTGGTCATGGGAACGAGAATAGGTAGGGACTTCCCTACCGGTCAAGCGTAGGGAAGTTCCTACCTATGGCCCGTGGCCCCGTGGCCCCGGTGGTCTCCTAGCGGACAGGCCCGTACGGCAGCAGTGCCATCTCGCGGGCGTTCTTGATCGCCCGGGCCAGCAGCCGCTGCTGCCGCGCCGAGACGCGGGTGACCCGGCGGCCGCGGATCTTGCCGCGGTCGGAGAGGAACTTCCGCAGCAGGTCGGTGTCCTTGTAGTCGATGTACGTCACGCCCGCCCGGTCCAGCGGGTTGGGCCGGTTCGGCGTCGGCTTGCGGTCGGTCTTGCGGGGCATGGCGGGGTCAGACCTCCAGGAGGGTGTCGAAGGCGGGCGGCAGCCGCTTCCAGGCGGCTCGCCCGGCGGCGTACTCGGTGTCGGTCAACAGGCAGGACTCCAGGAGCCGTTCGAGCCCGTCACGGTCGAGGCCGGGGGAGGTGAAGACCAGGTGCTGGCAGCAGTCGCCGTGCTCCGGGTGCCAGTCGAGCGCCGCGGCGGCCCGGCGCACCGGCGGGACCATCTCCCAGGCCGCGTCCGGCAGGGAGGCGAGCCACGGCCCGGCGCTCTCCACGCAGAGGGCGCCGCCCGCCGCGTCCCAGTGCAGCAGCACATCGGGCTTGTCGGCGAGCCAGAACCGGCCCCGGCTGCGGGCGGCCGCGCAGGTCAGGTCCTCCAGGGCCGCGTACAGCCGCTCGGGGTGGAAGGGCCGCCTGCGGTGCCAGACCAGCGTGGACACCCCGTGGCTGTCGGCCTCGGCGGGCAGCAGGGCGCAGGCCGGGTGCTGGGCGGCGGCGGCCGCCTCCACGTCGAAGCCGGCGAGGGCGGCCCGGACCAGCGCGGCGCCGGGAGCGGGGCCCGCCGAGTCCCCGGGGTGGCCGCCCGGGAGGGGGACCCGGCGGGCGGTCGGGTGGAGCTGCGCGAGCAGCTCGTGGTCCTCGCCGTCGGCCTCCGGGGAGTCGAGGACGGCGAGGACCGGGGCGTACTCCAGCTGCCGGGCGAAGGTGTCGGCGACCGTGCGCCGGTCGGTGGCGGCCGCGGCGAGGCCGGCGTCGGCGAGGTCGTCGCCGTTGCCGAGGTACGGCAGCAGCAGGGCCGGGTCGACGGCGGTGATCACCCCGGTGACGGTGAGCCCGCCCGCGACGACCACCTCGGCCATCGCCTTGGGCTCGACGGAGTCCCACAGCTCGACGACGGCGAGCCGGGTACGGCCGTCGTCGGCGAGCCTGCGCAGCTCGGGCACCAGGTCCTCGCGCAGGGCACAGCAGGCACAGTCGTTGACCAGGGGCGTCTCACCGGCGGCGAGGACTCCGCCGGCGTCCCGCACGGTCCGCACGACCGTGCCGTCGGCGGCCGTCGCGAGGTCGTGGTGGAGTACGACGCTGCCGGGGACGTCGGCGAGCAGCCGGGCGACGGTCCGTCTGCGGGCGTCGGCGTGCAGTCCGCCGACGATCACGACGGGGAGCGGGGCGGCGGGACGCATCAGCCCTGCTTTCCGTACCGCCGCTCGAAGCGCTCGACGCGCCCGGCGGTGTCCAGCACGCGGGCGGTGCCGGTGTAGAAGGGGTGGCTGACGTTCGAGATCTCGACGTCGACCACGGGGTAGGTCCGGCCGTCCGCCCACTCGACCGTCTTCTCGCTGGTCATCGTCGAGCGGGTGAGGAAGGCGTGGCCCGCGGCCCGGTCACGGAACACGACGGGCCGGTAGTCCGGGTGGATTCCCTTGCGCATGGCGGGGGTTCAGCGCTCCTCTCGGAAGTCGACGTGCCGGCCGGCGACCGGGTCGAACTTGCGCAGCGTCATACGGTCCGGATCGTTCCGGCGGTTCTTGCGGGTCACGTAGGTGTAGCCGGTCCCTGCGGTGGACCGGAGCCTGACGACCGGGCGGAGTTCGTTGCGTGCCATGACTGCTATCTTACTGAAAATGAATCCCATTAGCACTAACTATTCCGAGGAGAGCTACGTCACCATGTCCGCGCACTGCATGCTGACCGGCGCCCAGCCCGGTTTCGGCAACCGCGTCTCCCACTCCCACCGGCGGACCTCCCGCCGCTTCGACCCGAACATCCAGACCAAGCGCTACTGGGTGCCGGGCGAGGGCCGCCACGTACGGCTGCGGCTCAGCGCCCGCGCCGTCAGGACGGTCGACGCGATCGGCGTGGAGGCGGCGGTGGCGCGCATCCGCGCGCGGGGCGTGAAGGTCTGAAGGGGGCGGGGCACCGATATGGCGAAGAAGAGCAAGATCGCGAAGAACGAGCGGCGGCGGCAGACCGTGGCGCGGTACGCCGCCCGGCGGGCCGAACTGAAGGAGATCGTCCGGCGGCCGTCCTCGACGGCGGAGGAGCGGCTCGCCGCCCGGCGTGAGCTGGACAGGCAGCCGCGCGACGCGAGCGCCACGCGCGTGCGCAACCGCGACCAGGTGGACGGCCGGCCGCGCGGTTACTTCCGCGCGTTCGGCCTGTCCCGGGTGAATCTGCGGGACCAGGCCCACAGCGGATACCTACCCGGCGTACGCAAGTCCTCTTGGTGAGTCCTGGTAGCTTGCGGCTGTCGTCCGGGCAGCCGGGCGGCCGACCCCCTAGAACCCGGGAGCGTTGCGGTGACCACGGCTACGGCGAGTACGGCTACGACGCCTGCGGAGACGGCTTCGGCCATGGCTTCTTCCGCATCGGCTGCTCCCAACGCTTCCGTCTCTTCCGTACCGGCGTCCGCCGCGGCCTCCGCGCGGCCGGTCGTGCGGATCGCGGCCGCCGCCGCGGGGCTGGTGGGCGCGCTCGCGCTGACCGCGTGCAGCGGCGGTGGCGACTCCGGCGGCGACTCCTCGGCCACGCCGTCGGGCACGCCGTCGGCCGCGGCGAGCGCCACGGCCGGTTCGGACAGCGCCACGGCCTCGTCCGACGCGCTGCAGGGCAGCTGGATCACCACCAGCGGCGGCAAGATCGTCGCCCTGGTGGTCACCGGGAAGTCCGCGGGGCTCTTCGAGACCGGCGGGGCCGTGTGCAGCGGGACCGCGGGCGAGGAGGCCGGGATGCGGATGATCCGCCTCACCTGCACGGACGGCAGCAAGGGCCGGGCCACCGGAATGGTCGACTCGGTCAGCAAGAGCAGTATGAAGGTCACCTGGTCGGGGAAGACCGGCGAGGAGACCTACACCAAGGCCGAGGGCGGCAAGCTGCCGTCGGGGCTGCCGACGGCCGGCCTTGGTCAGTAGGGCCGGATCCGGCCGGGCGGCGCGGGTGCCGGCCGCCGTCACGGGCCGGGCGAACACCCCCCGAACGGGTCAAGGACGGGGGCGGGCGAGCGGGAGCCGGGCGGGGGCGTGATGATGCTGGGACACCGTCACGACCTCGATGGGGATCTGCACATGCGCGCCATTCCGCTCACCGTCACGGCCCTCGCCGCCGCCCTCGCCCTCACCGCCTGCGACAACGGCGGCTCCGGGTCCAGCAGCAAGAACAGCTCCGCCTGCGAGATCGGCAAGGTCTCCGTCCAGGTGGGCTCCGCGAGCGTCGCACCGGCCGCCGGGGACACCGGCGAGGTGCCGGTGAGCCTCACCAACCAGAGCGCGCCGTGCACGCTGGACGGGTTCGCCGGGGTGACGCTCAAGGCGGGCGGCACCTCCGCGTCGCTCTCCTCGCTGTCCGGCGCGAAGAACCAGAAGCTCAAGCTGGCCAAGGGCGACTCCGCGACGTTCTCCATCAGCTACGTGCGGGGCAAGGACGGCGACGCGGCGAGCCTCGCGGCCACGTCGATGGAGGTGTCCCTGCCGGGCAGCGACGCGACGCAGAGCTTCCCGTGGAAGTACGGGGCGGTGGCGGGCAAGGGGTCGGCGACGAAGCCGAACGCGACGGTGGGAGCGTTCCAGCAGGCGGGCGACTGACGGCGAAACGCCGACCGACTGCGGAGCGACCGGTTCGGCCGGGCGCCGGGTGAGCGCCGGTGGGCGCCGGCCGCGCCCGCGCGGCGGAGCCGCATGGCGATACAGTCCCGCGCCCCTGACGGGGCGCGTGTGCGGTCAGGGAAGCTGGGAGCGGGAGCGGACCTGTGCTTGATCCGCTGCGCGCGTTCCCTCCGTCCAGCCCGCCTCGTCGGTCACACCGCGCAGGCGGGTCGTGGTCGTCTCCGGGAACATCCGCTCCATACGGTCGGCCACGGCCGTCTCTCTGCTTGCCAGGACCGGGAGCAGGTCCACGGCCGTCCCGGTCTCGGCCACGGCCGACTCCGCGGCGGCGGCCAGCCGGTCGCCGACGCGGTGGGCGTAGGCCGCCAGGAAGGACTGGCGGAAGGTCTTGGTGCGTTTGCGGCCGCCCGCCCGCTGGGTGGCCTCCGCCTTCGTCATCGCGTGCGTGGCCTGCACCAGCAGCGAGGTGTAGAGCAGCTCGACCGCCTCCAGGTCCGCCGCGAAGCCGACGACCGTGGAGAAGGAGAACGGCTCGTTCCACACCGCGCGGCAGTGGTTGGCCGTGGCGACCGCGTCCAGCAGCACCGCCTTGGCCTGCTCGTACGGCGGCTCCACCCCGATCCGGCAGGCGCCGGGCGCGTCCGGGGCGGGCGCCCCCGCGGCGAGCAGCGCCTCGTCGACGCTGTGCCGGGCCATCAGCTCCTGGGCCTTCGCGCTGAGCGCCTCCGCCTCCTCCGGGTAGCCGGTCGCCTCGGCCTTGGCGAGCAGCGCGCGGATCCGGGTGAGCATGCGGGACCCGGGCCGGACCGTGTCCGCTCGGGACCCGGTACCGGGCCCGGCGGCCGGTCCGGCACCGGGCTCGTCGAGGGGGTCCAGCGCGGGCAGCCGCAGCAGCAGCCGGTACAGCTCCAGGACGGCGGTGGCCCGCGAGAAACGGTCGCCCACGCGCGCGTCGCCGTCCGGCAGCACGTCGAGCTGGGCCCGCCAGCGCGGGCCGCGCGGCCGGTCGTCCGGCACCTGCGCCCGGATCAGCCCGGCGGCGAGGCGGACGTGCGCGTCCTCCAGCTCGCGCCGCACCAGCCGTACGACGTCGGCGGGCTGCCAGCCGCGCCGCCAGGCCGCTGCGACGAAGTCCCGGCCCCGGCGCGCCAGTTCCGCGTCCGCGCCGGAGTCGGCCGCGAGGAGGGACGCGCCCGTGTCGAGGCCGGAGTCGGTGTCGTCGTACAGGGCGGTACGGAAGGCTCGGTCGACGGTGCTGGGCTCACTGCTGGTCACCCGTCGATCGTGCCATGCGGCACCGACGGCACGCGGGGGGCTGTCCACACCCTGTGGACAGCCCCGGCGGCAGGCCCCCGCCGAGACTGTCAACCGACGGTTGACACCCTCGCCATGTCAACCTAGGGTTGACACATGGCTACCGACCAGAACATCACGGCATCCGTGCGCCTCGACGATCTGATCGCGGCGATCAAGAAGGTGCACCCGGAACCCCTCGACCAGCTCCAGGACGCGGTGATCGCCGCCGACCACCTGGGCGACGTGGCCGACCATCTCATCGGGCACTTCGTCGACCAGGCCCGGCGCTCGGGCGCCTCCTGGACCGACATCGGCAAGAGCATGGGCGTCACCCGGCAGGCGGCACAGAAGCGGTTCGTGCCGAAGGAGTCCGCCGACCTCGACCCCAGCCAGGGCTTCGACCGCTACACCCCGCGCGCCCGGAACGTGGTCATGGCGGCCCACAACGAGGCCGTCGCGGCGCGCAACCCGGAGGGCCGCCCCGAGCACCTGGTGCTCGGGCTGCTCGCCGAACCGGAGGGCATCGCGGCGAAGGCGATCCTCGCGCAGGGCGTGCTGCTGGACACCGTGCGCCAGACGGCGACGGCCACGCTGCCGCCCGCCGCGGAGGACGCCCCCGAACTCGTCCCGTACGGCCCGGAGGCCAAGAAGGCCCTCGAACTCACCTTCCGCGAGGCCCTGCGCCTCGGCCACAACTACATCGGCACCGAACACCTGCTGCTGGCCCTCCTCGAACACGAGAACGGCACGGGCGTCCTCAGCGGCCTCGGCATCACCAAACCGGCCACCGAGGAGTACGTCGCCAAGGTGCTGGCCCTGCTGGGAGAGCAGAAGAAGGCGGCGACGGAGGCGGCGGGCGCGGCCGGGGCGACGGGCGACGCGGAGCGGGGCGAAGCCGGCTGAGAAACCTCCTCGGCCATCGAATTCGCAGGTCAGAGGGATTGTCAGTGCTGCCTGCCACACTCGCAGCATGACCGACCGGTGGGCTCTCGCTCCGGCCGAGGACGGTGGCGTGGATGTCGCCCCCCTCGGTCCGGACGGGCTGCCCGCCGGACCGGTGCGGCGGGAGCCCGATCTCGCCGGGGCGGTCAGGGGCCGCCCGGAGGTCACACGCTGGGTGTGGCGGTCGACCGCCGAGGTCTACCCGCGCCTGCTCGCCACGGGGGTGCGAGTGGAGCGGTGCTACGACATCGAGGACGCCGAGACACTTCTGCTGGGCCACGAGGGACGGTCCGGTGAGCCGCGTTCGGCCGCCGCCGCCCTGGCCCGCCTCCGGGGCGGCCCCGTACCGCCCGACCCGCCGCAGCGCTCGGCCGAACCGGGCGCGCAGTCCCCGCTGTTCGAGCCGGAGGGCACCGCCCGCCTCACGCTCGACGAACTCCTCGTGGTCTACGCCGAGCAGCAGCGCCGGCACGACCGGGCCGAACACCCCGCCCGGATGCGGCTGCTGACCGCCGCCGAGTCGGCGGGGATGCTGATCGCCGCCGAGATGAACCGCGCGGGCCTGCCCTGGAGCGCCGAGGTGCACCGCGAGGTGCTGCGCGAACTGCTCGGCGAGCGGTACGCGGGCGGCGGCGAACCGCGCCGGCTGGCCGAGCTGGCGGACGAGGTGTCGGCCGCCTTCGGCCGGCGGGTGCGCCCGGATCTGCCCGCCGATGTGGTCAAGGCCTTCGCCCAGGCCGGGATCAAGGTGAGGTCCACCCGCCGCTGGGAGATCTCGTCCGTCGACCACCCGGCGGTGAAACCGCTCCTGGAGTACAAGAAGCTGTACCGGATCTGGGTGGCGCACGGCTGGACCTGGCTGCAGGACTGGGTGCGGGACGGCCGCTTCCGGCCCGAGTTCCACGCGGGCGGCACGGTCACCGGGCGCTGGGTGACCAACGGCGGGGGCGCGCTGCAGATCCCCAAGGTGATCCGGCGGGCCGCGGTCGCCGACCCCGGCTGGCGGCTGGTCGTCGCCGACGCCGACCAGATGGAGCCCCGGGTGCTGGCGGCCATCTCCCGCGACCCCGGGCTGATGGAGGTCGCCGGGCGGGAGACCGACCTGTACCAGTCCGTCTCCGACCGCGCCTTCTCCGGCGACCGCCAGCAGGCCAAGATCGCCGTCCTCGGCGCGGTCTACGGCCAGACCTCCGGCGACGGACTGAAGAACCTGGCCGCGCTCAGACGCCGCTTCCCCAAGGCGGTGGCCTATGTCGACGACGCGGCACGGGAGGGCGAGGAGGGCCGGCTGGTGCGCACCTGGCTGGGCCGGACCTGCCCGCCGGCGGCCGGTGCGGGCGACGGCGCGGAGGAGGCGGGCATGCCCCAGGAGGAGGCGGAGGAGCAGACCGCCGACGGCTGGGTGCCGGGGTACGCCTCCACCAACTCCCGTGCCCGGGGCCGCTTCGCGCGCAACTTCGTCGTCCAGGGCAGCGCCGCCGACTGGGCCCTGCTGATGCTCGCCGCGCTGCGCCGGACCTGCGCGGACCTGGCGGCGGAACTGGTCTTCTTCCAGCACGACGAGGTGATCGTGCACTGTCCCGAGGAGGAGACCGAGAGGGTCGTGGCGGCGATCCGGGAGGCGGCCGACCTGGCCGGACGGCTGACGTTCGGCGAGACACCGGTCAGATTCCCGTTCACGACGGCGGTGGTGGAGTGCTATGCCGACGCGAAGTGACCGGTCACCGGGTGATCGGTCACCGGGTGATCGGTCACCGGGTGATCAGTCATCGGGTGCCAGCAGTTCGCGCAGTTCCGCGAGGACGTCCGGCTCGTCCGTGCCGTCCAGGGCGGCCAGGGCCGCGCGCCAGACCTCGTACGCCTCGCCCGTGCGCCCCTGTTCGCGCAGGAGCAGACCGAGCTGGTGGCGGGCGAGACCGCCGCTGTAGCGGTCGGCGCGGGCGTCCGCCCGGTGCAGCAGCTCGGTGCACTCGTGGTGGGCGCGGTCGGTGCGGCCGAGGCCGCGCAGCGCGCGGACCAGGCCGAGCCGGGTCTGGGACTCGCCGTGCCAGTCGCCGTGCCGGCCGAGGATGCGCAGGCTCTCCTCGAAGTGCGTGGCGGCCGCGGCCGGTTCGCCGAGGGTGAGGTGGGCGAAGCCGATGTTGCAGTGCGCCGAGTGCTGAAGGATGACGGCGCCGATCGTGTCCCCGATCGCCAGGGAGCGCCGGTGCTGCTCGATGGCGGCGCGCGGGTCGGTGTGCTCGTAGAGGTTGCCGAGGTGGCTGTGGGTGACGGCCTCGCCGTAGGGGTCGTTCAGCTGCCGGGAGTACGCCAGGCTCTGCCGCAGCGCCTCCCCCGACTCCTCGTACCGGCCGAGCCCCTCCAGCAGCAGCCCCCGGTTGTTCAGGCTGCGCCGGATCCAGGACGTCACGTCCAGCCGCCGCCAGAGGACGAGCGCCCGGTCGGTCAGGGCGAGGGCCTCGCGCTGGCGGCCGGTCAGGAAGCGCAGTCCGGCGAGGTCGCCCAGGGCGTAGGCCTCGGCGGGCTCGTCCCCGAGCCGGCGGGCGGCGGCCAGGGCCGCCGTGCCGAGCACCTCCATCTCGGCGACCCGGCCGCCGCGCAGGACGTAGGGGAAGAGGAGCCGGACGAGGGTGGACAGGTACGCGCTGATCCGGGGGTCGGCCGTGTCGGCGTACCGCCCCACCAGGGCGACGATGTTCTCCAGCTCCAGATCGCCCCAGGCGAAGGCGTGTTCGGCGCACTCGAAGGGCGGCAGAGTGGCGACGTACGGCTGGTGTTCGGGGGGCTGGGCGGCGGTGGGGCGGCGGCGGTCGCCCTGGTCGAGGCCGGGTTCGAGGATCGCGACGAGGGCGAGTTCGGCGACGGCGGCGAACCAGCGCAGGGCGGTCAGGGCGGCCTCGGCGCGGTCGGCGCCGCCGGCCCCGGCCAACTCCCGCGCGAAGTCCCGCACCAGGTCGTGCGGTGCGTAGCGGCCGTACGCGGTCTCCTCCAGCAGGGCCACGTCGACCAGTCGGTCCAGGGCGGCCTCGGCGCGACGCGGGTCGGTGCCGGCGAGCCGGGCGATCAACGGGGCGCCGTAGGTGGGCAGTTCCAGGGCGCCGAGGTGGCGCAGGGCGTCGGCGGCGTCGCGGTCGGATGCGCGGCCGGCGACCGCGAGGGCGTCATGGGCGACGGCCAGGGAGCGCCGGACGCTCAGGTCGTCGTATTCGAGGTGGTGCAGCCTGCCCTCGGTGGCGGCCAGCTGCCCGGCCAGCGTCTCGGGGGTGAGGGCGCGGCGGGCGGCCAGCCGGGCGGCGACCACCCGCAGGGCGAGCGGAAGCCGGCCGGTGAGGCCGACGAGCGGGTGACCGGCGTCGATCTCCTCCCGTCCGCTGACCGCGCGCAGCAGCGCGGCGCTGTCCTCGCCGGTCAGCGGCCCCAGCGGCAGCCGGCGCGCGCCGTCGAGGGCGGTGAGCGGCGACCGGCTGGTGACGATCACCGCGCAGCCGGGGCCGCCCGGGAGCAGCGGCCGTACCTGGGCGGCACTCGCGGCGTCGTCGAGCAGCAGCAGGGTGCGGGTCGGGGCGAGCAGGGAGCGCAGCAACGCGGTGGCCGCGTCCGGGTGTTCGGGGATGTGCCGGGGGTCGGCGCCGAGGTCCCGCAGCAGCGCGGCCAGCGCCTGGGCGGGGGCGAGCGGGGGCACGCCCGGGGTGGCGCCGTGCAGGTTGACGTAGAGCTGCCCGTCGGGGAAACGTTCCCGCAACTGATGGGCGACCTGCAGGGCGAGCGCGCTCTTGCCGACCCCGGCCATACCGCTGACCACGGCCACGGCGGGGGCCGGGGCGGAAGCCGCCGGGGTGAGCGCGCGGCCCAGCTCCTCACGGACGGCGGTACGGCCGGTGAAGTGGGCGGGCGGTGGCGGGAGTTGGGCGGGACGGGGGGCGGGGGACTCGCCGCGCGTAGAACCGGCGCCGACGGGTCGCTCTGCGGCCGGGGTGGACTCGGCGGGGACATCGGCGACTTCGGCTTCCGGCCGACGCCCGGTCGAAGCGCCCCGTAGGGGCGCGGGGAACTGCGCGACCGGCCCCCACTCACCCGCACCCGCCGCTTCGTCCGACACTCCCTGCCCCATCGCGTCCCCCACCGCGTCGCCCACCGCACCGCTCCCCCGCAGCACCTCCACATGGGCCTCGCGCACCGCCGCCCCCGGCTCGATGCCCAGCTCCTCCCGCAGGCGGTCGCGCAGGTCGCGGTGGACCGCGAGGGCCTCGGCCTGCCGCCCCGTGCGGTGCAGGGCGAGCATCAGCTGGCGGTGGTAGGCCTCACGGAACGGGTACTCCGCGACGAGCGCCGCCAACTCCGGTACGACACCGCCCGGTCGGGGCCCGCCGAGGGCGAGCTCCGCGTCGTAGCGCCACTCCAGCAGGGACAGCCGGGCCTCCTCCAGGCGCTGGACGAAGGCGAGGCCGCCGAAGTCGGCGGGCAGGCCGCCGAGCGGAACACCCCGCCAGAGCGCGAGCGCCCCGGCGCAGGCGCGCAGCACCGGCGCCCACTCCCTTCGCCCGTGCGCCGTGCGCGCCTCCGTGACCCGGGCGTCGAAGACGTCGACGTCCAGCTCACCGTCGTCGACGCGCAGCAGGTATCCGGGCGGGACGGCCCGCAGCCGTTCCGGGTCGTCGAGGAGCCGGCGCAGCCGGGTGACGTGGTTGTGCAGCGAGGCCTGCGCGGAGACCGGGGGCGCGCCGCCCCACAGCGCGTCCTTGAGCGAGTCGACGGAGACCACCCGCCCGGCCTCCAGGAGCAGCGCGGCCAGCAGCGCGCGCACCTTGGGGCTGCCGATGGGCCGGACCTCGCCCCCGGCGGGGTACAGCACCGGAGGTCCCAGCAGTCCGAACCGCAGCTCGTACCGCCGCATCACTCCGCCCATCGCCTTCCCGCACAGCGGGGATGCCCGCCGGTCCCTGGTCCGTGATTCCCGGTCCCTGATTCCTGGTTCCTGGCGGGATCCCATCCGTCGGGGACGACTTCCCGCCATCTTCGCCGTGCCGGTCGGAGCCGGAATCCGCTGGGTTTCCGGCCTGTCCCCGGAGCCGTACGGCGGCTTCACGCCAACCGGTCGGCGGCCTCCGGGGGAACCACTGGCCACATGTTAGCGATCCGTTGGCGAGCCTTGATGTGATCTTCGCATCGGATCGGGCCCGACGGCGCGCGCATCAGTCGCGTAACTCGGGGGAGTGTCGCCGCAGGCCTGGATCCGGGGACGCGAGAGGGTTCCGGTCGGCGGAGGTGAACGACCGGAACCCTCGTCCCGTTTCCGGAACCGTCCCTCAGATGACCGGCGGACGCCCGAGCCGGGTGAGCCGCCACACCGTGCGCCAGCGCATGGGCCGGCGCTCGCCGGCCGGTTCGCGCATCCCCTCCACGAAGCCGCCGAACCAGGCGCGCAGCCCGCCCGTCGACCGGGTGCGCAGCAGGGTGATCAGCGTCCACACGGCCAGATGGACCGGGATCAGCGGCAGCGGCAGCCGACGGCGGGTCAGCCAGACCCGGTTGCGGGCGGTCACCCGGAAGTAGACGGCGTGCCGTGCGGGCGAGGTCCGGGGGTGCCGCAGGAGCAGCTCGGGCGCGTAGAGGATCTTCCAGCCGGCGTCGGCGGCCCGCCAGGCGAGATCGGTCTCCTCGTGCGCGAAGAAGAACTCGGCCGGCCAGTCGCCGGTCTCTGTGAGCATGGACATGCGCAGGGCGTGGCCGCCGCCGAGGAATCCGGTGACGTAACCCCCGCGCATCGGGTCGGCGTTGCCGACGCGCGGCACGTGCCGTTGCTGGGTCTCGCCGTGCTCGTCCGCGATGCGGAAGCCGACGATGCCGAGGCGCGGGTCGGCGGCGAACAGGTCGCGGACCTGGCGGAGCACCTCGACGTCGACGAGTACCCCGTCGTCGTCCAGTTCGACGACCACGTCCACGTCGCCGTGCGCGCGCAGCGCGGCGAGGGCGACATTGCGGCCGCCGGGGCAGCCGAGGTTGTCCTCGACCTCGACGGTGGTCACCTCGCCGGGCAGGTCGAGACGGTCGGCGAACTCGGGCAGCCGGCAGCCGTTGCCCACGATCACGACCCGGGCGGGGGCGAGGTCCTGCTTCGCGACGGACCTGAGCAGGGCGTCGACTTCGTCGGGCCGGTTCCCCATGGTCACCACGGCGACCGCGATCCTCGGCTGCGCCATGCCCCTCACCCCATCCCGGCCTTCGGCGGTGCCACGCCCTGACCGCGCGACACTCACCGTTAACCACGATGTTGCCTCAATGGGGGTCGTAGTCCTGACTTCGGTTTAGTTTGCGGCCCTTTTACAGCGATTTTCCTTACGGGGGGCGAACTCCGGACCTGATCGCGCGTTGACGCGCGCCCGTACCCCGGGGTTTTCCCCTGGGCGCTCCCTGAGGTCCGGGCCGCGCGCCGTCCCTAGTGTCCGGAACGTCCGGCCGGGACCGCCGGCCGCCAACGGGAGGGACACCACCTCATGGGACCGAACGACGCGCAGATCGTCCGCATCTTCAGCCGCGAGGAGAAGGGCAAGATCGCCGACGTCACGCTGACTCCCGGCAACGACGCCCTGGTCGTGCTGGAGGCGGAGGCGGGCCTCATCCTGTTCGACGGGCACGGGGACTACCTCGTGACCCTCGTCGTCAGGGACCTCAGCGACGGCACTCTCATCCCCGCGACCGTGCCCGGGGTGGCCACGCCCAACAAGGTGGCGGGCCGTTTCGCCGACGCGACCTGGTCCGACCTCGCGGCCTCGTTCAAGTTCGTGATCACCGGGACCGAACTGGCCAAGCGCAAGGGCCACCTGGTCCAGGCGTACGGCTCCGTGGTCTACGGCCACCAGCACCCCGGCGCCACCCTCGCCGAGAGCCCCCTGTTCATGATCCAGCCCTGAAGTGGGCGACAAGACCGACGCGAGAACGGATGCCCAGCTTCGCGTAGGCGTGGCTGAGGTGGTACTCGACGGTCTTGACGCTCAGGATCAGCTCGCGCGCGATCCGGCGGTTGGTCAGCCCGGTCGCCGCGAGCTGAGCCACGGCGTGCTCCTGGGGGGTGAGGCCGTCCGGCGTCCGCACCTCGCCCTCGCCGCCGGGGCGGACCCCGCAGGCGACGAGCTCCCGGTCGCAGGCCTTCACGAAGGGCACGGCACCCAGCTCCACCAGCACCGCCCGGGCCGCGGCCAGGTGCTCCCGGGCGGCAGCACGCCGTCCGGCCCGGCGCAGCCAGGCGCCGAAGTCGCTCTCCGCGCGGGCCCGGTGGAAGGGCAGCCCCACCCGCACGGCGTGCTCGACGGCCGTCTCGTACGCCTCCTCGGCGGCCTTCGCCTCGTGCCGGGCGGCGTGCAGATTGCCGCGCACCCGGCCGGCCGCCGCCAGGTCGGAGTACCGCCGGCGCTCGAACGCCGCGTTCTCGTACGGCTCCAGCACGGCCTCGGCCTCCTCCGGGCGGCCCTCGGCGACGAGCGCGTCCGCCAGCAGGTCGCGCCAGGCGAGCACGCCCGGCTGGTTCACCGAGTGGTCGCGGTCGCAGGCGAGCAGCGGCCGTAACGCGGCGACGACCTCGGCGGGCCGGCCGCGTACCGTCGCCACGGCGGCCCGGGCCCGCGCCGCATAGCAGTGGGCCGCGTCGGTGGGATCGGTACGGTCCGGGACGGCGGCCGCGCTGTCCGCGTGCCCCGCGGCCCGGTCGAACTCGCCCCGGGCGGCGAGTACGAAGGCCGCCGCGGAGTGCGGGAACGACGTCAGCCAGATCTGATGGCCGTCGGCGGCGATCGAGGCCGCGTACTCCAGATGGGTGACCGCCTCGTCCCACCGTCCCAGCCGCAGCTCGGCCTCCCCGACCAGGCACAGCGCGAACGCCCGCAGCGGTACCGGCCCCTGCCGCAGCACCTCCGCCGCCGCCTCGAACTCGTCGTGCGCCAGGGCGATCCGGTCCCGCCACAGGTGCAGCACGCCCCGCCCCAGCAGCAGGTCGACATCGCCCGGCGGCACCAGGGCCGGGTCCGGAAGGCCGTCCGTGCGGGCCAGTCCCTCGCCGTCGCGGCCGCTCATGCCGAGGGCGAGGAGGTGGGTGTAGCGCAGCATGCGGGCGGCGGGGGCGGTGCCCGACTGCCGGGACGCGGTCTCCGCCCACCGCCGGGCCGCCTCGCCGTGCCCGCGCAGCAGCGCCATCGCGGCCAGCCGGGCGGCGGTGCGGGAGGCGAGCGCGGGGTCCCGGCGCTCCGCGTTCAGCCGCCAGGTCTCCTCGAAGAGCACGGTTGCCCGGGTGTTGTGCCCCCGGGTCGCGGCGAGGCAGCCCTGCGCGTACCGCACGGCCGCCACCGGCGTGGTGTCGCGCGGCAGTTCGTCGAGCAGGCAACTCGCCTCGTCCACCCGGCCGTCCAGCAGGAGCGCCTCGATCGCCTCCACGGCCAGCCGCACCCGCTCGGTGTCCGGCCGCGCCAGGTGCGAGGCGTCCTGCAGCAGGGTCGCGGCGTCCGCCCACCGCCCCTCCCGGGCGCGCCGCCCCGCGCAGTCCGCGAGCAGGGCGGCGAGCCGGTCGTCCGGTCCGTGTGCCGCACGGACCCGGTGCCGCAGCCGGGCGAACTCCCCTTCCGCCAACTCGGCGGCCCGCGCGTGCAGTTCGGTCCGCCGGGCGGGCCCCAGCGCGTGGTAGACGGCGGCTCGGGACAGCGGATGCGGAAAGTCGACCTTCGTCGTACAGCCGTCCCGGCCTTCGGTCAGCAGGCCTTCCTTCAGGGCCTCTTCGAGAGGCTCCAGCAGCTCGGCGAGGCCGGCCAGCCGGGCCGCCGCCTCCAGCGCGCAGGGCGTGCCGAGCACGGCGGCCGCCACGACGAGGTCCCGGGCCGGCCCGGTACAGCGCGCGAGCCGGTGCAGTACGAGCGCGGCGTACGGCTCCGGTACCGGCAGCGGTGTGTCGTCCGCGCCGATCACCTCCTCGGACAGCCGTTCCAGCAGGGCCCGGCAGTGCAGCGGATTGCCCCCGGTGTGGGCGTGCAGCCGGACCGCCGCCCGCCCCGGCAGGCCGGTCCCCCGTCCCATCCGGGCGCCGAGTTCGGCCAGTTCGGCCACCGTGAGCCCGCCGAGCCGCACCCGCACGGTGGAGTCCTGGTCGAGCACCCTCCGCAGGCTCTCCGGTAATCGCGGCCGTTCGCTGTCCCGCACGGTCAGCACGGCCAGCACCTGGTCGGCCCGCAGCCGCCGCAGCACGAAGGCCAGCGCGTGCAGGGACGGCCCGTCCACCCAGTGCAGGTCGTCGACGAACAGCACGACGGCCCCCCGGCCGCCCTGCAGCTCACCGACCGCCTCCAGCAGACAGGACCCGGCGGCCAGCGGATCGGGATACCTCCGCCCCTTCCCCAGCAGCTGTGCCACCCCGCCGTACGGCAACCCGCTCTCGCTCTCCGCACCGCTCCCGCCGACCACGCGCTCCGCCCCCGACTCGGCGAGAAACCGCCGTACCAGCGCGGTCTTCCCGATCCCGGCCGGCCCCTCGACCACCACCACCCGGGGCCGCCCCGCCCCCGCCTCCTCGTACAACCGCCCCAGCAGCTCCCGTTCGGCCTCCCGCCCCACGAACCCGCAGCCCACGCCGAAGCGTTCGGCCATGACGCCCGCCCCCCATCCGTCCCCGGACCCTGCGCCGCGTGGCAGCCTCACTCTAGGACCGGCGACGGAGCCTGTGAACATATCCGGCGAATCGCATCAGAAGCAGACGACTCCCCCGCCCCGCGGCACCGCACCCGGCCCACCCAACCCCGGGCCCTCGCCGCCGGGCCACACCGTCGCCACCGGGCCACACCCCCGCCGCCGCACCACACCCCGCCGTCACCGACCGCGCCTCACGCCCTGCTCCCCCTCCCGTCCCTTCCCCTCCTCTCCTCCCCTCCCCCTCCCCCTCACGTCTTCGCGTCGATGTCGTCGGAGCGCGTCACGAAGCGTGCCGTTCCGTCGGTCACGCGGTACAGGAACTCGCCGGTGTCCTCCTGGACCTGGAAGAACTGTCCGACGGAGTCGAAGCCGACGCGGCGGGTGATGCCCTGCCAGGGGTGGCGCAGGAGTACCGCGCGCAGGGTGGACCGCTCGTCGTCGCCGAGGGCGGTGAGCCCCTGGGCGGCGAACCGGACGGCGTCGTACGCCTCGGCCGCCCAGGGGCCCGGCGGCTGTCCGTGGCGGGCCCGGAACGCGGCGGCGAACGCCCTGGTACGGGGGTCGGCGCCGGCGTCGGTGTAGCCCGCGCCGACCCGCCAGTCCTCGCCGACGGCGAGAAAGGGCGCGGCGAGGACGTGCTCACCCGCGACCCGGACGCCCCGGTGGCCCGCGTCCCGCAGCGCGCGGGCACAGGCGGCGGCACGATCGGGCCGCACCCCGGCGAAGAGGACGGCGTCCTCGGGACGGACGGCGATACGGCGGGCGACGGCGGTGAAGTCCGCGTCCGCGGCCACGTCCTCCACCACGGTCTTGCTGTCGAGCTTGCCGTAGGTGGTGGTGATGCGGACCGCGGACAGGCTCGCCGTCGCGGTGGCCAGGTCGTTCACGATCACCGTACGGGCGGGTCGGACGGCCCGGTTCAGATAGCGCAGCACCGCGGGCGGGCCGGTGGTCCGGGTGATGCGCAGCACGAGCCCGGTGGTGGTGTTGACGCTGTTGAGTTCCTCGGTGTCGGCGCGGGTGATCAGCACGGTCAGCCGGGCCTCCGTGCACGGCGGCAGGGTCGCGGGCGCGGTCGTGTTGCCGCCGGTGGCGATCACCACGGACACCGCCGGGTCGGCGGCCAGCCGGGCCGCGGCCGCGGCTGCGCCCGCCGCGGTGCCCCGGTCGTCGGCGGTGCGCAGCACGAGGTCGACGGTGCGCCCGGCGTCCTTGTTGTGCTGCTCGACGGCGAGCCGGGCGCCGCGCACCTGGTTCTGGTGGAAGGCGTCGTCCGGGCTGCCGAGCAGCGCGATCACCTGGCGGGTCCGCCGGGTGGAGCCGTCGCTCGGGGGCGCGGTGCCGCGGCCCCACCGCCACCACGCGCCCGCCCCGCCCGCCGCGGAGACCCCGAGCGCGGCTCCCGCGACGAGCAGCCGGCGCCGGGTGGGCGAGGGCGGGGCGTCGGCCGGGTCCGCGGGGGCGGGCCCGGAGAGCATGGTCGGTTCGGGCACGGGCAGGTCGAGGACGCGGGCGGCCCGGGCGGCGACCAGGGCGGGCAGCCCCTCTGGCAGCCAGCGCTCCGGGGCGAACTCACCGAAGACATCCACGAGTTCCCGCGGCCCGGGACGCGACTCCGGCTGCTTCGCCAGACACCGCCGTACGATCCCGTCGAGGCCCTCGGGCAAGCCGTCGAGGTCGGGCTCCTTGTGCACGGTCCGGTACAGCACGGCCGCGGCACCGCCGGTGCCGAACGGGGGCCGGCCGGTGGCCGTACGCGCGAGGACGCAGCCGAGCGAGAAGACGTCGCTGGACGGGCCCACGGTGCGCCCGCGGGCCTGCTCGGGCGAAAGGTAGCCGGGCGAGCCGACGACGGAGCCGTCCGTGGTGAGCGCGGTCGCGCCGACGGCCCGCGCGATCCCGAAGTCGATCAGGCGCGGCCCGTCCACGGCCAACAGCATGTTCGCGGGCTTGACGTCCCGGTGGACCAGCCCGGCGGTGTGCACCCCGTCCAGCGCCTCGGCCAGCGCGGAGCCCAGGCCGCGCACCTGCGCCTCCGGCCAGGGCCCGTGCAGCGCGACGGCCTCGGCCAGGGACGGGCCGGGCACATAGGCCGTGGCCAGCCACGGCTCCCGCGCCTCGGCGTCCGCCCCGAGGACCGGTACCGTCCATCGGCCCGTGAGGCGCGCGGCGAGCTCGGCCTCCCGGCGGAACCGGGCCCGGAAACCGGGGTCGTCGGCGTACTCGGCACGGATCACCTTCAGCGCGCACCAGGCGCCGTGCGGCGAGCGCGCCAGGTAGACGACGCCCATGCCGCCGGCCCCGAGCCGCCCCGCGAGCCGGTACCCGCCGATCACCGAGGGATCGGCGGGCAGAAGCCGCTCCACGTCAGCCGCCTCCGTTCCCCGGCCGTCGGTCCCGCCCGCCGTCGGCCCTCGTCAGCTCCGCACCTTCGTCAGCTCTGTGCCTTCGACGCGCTGTACAGGTCGGCGAGTGAGCCCAGTTGGCGGAAGCTCCCGTCGTGGACCTGGTGGACGAAGGTCTGGGCCGCCCAGCCGTTCCCGGAGTTGTCGTAGTGGTGATAATCGCCGAAGGCGTATGTCCTGGCGATGCCCTGGTACTTGTACTTCGGCTTCCCCAGCCGCTCGGCCAGCTCGGACCGGACCGGCCTGCGGCGGGCCCCGGCCGGGACCGTGCGGGCGAACTCGGTGAGCAGCATCCGCACACTGTCGTAGGCCTCGGTGGCGTACGGCTCCGGGGTGGTGCGGTAGCGCTTGCGCCAGGCCGCGGTGAAGTCCTTGGCCCGCTGCGTCGTCAGTACGGCGGGGTCCACGGCCGAGGTGACCACGTACCAGCCCTCGCCCGCGGCTCCCGCGCGGCGCGGGAAGTCCGAGCCGTAGAGCTGGTGCTGCATCCAGCGCGGACCGGTGAAGCCTGCCGCGGCCAGTTCCCCGGCCGCGCGGACGGTGGCGTCCAGCAGGCCCAGGTAGACGACGTCCTGGACACCGGCGGCGAGCAGGTCGCGGACCGCCCGCGGGCCGTCGTCGGTCCCCTCCGCCACGACGCGGGGGATGACCTCGCCACCGATCTTGCGCCAGCCACTGACCAGGGGGGTGCCCTGGTCCTGCACGATCGAGCCGCCGGCCCGGTCGATGACGACGCCGGCCAGACCCACCTGCCCGGTCGCCAGGGCGTGGTACGCGATCCAGGTGCCGAGCGCGAGATGCGGGGCGCCGGTCTGGAACGAGGTCTTCGGCGAGGTCACGAAGTAGTCCTGCAGGCCGGTGGTGCTGGACACATGGGTCAGCCCCGCCTCGCCGTAGACGGCCGCCGCCGACTGCATCGGGATCTCGGCAACCGGTCCCAGTACGGCGACGACGTCGCGGTCGGTGGTGAACGCGAGCGCCACCTTGCGGGCGGAGGACGCGTCCCCCTGGTCGGAGCGGACCCGCACCTTCAGGTCGTAGGCGCGCTTCGGTGTGGCGTTGTGCTGGGCGACGGCCAGCCGGGCCGCGCGTTCACAGGCCCGGCTGACGGCGGTGTGGGCCGCGTCGGCCGCCGTGTGCACACCGAGGACGTACACGGGACGCGCGGCGGCGGACGGCTTCCTGTCGTCGTCCCCCGTCGCCCACACCGCCGCGCCCGTCCCCGCGCCCGCGAGAAGCAGCGCACCGCCGGCCAGCAGCAGGCGCCGGCGGCCGGGGTGGCGGACGGGGGCGTCCGACGGGTCCCGCGGGTCCCCCGCATCCCGCGTGTCCCCGGGGTCCCGTGGGTCGGGCCCGTCCACGGCCGTGGGCTCGATGTCGGGCAGGGCGAGGCTCTCGGCGGCGCGCGCGGCGACCATCCGGGCGACGGAGTCGGGGAGCCAGTCGCCGGAGCCGTCCGGAACGTCCGGGGCGAGCAGCCGCCGTATCTCCTCGGCCGTGGGCCGGGCGTCGGGGTCCTTGGCCAGGCAGCGCTCCACCAGGGTCCGCAACTCGCCGTCCACTCCGCCGAGTCCGGGCTCGTCGTGGACGGTGCGGTACAGCAGGGCGTCCGGTGCCCCGGTGCCGAAGGGCGGGGTTCCGGTGGCCGCGTACGCCAGCACGCAGCCGAGGGCGAAGACATCGCTCGCGGGTGTCGCGGGCCGGCCCTCGGCCTGTTCGGGGGCGAGGAAGCCGGGCGTGCCGACGACCAGCCCGGACGCGGTGAGCGCCGTGTCGTCCGCCGCGCGTGCGATGCCGAAGTCGATCAGGCGGGGGCCGTCCGGCACGAGCAGGACGTTGCCCGGCTTGACGTCCCGGTGGACCAGCCCGGCCGTGTGCACCGCGTCCAGCGCGCCGGCCAGCAGCCCGCCGAGCACGCCGACGGCGCGCACCGGCAGCGGACCGTACGCCGCCACCGCCTCGGACAGGTCGGGGCCGGGGACGAACGCGGTGGCCAGCCAGGGCTCGCGCGCCTCGGCGTCGGCGTCCAGGACGGGCACCACCCATGGGTTGTCCACCCGCCGCGCCAGCTCCGCCTCCCGCGCGAACCGTGCCCGGAAGTCGTCCTCACCGGCGCTCTCGCCCCGGATCACCTTGACCGCGGCGAGGGCGCCCGCGTCGGTCCGCCCGAGGTAGACGACGCCCATGCCGCCCGCGCCGAGCCGCCGCAGCAGCCGGAACCCCGCGATGCGGGACGGGTCGGAGGACCGCAACGGTTCGCTCACCGGTCCGCCCCCTTCGTGGCGGTGGGTTCGTCCGTGCCGCCCGCGTCGCCGCCCCGCTCACCCCAGCGGTCGATGTCGGTGGCGACCAGGCTCACCCCCTGAAAGACCTCGCCGGTGACGGTGTCCTCCTCCTGCTCGCTGCGGCCCGCGCCGTGCCGCGCCGTCGCGGCCACGGTCACCGGGCCGAGCCGGAACTTGTACCAGTCGAAGGGGTACGCCTTGCTCGCGCCGTCGGCGATCCACTCCCCGGACTCCGTCAGGTCGTCCTCGGTGACCGGGTTGCGCCCGTCGGCGGCCGCGTCGACCCGGGAGTACAGACCACTGACCACGTCCGTGGCGTTCAGCCGCTGCTCCGGACAGCGCAGCGCCGATTCCAACGCCCCCGCCATGTCGCGCCGCGCCGCCACGGTGTTCTCGTGCACGGTGACGGTCAACGACACGTACACCGGCCCCTTGCCGCCCTGCTCCGGCAGCTCGAACGCCCGCGTGAGGCTGGCCAGCGCGGTGTCCGGCAGCGCCTGGCGCCGCCACAGACAGTCCTCGCCCAGCACGGCCCACTGCGCCGGATCGCTCTCGTACGGCTCCCGCCTGCGATACCCCGCACCGAAGTAGTCCGGCCGCACCGCCAGCCCCCGCACGAACGCGACCGCTTCGGCCCGCGTCTTCGGCGCCCGGTCCTCGGCGAGCGTGTACGGCTCGCTGGAGGCCGCCGCCGAAGCACTGGGACGGGGACTGGGACTTGCGGAACCCGTAGGACTTCCAGGGCTTGCTGAGCCTTTACGAGGACTCGCCCCGGTGTCGTCCCCCGACCCGCTCGTACAGCCCGCCAGCAGCAGCGCCCCCGCCGCCACGCCTAAGACGGGCCTGCGTCTCCACCCTGCCATGCCTCACACCCCTCCCTGCCCCCGTCGCCTGCAGGCAGTGTGGCGCAACTCCGCACAACGCCAACTACCCTTAAGGAAATAGCCAGTTAAGGCTCCGGACGACCTCGCGGGCTCCCCCGGTTTCCCCCGTTGCGACCCCGAGCCCACCCCGTGACACGAACACGACAACCCGAACACCCCGGTCGCGACTGAGAACCTCCGGGAACACAACAAAAGACCCAGGTCACTAACGCCGTGACCTGGGTCTTGATGGAGCCGCCTTCGGGATTCGAACCCGAGACCTACGCATTACGAGTGCGTTGCTCTGGCCATCTGAGCTAAGGCGGCGCGTCGCCCGCACTATGGTGCGATCAGCGACGTCGGTAAGTCTACACAGTTTCCCGGGGTGCTCCGTACACGCCCCGGAGCGGTGGCTCCGGGGCGGGCCGCAGGGCTATGAGCAGCGCTTTCCGTCCGTCGGAGGGGTGCCTTTGAGGAGGTAGGTGTCGATCGCCGAGTCGATGCAGGCGCTGCCCCGGCCGTACGCGGTGTGGCCGTCGCCGACGTAGGTGAGGAGGCGGGCCGAGGAGAGCTGGCCGGCGAGGGACTGGGCCCAGCGGTAGGGGGTCGCCGGGTCGCGGGTGGTGCCGACCACGACGATCGGGGCGGCACCCTTCGCCTCGATGCGATGCGGCGTCCCCGTCGCCCGCACCGGCCAGTACGTGCAGTTGAGCGAGGCCCACGCCAGGTTGGGGCCGAACACCGGGGACGCCTTCTCGAACTCGGGCAGGGCCTTCTCCACCTGCGCGGGGCCGTTGAAGGCGGGCGGCAGGTCCAGGCAGTTCACGGCGGCGTTGGCGAACATCAGGTTGGAGTAGCGGCCGTCGGGGTCGCGTTCGTAGTAGCTGTCGGAGAGGGCGAGCAGGCCCGCGCCGTCGTTCTCCTTCGTCGCCGCGTGCAGCGCGTCGCGCAGCCGCTCCCACTCCGCCTGGTCGTACATCGCCGCGATCACGCCGGTCGTGCCGAGCGACTCGGTGAGCTTGCGGCCGTCCGGGTCGCCGGTCGGGAGGGGGTGCGCGTCGAGCTTCTTGAAGAAGGTGCTGAGGTTGTCGGCGATCTGCGTCGGGGTGCTGCCCTTGTCGCCGAGCGGGCAGTCGGTGCGCTTCGCGCAGTCCTCGGCGAAGGACTGGAACGCCGTCTCGAACCCCGCCGTCTGCTGCAGGTTCAGCTCGCGCGCGGTGAGAGAGGGGTCCATCGCGCCGTCGAGGACCATACGTCCGACCCGGTCCGGGAACAGGCCCGCGTAGGTCGCGCCGAGGAACGTGCCGTACGACGCCCCCACGTAGTTCAGCTTCGGATCGCCGAGCACCGCCCTCAGGATGTCCATGTCCCGCGCCGAGTCGACGGTGGAGACGTTGCGCAGCAGCCGCGCCGAGTGCGCCCCGCAGGCCTCCGCGAACTTCTTGTACTGGGCGACCAGCTGGTCCGTCTCCCGCTGGTCGTCGGGGGTCATGTCGGTCTCGGTGAACGTGTCCATCTGCGGTCCGTCCAGGCACTCGACGGGCTCGCTGCGGGCGACCCCGCGCGGGTCCACCGCGACCATGTCGTAGCGTGCCCGCACCTCGGCGGGGTAGCCGATGCCGGCGTACTGCTGGAGGTAGTCCACCGCGGAGCCGCCCGGGCCGCCCGGGTTGACCAGCAGCGAACCGAGCGGCTTCGCCTTGCCGGTGGCCTGCTTCCGGGCGACCGCGAGCCGGACGTCACCCGCGCCCGGCTTCGCGTAGTCCAGCGGCGCCTTCATCGTCGCGCACTGGAAGCCGGGGACACCGCAGCTGCGCCAGGTGAGCCTCTGGTCGTAGTACGGGGCCAGCGTGGACGGCGTCGAGCGGGGCAGCGCGGCCAGCTGGGCGACCCCGGCGGAGGTCGACGCGGGCGTGCCGTCGGAGGAGGAGCACGCCGAGCCGAGCAGGGCGGCGGCCGAGAGCAGGGCGGCCGCCATGGTCCGGGTGCGGGTCCGGCGCCGGGTGGGGGTCTGGGGCCGATTCCGGGCCTGGGTCCGATTCCGGGTCTGGCGGGGGATTCGCCTGATGTGCATCAATCGAGCGTAACGCTGAGAGATGATCTACGAGCCGTGCGTGAGGTCTGTGGCTCGTACGGGTGACCCCGTCAACCGGAGTCGGACCTCAGCCCGCTCTGAGCGCCATCGTCATCGCCTCCACCGCCAGCAGCGGCGCCACATTGCGGTCGAGGGCGTCCCGGCAGGCGGCGATGGCCTCGATGCGGCGCAGTGTGGACTCGGGCGAGCCGGCCCGGGCCAGCCGTTCCAGGGCGTCCTCGGCATCGCCGTTGGCGATCGCGACCCTGGAGCCCAGCTGGAGGGCCAGGACATCGCGGTAGAAGCCGGTCAGGTCGGTGAGGGCGACGTCGAGGCTGTCCCGCTGGGTCCTGGTCCGGCGGCGCTTCTGCATGTCCTCCAGGTCCTTCATCACGCCCGCCGTGCCCCGCGGCAGCCGCCCGCCCTGGACCGCGCCGAGCGCCGCCTTCAGCTCCTCGGTCTCCTTGCCGTCCATCTCCTCGGCGAGCTGCTTGGCGTCCTCCGCCGCCGCGTCCACCAGTTCCTGGGCCGCTTTCAGGCAGGCCCCGACCTCGTCAAGGCGCAGCGGCAGCTTGAGCACCGCCGCCCGGCGCTCGCGGGCGGCCGGGTCGGTGGCCAGCCGGCGGGCCCGGTCGACGTGCCCCTGGGTGGCGCGGGCGGCCGCCTCGGCCACCTGGGGCTCGATGCCCTCCCGCCGGACGAGCATGTCGGCGACCGCCGCGACCGAGGGCGTGCTCAGGTTCAGGTGGCGGCAGCGGGAGCGGATCGTGGGCAGCACGTCCTCCAGCGAGGGGGCGCAGAGCAGCCAGACCGTGCGGGGTGCGGGCTCCTCGACGGCCTTGAGGACGGCGTTGGCCGACTTCTCGTTCAGCCGCTCGGCGTCCTCGACGAGGATGATCTGCCAGCGGCCGTTCGCGGGAGACGTGTACGACTTGCGGACCGTGTCGCGCATGTCCTTGACCAGGATCTCGGCGCCGACGGCGGCGACGGTCGTGACATCCGCGTGGGTGCCGATCAGTGCCGTGTGGCAGCCGTCGCAGAAGCCGCAGCCGGGGGCCCCGCCGAGGGCACGGTCGGGGCTGACGCACTGGAGGGCGGCGGCGAAGGCCCGCGCCGTCTGGTTGCGGCCGGCGCCGGGCGGGCCGGTGAACAGCCAGGCATGGGTCATCTTCGACGACTCCGGCGGCGGCTGGCCGGCCGCGGCGGCGGTGACCAGGGCGTCGGCGTCCCGGGCGGCGGCGACGAGCGCCTCGCTCACCCGCTCCTGCCCGACGAGGTCGTCCCACACGGTCATGGGGTCACGCCACCCTTCCGTCCAAGGTCGATGCCCGAACGTCCGATGTCCAAGGTCCCGATCAGGATCCGGTTCCGATCCTGAGCCGGTTCCGATCCGGCTTCCATTGTGCGGGCCCCCACTGACAGCGGGCTCCACCGACAGCTGTGCGGCCCCCACTGACGACGCGGTCCACGCCCGTCACAACGGCGTGGGGGCGGCACCGGCCGGAACCCCGGCCCGCACCGCCCCCACGCTCCGTGCGGAAACCTCAGCCGCGCCGACCGCGACCCCGGCGGCCCCGCCCGTCGTCGTGCTCCTGCTCGTCGTACGTGCCCAGCAGCTCGTCCGCCAGCGACGGCAGGTCGTCCAGCGGGGTCTCCTCGGCCCAGTCGGGGCGCGGGCGCCGGCGCGGGGCCGGGCCCTCGGCCTCGACCTGCGGCAGCTCGCGGGTGCGGCCCTCGGAGCCGTCGGGGTTCCCCCCGTCCCGCCCGTCCGACTCATCCCGCCCGTCGCGCCCGTCCCGCTCGTCCCGCTCGTCCCGGAAGAAGCCCGTCGGCATCCGGTCCGCCGGAGTGGTGCCGGTGGGCGGGGTCGCGTCGTCGCGCACGGGAGGCAGTACGGCGGTCTCGTCGGCGGCACCGGACCGCACCGGCGGCAGTACGGCCGTCTCGTCGGCCGCGCCCACCGCGGGCAGCACCGCGGTCTCGTCGGCCGCCCCCGCCGACGGCACCGGCGGCTGCGGCTGCGGCAGCTGCGCCGTCACCTCGGACTCGGACTCCGGCTCGGACTGCCGGGTGGCGGGGGCACGCTCGTCGCGTACCGGACGCAGCACCGTGGTCTCGTCGGTCGCGCGCGTGGGTGCCGCGGGAGGCCCGTCGCCGGGCCGCACCACGGGCGTCGGCATGGTCGTGGCCTCCGGGGTGACACCGGGCGCCGTCGGCTGCGGTGCGGCCGACTCCCGGGCGGCCGTGTCGGCCGCGGCCGCCGCCTCGGAGGCGGCACGCCGTGCCTGCTCGGCCTTGAGCAGCGCCTCCTCGGCCTTGCGCTGCTTCTCCAGGCGCCGTTCCTCGGCCTCGGCGCGCAGCCGCGCCTCCTCCTCGGCACGCTTGCGGCGCTGCTCCTCCTCGGCCTTGCGGCGGGCCTCGGCCTCCGCGCGGGCCTTCTCCTCGGCGAGCAGCCGGGCCTGCTCCTCCTCGGCCCTCCGGCGCGCCTCCTCGGCCCGCTGCCGGGCCTCCTCCGCCTGCCGTTCGGCCTCGCGGCGCTGCGCCTCCTCCAGCTCGCGGCGCTTGCGCTCCTCCTCCTCGGCGCGCAGCTTGGCGAGCTGTTCCTGGCGCTCCCGCTCCAGGCGCTCCTCCTCGGCCTTGCGCGCGGCCTCTTCCTCGGCCTTGCGGCGGGCCTCCTCCTCGGCCTTCTTGCGGGCCTCCTCGGCGGCCTTGACCTCGGCCTCGGACAGCGGCAGCACGGTGTCGAGGCGGGCCCGGATGACCGTGGTCACCGCCTCGGGCTCCTGGCCCGCGTCCACCACCAGGTAGCGGCCGGGGTCGGCGGCGGCCAGCGTCAGGAATCCGGCCCGTACGCGCGCGTGGAACTCGGCGGGCTCGGACTCCAGGCGGTCGGGGGCCTCGGTGAACCGCTCCCGGGCGGTCTCCGGCACCACGTCCAGCAGGACGGTCAGATGCGGGACCAGCCCGTCGGTGGCCCAGCGGTTGATGCGGGCGACCTCGGTCGGGGACAGGTCGCGGCCGGCGCCCTGGTAGGCGACGGAGGAGTCGATGTAGCGGTCGGAGATGACGATCGCGCCGCGCTCCAGGGCGGGCCGTACGACGGTGTCGACGTGCTCCGCGCGGTCGGCGGCGTACAGCAGCGCCTCCGCGCGGTGCGACAGACCGGCGGACGAGACGTCCAGGAGGATCGAGCGCAGCCGCTTGCCGACCGGGGTGGCGCCCGGCTCACGGGTGAGCACGACCTCGTGGCCCTTGGCGCGGATCCACTCGGCGAGGGCCTCGGCCTGGGTGGACTTGCCGGCGCCGTCGCCGCCCTCCAGGGCGATGAAGAAACCGTTGCCCGCGGGGGCCTGGGCGGGGTCGTCGCCGCCGAGCAGCGCGTCCCGCAGGTCGTGGCGGAGCGGTACGCCCGCGCGGTCGTCGAGCTTGGCCAGCACCAGCACGGCCACCGGCAGCAGCAGCGCGCCGACCAGCATCAGCGTGAACGCGGCGCCGCCGTGCGCGAACACGAACTTGCCGTTCTCCAGCCGGTGCGGGCCGATCAGCGCGGCGACCAGGGGGGCGACGAGCGCGCCGAGCGCTATGGCGACCCGGACCACCGCGTGCAGGTGCTCGGTGGTGCGCGCCCGGCGGAAGTCCTCGGTCTCCTGGTCGAGCAGGGTGTGCCCGGTGTTGGCCGCCACGCCCGCGCCGATGCCGGCCAGCGTGACGATCAGCAGCACGGTGGTGACGTCCGGGACCAGACCGGCGGCCAGCAGCGCGATGCCGGTGAAGGCGATGGCCAGCGACAGCAGCCGGCGGCGCGAGAGCGTCGGCAGCAGCGCGGGCGCCGTCCGGATGCCGACGGCGACTCCGCCGGTCAGGGCGAGTACCAGCAGGCCGTACAGGACCGGGCCGCCGCCCAGGTCCCGCGCGTGCAGCACGGAGACGGCGACGGCGGCGGAGACCGCCCCGGCGACGGCGGCGCAGGCCAGCACCAGCAGCGGAATGACGCCGGTGCGGCCCATGTCGGTGCCGGAGCCGGTCCTGGGGCGGCGCAGACCCTCCAGCGGCGACCGCGCGCGCGGGGTGCGGGTGCCGGGCACCTCCAGGTAGACCAGCACCGAGAGGGATCCGGCGAACAGGCCCGCCGCCACGTACGCGGCCAGGGCCGCCTGGTGCTGGGCGAACCACGCGAGGCCGGTGCCCAGCAGGTTGTTGACCAGCGACGCGGCGACCAGCGCGGCGGCCGCGAGCGGGATCGCCAGGAACGTCGTCCGCAGCGAGAGGCGGCGCAGCGCGTCCAGGTGGTCGGGCAGCGGTCGTACCGTCGCGCCCTCCGGGGGCGGGGCGGGCAGCAGTGCGGGGGCCGCGCTCTCCCGGCAGACCGTCCACAGGCGCTCGGCGATTCCGACGACGAAGGCCGTCGCCAGGAGGATCGCCGGGGCGTTCTGCGGGGTCCAGTCGATCCACAGGGGCGCGACGAGCAGCAGGAGGGCGCGCAGGCCGTCGGCGCCGACCATGGTCCAGCGGCGGTCGAGGGGTCCGTCCTGCGCGGTGAGCGCGGTCAGCGGGCCCAGCAGGACCGCGCCGAAGAGCAGGGTGGCCAGAATGCGCACCCCGAAGACGATCGCCACCGCGAACGCCAGGCCCCGGTAGCCGCCGCCGAAGGAGCCCTGGGCGACGGCCGCCTGGAGCGTGAGCACGACCAGCACGAGAAGCGCCAGTGCGTCGCCGACACCGCTCACCAGCTGGGCGCTCCACAAGCGCCTCAGTTCGGGTCGGCGCAGCAACGCGCGGACGGCGCGCTCGCGGGAATCCGCTACCAGCGCGTCGTCGGGTTCTGTCCGGGGGGCCGTTGGCTGCTCGGCTCGCGTCATGCTTTCAGCCTATCGGCAGCCGCCGACAGCCCGGCGCGAGCGTCCACAGGTACACACACCCCGACACCAAGTTGATGCCGGGGCGTGCGCAATGCGAAGCCGATGTGAGGACCTGAAGGACCTGAGAGGGCTTCAGGAGCCCTGGAGCGGGCGCCCGGAGCGGCGGCTCAGTCCTCCGCGGTCGCCTGGGAAGCGGCCGTCGTCTTCTTGGCGGCTGCGGCCGTCTTCTTCGCGGCCGTCGTCGTCTTCTTGGCGACGGTCTTCTTGGCCGCGGCCTTCTTCGCCGGCGCGGCCTTCTTGGCGGTCGCCGTCTTCTTGGCGGGCGCCTTCTTCGCCGTCTTCTTGGCGGGCGCCTTCGCCCGCTTCTCGGCGAGCAGCTCGTAGCCGCGCTCGGGGGTGATCGTCTCGACGCTGTCGCCGGAGCGCAGGGTCGCGTTGGTCTCCCCGTCGGTGACGTACGCCCCGAAGCGGCCGTCCTTCACCACGACCGGCTTCTCGCTGACCGGGTCGGTGCCCAGCTCCTTCAGCGGCGGCTTGGCGGCGGCCCGGCCCCGCTGCTTGGGCTGCGCGTAGATCGCCAGCGCCTCTTCGAGGGTGATCGTGAAGAGCTGGTCCTCGGAGGTGAGCGAACGCGAGTCCGTGCCCTTCTTCAGGTACGGCCCGTAGCGCCCGTTCTGCGCGGTGATCTCCTGGCCCTCGGCGTCGGCGCCGACGACGCGCGGCAGCGACATCAGCCGGAGCGCGTCCGCCAGGGTGACGGTGTCCAGGGACATGGACTTGAAGAGCGAGGCCGTGCGCGGCTTGACCGCGTTCTTGCCGGTCTTCGGGGTGCCCTCGGGGAGCACCTCGGTGACGTACGGGCCGTAGCGGCCGTCCCGGGCGATGATCTGGTGGCCCGTCGCGGGGTCGGCGCCCAGCTCGAAGTCGCCGCTCGGCTTGGCGAGCAGCTCCTCCGCGAGCTCGACGGACAGCTCGTCGGGGGCCAGGTCCTCCGGCACGTCCGCGCGCTGGTGGCCCTCGGAATCCTTCTCGCCGCGCTCGACGTACGGCCCGTAGCGGCCGACGCGGAGCACGATGTCGTTGCCCACCGGGAACGACGACACCTCGCGCGCGTCGATCGCGCCCAGGTCGGTCACCAGTTCCTTGAGGCCGCCGAGGTGGTCCCCGTCGCCGTTGCCGGCGTCGGCCGCGCCACCGGTGGCTTCGCCGCCCTCACCGAAGTAGAAGCGCTTCAGCCACGGCACGGCCTTGGCCTGGCCGGCGGCGATGCGGTCGAGGTCGTCCTCCATGCGGGCGGTGAAGTCGTAGTCGACCAGCCTGCCGAAGTGCTTCTCCAGGAGGTTGACCACGGCGAAGGACAGGAAGGAGGGCACCAGGGCCGTCCCCTTCTTGAACACGTAGCCGCGGTCGAGGATCGTGCCGATGATCGACGCGTACGTCGACGGGCGGCCGATCTCGCGCTCTTCCAGCTCCTTGACCAGCGAGGCCTCGGTGTAGCGGGCCGGCGGCTTGGTGGAGTGGCCGTCGACCGTGATCTCCTCGGCGGACAGCGCGTCGCCCTCGGCGACCTGGGGCAGCCGGCGCTCGCGGTCGTCCAGCTCGGCGTTCGGGTCGTCGGCGCCCTCGACGTAGGCCTTGAGGAAGCCGTGGAAGGTGATCGTCTTGCCGGAGGCGCTGAACTCGACGTCCCGGCCGTCGGCGGCGGTGCCGGCGATCTTCACGGTGACGCTGTTGCCGGTCGCGTCCTTCATCTGGGAGGCGACGGTCCGCTTCCAGATCAGCTCGTAGAGCTTGAACTGGTCGCCGGTCAGCCCGGTCTCCGCCGGGGTGCGGAAACGATCACCCGACGGGCGGATCGCCTCGTGCGCCTCCTGGGCGTTCTTGACCTTCGCGGCGTACGTACGCGGCTGGGGCGGCAGGTAGTCGGCGCCGTACAGCTGCGTGACCTGGGCGCGGGCGGCCGCGATCGCGGTGTCGCTCAGCGTCGTGGAGTCCGTACGCATGTAGGTGATGTAGCCGTTCTCGTACAGCTTCTGGGCCACCTGCATGGTGGCCTTCGCGCCGAAGCCGAGCTTGCGGCTCGCCTCCTGCTGCAGCGTCGTCGTACGGAACGGGGCGTACGGCGAGCGGCGGTACGGCTTGGACTCGACCGAGCGGACCGCGAACCGGGTGTTCTCCAGGGCGGCGGCCAGGGCGCGGGCGTTCGCCTCGTCGAGGTGGAGGGTGTTCGCGCTCTTGAGCTGCCCCAGGGAGTCGAAGTCACGGCCCTGGGCGACACGCTTGCCGTCGACGGCCTGCAACCGGGCGACCAGGGACGACGGGTCCGACGAGTCGCCCGCGCGGCCGGTCGCGAAGGTGCCGGTCAGGTCCCAGTAGTCGGCGGAGCGGAACGCGATGCGCTCGCGCTCCCGCTCGACCACGAGCCGGGTCGCGACGGACTGGACACGGCCGGCCGACAGGCGCGGCATGACCTTCTTCCACAGGACCGGCGAGACCTCGTAGCCGTAGAGGCGGTCGAGGATGCGGCGGGTCTCCTGGGCGTCGACGAGCTTCTGGTTGAGCTGGCGCGGGTTGGCGACGGCGGCCTGGATCGCGGACTTGGTGATCTCGTGGAAGACCATCCGCTTGACCGGGACCTTGGGCTTGAGCACCTCCTGGAGGTGCCAGGCGATGGCCTCGCCCTCGCGGTCCTCATCGGTGGCGAGGTAGAGCTCGTCGGAGTCCTTCAGCAGGTCCTTGAGCTTCTTGACCTGGGCCCGCTTGTCCGCGTTGACCACATAGATCGGTTCGAAGTCGTGCTCGACGTCCACGCCGAGCCGCCGGACCTCGCCGGTGTACTTCTCGGGCACCTCCGCGGCGCCGTTGGGAAGGTCACGGATGTGCCCGACGCTCGCTTCGACGACGTATCCGGGGCCCAGATAGCCCTTGATCGTCTTCGCCTTGGCAGGCGACTCGACGATGACGAGTCGGCGGCCGCCCTGTGCGGTCTCGCTGGTCGGGGACAACTTCGCTCTTCTCTCCGGTCGACGCTGGGGCCTCCCCAGGCCTTGCTCCCGGGGTCGTGGCACGGGCAGGGATGCCCGCTCACTTGGTGACGCTGCGGAGTGTGACGGTACATCCCGCCCCCGTGTCAAACGGGAAAAGCTCACAACGGCCACTCGAACGGTAACCCGACTACCGCCATTCCTGCCGCCCGGAGTCCCCGGTCACTCTTCCGGCCCTGTCCGGAGCGTGATGCTCCGATTACCGGAACCGCACCCTCACAAGCGGGTCAGGCAGTACGCCCCGAGGCCCAGCGAGACCACCGCGGCGAGGCTCGTGAGGGTCGCCGATGCGATCTGACTCACACCCTGGGCGACGGGTTCGCCACGCCGGACCCGGATACCGGTCCACACCAGCAGCGCGGCTCCGAACAGGGCGAACACCGCCCCCGCGAAGATCGCCGGTCCGTTCTCCATGGGCCGTGCGCCCCTTCCCTGCCGTCCGTGACTGCCCAGCGCCGGGAGACTGGCACGCACGGGCGGCGGGCGGACGGCGGGCGGGCGAACTGGAGGTGAACGAGGCACCCCAAGATGATCGAACATTCGATCGACGGACTACGGGGCGGACCTCCCGGCCACATTTTTCCGGCCTTTTTCTTCTTCCGGCGTGTCCCGCGGGCTCGGATCCCTCCCGGCGCGGGCGGGCCCCGGGTCCTTCCCGGCGCCTCCCCGCACCCCTCCCGGACGCCCCGTCAGCCCGCCGGCTCCAGGAAGCCCTGCTCCACCAGCAGCCGGATCTGCGCGGGCGTACGGTCGCGCAGCGACACCGGGTCCTCGCCCATCAGTTGGGCGATGGCGTCGAGAATCCGCCCCGCGCTCAGCGAGCCGTCGCACACCCCGGCGAACCCGGCGCCCACCGTGTCCACCTTGGTCGCGCGGCGCATCCCGCGGTGCTGGCGCAGCACCACGTGCTCCGGGTCCTCGGCGCCGGGCAGCCCGACCTGCTCCTGGACCACCTCGACGGCGAGCCGGAAGTGGCCTTCGAGGAGGTCCGCGTCGTCGTGGTCGCGGAGGTAGTCGAGCCGGTCGAAGTGCGCGCGGATCGTCTCACCGAGCGGCTGTTCGATCGGATGCGGCCACTCCTCCGCGGTGACCGACGGCACGGCGGCCCCCGTCCTGCGCAGCGTGATCCAGCCGAACCCCACCCCCTTCACCTTGCGCGCCTCGAACTCGTCGAGCCACGCGTCGTACCGCGCCTGGTACTCGGCCGGGTCCCCGCGGTGGTCGCCGGAGTCCCTGAGCCACAGCTCGGCGTACTGGTTGACGTCCTGCACCTCGCGCTGCACGATCCACGCGTCGCAGCCGCGCGGCACCCACGACCTGACCCTGTCCTGCCAGTCCTCCCCCGCGACGTGCTGCCAGTTGGCGAGGAACTGCGCGAACCCGCCCTCGTTCAGCCGCTCCCCGGCCTGTTGAACGAGCGAGCGGCACAGATCGTCCCCGCTCATCCCGCCGTCCCGGTAGGTGAGTCGGGCACCGGGAGAGATCACGAACGGCGGGTTGGAGACGATCAGGTCGTACGTCTCCCCGTCCTTCACCGGCTCGAACAGCGAGCCCTCGCGCAGGTCGGCGGCCGGGGCCCCGGAGAGCGCCAGCGTGAGGGCCGTGATGTGCAGCGCGCGCGGGTTGAGATCGGTCGCCGTCACGCGCGTGGCGTGCTGGGCGGCGTGCAGCGCCTGGATCCCGGAGCCGGTGCCGAGGTCGAGGGCGGCCGCGACGGGCGTGCGGACGGTGATGCCGGCGAGCGTGGTGGAGGCGCCGCCGACCCCGAGCACGACGCCCTCGTGGCGCTGCCCGATGCCCCCGGCGCCGCCCACGGCGCATCCGAGGTCGGACACGATGAACCAGTCCTCGCCGTCGGGCCCGCCGTACGGCCGTACGTCCACGGTGGCCGCGACCTCGTCGCCGCCGACGCGGGTCAGCCAGCCGCTGTCCACCAGGTCGGCCACGGGCAGCACGTCGGCCACGCGCGCGTGCGGCACGGGCTGCTGCAACAGGAACAGCCGGACGAGCGTCTCCAGGGGCGTGTCCCCGCGGGTCGCCCGGAGCGCGGGCACCGTCTCGCTGCGGGCCAGCGCCGCGTACGCGGGGGCGCCGAGCAGTTCGAGCAGCCCGTCGGCGGTGAAGGAGGCGCCCAGCAGGGCGGTGCGCAGCCGGGCGGCGACGTCGGGGCGGTCGGAGGCGGGCAGGATGGCGAGGCCGGAGTCAGTCACGCCCTCCATTGTGGCCCGCGGCCGCCTTCGGACGCGGGCTCGGCCCACCGCCGCCGGAGCGCCCTCGGACGCGGGCCCGGCCCACCCCGCCGGGGCCGTCAGCTAGCGGTCGAGGAGGCCGACGCCGTCGCGGAGACCTTCTTGCAGCTGGCCTGCTCGGCGATCGCGTCCTTGACCTCGCCCTGCTCCAGGGCCTGCAGCGCCGCGGTGCCGCTCTTGTTCTGCGTCTCCAGGTCCGCCATCTGGGAGGCGACGTCGTGCAGACCGGTGGCGAACTTCGCCTGGTCCTTGGTGTCCAGCGCGTCGACCTTCTTCTTCAGGTCGGCGTAGGACGCGGAGAGGCTGTTGAGGTTCTTGACGACGTCCTGCTGGCGCTTGGCGCCGTCGTCGATCCCGGGGGGCGCGCCGGCGCCGTTGATGGCGGTGGCGAGCGCCTTGTAGCCGTCGGACATGTCCTGGAAGGCCTGGGAGTCGGTCTTCTGGATGGTCGCGGGCGAACTCGTGGTGTCCGAGGCCGTCTGCGCGATCGCCTCGTTGGCCGCCTTGATCTTCGCGTCCTGTGCCGGCACGGCGTCGCACACGGTCTTGGCCCAGGCGATCAGCTTGGGGTCGGTGCCCTTGTTTTCGCTGCACCCGGACAGCGCCACTATCAGTACCGCACCGCCGGACAGTGCGGCCGCGAGCTTCTTGTTCACCGGATCGGTCCCTTCCATGGCTCTCGGCACCCGGAATCTACACGGCGGACGGACAGGACCCCCATGGAGAGCACCCGAAAAGTATGCTTTTAGGTCGATTAGCACCGGGGAGAGAAGGCTCACGACGAGACGACGCGCACACCCGGAGCGGGAGTGCGCGACGGCGTACGGGATCCGGGTGAGCTCCCCGGAGCGCGAAACGGGCGGACGGCGTGTCAACACACGCCGTCCGCCCGCTCGTTGACCGGTCCCTCTGGCGAGAGCCCCGGGTGGGCGTCGTAAGACCGCCTACGAAACCACCGCGGGATCGGCCGACTTGGCCACGCGTTCGGCACTCTCGTCGTCGTCGACGGCGATGCCGCGCCGCTTGGAGACGTACACCGCGCCGACGATCACGATCAGCGCGAGGACCGCGATCGTGATCCGGACGCCGATGCTCTTGTCGCTGCCGTACGAGAACTTGATCACGGCGGGTGCGATGAGCAGCGACACCAGGTTCATGACCTTGAGCAGCGGGTTGATCGCGGGGCCCGCGGTGTCCTTGAAGGGGTCGCCGACCGTGTCGCCGATGACCGTGGCCGCGTGGGCCTCGCTGCCCTTGCCGCCGTGGTGGCCGTCCTCGACGAGTTTCTTGGCGTTGTCCCAGGCGCCACCGGAGTTGGCGAGGAACACCGCCATCAGGGTGCCCGCGCCGATCGCGCCCGCGAGATACGAGCCGAGCGCGCCGACGCCGAGCGTGAACCCGACGAAGATGGGCGCCATCACGGCGAGCAGTCCCGGCGTGGCCAGCTCGCGCAGGGCGTCCTTGGTGCAGATGTCGACGACCTTGCCGTACTCGGGCGTCTCCGTGTAGTCCATGATCCCGGGGTGCTCGCGGAACTGCCGCCGCACCTCGTAGACCACCGAACCCGCCGACCGCGACACGGCGTTGATGGCGAGCCCGGAGAAGAGGAAGACGACCGCCGCGCCGGCGATGAGCCCGACGAGGTTGTTCGGCTGCGAGATGTCCATCGACAGGGTCAACGGGGCTCCCGCACCGCTGAGTTTCGCTCCCACGTCCTGCACGTTCGTGGTGATCGCGTCGCGGTACGACCCGAAGAGCGCCGACGCCGCGAGGACGGCGGTGGCGATCGCGATGCCCTTGGTGATGGCCTTGGTGGTGTTGCCGACGGCGTCCAGGTTGGTGAGCACCTGCGCGCCCGCGCCCTCGACGTCGCCGGACATCTCCGCGATGCCCTGGGCGTTGTCGGAGACCGGACCGAAGGTGTCCATCGCGACGATCACACCGACCGTGGTGAGCAGGCCGGTGCCGGCCAGCGCCACCGCGAACAGCGCCAGCATGATCGACGTGCCGCCCAGCAGGAACGCCCCGTAGACGCTCAGGCCGATCAGCAGGGCGGTGTAGACGGCCGATTCGAGACCGATCGAGATGCCGGCGAGGACCACGGTGGCCGGGCCGGTCAGCGAGGTCTTGCCGATGTCCATGACCGGACGCCGGTTGGTCTCGGTGAAGTAGCCGGTCAGCTGCTGGATGACGGCCGCCAGCAGGATGCCGATGGCGACCGCGACGAGCGCGAGGATCCGCGGGTCGCCGTCCTTGGCCCGGATGGCCGCGTCGGTGATGCCGTCGAGGTCGGCGTACTTACCGGGCAGGTAGACGAAGACCGCGATCGCGACCAGCACCAGCGAGATCACCGCGGAGATGAAGAAGCCGCGGTTGATGGCGCTCATGCCGCTGCGGTCGCTGCGGCGCGGGGCGACCGCGAAGATGCCGATCATCGCGGTGAGCACGCCGATCGCCGGCACCAGGAGCGGGAAGGCGAGTCCGGAGTCGCCGAAGGCCACCTTGCCGAGGATCAGCGCGGCGACCAGGGTCACGGCGTACGACTCGAAGAGGTCGGCCGCCATGCCCGCGCAGTCGCCGACGTTGTCGCCCACGTTGTCGGCGATGGTCGCGGCATTGCGCGGGTCGTCCTCCGGAATGCCCTGTTCGACCTTGCCGACCAGGTCGGCGCCGACGTCGGCGGCCTTGGTGAAGATGCCGCCGCCGACACGCATGAACATCGCGATGAGGGCGGCACCGAGGCCGAAGCCTTCGAGCACCTTCGGCGCGTCGGCCGCGTAGACCAGCACCACACAGGAGGCGCCGAGCAGGCCGAGCCCCACCGTGAACATGCCGACGACGCCGCCCGTACGGAAAGCGATCTTCATCGCTTTGTGCGAGACGGCGGTGAGATCCTTTTCCGGTTCTCCTTCCGCCGGAGTGGCTTCGCGGGCCGCCGCGGCGACCCGCACATTGCTGCGTACGGCGAGCCACATGCCGATATAACCGGTGGTCGCCGAGAAGGCCGCGCCGATCAGGAAGAAGATCGATCGGCCGGCACGCTGATTCCAGTCGTCCGCGGGCAGCAGCAGGAGCAGGAAGAACACCACGACGGCGAATGCGCCGAGGGTGCGCAACTGCCGGCCCAGATAGGCGTTCGCGCCTTCCTGGACCGCCGCCGCGATCTTCTTCATGCTCTCGGTGCCCTCGCCCGCCGCGAGCACCTGGCGCACCAGGATCCAGGCGACCACGAGCGCGGCCAGCGCCACGACGGCGATCACCGCCACCAGGACCCGGTTGCCGTCGGTCAGGACCGCGGCCGCGAGAGTCGTGGGGTGGCCCAACTGTTGAGGGGTAGAAAGCCCCGCCATTCGTCCTCCTTGACGCTTGGGCTGAGCTCAAGATGTGGACGGATTCTAGGTACCCCGGAGTGATCTCAACAGGGGACGGTAAACGGAATTGGCCTTCTCGTGCTCTTCAGCAAATGATCGGGGCCATGCCACCGAACCCGAAAGTGGTAATGCCCCAAAAGCATTGACGATCACCATTGGCGCAATCGACGCTTGATCAAATTATCGGGCGATCCGCCAGGGCATTGATCGTGAATTCTTTCACGAATTCGGCGACCGGACGACATCCGCCGGAAAATAACAAGAAGGGCCCTGCTCAGCAGGGCCCTTCTTGATCGATCAGGTGACTCTCAGGAGAGCGCGACCCCCTGCGGGGTGGTCGGCCAGGTCATGCGGATGAGTCCGCCGTGCTCCCCGGCAGTGACCTCCACGTCGTCGACGAGGCCGCTGATGACCGCGAGGCCCATCTCGTCCTCCTCGGCCTCCACGTCCACGTCCGCCGCGCCGCCTGGTGCCCGGTCGCCCGGAGCGGAGCGGGGTGCTTCGTCGCCGACCTCGATGGAGAACTGTTTCTCCTCCTCGATCAGCGCCACCCGCACCGGATCGGTGATGCCCGCGCTCTGGTGCAGACCTACGGCACGGGAGCAGGCCTCACCGACGGCCAGCCGGACCTCGTCCAGGACGGCCTCGTCCACTCCGGCCCTGCGAGCCACCGCCGCCGCCACCAGTCGGGCGGTGCGGACGTGCTCGGGCAGCGCGCTGAAGCGGAGTTCAACGGTGGCCATACGTCCCCCTCGGAACTACGGGCGTGCGATGGGGGGCCGGGCCGCCGAAGAACCCGGACGGCCCCCTCGAATTGCGTCCGCCACGGGCACTGCGTCCCGCGGACGGCTGCCGGCACGGGCACGCGGGCCCGAGCGGGCGGGGGCGGCACGGGCGTACGTACTGGTGTACGGGCCCGTGCCGAGAGCCGGCCGGACGGCGCGGACCGATCGGCGGTCCGGGTGACGTCGGCCGGCTCCGGGTCAGTCGGTGGCCGCTACCGCTTCCTCGACCGAGGTGTGGATCGGGAACACCTTGGTGAGGCCGGTGATGCGGAAGATCTTCAAAATGCGCTCCTGGTTGCACACCAGGCGCAGCGAACCCTCATGGGCACGCACTCGCTTCAGGCCGCCGACCAGCACGCCGAGCCCGGTGGAGTCGAGGAAGTCCACGCCCTCCATGTCGACGACGAGGTGGAAATTCCCGTCGTTCACCAGCTCCACCAGCTGTTCGCGCAACTTGGGCGCGGTATATACGTCGATTTCGCCACCGACCTCGACAACCGTACGATCGCCGACTGTACGGGTCGACAGGGACAGGTCCACGGATCCTCCAGCACCTTGCTATCGAGCGGTCGCCCCTCGGGACACCTCGGCTTGCGGCCCCCGGGGCGGTTCGCCAGCCGCGATGGCATTCAATCACTTACCGGCAGGCGTGCACGACGCCTTGGCCCCATTGTCCGTCACTCCAGTGACACACTCGGTCCCGATGGCCATAAATCACCGATCCGATCGACCCTCGGTTCCGGCCGCGTCCGGGTTCTCTCCGGGCACGGTCCTGGACCGGCTCGCCTCCGGGCCGAGCCGGGCTTCGCGCATCACTCATACGGAGCACTTGCCCCCGCGCGCCGGTCGGCATGCCGTCTGGCCTGACCGGATTCGTTCGGAAGTCGTGGCGGCCGTGCAGAACTGCGGGATCGACCACCCCTGGGAACACCAGGCGCTGGCCGCCGAGCACGCCCTGGACGGCGACTCGGTGGTGGTCGCCACCGGCACCGCCTCCGGCAAGTCCCTGGCCTATCTGGTACCGGTCCTGTCCACCCTGCTGGACGGCTCCGAGGCCGCCAACGGCCGTGGCGCCACCGCCCTCTACCTGGCGCCCACCAAGGCCCTCGCGGCCGACCAGTGCCGTTCCGTGAAGGAACTTTCACAACCGCTGGGCCATGCGGTGCGTCCCGCGGTCTACGACGGCGACACCCCGTACGAGGAACGGGAGTGGATCCGCCAGTACGCCAACTACGTGCTCACCAACCCGGACATGCTGCACCGCGGGATCCTCCCCGGGCACCCGCGCTGGTCCTCCTTCCTGAAGTCGCTGAAGTACGTCGTCGTCGACGAATGCCACACCTACCGGGGCGTCTTCGGCTCGCACGTCGCCCAGGTGCTGCGCCGGCTGCGCCGCCTGTGCGCCCGCTACGGCGCCTCCCCGGTCTTCCTGCTGGCCTCCGCGACCGCCGCCGAGCCGGCCGTGGCCGCCGGGCGCTTGACCGGCCTGCCGGTCGTGGAGATCGCCGACGACGCCTCCCCGCGCGGCGAGCTGGTCTTCGCCCTGTGGGAGCCGCCGCTGACCGAGCTGCACGGCGAGAAGGGCGCCCCGGTCCGCCGCACCGCCACCGCCGAGACCGCCGACCTGCTGACCGACCTCGCCGTGCAGGGGGTGCGCTCGGTCGCCTTCGTGCGCTCCAGACGCGGCGCGGAGCTGATCTCCGTCATCACGCAGGAACGGCTGGCCGAGGTCGACCGTTCCCTCGCCCGGCGTGTCGCGGCCTACCGCGGGGGCTACCTCCCCGAGGAGCGGCGCGCCCTGGAACAGGCGCTGCACTCCGGGGAACTCCTCGGACTGGCCGCCACAACGGCCCTGGAGCTGGGTGTGGACGTCTCCGGGCTGGACGCCGTACTGATCGCCGGGTACCCGGGTACGAGGGCCTCTGTGTGGCAGCAGGCGGGTCGGGCGGGTCGCTCCGGCCAGGGGGCCCTCGCCGTGCTGGTCGCCCGGGACGACCCGCTGGACACCTTCCTCGTCCATCATCCCGAGGCCCTGTTCGACCAACCGGTGGAATCGACCGTCCTCGACCCCGACAACCCGTACGTCCTCGCCCCGCACCTGTGCGCCGCCGCGGCCGAGATCCCGCTCACCGACGACGACCTCGACCTCTTCGGCCCCGCCTGCGAGGAGCTGCTGCCGCAGCTGGAGGCCGCGAAGCTGCTGCGCCGCCGGACCAAGGCCTGGCACTGGACCCGGCGGGAGCGGGCCGCCGAGCTGACCGACATCCGCGGCGAGGGCGGCCGTCCGGTCCAGGTCGTCGAGGCGGGCACGGGACGCCTGCTCGGCACGGTGGACGCGAGCGCCGCCCACTCCACCGTCCACGAGGGCGCGGTCCACCTCCACCAGGGCCGCACCTACCTCGTACGCTCCCTCGACCTGGAGGACTCGGTCGCCCTGGTCGAACAGGCCGATCCGCCGTACTCCACGGTCGCCCGCGACACGACCGCGATCTCCGTCCTGGAGACCGACACCGAGATCCCCTGGGGCGACGGCCGCCTCTGCTACGGCTCCGTCGAGGTCACCAACCAGGTGGTCTCCTTCCTCCGCCGCCGGCTCATCACCGGCGAGGTCCTGGGCGAGTCGAAACTCGACCTCCCTCCGCGTACGTTGCGCACCCGCGCGGTGTGGTGGACGGTCACCGAGGACCAGCTCGACGAGGCCCGGATCAACCCGGAGATCCTCGGCGGCGCCCTGCACGCCGCCGAACACGCCTCCATCGGCCTGCTCCCGCTCTTCGCGACCTGCGACCGCTGGGACATCGGCGGTGTCTCCGTCCCGCTGCACCCCGACACACTCCTGCCGACCGTCTTCGTCTACGACGGCCACCCGGGCGGCGCGGGCTTCGCGGAGCGCGCCTTCCACACGGCCCGCACCTGGCTCACGGCGACGCGAGAGGCGATCGCCGCGTGCGAGTGCGAGGCCGGGTGCCCGTCGTGCATCCAGTCACCCAAGTGCGGCAACGGGAACGAGCCCTTGCACAAGCGGGGGGCGGTGCGGTTGCTCACGGTGCTGTTGAAGGGGGCGCCGGGGTAGGTAGGTGGGTCAGTGCGGGCCGGTGGGGGCTGGTCGCGCAGTTCCCCGCGCCCCTGCGGGGCGCGTTGCAGGCGTCGTTCGTCGAAGAGGTCGCCGAGCCTGCCCTGGCCCGGACCTCCGCGGCGAACGGTCCGGCACCGGCCGCTGCCGACACATCCGAGACGTCCCCGACGATCACGCACCGCGTCAGCCGCGCGTCCTGAGCCCGTGCCACCCCCTCGGCCCGGGCGCAGGCCGCCTCCGTCCCCTCGGCCCAGTGGTCGGCCGCCGCGAGGGCGGCCAGGTCAGCGCCGCCCGCCGCCCGGTGCCGGGCGACCACGGCGTGCCCCAGCCCCAGCACCACCCCGAACACCACGCACAGCACGGCGATCGCGCCGACGCTCCAGACTGTGGCGGACCCCCGGTCAGGCGCCCTGAAGGGGCGCGGGGAACTGCGCGACCAGCCCCCACGCAGCCGCAGCCGGCCGACCACCTCGCGCCCTCTCACGGCCCCTCCACCAACGCCACCGCCGACTCCCGTACCTCGAACGGCAGCCGGCCCAGCACCGGTGGCCTCGCCACCACCGTCACCCGCACCAGGTCCCCCTCCCGGCCCACGCTCACCGTCGCCCCCTCCGGCGCCGCCTCCTTCGTCACCGCGATCACCGCGTCCTCGGCGTCCTGCCGCGCGGCGGCCCGCGCCCCGGTGCGGGCGGCGTCCACGCATCGGATCTGGGCGGCCACCGTCAGCAGCCCCCACACCAGCGCCATCGTGAACGCCACCAGCACCGGCAGCACCACGGCCGCCTCCGCCGTCACGAACCCCCGGTCCGCGCCGCGCCCCCGCTCACATCCGCGCACTGAGGGCTCGTTTCACGATGTCCTGCAACTCCGCGCTGACCTGACCACTGGTCACGACCGCGTAGAGGACCGCCGCGAACCCGACCGCGGCGATGATCCCCATCGCGTACTCGGACGTGACCATGCCCGCGTCCCTGCCCAGCAGCTTCCGCATCTTCTCGACCTTCTGGTACATCCCCGCTCCTTCGACTCCGTTGACATCAGTTCCTGTTGACGAGCCCGCTTTCGCCCCCGTCATCCACCACCCCCTCGCATCACCCCGCCGGCCAGCCCGATCACCACGGGCAGCACGCCCACCGCGATGAAGGCGGGGAGGAAGCACAGCCCCACCGGCGCGGAGATCAGCACCGCCGCTCTGCGCGCCCGCGCGGTCGCGTTCCGGGTCCACTCCGCGCGGGCGTCCGAGGCGAGCCGGGCGACCGGGGCGGCGGCCGGCAGTCCGGACTCGTCGGCGCGCTCCAGCAGCCGGGCCAGGGCCGCGGCGCCCGGAAGCGCCGCCAACCTCCGCCACGCTTCGGCCGGTTCGCCGCCCAGCCGTACCTCGGCCGCGCCCCGCGCGAGCCCCGCGCCGACCGGTCCGCCCAGCGCTTCTCCGACGGCGTGGGCGGCGACCACGGGACCGGCCCCGGCCGCGATGCAGGCCGCCAGGAGGTCGGAGGCGAGCGGGAGTTGGCGCGCGGCCTCGGCCGCCTCCGCCTGCGCGGTCCGGGCCCCGTCGCCCTCCCGGCCGCGCCACTGACACAGCCCGACCGCGACGGCCAGTCCCAGCAGCGCCCCGACTGCCCCGCCGACCAGCACCCAGCCGCCGCACACCGCCCCGATGCCCGGCAGCCACCTGCGGACGGCACCCCGGACGTCGGACCGCCGTACCGCCACGCCCTCGGACCGCCGCACCGCCGTCTCCAGGGCCAGCAGTTCGGCGACCCTGCGCCGGGCCCAGCGCCCGCGCCGTGCCCTCTCCAGCCGCCACGCCGACCAGCTCAGGGCCAGCAGCACCGCGACCGTCACCCCCAGCCTGTGGACAACGTCCGCGCTCACGCCGCCTCAGCTCCCCGCACGATCCGGGCCGCCCACCACATCCCGGCACCCTCGAACACCGCGCCCACGGCCAGGCAGCCCAGCCCGGCCCCGGTGTGCAGCAGCACCCGCAGCGGGTCGGCGCCCATGGCCGAGCCGAGCAGCAGGCCGAGGACGGGCAGCGCGGCGAGCAGCAACGCGGTGGCCCGGGCGCCCGACAACTGGGCGCGCAGATCGGCGCGTTGGTCCCGCTCGGCACGGAGCGCCGCGTCCAGCCGGTCCAGGCCGGCGGCCAGCCCCGCGCCCTGGTCGACGGCCACCCGCCAGCAGGCCGCGAGCCCCAGCAGACCGTCGGCGCCCGGCTGCCGTGCCGCCGCCGCGAGCGCGCCCGGCACGTCCCCGCCGAAGCGGGCCGCCGCGACCACGGCCGCCCGGGCCTCGCCGAGCCCGCCGGAGTCCCGCGCGGCGCGCAGCAGCGCCTCGCCGGGCTGCCGCCCCGCGCGCACCTCACCGGCGAGCGCCCCGCAGAGCGCGATCACCGCGTCGGCGCGTGCCTCCCGGTCCCGCCGCTCCTGGCGGGCCAGCCGCGCCCGGCGCAGCACCGGCACCCCGGCCGCCCCCGCGAGCAGCGGAATCGCCGAGGCGGCGAGAAGGGCGAGCGCGACACCGACGGCCAGGGCCCACCACTCTCCCCGCCAACGGCCGCGCAGCCGCCGCAGCTCCCCGACCGTCTGCTGCCAGGAGGGCGGCCCGGTGGCCACCACCCGACCCCCCGCGAGCAGCAGCCGGGCCCGCCGCCCCTCACGCTGCCGCTCGACCAGCAGCCATGCCATGACCCCACCGCACACCACGGCCGCACCGATCGTCGTCTCGATCTCACCCATCACATACGCCCCTTCCAACTCATCGATCACTTCCGCCACTTCCGGGCAGACCACTCAGCCACTTCGGACCCACCGGCAGATGCAGATCAGGTGCCTCACAGGTCCCCCACGTCGCCTCGCAGCAGCTCCCGCAGCCGCTCCCACCCCCGCTCCCGCGCGAACGCCTCCTCGCCCCAGCGCAGTGCCGGTACCGTCCGCACCAGCCCCGAGGGATCCCGTTCCAGCACATGCACCTCGGCGATCCGCCGTCGGCCCGCGCGGTCGCGCACGAGGTGCAGCACCACCGAGAGCGCGGCCGCCAACTGGCTGTGCAGGGCGGCCCGGTCGAGTCCGGCGGCGGTGCCGAGGGCCTCCAGGCGGGCCGGTACGTCCGCGGCCGCGTTGGCGTGGACCGTGCCTTCTCTGAACTAAGAGATGGGCGCGAGAGAGGCGGCCATCGCCGCAGCTCAACTTGAGTGGATTCTGATCAACTTGTTCGCTGGCAACTGCGCCCTCTAACATCGACGTTGGCCTGCATCCTTGGTGCCGTGCACACCTTGGAGCGGCGGCCTTAAAAAAAAGTCCGCCGCGTGTGATGTGTCCCACAGGAGACGATGGGACGTAACTAGGCACACCGGACGGACCGGACCCCGCAGATGCGGATTAAGGCTGGCTGTCCGTTGAGTTCCGTAGGCCTGAGGCACGCCTTGGTCGTGCTGAAGATCCTTCCCGTCACCCTTGTCGTCGTGCTGTCTGCGCCGGCCTGGCTGACGTGGCCTTTTCTGTCCGAATCACGCCAACGAGTTGTCCTCGAGATGGTGACAGCGTTGGCCGAGTGGACTCGAAATAGTCGATGAGGATCTTGGTGTCCGCCGCCCGACGGGCGGCGGACGCTTCCCCGCGCCACGACTCATGGATCAGACAGTTCGCCCCGCAAGTTGGCTGAAGGTCGGCATCCCGAGGTCGACAACCTGCTGGCTGCGGCGTTGCTCTGCATCGACTTGAGCTAGCTTGTCCTCCGCGCCAGCGCGGCTGGCGTCCAGCCCTTCGATTTCGCCGAGCCATCCCTCTCGTTCGGCCTCGGCGATCCGGTCGATGAGGTTGTCACGGATCTCGACCAGCCGCGGTCGTTGAGCTGGATCGGGCCGCAGCATCGAGCAACGGACGCAGGCGTGCTCGTGAACGCAGGCGGTGCCGAAGGCGCGAGCGCAGATTCCGATGGACAGCTTGCGCCGCTCGAAGTGGCCGAGGAAGGCATCCCACTCCTGGTTGGTGGGCGTGCGGTATTCCTCGCTCGGGCGGGTGGCCCGCCGCCGTGCGATGAACGCGCGATGGGCCTCTATGGCCTCGGCGGGATAGATCGCGTTGTAGCCCATGGTGGTGTTGATGTCGCCGTGCCCGGCGATCACCTGGGCAATGTGTGGGGGCAGACCACTGCGGATGGCGTCCGTGATGAAGATCCGGCGGAAGTCGTGCGGGTCGAAGTCCAGCGGCCGGCCGGCCGAGTCAGTCAGCCCGGTGGAATCCAGGACTTCGTTCAGGCCGTGCCTGATCACCCGCTGTGAAATGGAAGATCGCTCGCCCCCGTACTCCCACTGGAACAGGAGAGGCATGGGCGGATTCCAGACCCGCTCTGCCGGGTCGTAGCTTGTGATGTGTGGGATGGCGCCGGTTCGCCGATCGCGGACGCGGGAGATGATCGTGCTCAGGACGTCGGCCAGCTCGGGGCTGACGAGGATGAGCCGCTCCTCGTCCATCTTGGACGGTGCGATCTGCAGTAGCGGGACGATCTCGCCTGTGGTGGGCAGCTTGTATTGGATCAAGCTGTGATGGCTCGTCTCCATCATCTCTTCGATCCGGGCGCCGGTGTGCTGCAGGAACTCGATCGTGGCCCAGGTCCAGAAGGCCCGGTTCTCCGCCACTCCGAGCATCCGACGATGTCCGGAGTCGTCAAACGCCCAGGTGGACGTGGAGCTCTTGGTCCGTGTGAAAGTCTGCCCCAGGACCGTGAACGCCCCGCCCAGCGGAGCCGCCGCCAGTGCCTCGAGGCGGAGCTTGGCGGCGTCGAGATACTCCTTGGCGGCCCGTGCGACGGCCGGCAAGGCTGGCAGGCGCTCACGAGTGCGCTGGTCCATCTTCGCCTTGACCCGTTTGACGTGCTTCTTCATGACCACGTCGGCTTCGCCGATGGGGCATGGCGCGGCCCAGAGGCCCCATCGACCCGGTTCCTCGATAGCCCACTGCGAAATGTCGAGGTAGAAGGCCCGGACCGTGATCATGAGCGAAGGGAAGTTCGCGCGCTCGCTCACGATCTCGCGGACGCTGCCGTCGGGTTGCCTCTTCCGTTCGACCTTCGTGCGGAGCCTTTGCTTCCAGGCCGAACTCATCTCTGGGGGGAGGCGAAGGGAGTCGATGCCTGGATGGTGGTGCTCAAGCTCGGTCCAGAAGGACTTGACCAGGTCTCTTGAAAGGGTCTCCAACGTGTTGTAGTCGAGAGCGGGCTGGCGCTCCTTGAGGTAGTCGACCAGGAGGTCTCTGACCGGCTTGCACTGGACGTTGTAGCGGTCGACGAGTTGCTCCACCGAGACCTGGCCGCTGGCCTTCGCCAGGTGCCGCAAGGTGCCCGGGGCTCCCTCTGGAAGCTGGCCGAGCTTGTGCAGCCAGGAGTAGAACAGCGTGTGGCCGCTGTAGTACTTCCGCATACTCCTCAGGGTGTCGAGGAACTCCAGGGCGTCTCCGACGGTGATGTCGGTGATCTTTCCGCCCTTGGCGGCAAGAATCTTGATGAGGTCGCCCTGGGCGCTCGTGCCGACTCTGGAAGACCATGTTGTGGCCGGGACCAGCGCTTCCAGGTGGGCGAAGCCCTCTGGATCACGGATGGGCGGAAACGCGGAGCGGATGTGAGTCGAGTTGCGGGATATCTGCCACTCGAGCGAGGGTCGGAGAACATCCGCGCAGGTCAGCAGGAGCATCCCCGCCGTGAGCGCCATCCGGCCGGCCTTCTCGTGTGAGGTCCCGATCCAGACCGGGGCGAGCTTGCTCCACTGGGATCCTGGGACGGTGGCGGCGGGGCTGGCGTTCCAGCGCTGCTGCCAGGTGTCTCCCGGGAAGCCGTCGAGCCACTGAAGGATCTTGCGGGCCCCTCGGCGTCGCATGTCGTGGGTGGTGGGGTGCGCGGCCCGCAGAGGTGGATGCTCCAGACGGCCCATGACGGCTTCGAGAGGTTCGGCCGTCATAGGCCAGGTGTCCACGATCGGGCGGGGCGGGAAGCGTTCCTTGAGTGTCTTCTCGGCCGTTCCCAGCAGTCGCGGAGATGGCAGAGCGTGGGTCGACTGCGCAGCCGTCAGGGTGTCAAAAGCGATCACAGGGACATCCCGAAGAGGTTGTTGAGAGAGTCGGGGTTGTAGCCGGGTGCCGGCTGCGGTGGGGGCTGTTCTCGCAGGCGAGCTTGCCGGGCATGGTGGGCCCGGACGTGCTCGATCACTTCGTCCTTGCCTGCCGGGAGGTAGAGCTGGGTTGTGGTCAAGTGGGCATGCGCGAGGACCCATTGGATGTCCGTGAGCGGCATTTTCGGGTCCTGAGCGAGCCGGTAGGCTGCGGTGTGACGTAGATCGTGCAGGGTCCAGTTCGACCCCAGTAGATCGTTGGCACTCTCGAACATCGCCCGGGCCGCGTGATAGTTCAATGGCCGCCACGGACGGCGCAGGGTCCACCACAGCGTCTCGTTCCGCCCTCGCGGCACCCCAGCCCGCCAGGCCTCTTCCTGGTAGAGCCGCAGCCAGACGAACGAGTCGGTGGAACACGGGATTTGCTGATAGTCGCGGGATCCCTTGCGGATCACACCGATCAGCTGATCGCCGGGCAGAGCGTCGCGTTGCCGGCTGGTGAGGAGTTCATCGGCCCGGGCGCCGTTGGAGACCCAGAAGGCGAGTAGCGCGCGGTCGCGGTTGTACTTGAGTGCGGCGAAGAGCGCGTTGAACATGTCGTCGGGGATGCGGCGGGGGGCCCGTTTCGGGATCGTCGGCCGGTAGCGCCCCGAGCGCTCGTTCCTGAACGGGCTGGCAGGGTCCTTGTGGGCGTTGGCCCGCCCTGACCGGCGGGCCCGAACGAGGGGAAACGGGTTGATGATTGGCCCCGTGCCCTCGTCGAGATGAAAGTCGTAGAACGTCCGCAGGACCGTCTCGCAGTGGGCCCAGGTGTTGAGCGCGTACTTCGTGCCCGGTGACGACTTCCCCGTGATCGGGTTCGGTGCCCCGGCCGGAAGCTTGCGCTTGCGCTGCGGCTTCGGTGCGGTCTCCGCGGTGAGACCGGCCAGACGGTGCCGCCAGTGAACCCGTACCGGCTTGTCACCGATCTGCATCCACCGTACGAAGTCACGTGCGTCCACCCGGGTCGCCTGGTTCCACTCGATGCCCAACGCCCACATGAACCGCCACCAGCGCAGCAGGTCCAGGCCGTACGAGCGGATCGTGGTCGCAGGCCGCCCGCATGCCTGCATCTCGGCGAAGTAGATGTCGACCGGCTCGACCACAGCGCAGTTCTGATCCAACAGCTGGTAGGGAGCCCATGGGTTCCCCGTCTCGGAGAGCTGCCCTATCTCAGGTAGCACGAAGTTCGATAAGTCCCTCTCGGAACCACTGCTCTCAAGCATGCACGGAAGTTAGCAGAGACCCCATCTGACCTGCGAAAAGAAGTGAGCTAGTTCAGTCAACGGGACGCAGCCGCCCTCGTGTCCGGTGTTGAGCGCGGCGAGCAGATGGACGACCTCGGGTCCGCGCACCTCGCCGACGACCAGCCGGTCGGGGCGCATCCGCAGTGCCTGCCGGACCAGGTCCTCCAGGGTCACCAGGCCGGCGCCCTCCTGGTTGGCGGGTCTGGTCTCCAGCCGTACGACATGCGGGTGTTCGGGCCTGAGCTCCGCCGAGTCCTCGGCCAGCACGATCCGCTCCCCCGGTCCGACCAGGCCGAGCAGGGCGCTCAGCAGGGTCGTCTTGCCGGTGCCGGTGCCGCCGCTGACCAGGAAGGAGAGCCTGGCGGCCAGCAGGGCGCGCAGGATCCGGTCGCCGCCGGGCGGTACGGTCCCGGCCGCCACGAGTTCGTCGAGCGTGAAGGCCCGGGGCCGGGCCACCCGCAGGGACAGACAGGTGCAGCCGACCGCCACCGGGGGCAGGACCGCGTGCAGCCGGGTGCCGTCGGGCAGCCGGGCGTCCGCCCAGGGCCGTGCGTCGTCCAGGCGCCGGCCGGCCACTGCGGCCAGCCGCTGCGCGAGCCGTCGTACCGCCGCCGCGTCCGGGAAGGCGACCCGGGTCAGTTCCAGGCCGCCGCCGCGGTCCACCCAGACCCGGTCGGGGGCGGTCACCAGCACGTCGGTGACCATGGGGTCGGTGAGCAGGGGCTCCAGCGGGCCGCTGCCGACCAGTTCGGAGCGCAACCGCTCGGCCGCGCCGAGGACTTCGGCGTCGCCGAGCACCCGGCCCTGCTCGCGCAGCGCCTGCGCCACGCGCGCGGGTGTCGGTTCGGCGCCGCTCTCGGCGAGCCAGCGCCGTACCCCGTCGAGCAGGGCCGGGCCGTCGGCGCCCGCCGTGCCGGGCCTCATACGCCACCCGCCTCGACCAGCGTCCGCTCCCAGAAGTCCTTGCAGAAGCGGCCCAGCGGTCCGCGTGCGGCGGAGCCGGGCGGTTTGCGGTTCGGGCGGGCCAGGCCCGGTTCGACGGGCACCTCGCCGGCCAGGGGGAGGCCGAGCAGCCGGGCCACCTCGCGGTCGTCCAGTCCGGGCGCGTACGGCCCCCGTACCGCCACCCGCAGATCGCGGACGACCATGCCGACGGTGGCCGCCACCCGGCCGGCGGCCGCGATCGCGCGGAGTTCGGCGGGGACCACGAGGACGGCGAGGTCGAGCTGGGTGAGGACCTCGGCGACCTCGTCGTCCAGACGGCGCGGCAGGTCGACGACGACCGTGCCGCCGCGCCGGCGGGCGGCGGCGAGCACCGCGCGGACGGCGGGCGGCGGGATCGCCACACTGTCGCCGCGGTCCCAGCTGAGGATCCGCAGCGAGTGCAGTTCGGGCAGCGACTCCTCCAGGGCGCCGCTGCCGAGCCGGCCGCGCGAGGCGGCGAAGGCGGGCCAGCGCAGTCCCTCGGCGGTCTCGCAGCCGAGGAGTACGTCGAGTCCGCCGCCCAGCGGATCCGCGTCCACGAGGAGGGTGCGCAGTCCCTCCCTCGCGGAGGTGACGGCGAGCGCGCAGGCCAGCGTGGAGGCGCCGGCCCCGCCCCGGCCGCCGATGACCCCGACGGTGAGGGCCGGGCGGCCCACGCCCTCGACGACGTCGGCGATCCGGTCCACGAGCCACTGTTCGCCGTCGGGCAGCATCAGGACGTGGTCCGCGCCGATCTCCACGGCCCGTTTCCAGACATCCGGGTCGTCCTGGTCCTGGCCGACGAGCACCACCCCGCGTCGGCGCGCGGCCCCGCGGACCCGCCGCGCGGCGTCGTCGCCGACCAGGACGAGCGGGGCGGACTCCCAGCCGCCGCCGCGTTCCGGTACCCCGTGGTGGACCTCGGGTCGGGCGCCGGCCGCCGCGCAGAGGCGCAACAGGTCGTCGAGGAGTTCGGCGTCCTCGGTGACGATCATCGGGCGTCCGGGCCGTCCTGATGGGGCGGACGGCGGTTCGTGGGTGACGGTTCCGGCCACGTGAGCTTCCCCCTTGGCTGTGTTCTCGCGCGCGGCCCCTGCGGCCCCGCGATTCCCAAACGTGTGGAGAACCGGCAAGCGGCCTCCATATGCACGGCCGACAGAAACCGGCCATTGGCGCCCGGCAATCGGAACCGGCCATGAACTCGCCGCCGTCGGAGCGCGCAGGAATCACGGTGCGGCGAACCCGGAAAACGTGTGGATCTTGGTCCAAAACTGTGGACAACTCGGGGGCTGTGAATATCGCTGTCACCCATACCGGTGAGGCCCGTTCCAGGGTCTGTGCGACTTCCACAGCGCAGCGCCACGGCTACCCAGCGTGACGGAGCATGGGTATGCGAGAGGGGCGACCGAAGCCGCCCGACCAAGGCCTCACGGCCCGCGAGAGAGGAGGAAAACCCACCCGGACATGCGACGACCCCCACCGGGGGGGAGAGTGGGGGTCGTCTTCACGGCCGACTCGGGGGGGGAGGAGCCGGGCCGCGTTAGCACGGTCGCGAACGATCCGTGACTTCCATGGTGTACCCGAGAGCCCTCTCAGGCAAACCCACGCGCCCCACCTTACGCCGAATGGTGGGCGCCTATGCTCGGGGGCGTGGAAAACCACTCCTTGCCCCGCACAGCAGCCTTCTTTGACCTGGACAAGACGGTCATTGCGAAGTCGAGCACGCTCACGTTCAGCAAGTCGTTCTACCAAGGCGGTCTGATCAACCGCAGGGCGGCGCTGCGCAACGCGTACTCCCAGTTCGTGTTCCTGGTCGGCGGTATGGACCACGACCAGATGGAGCGCACGCGCGCGTACCTCTCCTCCCTCGTCCGTGGCTGGAATGTCCAGCAGGTCAAGGAGATCGTCGCCGAGACCCTGCACGACCTGATCGACCCGATCATCTACGACGAGGCCGCCTCCCTGATCGAGGAGCACCACAAGGCCGGCCGGGACGTCGTCATCGTGTCCACCTCGGGCGCCGAGGTGGTCGAGCCGATCGGTGAACTCCTCGGCGCCGACCGGGTGGTGGCCACCCGCATGGTCGTCGGCGAGGACGGTTGCTACACGGGTGAGGTGGAGTACTACGCGTACGGCCCGACGAAGGCCGAGGCCGTACGCGAGCTGGCCGCCTCCGAGGGGTACGACCTCGACCGCTGCCACGCCTACAGCGACTCGGCGACGGACCTGCCGATGCTCCAGGCCGTCGGGCATCCGCACGCCGTGAACCCGGACCGGGCGCTGCGCCGCGAGGCCCTGGCGCGCGGCTGGCCGATTCTGGACTTCAACCGTCCGGTACGGCTCAAGCAGCGGATCTCCGCGCCCCCGCGTCCGGCCCTGGTCGCCGCGGCCGCCATAGGGGCGGCGGCCGCCACCGCGGGCCTGGTCTGGTACGCGAGCCGGCGCCGGAACTCGGTCGCCTGAACCGGCCGTCCGGCACCCCCGGTGACCCGTTCGGCCTAACGGCGCCCTTTTGGTGCGTCTTTGAACCTAAAAGTAAAGAACTGCAGGCAGGGGTTCCGCTTGCTCGGGGCTTGCAGTACAAAGGGGTTAGCGGCCCGCGAGACCTAAGGACATCCGAGAGGATCACCTTTAAAACGCATTCGGCCCCACGGACCCAGCATGAACACCGAGCACCCACGCGACGTCGACCCGTCGATTACGGGCCAGCCGCACCAGGTGACGGGCAAAGCACCCGACCTGATGGGCAACACATCGAGGACGCTTGGTAACCCGGTGAACATGCCAGCGGCGGTACGACTCCTCGTACCGCCGCAACCCTTTTCCGGGGCCCTCCCGCGCCGGTTTCAGGCCGCTCCGCGCTGGAGCGCCTCGCACACCGCCGTCGACTCGCGCACGCCCAGCCCGACCGCCCGGCCGCAGTGCGCGATCCAGGCCGCCATGCCCTCCGGAGTGCCGGAGACATACCCGTCGAGAGCCGCCAGGTAGGAGGCGCGGCCCAGCTCGGCGTGGCCGACCTCGGCGGGGCAGATCGCCTTGGGGTCGAGGCCGCTGCCGATCAGCACGATCCGCTCGGCCGCCCGCGCGACCAGCCCGTTGTACGAGGTGAAGGGGCGCAGCGCGAGCAGCTCGCCGTGCACCACGGCGGCCGTCACCAGCGCGGGCGCCTCCGTCCCCGCGATGATCAGGTCGGCCAGCCCTTCGAGGCGGCCCGACACCTCGGCCGCGCCCGGCAGCGGCAGCTCGATCAGCGGCTCGTCGACGGTCTCGCCGGCCTGCCGCGGGCGCCCGACCTCGTCGCCGTCGGTCGCGGCGGCCACGAGGTGCAGCCGGGCCAGGACCCGCAACGGCGACTGCCGCCAGACGGAGAGCAGTTGGCCCGCCTCCGCGGTCAGCCGCAGGGCCGCACCCACCACGCGCGCGTCCTCGTCGACACCGAAGTCGGAGCGCCGGCGGACCTCCTCCAGCGCCCAGTCGGCACCGGAGAGCGCCGCACTGCCCCGGGCGCCGCGCAGCGCGGCCTCGGAGGTGACGGCGTTGCTGCGGCGCCGCATGACCCGGTGGCCGTAGACCCGGTCCACGGCCTTGCGCACGGACTCCACGGACTCGGCCACGGAGGGCAGCGAGCCCAGCGCCGCGAGCGGATCGGCGGTCGCACCTGTCGTACTCATGAGTACGACCCTACGCACCCCGCCCTCCCCCTCCACGAAGGAGTGGTCTTCTTCACTCCATCTGACACATACAGCTATCACCCGACTACCCTTCGTGAACATGAAAATTGCTTTCGTCGGAAAGGGCGGCAGCGGCAAGACCACGCTCTCCTCCCTGTTCATCCGCCATCTCGCGGCCGGCGGCGCGCCGGTCGTCGCCGTCGACGCCGACATCAACCAGCACCTGGGCCCCGCGCTCGGCCTCGACGAGGCGGAGTCGGCGGCACTGCCCGCGATGGGCGAGCGGCTCTCCCTGATCAAGGACTACCTGCGGGGCCACAACCCGCGGATCGCCTCCGCCGCGACGATGATCAAGACCACCCCGCCCGGCGAGGGCTCGCGGCTGGTCCGGGTGCGGGAGCCGAACGCGGTGTACGACGCCTGCGCGCGGCCGGTGGAACTCGACGGCGGCGCCGTCCGTTTGATGGTCACCGGGCCCTTCACGGAGGCCGACCTGGGGGTCTCCTGCTACCACTCCAAGACGGGAGCGGTGGAGCTGTTCCTGAACCACCTCGTCGACGGCCCCGACGAGTACGTCGTGGTCGACATGACGGCGGGTTCGGACTCCTTCGCCTCCGGCATGTTCACCCGCTTCGACATCACGTTCCTCGTCGCCGAGCCGACCCGGAAGGGGGTCTCCGTCTACCGCCAGTACAAGGAGTACGCCCGGGACTTCGGCGTCGTGCTGAAGGTGGTCGGCAACAAGGTGCAGGGACAGGACGACCTGGACTTCCTGCGCGCCGAGGTCGGGGACGACCTGCTGGTGACGGTCGGGCACTCGGACTGGGTGCGCGCCATGGAGAAGCGCCGCCCGCCCCGGTTCGACCTCCTGGAGGACGACAACGCCCGCGCCCTGCGCACCCTCAAGATCGCCACCGACGCGACCCACGAGCTGCGGGACTGGGAGCGCTACACCCGGCAGATGGTCCACTTCCATCTCAAGAACGCCCTGTCCTGGGGGAACGAGCGCACCGGGGCCGACCTGGCGGCACAGATCGACCCCGGTTTCGTGCTCGGCGAGGGGGTGGCGGCGCCCGCCTGACGAAGGCGCCGCCCCGGTTCCGCTACTGCTTGACCGCCGGCGCCCCGGGCACCCCCTTCGGGGCCGGGGCGGGGCGGCCGGACAGGAAGGACGCCCAGCCCGGCCGCGGGGCCTCGCCCACGTTCAGGGTGCGCAGCTTCGCCAGGACCTTCGGGTCCTGGGCGTCCAGCCAGTCGGCCAGCTGGTGGAAGGAGACACAGCGCACCTCGGGCTTGTTGCACACGTCCTGGACGACCTCGTCGATGGCACGCATGTAGGTGCCGCCGTTCCAGGACTCGAAGTGGTTGCCGATGACCATCGGCGCGCGGTTGCCGTTGTAGGCCCGGTTGAAGCCCTGGAGCAGCCCGTCCCGCATCTGGTCGCCCCAGTAGTCGTACATGTCGGGGTCGCCCTGGGTCGAGGTGCCGGACTGGTTGACCATGAAGTTGTAGTCCATGGTCAACTGCTCGTAGGTGTGGCCGGGGAAGGGGACGAGCTGCATCGACAGGTCCCACAGCCCTTCCCTCTTCTTGGGCCAGACCTGGTCGTTGACGCCACTGGTGTCGTAGCGGAAGCCCAACTGGCTCGCCGCCTTCACGAAGTTCTTCTGGCCTTCCAGGCAGGGGGTGCGGGCGCCGATGAGCTCCTTGTCGTAGTCGAAGGGCAGCGGTGCGGCGTTCTTCATGCCGGTGTTGGTCTTCCAGGTCTCCACGAACCGTTTGGCCTGGGCGATCTCGCTCTTCCACTCGGCCACCGACCACTCGCCGACACCCCCGTCGGGGCCGCAGAAGTGCCCGTTGAAGTGGGTGCCGATCTCGTTGCCCTCCAGCCAGGCCAGCCGTACCTGCTTGGCCGTGTCGGCGATGCCCTGCTGGTCGTTGAAGCCGATCTCGGAACTGCCGGGCGAGTGCTGCGGGGGCCGGTAGAGGTCACGTTTCTCCTCGGGCAGCATGTAGACGCCGCTGAGGAAGTACGTCATGTTCGCGTTGTTCTCCTTGGAGACCTTGCGGAAGTGCGAGAACAGCTTCTGGCTGTCCTCGCCCGCGCCGTCCCAGGAGAAGACCACGAACTGCGGAGGCTTCTCACCGGACTTGAGCCGCTCGGGCTGGGGCTGATGCGGCTGCGCCCCGGTGTACGCGGTGGAACCGTCGCCGATCAGACGGACCACACTCTGGGGCGCCGGCGCTCCTTTCTGCGGCCCGGACGCCCCTTCCTCGGACTTGGTGCCGCTCGCACAACCGGCCAGCGACGCGGCACAGGCCGCGGCGGCGGCCACGGCGCCGACAGCCATCCTCTGGGTGGCGGCCAATTCCGCTCACCTTCTTCCTTCTCTCGGCGAACGCCGGTGACGGCGTTTTCTGGCGATGTGCCGGGTATGTGCCGACAGCGCCGCCAAGGTCGCATAGGACCGAGAGAGGGATTAATACGACAAGCCGATGAACTGCCCACTTCACCCATCGAGGTGAACCGGTGCCCCGTTTGCCCGGAAAATCCATGCCTGACCTTTACTCACCATTACGATTCGTTTACCGAGCGTTGAATCATCCCGCCGCTGCACGTCGTGCCCCACGGCCGCGACCGAGCCCCCGCCCCGCGAGGGCACCCCCTGATCCGCGACCGCGCCGCCCCGGAGGAGACGGGAAACATGTCATCAGCCTGCGTACCCACCCACCCCGAGAACCCGGGCCTCGCCCGCGCCGGAGCCGCAAGTCCCCGAAGCACCACGGCGACCGGCCGGCCGCCGAGCCCGCCCGCACCCCCGCGCCGCCGTCGCTTCCGCGTCGAGAGCGCCGACCTGTCCGCGTCCGTCGCGGTGTTTCTGATCGCCCTGCCGCTCTCCCTCGGCATCGCCCTCGCCACCGGCGCCCCGCTCCAGGCCGGCCTGGTCGCCGCGGCCGTCGGCGGGCTGGTCGCCGGGCGGCTCGGCGGCTGCCCGCTCCAGGTCAGCGGCCCGGCCGCCGGACTCACCGTGGTCACCGCCGACCTGATCCACCGGTACGGCTGGCGGACCACCTGCGGCATCACCGTCCTCGCCGGGCTGGCCCAGCTGGGCCTGGGCTGCCTGCGCGTGGCCCGCACCGCGCTCGCCGTCAGCCCCGCGGTGGTCCACGGCATGCTCGCCGGCATCGGCGTCACCATCGCCGTCGCCCAGCTGCACATCGTGCTCGGCGGCAACCCGCAGAGTTCGGTCCTCGCCAACGTCCGGGCGCTGCCCGCCCAGTTGGCCCACCTGCACCCGGCCGCCGTGGCGATGAGCGCGCTGACCCTGGCCCTGCTGCTCGGCTGGCCCCGGATCCCCGGCGCCCTGGGCCGCCGGCTGCGCACGGTCCCGGCCGCCCTGGTCGCCGTCACCGGTGCCACCGCGACCGCCTCGCTCACCGGGCTCACCCTGCCGAGGGTCGACCTGCCGTCCTGGAGCAGCCATGCCCTGGCGGGGCTGCCTGAGGGGCCGGTGCTCGGCATCGCCGCCGCCGTGCTCACCACCACGCTGGTGTGCAGCGTGCAGTCGCTGCTGGGCGCGGTCGCGGTGGACAAGCTGGTCGCCGGGCGCACCGGCCCGCAGTCCCGGGTCGGCCGCTCCGACCTGGACCGCGAACTGCTCGGTCAGGGCGCGGCCAACATCGTCTCCGGGGCGCTCGGCGGACTGCCGGTCGCCGGGGTCGCGGTGCGCAGTTCGGCGAATGTGAGATCCGGTGCCGTCAGCCGGAACTCCACGATGCTGCACGGCGTTCTCGTAGTAGTCGCCGCGCTGCTGATGGTCCCGCTCCTGGATCTCATCCCACTCGCCTCGCTCGCCGCCCTGGTGATGGCCGTCGGCATCCAGATGGTGTCCCTGCACCACATCCGCACGGTGACCCGCCACCGCGAAGTGCTGGTGTACGCCGTCACCACACTCGGCGTGGTTCTCCTCGGTGTCCTGGAGGGCGTGGTCCTCGGGGTCGCCGTGGCCGTCGCCCTCGCCCTGCACCGCCTCGCCCGCACCCGCATCACCCGTGAAGAGAAGGGAGGAGTCCACTACGTCCATGTCAGAGGACAGCTGACGTTCCTCGCGGTTCCCCGGCTCAGCAGAGCCCTGCATCTCGTACCCCAAGGCGCCCACGCCGTGGTGGAGCTGGACGGTTCGTTCATGGACCACGCGGCGTACGAGTCACTGCAGGACTGGCGCAAGGCTCACACCGCGCAGGGCGGCTCCGCCGAACTCACCGGCTGCCGCGCGGGCATCCGCTCGCCGGAGTACGGCCACCGCCCCGAGCACGGCCCACGTCCCGAGCACCGCGCGGGCCACGGCCACCGAGCGGGCCTCACCCGATGGGTCGGCGGCAGACCGGCCGACGGGACACCGGTCGACGGCGGTCCGGTCGGCTCCGGGCATGAACTCGCCCGTGGGATCAGCGCGTTCCAGCGCGAGACCGCGCCCCTGGTGCGGGACGAGCTGGCCCGGCTGGCGCGCGAGGGGCAGCGGCCCTCGCAGCTCTTCCTCACCTGCGCGGACTCCCGGCTCGTCACCTCGATGATCACCTCCAGTGGACCGGGTGACCTGTTCGTGGTCCGCAACGTCGGCAACCTGGTCCCCCTTCCGGGTGAGGAGAACGGCGACGACTCGGTGGCGGCGGCGATCGAGTACGCGGTGGACGTGCTGAAGGTGCGCTCCATCACGGTGTGCGGGCACTCCGGGTGCGGGGCGATGCAGACGCTGCTGACCTCGGGGTCCGGGGAGGAGGAGACGACCCCGCTCGGGCGGTGGCTGCGGCACGGCGAGCCGAGCCTGGCGCGGGTGGCCGACGACAGCCGCCCCTGGGTCCGGCTGGCCGGGCGGGCGCCGGCGGACGCGGTGGAGCAGCTCTGCCTGACCAATGTGGTCCAGCAGTTGGAGCATCTGCGGGCACACGACTCGGTGGCCCGGGCGCTGGCCGCGGGGGCGCTGGAGCTGCACGGGATGTACTTCCATGTGGGCGAGGCGCAGGCGTATCTGCTGGGCCGGCCCGAGGGGGACGAGGAGGGAGCGGTGTTCGAGGGGGTGCCGGGCGCGGAGGAGTTGCGCAGCCCGGCCTGAGAAGGGGCGACGGGCCCGCCGGAAGCCGACAGGTCTAAACCAATATTCCGACGGCCCTTGTCACCGGACCCCTGGGTCTGATGAGCTGTGTGGCCTGGGACACAACGGACACCCTTCGAAAGGGAGATGTCGTGAGCAACGAAAGCCTGGCCAACCTCTTGAGGGAGGAGCGACGCTTCGCGCCGCCCGCCGACCTGGCCGAGAACGCCAACGTCGGGGCCGAGGCGTACGAAGAGGCCAAGGCTGACAGGCTCGGCTTCTGGGCCGCGCAGGCCCGTCGGCTGACCTGGGCCAAGGAGCCGACGGAGACGCTGGACTGGTCGAACCCGCCGTTCGCCAAGTGGTTCAAGGACGGCGAGCTCAATGTCGCGTACAACTGCGTGGACCGGCACGTGGAGGCCGGGAACGGCGACCGGGTCGCCATCCACTTCGAGGGCGAGCCCGGCGACAGCCGCGCGATCACCTACGCCGAGCTGAAGGACGAGGTCTCCAAGGCGGCGAACGCGCTGCTGGAACTCGGGGTCCAGAAGGGCGACCGGGTCGCGATCTACATGCCGATGATCCCGGAGACGGCGGTCGCGATGCTCGCCTGCGCCCGGATCGGCGCCGCGCACTCCGTGGTCTTCGGCGGTTTCTCGGCGGACGCGCTGGCCACCCGCATCCAGGACGCGGACGCCAAGGTCGTCATCACCTCCGACGGCGGCTACCGGCGCGGCAAGCCGTCCGCGCTCAAGCCGGCCGTGGACGAGGCGATCGGCAAGGTGGACAACATCGAGCACGTGCTGGTCGTGCGGCGCACCGGGCAGGAGGTGGCCTGGGACGACTCGCGGGACGTGTGGTGGCACGAGATCGTCGAGCGGCAGTCGGCCGAGCACACGCCGGAGGCCTTCGACGCCGAGCACCCGCTGTTCATCCTGTACACGTCCGGTACGACGGGTAAGCCGAAGGGCATCCTGCACACCTCGGGCGGCTACCTCACCCAGGCGTCGTACACGCACTGGGCGGTCTTCGACCTCAAGCCGGAGACGGACGTGTACTGGTGCACGGCCGACGTCGGCTGGGTCACCGGCCACTCCTACATCGTGTACGGGCCGCTGGCCAACGGCGCGACACAGGTGATGTACGAGGGCACCCCGGACACCCCGCACCAGGGCCGGTTCTGGGAGATCGTGCAGAAGTACGGGGTGACGATCCTGTACACGGCGCCCACCGCGATCCGGACGTTCATGAAGTGGGGCGACGACATCCCCGCCAAGTTCGACCTGAGCAGCCTGCGGGTGCTCGGTTCGGTGGGCGAGCCGATCAACCCCGAGGCGTGGATCTGGTACCGCAAGCACATCGGCGCCGACCGGACGCCGATCGTGGACACCTGGTGGCAGACCGAGACCGGCGCGATGATGATCTCCCCGCTGCCGGGCGTCACCGCGACCAAGCCCGGTTCGGCGCAGACCCCGCTGCCCGGCATCTCGGCGACGGTCGTCGACGACGAGGCGCAGGAGGTGCCCAACGGCGGGGGCGGCTACCTGGTGCTGACCGAGCCGTGGCCGTCGATGCTGCGCACCATCTGGGGCGACGACCAGCGGTTCCTGGACACGTACTGGTCCCGCTTCGAGGGCAAGTACTTCGCCGGTGACGGCGCCAAGAAGGACGACGACGGCGACATCTGGCTGCTCGGCCGGGTGGACGACGTCATGCTCGTCTCCGGGCACAACATCTCCACCACCGAGGTGGAGTCGGCGCTCGTCTCCCACCCGGCGGTCGCCGAGGCGGCCGTGGTGGGTGCGGCGGACGAGACGACCGGGCAGGCGATCGTCGCCTTCGTGATCCTGCGCGGCACGGCGAACGCCGAGGACGAGGGCCTGGTCAACGAGTTGCGCAACCACGTCGGCGCCACGCTCGGCCCGATCGCCAAGCCCAAGCGGGTGCTGCCGGTGGCGGAGCTGCCGAAGACCCGCTCCGGCAAGATCATGCGCCGGCTGCTGCGCGACGTCGCCGAGAACCGCCAGCTCGGTGACGTCACGACGCTGACGGACTCCACGGTCATGGACCTCATCCAGGCGAAGCTCCCGGCGGCGCCCAGCGAGGACTGACCCGCAGCGGCACGGCCCGAGGGGTGCCCGGCGCGAAACGCGCCGGGCACCCCTTTTGCGCCTACCGTGAATCTCACCTGGCACTTCCCGGCACACCTTAGGTAAACTAAGCAAAGTAGCGTGATCCTCAAGGTGTGCCGGGAAGTCTGGTCGGCAAGTAGCTCCGTCCTGCCCACCGACCGGAGGTCCCCGTGTCCGCGCCCCGCACCAGCCCCGCCCGCAAGGTCCTCGGGCGGCTCTCGCTGCCCGAGCGGACCTTCGTCGCGGACGCGCTGCGGACCGAGACCGTCGGCGGTGTGCTGCTGCTGATCGCCGCGATCGCCGCCCTGGTCTGGGCGAACATCCCCGCGCTGCGGCAAAGCTACGAGAGCGTCGGCCACTTCCACTTCGGCCCCGAGGCCCTCGGCCTGAACCTCTCCGTCACCCACTGGGCCGCGGACGGGCTGCTCGCGGTCTTCTTCTTCGTCGCCGGCATCGAGCTCAAGCGGGAGCTGGTGGCCGGCGATCTCAAGGACCCCAGGGCCGCCGTCCTGCCGGTCGTCGCCGCGCTGTGCGGAATGGCCGTACCGGCGCTCGTCTACACCCTCACCACCCTCACCGGCGGCGGCGACACCCACGGCTGGGCGGTGCCCACCGCCACCGACATCGCCTTCGCGCTGGCCGTGCTCGCGGTCATCGGGACGTCCCTGCCCAGCGCCCTGCGCGCCTTCCTGCTCACCCTCGCGGTCGTCGACGACCTCTTCGCGATCCTGATCATCGCGATCTTCTTCACCGAGCGGATCGACTTCGCCGCGCTCGGCGGCGCGGTCCTCGGCCTCGCCGTCTTCTGGCTGCTGCTGCGCAAGGGCGTGCGCGGCTGGTACGTGTACGTCCCGCTCGCGGTCGTCGTCTGGGCGCTGATGTACAACAGCGGGGTGCACGCGACCATCGCCGGTGTCGCGATGGGCCTGATGCTGCGCTGCACCACCCGCGAGGGTGAGGAGCACTCCCCCGGCGAACACGTCGAGCATATGGTGCGGCCGTTGTCGGCGGGACTGGCCGTACCCCTCTTCGCCCTCTTCAGCGCCGGCGTGGCGGTGTCCGGAGGGGCGCTCGCGGACGTCTTCACCAAACCCGAGACGCTCGGGGTCGTCCTCGGGCTGGTCGTCGGCAAGACGGTCGGGATCTTCGGCGGCACCTGGCTGACCGTCCGCTTCACCCGGGCCTCGCTCAGCGAGGACCTCGCCTGGGCCGACGTCTTCGCGGTCGCCTCGCTCGCCGGCATCGGCTTCACGGTGTCGCTGCTCATCGGCGAACTGGCCTTCGCGGACGACACCGTGCTCACGGACGAGGTCAAGGCCGCCGTCCTCACCGGATCGCTCATCGCGGCCCTGTGCGCCACCGTGCTGCTGAAGATACGCAACGCCCGCTACCGCGGGCTGGTAGAGGCCGAGGAACGGGACGACGACCTCGACGGCATCCCGGACGTCTACGAGCAGGACGACCCGGCGTACCACCTGCGGATGGCGGAGATATACGACCGCAAGGCCGCCGAGCACCGCCGGATCGCCGCCGAGAAGGCGGCCCGGCAGGCCACCGGATAGGGCCCGGCGGGCGCGACGCGCCTGTCGAAGTGCCGGGCGGGGCAGGCGAGCAGGGCGGCCGTCCGGCATGATCTGACGAGACGGTACAAAAGACGATGACAAGTACGCAGAGGGAGACCGCGATGAGCGCACCCGACGGCAGCCCGGTCGGTGCCGAACGCAGCATCGGCCAGCTGTTCGCCTCGGCGACCGCCGAGATGTCGGCGCTGGTGCACGACGAGATCGCGCTGGCCAAGGCCCAGCTGAAGCAGGACGTCAAGCGGGGCGCGACCAGCGGTGGCGCGTTCACGGTGGCGGCCGTGCTGCTGCTGTTCTCCCTGCCGATGCTCAACTTCGCGCTGGCGTACGGCATTCGGACCTGGAGCCACTGGAACCTGGCGATCTGCTTCCTGCTCTCCTTCGCGGCGAACGTCCTGGTGGCCGTCGTCCTCGCGCTGGTCGGCGTGCTGTTCGCGAAGAAGGCCAAGCAGGGCAAGGGCCCGCAGAAGGTGGCCGCGTCGATGAAGGAGACGGCCGGCGTGCTGCAGAACGCCAAGCCGCATCCGCGTCCGGAACTGCCCAGGGATGACGTGCCGGCCATCGAGGCTGTGGCACGCTCGACCTCATGACGGATCCCGCTCCCTCGGCCGTACGGCTGGAGGGCCCCTGGACGCACCGGGACGTCGCCGCGAACGGCGCCCGGTTCCACATCGCCGAGCTCGGCGACGGCCCGCTGGTCATGCTGGTGCACGGATTCCCCGAGTTCTGGTGGACCTGGCGGCACCAGCTGGTCGCGCTGGCCGACGCGGGCTTCCGGGCCGTCGCCATGGACCTGCGCGGTGTCGGCGGCAGCGACCGCACCCCGCGCGGCTACGACCCGGCCAACCTCGCGCTCGACATCACCGGCGTGATCCGCTCCCTGGGCGAGCCGGACGCCGCGCTGGTCGGCCACGACCTGGGCGGCTATCTGGCGTGGACGGCCGCCGCGATGCGGCCCAAGCTGGTCCGGCGGCTCGCGGTCGTGTCCATGCCGCACCCGCGGCGCTGGCGCGCGGCGATGCTGCGGGACCGCCGGCAGTCCGCCGCCGCCTCCTACATCTGGGGCTTCCAGCGGCCCTGGATCCCGGAGCGCCAGCTCGTCGCCGACGACGGCGCGCTGGTCGGCCGGCTGATCCGGGACTGGTCCGGACCGCGGCTGCCCGAGGACAAGACCGTGGAGACGTACCAGCGGGCGATGTGCATCCCCTCCACCGCGCACTGCTCGATCGAGCCGTACCGCTGGCTGGTGCGCTCGCTGGCGCGTCCCGACGGCATCCAGTTCAACCGGCGGATGAAGCGGCCGGTGCGCGTCCCGACGCTGCATCTGCACGGCTCCCTGGACCCGGTGGCCCGCACCCGCAGCGCGGCCGGCTCCGGCGAGTACGTCGAAGCGCCTTACCGCTGGCGGCTGTTCGACGGTCTCGGGCACTTCCCGCACGAGGAGGACCCGGTCGCGTTCTCCACCGAACTGGTCAACTGGCTCAAAGACCCCGAACCGGATCGGTGACCGTTCCGATGCGCCCGGTATCCGGAGCTGCACACCTGTTCTACGAACGGCCACATGCCCCGCGCATAGGCCGATTGAGGGGCGTGGGGGAGGTTATCGACCTTGGGGCAGGGGCAGACGTCGGGGTATGGGCTGGACGCACGACTACAGTGACGCACCCCGCAACCGCCGTACGACAGGCGGTCTGAACTCCCATCGAGGAGCCTCCCCGCAGCTGCCGGGCACGGACCTCAGGGTGGGGATTCCGCGCATCCTGCGCCGCCGGGCCCGCTGGGTCTCGGTCCGCCTGCGCCACACCCGCGGCTGACCCCCTAGGGGGCCCCGCGGATCTCCGCAGATCTCCGCGGGGGCTCTAGAGGGCGCAGCTGTCGGTGCCCACCTGCTGACTCGCGGTACGGCCCCGGGCGATGTCCGCCTGGATCTCGTCGGCCGTGAGGGCGTAACCGGTGTCGGCGTCGTCCAGCGACTTCGCGAAGACGACCCCGTACACCTTGCCCTCGGGGGTGAGCAGCGGGCCGCCGGAGTTGCCCTGGCGGACGGTGGCGTACAGCGAGTAGACGTCACGGCGGACGGTGCCGCGGTGGTAGATGTCCGGGCCGTTGGCCGTGATCCGGCCGCGCACCCGGGCGGCACGGACGTCGTACGAGCCGTTCTCCGGGAAGCCGGCGACGATCGCGCCGTTGTTGGTGTCCGCGTCCGCGGCGGAGAACTTCAGCGCCTTCGCCCGCAGGTTGGGCACGTCCAGTACGGCGATGTCGCGCTGCCAGTCGTAGAGGACGACCTTGGCGTCGTACTTGCGGCCCTCGCCGCCGATCTGGACGGTGGGCTCGTCGACGCCGCCGACCACGTGCGCGTTGGTCATGACGCGGCGGTCGGCGAAGACGAAGCCGGTGCCCTCCAGGATCTTGCCGCAGCTCTGCGCGGTGCCGGTCACCTTGACGATGGACTGCTTGGCCGTGGTGGCGACCACGCTGTTCGCGAGGGCCGGGTCGGGCGGTGAGACGTCGGTGATCGGTTCGTTGGCGAAGGGGCTGAAGACCTGCGGGAAGCCGTTCTGGGCGAGGACCGCGGAGAAGTCCGCGAACCAGGTGTCGGCCTGGTTGGGCAGGGCTCTGGAGACCCCGAGCAGCACCTTGGAGTTGCGGACCTCCTTGCCGAGCGTCGGCAGGGTGGTGCCCGCGAGGGCGGAGCCGATCAGCCAGGCCACCAGCAGCATCGCGAGGACGTTGACCAGCGCGCCGCCGGTGGCGTCCAGGGCGCGGGCGGGGGACCAGGTGATGTACCGGCGGAGCTTGTTGCCCAGGTGCGTGGTGAGTGCCTGGCCGACCGAGGCGCAGACGATGACGACGACCACGGCGACGACCGCCGCGGTCGTGCCCACCTCGGAGTTGTCGGTCACCGCGTCCCAGATGACGGGCAGGGCGTAGACGGCGACGAGTCCGCCGCCCAGGAAGCCGATCACCGACAGGATGCCGACGACGAACCCCTGGCGGTAGCCGACGATCGCGAACCACACGGCGGCGACCAGCAACAGGATGTCCAGCACATTCACGGTGGACACCCTGTCATGACCGCCAGTCGAGCGGGACCAGCTTCTCGCGGTCCCAGGAGCGCTCCCATCCCGCGTAGTGCAGCAACCGGTCGATCACCCCGGCCGTGAACCCCCACACCAGGGTCGATTCGACCAGGAATGCCGGACCTCGGTGGCCGGCCGGGTGCACCGCGGTGGCCCGGTTGGCCGGATTCGTGAGATCCGCCACGGGGACCGTGAAGACCCGTGCCGTCTCGTTCGGATCGACCACCCCCACCGGGGTCGGCTCGCGCCACCAGCCCAGCACCGGGGTGACGACGAAGCTGCTGACCGGGATGTACAGCTTGGGCAGCACCCCGAACAGCTGGACCCCGGCCGGGTCGAGCCCGGTCTCCTCCTCGGCCTCGCGGAGAGCGGCCCGCAGCGGCCCGTCGGCCTTCGGGTCGCCGTCCTCGGGGTCGAGGGCGCCACCGGGGAAGGAGGGCTGCCCGGCGTGCGAGCGCAGCGAGCCGGCCCGCTCCATCAGCAGCAGCTCGGGGCCGGTCGCGCCCTCCCCGAACAGGATCAGCACGGCCGACTGCCGTCCCGCGCCGTTCTCCGGCGGCAGGAAGCGGCTCAGCTGGAGCGGCTTGACCGTCTCGGCGGCCCGCACCACCGGATCCAGCCAGCCCGGGAGGTCCTTCTTGCTGAGCGCCGCGCTCGCCCGTGGCCCGTCGGCACGCCCGTCGATATGCGCGTCGGTATGCGCCTTGCCGGTGTGTGTCATGGCATCCCCCGTCGTCCTGCCCGGTCCAACGCCCGGGCGCCCCTTGATCGTTCCGTCACTCGACCCCCAGAAGGTCCCTAGGTCATTTCCCCTGTACGCCGCCCAGCGGCGGGGCCGGCCTGCCGCCCGCGTCCAGATAGGCCTGCGGGGGCTTGAGGCGCTGCCCCGGGAAGCCGCCCTTCTCGTACTTCAGCAGCTTCCTCGCCTTCTCCGGGTCGGTCTCGCCCTCGCCGTAGGCCGGGCAGAGCGGGGCGATGGGACAGACCCCGCAGGCGGGCTTGCGGGCGTGGCACATCCGGCGGCCGTGCCAGATCACGTGGTGCGAGAGGTCGGTCCAGTCGCTCTTGGGGAAGAGCGCTCCCACGGCCGCCTCGATCTTGTCCGGCTCGGTCTCCTCGGTCCACCGCCACCGCCGGACCAGGCGCTGGAAGTGGGTGTCCACGGTGATCCCGGGGCGCCCGAAGGCGTTGCCGAGCACGACGAACGCGGTCTTGCGGCCGACACCGGGAAGCTTGACCAGGTCCTCCAGCCGGCCCGGCACCTCACCGCCGAACTGCTCCACCAGCCCCTTGGAGAGCCCTATCACCGACTTGGTCTTGGCCCGGAAGAACCCGCAGGGCCGCAGGATCTCCTCGACCTCCTCCGGGTTGGCGGCGGACAGGTCCTCGGGGGTGGGGTACCTCGCGAACAGCGTCGGGGTGGTCTGGTTGACGCGCAGGTCGGTGGTCTGAGCGGACAGCACCGTGGCGACCAGCAGCTGGAAGGAGTTCTCGAAGTCCAGCTCGGGGTGGGCGTACGGGTACACCTCACCGAGCTCGCGGTCGATCCGCCGGGCCCGCCGGACGAGAGCGGTGTGCGACTCCGGCTTCCACGCGGCTTTCGGCTTCTCGGCGGCGGCCTTCTTGGCCACGGCCTTCTTCGCCGGCGCCGTCTTCTTGGCCGGCGCCGTTTTCTTCGCCGGCGCCGTCTTCTTCGCCACGGCCTTCTTGGCCGGCGCCGTTTTCTTCGCCGGCGCCGCCTTCTTCGCCACGGCCTTCTTCGCCGCGCTCTTCGCCGGCGCCGCCCTCTTCACAGCGGTCTTCTCGGCGGCGGCCTTCTTCACGGCTTTCGCCGCTTTGGTCGCCTTTTTCGGCGCGCCAGGGGCAGCATCGGACCCCTGTTCGCCCACAGCGGAATCACGACGTACAACCACCCGCGCAGCCCCCTTGGCCTGTGCTCTCACCGGCGATTTGGACACCCGGCCAGCCTAAAGCCCGGCACCGACATCCGCCCCGGACCCGGAAGATCAGCCCCCGATTGGACCCCTGCCGCTTACCTCGGCACACCTGTGCGGCATCCTTGTGACAGATCACACTGTTTGGACCGTCCGGCAAAATGGGGAGCACGGTCCCCTGGTACGACGGGGAGCAAGATCCCCTGAGCAGGTCGACAAGGAGAGAACTCGTGGACGACGTTCTGCGGCGCAACCCGCTCTTCGCGGCGCTCGATGACGAGCAGTCCGCGGAGCTGCGTGCCTCCATGAGTGAGGTGACCCTCGCGCGTGGTGACTCCCTGTTCCACGAGGGCGACCCGGGCGACCGGCTCTATGTCGTCACCGAGGGCAAGGTCAAGCTCCACCGCACCTCCCCCGACGGCCGCGAGAACATGCTCGCCGTCGTCGGCCCCGGCGAGCTGATCGGCGAGCTGTCGCTGTTCGACCCGGGCCCGCGCACGGCGACCGCCACCGCGCTGACCGAGGTCAAGCTGCTGGGCCTCGGCCACGGCGACCTCCAGCCCTGGCTGAACGCCCGCCCGGAGGTGGCCACCGCCCTGCTGCGCGCGGTCGCCCGACGGCTGCGCAAGACCAACGACGCCATGTCCGACCTGGTCTTCTCCGATGTGCCGGGCCGTGTCGCGCGCGCCCTGCTGGACCTCTCCCGCCGCTTCGGCGTGCAGTCCGAGGAAGGCATCCACGTCGTCCACGACCTCACGCAGGAGGAGCTGGCCCAGCTGGTCGGCGCGTCCCGCGAGACCGTGAACAAGGCGCTGGCGGACTTCGCCCAGCGCGGCTGGCTGCGCCTGGAGGCGCGCGCCGTGATCCTGCTGGACGTCGAGCGGCTGGCCAAGCGCTCGCGCTGACACCGGCACCGGACCGTACGGCTCAGGGTTCCGCCCCCGATGGGGCGGAACCCTGAGCCGTGTCCGGATCTTTGACACAGTTGCCCCATGGCTGAACCCGCTCCCTCCAGAGGGCTCGACTCCCTGGGCTTCATCGAGCGCGAGGGCTCGCACGCGCGCGTGCCGGACGTCTTCCGTCCCGTCGTCGCGGCCGCCCGTGACCGGCTGCTGGACGCCTTCGGGGCGCGGCTGGACAGCGCCTACCTCTACGGATCGATCCCGCGCGGCACCGCGCGCGTGGGGCGTAGCGACCTGGATCTGGTGGCGGTGCTGCGCGCCGAGCCGACCGGCGCCGACCGGGAGGCGGCCCGGGGCCTCGGGGAGGCCGTCGACAAGGAGTTCCCGCAGATCGACGGGGTGGGGACGCTGCTCTACTCGCGGGCACGGGTGCTGAGCGAGCTGGAGCGGTACGACATCGGCTGGTTCGTGGCCTGCCAGTGCACCCCGCTGCTCGGCGAGGACCTCGCCGAGTTCCTGCCCCGCTACCGCCCCGACTCCCTGCTCGCCCGCGAGACCAACGGCGACCTGGCCCGGTTCCTGCCGCGCTGGCGGGACCGGATCGCGGCCGCCGAGGACACCGAGGAGGCCCTGCGGCCCCTGGTGCGCTTCATGTCACGGCATCTGGTCCGCACCGGGTTCACCCTCGTCATGCCCCGCTGGAACGGCTGGACCAGCGATCTGCGGGAGATGGCCGAGGCGTTCGCCGGCTACTACCCGGAGCGCGCCGAACAGCTGCGCCGCGCGGCCGAGTCGGGCTACGAGCCGGTCGGCGACCGTGCCGTCCTGCGCACGTACGTCGACGACCTCGGCCCCTGGCTCGCCGCCGAGTACGCGCGCGTGCACGGCGTGAAGGCCCCGAGGCCCGCCGAGGAGGCCTAGATCAGCCCGTGCTCGCCGAGGTACTCCAGCTGGGCCCGCACGGACAGTTCCGCCGCCGGCCACAGGGAGCGGTCCACGTCGGCGTAGACATGGGCGACGACGTCGGCGGGGTCGCGGTGGCCGTTCTCGACGGCCGTCTCGACCTGGGCGAGCCGGTGGGCGCGGTGGGCCAGATAGAACTCCACGGCGCCCTGGGCGTCCTCCAGGACGGGACCGTGCCCCGGCAGGACGGTGCGGACGCCGTCGTCGACCGTCAGCGAGCGCAGCCGTCGTAGCGAGTCCAGGTAGTCGCCCAGCCGGCCGTCCGGATGGGCCACGACCGTCGTGCCGCGCCCCAGGATGGTGTCGCCGGTCAGGACCGCGCGGTCGGCCGGGAGGTGGAAGCAGAGCGAGTCGGCGGTGTGGCCGGGGGTGGGCACGACCCGGAGTTCCAGGCCGCCGGTCGTGATCACGTCACCGGCCGCCAGGCCCTCGTCGCCCAGGCGCAGCGCCGGGTCGAGGGCGCGCACGCGGGTGCCGGTCAGTTCGGCGAAGCGGACGGCGCCCTCGGCGTGGTCGGGGTGGCCGTGGGTGAGGAGGGTGAGCGCGACGCGCCGGCCGGTCTTCTCGGCCGTGTCGATGACCGCGCGGAGGTGGTCGTCGTCCTGCGGGCCCGGGTCGATCACCACGGCCAGGTCGGAGTCGGGCTCGGCGACGATCCAGGTGTTGGTGCCGTCCAGGGTCATCGCGGAGGCGTTGGGCGCCAGCACGTTGACCGCCCGCGCGGTGGCGGGACCCGAGAGGACTCCGCCGCGGGGCTGGCCGGGAAGGGCTGCTGCCTCGGTCATGCGGGGCCTCCTGCGCCGGGCGCGGTCGGTATGTGCTTGGTGAACTCCTCGTGCCCCGGCCAGGTCAGGACGATCTCCCCGGCCGCCAGACGGGCGCGGGCCAGCACCGGGGTCATGTCCCGCGCGGGCGCCGCCGCGAGCGTCTCGGCGGCGGTGGCGTACGGCGTCAGCTGGCGCAGGGTCGCGATGGTGGGCGGCATCATCAGCAGCTCGCCCTTGTCGTACCCGGCGGCGGCCTCGGCCGGGCGGATCCACACCGTGCGGTCGGCCTCCGTGGAGGCGTTGCGGGTGCGCTGGCCCGCGGGCAGGGCGGCGACGAAGAACCAGGTGTCGTAGCGGCGGGTCTCGAACTCCGGGGTGATCCAGCGCGTCCAGGCGCCCAGCAGGTCCGAGCGGAGCACCAGGCCCCGGCGGTCCAGGAACTCCGCGAAGGACAGGTCACGGGCGACGAGGGCGGCGCGGTCGGCCTCCCAGTCGTCCCCGGTGGTGTCCCCGACCACCGCGTCGGCGGCCGGGCCCGCGAGGAGCACGCCCGCCTCCTCGTACGTCTCCCGCACGGCCGCGCAGACGATCGCCTGGGCGCCCGCCGCGTCCACGCCGAGCCGCTCGGCCCACCACGCGCGCGTGGGGCCCGCCCAGCGGATCTGGTGGTCGTCGTCGCGCGGGTCCACGCCGCCGCCCGGATACGCGTACGCGCCTCCGGCGAAGGCCATGGAGGCGCGTCTGCGCAGCATGTGGACGACGGAGCCGTCCGGGGTGTCCTTCAGGAGCAGCACGGTGGCCGCGCGCTTCGGGGTCACCGGCACGAGGGTGCCCTCCGCGTGCGCCCGGATGCGGTCCGGCCACTCGGGGGGATACCACTGTCCATCGGCCATTACCGGAGGCTATCCCTTGGTGAGCGAATGTTCGAGGGGTGGCCCGTGGCGTCGCCGTTACGGCAGCAGCTCGACCTGGACCTCGACCTCGACCGGCGCGTCCAGCGGGAGCACCGCGACGCCCACCGCGCTCCGCGCGTGCACGCCCTTCTCGCCGAGGACCTCGCCGAGCAGTTCGCTGGCGCCGTTGATCACACCGGGCTGGCCGGTGAAGTCGCTCGCGGAGGCCACGAAGCCGACGACCTTCACCACGCGCGCGACGCGGTCCAGGTCACCGGCGACGGACTTCACGGCGGCCAGGGCGTTCAGCGCGCAGGTGCGGGCGAGCTCCTTGGCCTCCTCCGCGGTGACCTCGGCGCCGACCTTGCCGGTGACCGGCAGCTTGCCGTCCACCATCGGCAGCTGGCCGGAGGTGTAGACGTACACACCCGACCGCACGGCCGGCTGGTAGGCGGCGAGCGGCGGGACGACCGCCGGCAGGGACAGACCGAGTTCGGCCAGCCTGGCCTCGACCGCGCCCACTACTCCTTCACCCGCTTCAGGTAGGCGACGAGCTGCTCGGGGTTGGGCCCGGGCACGACCTGGACGAGCTCCCAGCCGTCCTGACCCCAGTTGTCCAGAATCTGCTTCGTGGCATGCACGAGCAGCGGTACGGTCACGTATTCCCACTTGGTCATGTGGCCGACTTTATCCGCTGTGACGCACGGGACAGTCGTGCGGCCGGGAGCGCGGTTATCCACAGCCTCCCGCGTGAGTGTCGGGCCGACTGGTTAGTCTCGAAGACGTGAGCAGGCTCCAGGTCGTCAGCGGCAAGGGCGGGACCGGAAAGACGACGGTCGCCGCCGCAATCGCGCTGGCCCTCGCGACCGAGGGGAAGCGGACGCTTCTCGTGGAGGTCGAGGGCCGGCAGGGCATCGCCCAGCTCTTCGAGACGGAGGCGTTGCCCTACGAGGAGCGGAAGATCGCCGTCGCGCCGGGCGGCGGCGAGGTGTTCGCCCTCGCCATCGATCCCGAACTGGCCCTTCTGGACTATCTCCAGATGTTCTACAAGCTCGGCGGGGCCGGCCGGGCACTGAAGAAGCTCGGCGCGATCGACTTCGCCACCACCGTCGCGCCCGGCCTGCGGGACGTGCTCCTCACCGGCAAGGCGTGCGAGGCGGTGCGCCGGAAGGACAAGGCCGGCCGGTTCGTGTACGACTACGTCGTCATGGACGCGCCGCCGACCGGCCGCATCACCCGCTTCCTGAACGTCAACGACGAGGTGGCCGGGCTGGCGAAGATCGGCCCGATACACAATCAGGCGCAGGCCGTGATGCGGGTGCTCAAGTCCAAGGAGACGGCTGTGCACCTGGTCACCCTGCTGGAGGAGATGCCGGTCCAGGAGACCGCCGACGGCATCGCCGAACTGCGGGCCGCGCGGCTGCCGGTGGGCCGGGTCATCGTGAACATGGTCCGGCCGGAGGTGTTGGACGCGGCCGACCTGGAACTCGTACGGACCGTGCCGCGTACCGCCGTCGCGCAGGCGCTGTCGGCCGCGGGCCTCGGCGGGGCGCGGCGCGGCGGGAAGGCCGAGCAGCTGGTGAACCCGCTGCTGCGGCAGGCCGCCGAGTACGCCGAGCGGTACGCGCTGGAGCACGAGCAGCGCGCGGTCCTCGCCGAGCTGGACCTGGAGCGGCACGAACTGCCGCTGCTCGCCGAGGGGATGGACCTGGCGGGCCTGTACGAACTCGCGACCGAGCTGCGGGAACAGGGGATGTCATGACTCCGGAACGGGCAAAGGACCCGGCGCGGAAACCGGCACAGAAGTCGGCACAGGAACCGGCGCAGGACGGCACGCGGCGGCTGGCCCACGCGCCCGCGCTCGACGTCGACCCGCTGCTCGACGACCCGGCGACCCGGATCGTGGTGTGCTGCGGCTCGGGCGGGGTCGGGAAGACCACCACCGCGGCGGCGCTGGGCCTGCGGGCGGCCGAGCGCGGCCGCAAGGTGGTGGTGCTCACCATCGACCCGGCCAGGCGACTGGCGCAGTCCATGGGCATCGACTCGCTCGACAACGTGCCGCGGAAGGTGAAGGGCACCGACGGCACCGGCGAACTGCACGCCATGATGCTCGACATGAAGCGCACCTTCGACGAGGTCGTCGAGGCGCACGCGGACGCGGAGCGGGCGGCCGTCATCCTGGCCAACCCCTTCTACCAGTCGCTCTCGGCGGGCTTCGCGGGCACGCAGGAGTACATGGCGATGGAGAAGCTGGGCCAGCTGCGGGCCCGGGACGAGTGGGACCTGATCGTGGTCGACACCCCGCCCTCCCGCTCGGCGCTGGACTTTCTCGACGCGCCGAAACGGCTCGGCTCCTTCCTGGACGGCAAGCTGATCCGGCTGCTCACCGCGCCGGCGAAACTGGGCGGCCGCGCGGGCATGGCCTTCCTGAACGTCGGCATGTCGATGATGACCGGCACCCTCGGCAAGCTGCTCGGCGGGCAACTGCTGAAGGACGTCCAGACGTTCGTGGCCGCGATGGACACGACGTTCGGCGGGTTCCGCACGCGCGCGGACGCGACGTACAAGCTGCTTCAGGCGCCCGGTACGGCGTTCCTGGTGGTGGCGGCTCCCGAGCGGGACGCGCTGCGGGAGGCCGCGTACTTCGTGGAACGGCTGGCCGCCGAGGACATGCCGCTGGTCGGGCTGGTCCTCAACCGTGTCCACGGCAGCGACGCCGACCGGCTGTCGGCCGAACGGGCACTCGCCGCCGCGGAAAATCTTGAAGAGCCCCGCATTGTCGATCAGGGTGGCGGGAAAGCTGGACTTCGTAACTCTCCCGACACGTACGGCAGTTCTGAATCACCCGCGAGTTCTGAATCACCCGCGCCCGCGCCGTCCGGGTCCCGGCCCGACGAATCCCCCTCGTCAGGGCACGCGGACAGGACTGACGAATCCCCCTCGTCAGAAGAACCGGACTCATCAGCAGACCCGGACCCGTCAGAAGACTCGGACTCGCCAGAGGATCCGGATCGCACCGTCGACCAGCTCACCGCAGGCCTGCTGAGGCTGCATGCCGAGCGCATGCAGCTGCTCTCCCGCGAGCAGCGCACACGTGACCGCTTCACCGCGCGCCACCCCGAGGTGGCCGTGGTGGAGGTGGCCGCGTTGCCCGGCGACGTACATGACCTCGCGGGACTGCGGGACATCGGTGACCGGCTCGCGGCCGGCCGGCCGGAGCTGCCCTAGACCCGTGCGGTCCAGCTGACCTGTGCGGTCTAGCTCACGGCCGCGTAGTTCTCGTACACCTCGTCGTTGTCGAGGGGGACGATTCCGGTCCCCCGCTCGTACTCCGAGCGCGCTGTTTCCAGGAGCCGACGCCAGGAGGTCACGGTGGGCCGCCTGCGCAGCAGTGCGCGGCGCTCCCGCTCCGTCATGCCTCCCCACACGCCGAACTCGACGCGATTGTCCAGCGCATCGGCCAGGCATTCCGTGCGTACCGGACATCCGGTGCACACCGCCTTGGCCCTGTTCTGCGCTGCTCCCTGAACGAACAGTTCATCCGGATCGGTAGTGCGGCAGGCAGCCTGCGCACTCCAGTCGGTTACCCAGCCCATACCGGCGCCGTCCTCTCCCGAATCGAGGCTCCCCCACGGCGGCAGCGGCATATTCACCGCCGCCAGTTGAGGACGTTACGGAAGGTGGGCACAGCGCAACACCCCCTTCGGGCCCAATCTTGAATGGCCCGAACGGACTATGGGTAAGCGGCAGATCACCCGCGGGAGTGAGCTGGCGACATGCGTGATCATCCCGGCAAACCGGTACAGCTGTGGTGCGCCACAACGGACGCCTGGTGACACACGAGGCGGATTCGGACGCGCCATCAACACATCACCCGAAAAAAAGTGGTCGGGTTCCGAAACGATTCGGGGTCGCCGGACGTATTGATACGTGGCCGCACTGCTGTGACAGTTGAGAGCAGCTTAGGCCAAGGCCTGTACGCGTGTCCGGCGAATGGCAAGGTAGACCGTTCATGTCGTCGTGCCCTGGGACACAGTCCGCGGTGTCGCCCTCTATGTCACGATCCGGCACTTGAACATCCCGAGGGCCACCCGCTCACCCGGAATGCTCATCCCCACGGATTAGGCTGCCCCCATGCCAAAGAAGCGCTCGGGCGGTGGTCTGTCGACCACGCAGCAGGCCGCCAAGTTCCTCGGTGTCAGTGTGCTCGCGGGAGCCGTGATGGCGGGCATCGCGCTGCCCGCGGCCGGCGCCCTGGGCCTCGCGGCCAAGGGCTCGGTCCAGGGCTTCGACGAGATCCCGGCCAACCTGAAGAGCCCGCAGCTCAGCCAGCGGACCACGATCCTCGACAGCAAGGGCAACCAGATCGCCCAGGTCTACTCCCGCGACCGCACGGTGGTGGACCTCAAGGACATCTCGCCGTACATGCAGAAGGCGATCGTCGCGATCGAGGACTCCCGCTACTACCAGCACGGCGCCATCGACCTGAAGGGCGTGCTGCGCGCGCTGAACAAGAACGCGCAGAGCGGCGGGGTCTCCCAGGGCGCGTCCACGCTCACCCAGCAGCTGGTGAAGAACTACTTCATCGAGGAGGCCGGCGACGACCCGACGAAGGTCGCCCAGGCCACCCAGCAGACCCTCGGCCGCAAGGTCAAGGAGCTGAAGTACGCGATCCAGCTGGAGGAGAAGCTCGGCAAGAAGAAGATCCTCGAGAACTACCTGAACATCACCTTCTTCGGCGAGCAGGCCTACGGCATCGAGGCCGCCTCCCAGCGGTACTTCTCCAAGCACGCCAAGGACCTGACCCTGGAGCAGTCCGCCCTGCTGGCCGGCATCGTCCAGTCGCCCAGCCGCTACGACCCGGTCAACGACGAGGCCGAGGCCACCAAGCGGCGCAACGTCGTGCTGGAGCGCATGGCCCAGCTGGGTGACATCTCCCAGGCGGAGGCGGACAAGGCCAAGGAGAAGCCGCTCGGGCTGAAGATCACCCAGCCGAAGAACGGCTGCATCACCGCCGTCAAGGGCGCCGGGTTCTTCTGCAAGTACGTCGAGAACGTCTTCCTCACCGACCCGGTCTTCGGCAAGACCCGCGAGGCGCGCGCCAAGCTCTGGAACCAGGGCGGTCTGACCATCCGTACGACGCTGGACCCGCAGGCCCAGGAGTCGGTACAGACGTCGATCAAGGACCACGTCTACAAGTCCGACTCGGTCGCGGCGGCCGCCACCCTCGTGGAGCCCGGCTCCGGCAAGATCCTGGCGATGGGCCAGTCGAAGCCGTACGGCTACAGCAAGAACGAGACCGAGTACAACTTCTCGGTCGACCGGGACTACGGCGGCTCCAACTACGGCTTCCCGACGGGCTCGACGTTCAAGCCGTTCGTGGCCGCCGCCGCCATCGAGGGCGGCAAGTCGGCGACGCAGAAGTACTCGTCGCCGTACAAGATGAACTACCCGAGCCCCGTCCAGCAGTGCGACGGCAAGCAGTGGGTCAACACGACGGGCGAGCAGGTCGAGAACGAGAACGAGTCCGAGGTCGGGCCGTACGCCATGAAGAAGGCCATGGCGAAGTCGATCAACACCTACTTCGTCCAGCTGATCTCCGACATCGGCCTGTGCCCGGTGGTCAAGATGACGGACGCGCTCCACGTCCACCAGGGCGACGGCTCGAAGCTCCCGCAGACCCCGGCCATCGCCCTCGGCGCGATCGGCCTCTCGCCGCTGACCATGGCGAGCGCGTACGCCACCTTCGCCGACCGCGGCATGTACTGCACGCCGGTCGCCATCGAGTCGATCACCCAGAAGGTCGGCAACGAGGAGAAGTCCCTCGCCGTCCCGAAGTCGACCTGCTCGCGTGCGATGAGCGAGAAGACCGCGGACACCATCAACACCCTGCTGCGCGGCGTGATCGACTCCGGTACCGGTCAGCAGGCCGGTCTGGACGACCGGGAGAGCGCCGGCAAGACGGGTACGACGGACTCCCGCAAGAACGCCTGGTTCGTCGGCTACACGCCGAACCTCGCCGGCGCGGTCTGGGTCGGCAGCGCCAAGCAGAACATCGAGATGACCAACATCACCATCGGCGGCGTCTACCACTCCGAGGTCTACGGCGCCGACACCCCCGGCCCGATCTGGAAGGACGCCATGACCGGCGCCCTGGTGGGCAAGTCGGACGAGTCCTTCAACCTCGTCGACATCCCGGACGACGACAACAACGGCAAGCACGACGGGAACGGCAACGGCGACAACACGGGTGGCCTGATCGGCGGTCTCATCGGCGACACGAGCGACGGCGGCACGACGGACGGCTCCACCGACGGCGGCACCACCCCGACCCCGACCTTCTCCTTCCCCGACGGCTTCATCCAGGGGAACGGGAACGGCGGGAACAACGGGAACGGGGGCGGCCGGGGCTGAGCCCCGGCCTCCGGCGCCCGAGCCACTCTTCCGGTTTCCGGTACGACGGCGGGGCCGCACCTCGAGGAAAGAGGTGCGGCCCCGCCGTCGTACTGTCTGCTGAGCCTTGGGGGTCTGCGCAGACTTGGGGGTCTGCTCAGCCTTTGGGCCTTCTCAGCCCTGGAGGTGCTTCTTGACCGCGGCGGCGACGCGGCCGCCCTCGGCCAGGCCGGCCACCTTCGGGTTCACGATCTTCATCACGGCGCCCATGGCCCGCGGGCCCTCGGCGCCCGCCGCCTTCGCCTCCGCGACGGCCTGGGCGACGACCGCGTCCAGCTCCGCGTCGTCGAGCTGCTTCGGCAGGTACTCGGCGAGGACCGCGCCCTCCGCCTTCTCCCGCTCGGCGCTCTCGGCACGGCCACCCTGTGCGAAGGCCTCGGCCGCCTCGCGGCGCTTCTTCGCCTCCTTGGCGATCACCTTGAGCACCTCGTCGTCGGAGAGCTCGCGCTTCTGCTTGCCCGCGACCTCCTCGGTGGTGATCGCGGCGAGCGTCATCCGGAGCGTGGACGAGCGGAGCTCGTCGCGGCCCTTGATCGCGACGTTGAGGTCGTCGTGCAGCTTCGACTTGAGCGTGGTGGTCATGACACCGATTGTCGCAGGTGCCGCAAGCCGACCGCCCGCCCTTTTTGCCCCCGCCCGTCGGACGCCTGCGGGACAGGGCGGTCCCGGGCCCCGCTCCCGGTCTGACACGATGGTCGTATGCGCGCTCGATACGGAGTACCCCTGGGAATCGCGGCGTTCGGCGCCGCCGGTGTGTTGTACGCGGCCGGCTTCGAGGTCCGTTCGTTCCGTCTGCGCCGGGTGACGGTCCCGGTCCTCCCGCCGGGGATGCGCCCGCTGCGCGTGCTCCAGGTCTCCGACATCCACATGGTCGGCGGTCAGCGCAAGAAGCAGCGCTGGCTGCGGTCGCTGGCGGGCCTGCGCCCGGACTTCGTACTCAACACGGGCGACAACCTGTCCGACCCGGAGGGCGTCCCGGAGGTGCTCGACGCGCTCGGCCCGCTGATGGAGTTCCCGGGCGCGTACGTCTTCGGCTCCAACGACTACTACGGCCCGGTCCCCCGCAACCCCGCCCGCTACCTGGTGGAGAAGGCGAGCGGCAAGCACGGCCTGAACGGCAACCCGCCGGCCGTCGGCGTGATCCACAACCCGTGGGAGGACCTGCGGGACGGCTTCGACGGGGCGGGCTGGCTGAACCTGACGAACACCCGCGGTGTCCTGAAGATCGAGGGCGTCTCGGTCGAGCTGACGGGTCTGGACGACCCGCACATCAAGCGCGACCGCTACCCGCAGGTGGCGGGCGGTCCGTCCGGTACGGCGGACTTCTCGATGGGCGTCGTGCACGCCCCGTACCTGCGCGTCCTGGACGCCTTCACCGCCGACGGCTACCCGCTGGTCCTGGCCGGCCACACCCACGGCGGCCAGCTCTGCATCCCCTTCTACGGCGCCCTCGTCACCAACTGCGACCTGGACGCGGACCGGGTGAAGGGCCTGTCGACGCACACGGCGGACGGCCGCACCTCCTACCTCCATGTCTCGGCCGGCTGCGGCACCAACCGCTACACGCCGGTCCGCTTCGCGTGCCCGCCGGAGGCGACGCTGCTGACGCTGGTGGCCCGGGAGTAACCCACCCGGCGTACACCGAAATGCCGGATATGCCCCTCCTCTCTACGTTGAGGGCATGACGGCCCCGATACCCAGGGACATCCCGGACCTCCCCGCGGTCCCGGGCACGCCCGTACTGATGCCCGCATACGTTCCGGCGACGGCGGTGGTGGCCCCGATCCGCCGCCCCGTCACCGCCGTGTTCCGCCTGGTGACCGCCGCGCTGGCCGCGGCGGGCGTGGCCCTGGAGCTGCTGCTGGGCAGCCCGGGCCGGATCATGAGCTACTTCGGAGTCCAGGCGGCGCTGCTCCTGGTCCTGGTCAGCCTCGCCTCGGCCCGCCGCGCCTGGCAGGCGGCCCGCCCCCTGTCCTCGTCCCTGACCGGCGCGGCACTTCTCTACGCGCTGATCTCGGCCCTGGTCTACCACCTGCTCCTCGGCCACACGACGCCCCCGTTCTCCATGCCGGGCGCCGCACACCCTCCGGTGCCCTGGCACCCCCAGTGGCTGGCCCTGCAACTCCTCTATACGGCGGCCCCCGCAGCGGCCCTGGTGGACTGGCTCTTCCTCACGCCCCCCGCCCGCCTCCACCTCCGCCAGACGGCCGGCTGGATGCTCTGCCCCCTGGCCTACCTGGCCTTCTACCTCACCCGAGCCGAACTGCTCCTGCCCGGCACGCCCGGCCGCTACCTCTACCCCTTCCTCGACGCCGAGCAGCACACCTACCGCGCCACCCTCGCCAACGCCCTCCTCCTCGGCCTCTCCTTCTACGCCCTGGCGGTCCTCCTCGTAGCCCTCGACCACACCCGCCCGAACCCCGTCGGCCGCCGCCCCTAAACCGGATTTCGTCTCCGGCCACCAGTGGGCTAAAGTAAACGACGTCGCCGCAACAAGCAGTACAGCAGCGACACCGGGGTGTAGCGCAGCTTGGCAGCGCGCTTCGTTCGGGACGAAGAGGTCGTGGGTTCAAATCCCGCCACCCCGACAGCCAAAAGAGCAGGTCAGGCCCGTTGCTGAGGGATCAGCAACGGGCCTGATTTGCTTTGCGGCCCCGTTTTGGGAGCCATTTGGGAGCCGACTTCGAGGAGCGGCTCCCCGGCGGCTCCCAGCGAGAGATGTTCCGCCTCCGAGTGCGCCGCGCGCTCCGCAGGAGTCCTCCCCACAGCTTGTGCCGAGGAGACAACAAACGGTACGACGATCGACATGCACCGATGGTCTCCGTTAAATGACCGGCAGCTCGCACTCCTCACCCGCATCGGGGGCGGAGCCGACCCCGTGACGTCGGACAGCCCCGAGTTCGCTCTCACCGCCCGCGCGCTGAAGGAGCGGCGCCTGATCACCATGCCCAAGCAGGATGGGAAGTGGCAAGCGGAGATCACTGACGCGGGGCGCTTCTACCTGGAACACGGCCATCACCCGGACCGGCCGGAACCAACTCAGCGCAGGCAACGGTCAACGGACTCCGACCAGCGAGCACGACCGGCCCCGCCACCACAGAAGCAAGTCACGGCCCCGTCCCGGGTCTGATGCAGGTTGGGGTGACAGGTTGACCTGCCCCACCGTTTGGGCTCCAGGCTCGGTGGCTAACCGGCAGCTGGGGTGGTGTCGTTCTCGGAGAGTAGTTCGTACTCGATGGGGGCGCGGTAGCCCAGTGCCGAGTGTCGTCTCTGGCGGTTGTAGAAGATCTCGATGAACTCGAAGATCGCGTTGGCCAGTTCGACCCGGGTCTTCCAGCGTTTGCGGTTGAGCAGCTCGATCTGCATCGAGGACCAGAACGACTCCATCATCGCGTTGTCCAGGCCGTCCCCGACGGTGCCGAACGACGGCAGGAGGCCGGCGGAGCGGATCCGCTCCCCGAAGACCCAGGAGGTGAACTGGGTGCCGTGATCGGCGTGAACGATCCCGCCCGGCTCGGGGCGGCGGTTGCGGATGGCCATGTCCAGCGCGTTGACCACGAGGGTGGAGTCCTGCCGTGAGTCGATGGACCAGCCCACGATCCTGCGGCTGAACGCGTCCAGGACCGCCGCGCAGTACACCCACCCTTCCCTGGTGCGGTGCTGGGTGATGTCGGTGACCCACAGCTCGTCGGGACGCAGCCGATGGAACTTGCGATTGACCAGGTCCTCGGCGGTGACGATGCCACGCAGCCGCTTGATGCGCACCGGTCCGGGCAGTCCGTGGATCCCGGCCTGTGTCATCAGTACCGACACGGTCCTGGAGCAGACCCGGATGCCCATGCCCAGGGTGAGTTCGGCGTGGACGCGGCGGTAGCCGTAGGTGCCGCGGGAAGCGACGTGGACCTCTCGGATCAGCCCGGTCAGCCAGTCCCGCCGTAGCCGCCGTGGAGTGGTCGGTGTGCGCTTGTGCTTGTAGTAGTTCTGCCGGGCGACACCAAGGATCCGGCAGCACCTGTCGACCGGTGCCCCGGCATCGACGAGTCGGTCGATCACCGGGTAGAGCCTTTTGGGCGGGGCTTGTCCTCGCCGAGGAACTTCGCCGTCTGCCGGACGATCGCCAGCTCGGTTTCCAGCTCTCGGATCCGCCGACGCGCGGCCCGCAACTCAGCAGACTCGCTCGACGGGGTTCCCGGTCGCCGCCCGTTGTCGATGTCGTCCTGCCGCAACCACTTCGACAACGTGACGGGATGGATGCCGAGCTCCACCGCTGTCTGTCTGGCCTGCTTGCCGGCGCGGATCAGCGCGATGGCGCGCGCCCGGAACTCCGGAGGATAGGGACGAGGCATGACTGCCAGCCTTCCGTGAAGGGCTGTCAGTTAGCCACCAGAACTGGAACCCCAGAGGTGAGGCAGGTCAAGATGTCACCCGATCGTGCGGCAGACCCGACGGGTACCTCGCACTGGAGGCCGGCGCGACGCACCTCGCCAGCTACCAACCGATGCTCGTGCCAGGGCTGCTCCAGACCGAGGACTACGCACGTGCCGTGATCTCCCAGATGAGGAAGGACCTGTCCCCGCCGCAAGTCGAGTCCCTGGTCAGGGTCCGCCTGGAGCGGCAGAACAGCCGCCTGGGTGGCGAGGCCCCCGCCAGACTCTGGGCGATCCTCGACGAAGCCGTGCTCCGCAGGACGGTCGGCTCTGCAGAAGTGATGCGCGACCAGCTACAGAAACTGGTGGAGGCGAGCGAACAGTCGAACGTCACCGTGCAGCTGCTGCCCTTCTCACTCGGCGCGCATCCCGGGCTGTACGGCCCGTTCGTCATCTTGGCCTTCCCGCAATCCCACGCCGGACCTGGTGTGGCTGGAGAACCCCAAGAACTCCGTGTATCTGGAGTCCCCTGAGGACGTGGACAACTACACGGACATCTTCGATCAGTTGAGGGAAAGCGCCCTCGACCCGTCGGAGACCCGCACCCGCATCGCACGCATCAGCAAGGAGCTCGAAGAGTGAGCACGCCCAGCACAGCCGCCTCGCACAACGTCACAACAGCCTCACACTGCGTCGATCTCGCGCACGCGCAGTGGCGCAGGAGCTCATACAGCGGGGGTGCGAACGACTGTGTGGAAGTTGCGGAACTGGGCGAGCGAGCCGCAGTGCGCGACTCCAAGGACATCAGCCGTGGGCCGTTGCTCTTCTCGATGGCGGCGATGCGTGCGCTGGTCACCGGAATCGCTAGCGGATCCAACAGTGAGCATTGGGGCTGAGGAAAAAGACACTCCCCTCGGACAGAATCAGCCCGTTGCAGGCTCAGCAGGCAAGGTCAACAGCAGAAGCGGCGTAGTCGTCCTCAAGCAGCCCGGGAGCGTCGTCCTTCGCATGCAAAACGTCAGCGTCGAAGAGCCTGGAGGTCAGCGCCTCGGTCAGAGGCGGAGGTACGGCGTTGCCGATGATGACCTGAACCTCGGTGCGAGTCAGCTCGTAGCGAGGCTTGACCCTCTCGTCGACGAACTTGAAATAGTCCGGGAAGCCCTGGATACGCGCGGCCTCATGGGCGGTCAGACATCGGGGGACACCAGGATGGACAAACCGCCCGCGACCCATCGTCGCGAAACCGCTGGTAATGGTCTGAGAAGGACGATCCCACCACAAACGGCCATACATTGAGGTGTAATTATGTTTACCCTGATGACATTCGGGGCGCTCTTCGTTCGGCAGATTGTGCTCGTCGTTCTCGAAGAGATACTTCATACGCCGTTCGTTGTCCGGGTTGGGTACGGCAGCTTCATCGAAGAATGACTTCGGTCGAACGTCGAGCAGGTCGTCGATCGCCCAACGCAGGTCATGAGGCGTGGCCTTGTGGTCTTCGATCTGCAGCAGGTCAGCCGCCGAATACCCAAAAGGCAGCGCGTCTTCGCGGACGGCCAGCAGTATGTGGCGCTTGCGCGTCTGGGCGACCCCGAGTTTGAGTAGGTCGATACGACTAGTGGCGACATCGTATCCAAGCTTCCTAAGGTGAAAGATGGCGCGAGAGACCACCTGCTGCTTGTCATTGACAACGGCCAGCACGTTCTCGATGACGACTACGCTGGGGCGCAGAACCTCTGCGGCGCGAGCCATACGCAGGTACAGCCGGTTCTTGGGATCATCGCGGCGTGTGTGGTTGTTGAGGTTACTGTGCCCCTGACACGGCGGTCCGCCGATCAGGAGCTCCACCTCACCCACCATGGAGAGAGTCTCGTTCTCCCGAGCGGTCAACGAGGCGCCAAGGTCACCGTCGAAGTAGGATTCGACGGTTCCCTGCTGGACGTTGGCCGTGGGAAAGTTAGCCTTGAAGACCTTGGTGGGAGCTGCCTCGAAGTCAACTGCGAGACGAACGTCGAGCGAGACGTCATGCTTGTGGGCTGCCTGGGCAATACCGAGGGTGAGGCCGCCGCAGCCGGCGAAGAGATCCACGACTCGCAGGGAGCCGACACCCTCCTCGAACTTCGGCCGCCGCTTGGCCCGCAAGGGGTACCGCTCACCCACGTGTGACCCCCATCTGCGCTTGCTTGTAGAACCGGCGGAACGAGCGGTAATCGTACTCGATCAAGAGTGGGCACGCGCGGTAGACCGATACCTAAGTGCCGCCTGACGTGCCGATCGCTACGGTTCTACGCCTCTCCTTCCGGCATCACGGGCCCCTGAACGAGCTCATCAACGGCCATCAGATGCCACGCTGTTGCTACCACAGCATCGACAAGGCCGACGTCCCGCGCTTCCTCAACGCGATCGCAGTCAGCATCGAGCGTCGCAGCCAAGCACGACGATCACGGACTCAGGATCCGCGACACAGTTACGCGCTGGCAAACCAGGCGTACTTGGGCGCTCTGACGCGGAATTTGATCTACCGTCAGGAGCGCTGGCAGCTAAAATTCTGTAGCGCTCCGGGCCCGGTCGACAAAGGACAGCAGCATGCCGCTAGAGGTCAACAAACACGTCCAACGGATACGTCGTTACCAGCCGTTCGACGCCGACACCTCTGAGATGATCTACGAGCTGCAGGCAGACTGGACGCAGCCACTGTTCACCGTCGTGACGCTGAACTACCTGCTGAACGCTATCGAGCGACCGACCACGAAGACCATCGTCCTCACCGGGGACGCCGGGCATGGCAAGACGAGCCTGTGTGCCAGCCTTCTGGCCGAGCTGCGGACCGAGGCTGAGACGAACACAGCAGATGTCCGGAAGGCAGTTTTCCGTGAGCTGTCCGAGTCCGGAGACGCCAGCCGCCCTATCGGCCGGACCCGTAGCGGACGCCCGCTGTACATCCTCAAAGATCTCAGCGAACTCAGCCTGCGGGCGGGCGCTCGCAAGCTCGTGGAGCTGCTTGACCCTCCGGACGAGGGCATCGCAGTCATCTGCGCAAACGAGGGCCAGCTACGTAAGTGCGTCGCCGAAGACGACAACCTCAACAAAGACGGCACCGGACACGCCAAGATTCTGGTGGAGACCCTCACGGGAGGCATTGTCCGTGGGCAGGTCAGCGACCCCGATGGCACAGTCACCGTCATCAACCTCAACTACCAGTCCGTAGCGGCAGACAGCCCCAACGGCGGGCTCATCCCTTGGATCCTGAAGCAGTGGACGACGACGCAATGGTCGCGGTGGAAGCCCTGCGAGACCTGTGATGCGCGGAAGGTCTGCCCGATCCTGGCCAACCGCGACGAGCTAAGCGATCTCACCCGCGGGCCTCAGCGCCGAGACGCGATCCGGGACGTGTTCGCCGCGGCCGAGCGCACCGGGGCTGTAGTAACGACCCGTCAGGCGCTGTCGGTGACCAGTTACATGCTCACCGGCGGGCTGTCCTGTGAGAACGTCCATGCCAAGTACCAGCGGTCGCACTCGAACAGGTTGTGGCAGGCTCCCCACTTGTATCACCAGGCGCTCTTCGGCGACCGGATGACCCAGCAACAGCGTCATCTGGTCCCTGCCTTCTTCGCCCTACGAAAGCTGGACCCAGGCAAGGTCTCCCGTCGCCAGGTCGACGACCGGCTGGACCCGGACACGGCCGGCGACTTCCCTCCCGCGGATGCCAGCAGCTACCTGCAGAAGGTCCGTACGAATCGGGACGTCCAGAAACAGGCCGAACACTTGCGGGGCTTGTACACATTCCTGCGACGAGCTGACTTCTTCAACAGCGACGACAACACGGACCGTTTCGCCCGCATGGGTTTGCAGGCTGGCGATGACTTCGTTCTTGTCCAGGACAAGAACCGGGACCCTGCAGACACCAGGGTGAGAGACCGCTTCCTCAAGGGCCTGGAGGCCGTCCAGGGCATCCACCGGGCCGGGAGCAACCCTGACTTCTTCATACTCGACCCCGCCTTCTTCACCCACCGCGCACGCGCGGCCGTGATCTCCCGGCGAGTCCCCAGCAAGGGCGTTGAGGTCGTCGACCAGGTCACTCAGTGGCAAGAGGAAGGCCGCACGGGCGTCGCCCCCGAGATGCAGAATGCCGTCGAGTGGCTCAACCGGGCCATCTACATCCGCATCCCGGCCGTCGACCCTGACAAGGACGCAGTCTCGGTGGAAGCAGACCTTCTGCGCTTCGAGTTGCTGACACGGTGGGCCGCAGGTCTGCGTAGCGAAGTCCAGCACGAGGCAGAGATCCGCGGCCTGAGTGGATCCTTGGCCGAGCTGGCTGACTCCTCAAACAGGGACGACGAGATCCAGGTACTGGTGGGCGACGTCATGAGAAAGCTCATGATCGACGTCGGCGACAAGATCAGGTCGGTGCGTGCGTGATGGCTGATCGTTCCAAGGCAGAGGTCGTCCTTCGTCTCTTCGGGGTGAATCTCGAACAGCAGGGCCGCGGTTTCTACGTCCCGCTTGAGATGCTCGCGATCGCCCGTGGCGTCTACCTGGCACATCAGGAAGACCCGGAGAAGTTCGCAGGGCTCCTAGACAACGGAGCCGACACAGCTTACAAAAGGACCTCGCACGACCTGGCCCGGCGGATCGCGACCAAGGCCCGCATCGTCGAGGGCGACGAGGAACTCAGCAAGGCCGTCGAGCTGGACTCTCCCGAGACGATGGAAACGCTCCACGCCCTATTCTCATCACTACTGGTCGAGATCCCCGGGCGTCGTAGCCAGCCCAGTTGGTTCGGCGCGCACATCTACCCGTTCGTCGGTGAGCTCATCCACTACGACGCAGTCGACCGGCGAATCAAGCAAAGCGATGCCTCTCCCAAGAGGAGCGCAAAGAAGCGCAAGCAGGCCGACAAGGTCACTGCTGGCATTAATGCTCCGAGCATCGAGCGCTACCTCTTCCGCGATGGTGGCAGCTGGGCCTACAAGGTCCTACGCAGCGACTCTGATCCTGACCGCAAGGAAGCGACCCGACAGGGCCTGCACGACCTCGTGCAGGACAGCGGCACCCCGCTGGGCAACCTTGCCAAGGCCCTTAGCGCGCACGACTTCGACTACGACGAAGTGCCTGTGGAAGACTCAGACGCAGGAATCAAGCTGCGCGAGGATCTCAGCCCGTGGCCTGATCTGCTGAGGGAAGGGGCTCGCAACATCGTCGCTCGGACTTCGACAGTCCCCAGGGCCAAGCGCACCGAGAGCCTCATGCACTGGGTCCCCTACTGCTTGGCACGCCACCAGTTGCAACTCGCACGCCGGAAGCTCGGGGCTACCGACCGCGAGTCGATCCTGTTGGACTTCGGCAACGAGGCAACCCCGCTGCGCAGAGAGTCGCAGAAGAACCTCACCGGCTTCCGCAATGACATCGTCAACGCGATCAACGTCCAGGCTCGGGAAATGATCGACGAAATCGAAGCCGAGGACGACGAGGCCAGGAAGCGCCGCTACGAAAGATTCACCAAGGAGGCCGGCAACGCGGTCGCCTCGCCCCGAGCGTTCTTCAGCGAGACCCTCGCTGCTGTGGGAGCCCTGAACGCGACGGTCGGGCGCCGGCACTTCACCATGAAGCCCCCGATGCTTGAGGGCTTGGTATCTGCCACCGTCCCGCAGGGCACGGAGATGGAGTTCGACCAGTTCTGCGCGCTGCTGTACGAGAAGTACGGGCTCGTAGTGGAGAACAAGGTCGCGGCCGCGAGCCCGTTGGCCTATGAGGTCGACCCATCGGTCCTTGACCACAACGGCAAGGCGTTCCGGGAGAAGCTGGCCGCTATCGGTCTGCTCACGCAATATTCAGATGCAACCAGTATGGTTCGAGGGGAGCCCCGGTGACCGACAGCAGCATCCGAGCGCTCGGTCGGTTCGTCGCCGACGAAGCACTCCGCAAGGTCACTGAGATCAGCGGAGCTCGTGCCGTCCTGCGAGTCAGCGGGTTCGACCGGCAGACCGTGGCCGAGGCTCTCCGTCGCACGGCCCAGAAGCTGTCGGAGTCGCCGGACCGTCAGGTTGTCGTCAAGGTCGGCACCTCAGAGCCAATCGAAGGCGTACCGGTTGATTACCTGCTGGATCCGCAGGACCAGCTGACCAAGTGGCGGAATTCGGGGCAGGGTACGGCGGTGTTGCTCTTCGAGTGGGGGCAGTCTCCGGACGCACAGGGGTTGGCGGCCATGAATGCCCTTGACGATGCCACGATCCTGGGCGACTACCACGACGCCTCCGGCGAGCGCGGATTCGACAGGTTCATGGCAGAAGCATGGCGGGAGGCGGGTGGCATCGGCACCGTTCCCGCCCTGATGGTCACCTTTCTGCCGGAAATCTGGCGTGCCATCACCGATGAGGAGCCCCGGTCCTTGCACCGCTGGGCGGCCTTCCTGGTCGAGACCGCGCAGAAGGTCGCAGCAACTCAGGTTCGCACCCCTGACATGATCTACCCCGAGATCTCTGCAGCCCTGCCCGCTCTTGACCTCTTCCCGGACCAAGGACTCTTCATCAAGCCCGCCGCGCTGCCCGCCCGGATCAAGAAGAACGTCTCGGTCAGTGCCTTCAAGCAGCCCACCGGCAAGGAGATCACCGAGGACGACCTGCTAGACCGCATCACCACGACCGAGTTCAGCGAGGAGTCCCTGGACCACGTCGGTACGGACTCCGAGACTGCCAAAACGCGTATGCGCAGCCTCATACTGAACCTCAATCGCAGTGGTTCTACTCCGCAGGATCCTCGTCAGCTGCGCCGCGAGCAGGACCTGACCCTCTGGCTTGAAGTCTTCGAGCAGAAGTCCAAGAAGATCGGCCTAGGCCAGCAGGTCCGGCAGGAGATCGAGAGGACCGACGCAGATCGAGTCGACGAGTTCGACGCCATGGTGATCGAAGACGCGCTAGACCGCGGAGACCAGGAAGCTGCACAGCGCTTTCTTGACGAGGCTCCCGTCGGTGGGGCCGAACCACTGGCCGACCTGCTGTCCAAGCGGTCGCGCCGCAAAGTCGAGAAGCTTGCCTTCCCAGACTCTCAGTTCGTCCAGGACCCATTGCGTGCCCTGTTGCGCGAGCTGACCTACTTCTCCGACGAAGAGGAAGGCTCCGTCGTCGTCGGGCTTGAAGGCAACCAGGAAGCAGGGCGGTGGAGCCGCTGGCTATTCGCTTTCCTGTACGCACGCACCCTGCGTGATGTCCAGGACTCCACCGGTCTTCGCCTGACGTTGGAGGTCAAGGACGGCCTGCTGGACCTGACCAAGCCGCCCCTGCCGGAGGAGGACGAGCCCTTTGATCCGAATACCGAGTGGTCCCCGCTGCGCATCCTGGTCGAGATGGACGGCGCCGCCCAGAGACGCTTTCGCTGGGACCCCCTGGGCATCCCCGGGCAGATCGCACTCGCGGCCCTCATCCACGGCTGGCGAACCTCCCCTGGCCATGCCAGCAATCTGACCTTCGACACCTTCCTTGAGAAGTTCAATGACCCCCGGCAGTGGCAGGTCGACGAACCTGCGCCTGTCCCCACATCACATTTCGCCGGTCAGCTGGAGCGCCTCAAGCTGGAGCACTTTGGGCGGTTCTCCGACGGGCTTGACGCCGGGAACATCAACGATTACGTACGCGAGTGGGAAGGCATATTCCGCGAAGCTCGCACCACCCTGGTTCCCGACAACGCTCCAAACGCAGACCTTGAGGCCGTCGTCCTGACCGATGTCGTCGGGCTGGCCGATCACCGCATGATGATGCTGGCCACCCACCCGCTGAAGCTGCGCTGGCTGGGAAAGAACTACGCGGAGGCCGCCGGCAGCATCGAGACCGCCCTGAACAAGGAGGGAGGTCTGAGCCTCAACCAGGAGAACGAGGACCTCTTCTTCGACGCCATCGACCGTATCTCCCCACATGGAACACCGGCAGTCCTCGTCGGGCCCGGCGGCACCATCGCCATTCCGATGCGGGAATCGGCTGGGCACGAGGAGTACGCGCCGGTCCGCTACGGCGGCAACGAGTCCAAGGACTGGCTCTCCAGCGTCGACGAGACCGCGATCGACGAGATGGTCCGGGTCATCACCGACTACCTGACGACCTACCCCCACAAGCTCGACGGCCTACGTGTACTGCTTCTGGACCGCAACGGCGACCCTGTCCTGCCCATGCGAGTGGCAAAGCAGATGCGGGCCAAGAACCCTCGTCTGAAGGTTGATCTGGTCGTGCTGGCTCCCCAGGCCACGCATCACGAGATCATTCAAGGTTTCGACCTGCAGTTCTCCGGTGCGGAGATGTCCGAGGACAGTTTCCTGCCCGACGTCCAACTCATCCTGCAGGCATGGGAGCCCGATCAGGAAGCAGACCTGTCAGGGCTAGTAGACACCATCGACCTCGCCCTGGCTCCGGCACTGTTCGGCACGCAGACCAGTATCAAGGAGAGCACCAAGAAGGAGTCCTTGTCGGGCTCCTTCAACCCCTGGAAGCATCCAGCCTCCCACAACCTGGCTCAGACCAGCGAGAACGTCGTGAGAGCACTGTTGCCCGAGACCGCCGACGAGACTCTTGAGTCCTGGTCAACCTTGTGCGTGCGCTACGACCGCCGTTCCCCGGTCTCCCGGGAGAGTGTCGACGGCATCGACTACTTCGAGATGCAGGTGCAGTTCGACCAGCACCAGGACTTGTTCGCCACTCTGCACCGCGTGGCTCACTGGGTCGTCACCCTCGACAGCTTCATCGGCCGTGAGCAGATCGATGCCCTGCGCAACCGCCCTGACGTCATCCTCGTCAAGCCCAGTGTCGGCAAGAACGAGTCCTACACCCTCATTGTCAGCTCGCAGACTGGTCGGCAGTTCGTCGTTCAGCGACTACGGCGCCGCCTGGAGCAGATCGGCGTCGTCACCCCGCAGGACTCCGAAGGCACCGCTAAGCGGATCTACGAGGTCGGCCGCAATGTGGCTCCTGGCGCCGTGCTGCGTTCCCTCGGTATTGGCACCACGGTCAACGAAGTCGTCGGCTTGGTCGCCACACGGTTTGTCATCGACCAGCAGTTTCCCGTAACTCGGCAGGGCACGAGCCTGGTCACCTGGATCAGCTTCGACGAGCACCACCGCTGGTTCGGCCGCGGACACAAAACCCGCGCCGATCTGGGCCGGTTCGTGCTGACCATCCAGGACGACGGCACAGTTCGCCTGGATGTCCTGGTCGCCGAGTCCAAGTTCCGCCAGACCTTCGACGTCGGTTCGGCTGAGGAACAGCTCAACCGCACCACCGACCTGTGCGACGATGCCTTCCGCTCGGACGGCGAGGCTCGCCACGACCGCCCCTTCTGGCTGGACGAGCTTGCCGCCGCGATCGCTCAGACCAGTGGCAACGCCCTGCCAGCCGCAGACCTTCCAGCTCGCACCTTGATCGGCAATGACGACCACCGTCAGGTCGAGGCGAAGGTCCTTGACGCCCTACGCTCCGAGGATGTCCAGCTCGGCCAAGTCACCGGCGTTGCTGTGGCCATCTCAGCAGAGGACGACCAGCCGGCACCCACAGTCGGAAGCCTCGGCAAGCACACCCTGGTAAGGCTGAACAAGCACGAACTGCTGACCCTCATCGGTGCTCTGCGCGCCAACCAGGACCCCACCACTGCCGACCCCCTTGTTATCTCTGGGGACCTCAGTGGGACCGTGAAGGTCCCCGACACTGTCGTCAAGACCCCCTCAGCAGGAATTCCCGCCCAACTGCCCATTTCGGTAGAATCAACGGTACCTGTCGCGGCTGTCGGAGCGACTGTTCCGACAACCGTGCCGAGACCGGTAGTTGCGCATCACCCTGCCGCAGAGGTAGACCCTGCTCCTCCGAAAGCCCGCCACGGTGGGCTTCCCGAGGAGGAGTTGAGGCTTCGATACGACAAGGTCGTCGACGTCTTCGCCCGCCACAAGGTCGCGGTCACCGCCCCAGAAGTCGGCAAGTGGCAGCAAGGACCTGGCTTCTACATCTTCCGGTTTATCCCCAGTCCTGGGGTCACCGTGGACAAGCTGACCAACCGACGCGACGAGATCTTTCTGGCCCTGGCACTGCCCTCCGGGTTCAGCATTCGCACCCGCAGCGACCGCGGCTCCGTGCTCTTCGAGATCCCCAAGATCGACGACGAGAAGTACGGGGTCGACGCCAAGGCGCTATGGCAGCGGTGCCCGGCCGATCCCGAGAGCCTCATCGCCCCGCTGGGCGCCGACATCGAAGGCAACCCGGTCACCATCGACTTGTCCTCCGCGGACTCACCGCATTTGCTGGTGGCCGGCACCACCGGATCAGGAAAGTCCGTCGCCCTGGACACGATCCTCAAGGGCTTGGTCCGGTACGACAAGAGCACCCTGCGACTCCGCCTCGTCGATCCCAAGGGCACCGAGCTTGTCGACTTCGAGGAGGACCCTCACCTTGATGGCGTGATCGGTATGGACGCCGCCGACGCCATCGAGATCCTTGAGGAAACCGTCGAAGAGATGGCCGTGCGCTACAAGGACATGAAGGCGATCCGCACGCGCAAGCTCGTCGAGTACAACGCCAAGGTCGACAAAGCAGACCGAAAGCCCTGGATCGTCATCGTCCTGGACGAGTACGCCGACCTCACCAGTGATCCCGAAGAGAAGAAGAAAATCGAAGCGCTGCTCAAGCGCCTGACGCAGAAGGCTCGCGCCGCGGGCATCCACGTCATCGCCGCCACGCAGCGTCCGAGCGCGGACGTGATCTCGACGACCATCCGCTCCAACTTCCCCGCCCAACTCGCCCTGCGGGTCAAGACCGCGACCGACAGCCGCATCATCCTGGACGAGACCGGGGCCGAAGCTCTGGCCGGACAGGGCGACGCCTTTCTGCACACGGCCAAGGGCACCATACGACTGCAGGTGGCCTACGACGGGGTTTGACTTGACCCCTTTCCGTGCCTGATCAGTCCAATAGCAGATCGGAGGTACCGCGCACAGCGCGGCAGCGCCGACCGGTCACCGTCGCCCCGCTCCGCCTTGCCTCGCCACCGGGGCCGCGCGGTCGCCCGTCCGCGCTCACAAGGGGCGGAGACCAGGGTAAGAGTGAGACAGCCCAGCTGAGATCAGGGCCAAAAATCGGGCGCTAACGGGCAGGCCCACAATCCTGTCCGATTCACGGACTCACGTAATGGGCTCTGATCACTCGTGCCAAAGCAGGTCCAGCCCAAAGCCGCTCCGCAGACCTTTCGTTAACGAGGGAATTGACCCACTATTCCAGAAAATCAAGGGAACTCATCGTCAAATAGACCTCGCCATCAATATATTCTGGATCGACATCGGACTCCTCATCGCTCCCTTCGAAGTCCTCCGCCTCTTCCGGGATCCAACCTTCCAACAAGGCTGCCGCACTCGGCCACTTATGCTGCCAAAGCTCGCCATATCGCAGAATGTACTGAAGACCGTGATCGATCATATCCGAGTCCACATCATCCGGGTCACGGGCGTATTGATCCAACAACCCTTCAAACATTTCATCGGCTTGTCGGCACAGGTCCTCTCGAATTCTAGCGTCTACGAATTCTGAAAGATCCATGGCATGGCCAGCTGCCACGAATAGGCCACAGTCACTTCGATTCCTGTTGAACAGAGAAGTGAGTCCCTCCAACCTCACCACATCATGAAGCTGCCTGATCCTGCGGTTCGCGGATCCGCGCGTTATTCGAATCAGGGTAGTTATGTCACCAGCCGAACCACCGTAGACGAATCCTGGTTGGTTAAGCCTCCGCACTGCCCATTCTTCAATTTTCGGGACATGCATTGAGCCTGCGATCCCCAGGCAGAGTGCAGCTCTGCCTACCCTGGAGTGTGTGGCCGTCTCATCACGCTCCAATGTCGCCATTGCCGCTTGTTCGACGTCCGCTTGAAACGGAATGAGATTCAACCGAGCCGGCAGCTCCACATCCACTGGCACATCACAGTAGGACCAAAGAAGCGCCACCTGATCAAAAGAGTACGGATTCTTTAGCACCTTCATGGCCAGGTCGCTCTCTTCCGAAAATTTCATCAACATGAAGTCGTTCACGGAAGGGTTGCTGAATTCCACGTAGCTGTGGACTCCCTCACCGAACAGGCGGACGAGCGTGCCATTCAGGATTTTCAAGCTGGCTTTAAAATGGGACAAACCGCGATTGGAAAACGTTAGGTATGTATTGCCTAGAGTTGAAACGTCAGCTTTTCCACCAAAGGTAAATAGGAGGTGGAGAACGTCTCTATCACTATCCTTCAATTGGTGGTCAAACACATGCCTCCACAATCCCATAGGGTCGTTAAGAGCTGCTATGACTTGATTACCGGGTTCACCCAGGTCGGGATCGAACGGCATGGAAAGGAGGTCTGCGATAGCCCTTGGATTGAAGCTCTTATGCCTAATGATCGGGCGATAGACCTCTGGGTGAGAGAAAACCCGCTTTGCAGACTTCGGCCATTCCGACCAGTAGACATGGTTGTAGAGTATCTGAGCCCTCTCTTCCCGCCCAAGAACGTCTAGATCGACCGTGAACGTGAGGGGGTCGAGATCCCCCCGATCCATACGTTCGTACCTCTGCCGCGCCTGCTGGAGAACGTACTCGCGTGTTGTGCAGACGAATCTTTTAGTTGAATCCTTACGGATTCGCCGGATCAAGGATAGAAGCCTGCTATCTTCATTCTTGTGCAGCTTGTCATCTAGCGAAGTCTGGCCGAGGAAATCATCGTAGATGAAAATCTGCGACTCACCGTCATGCCAGACTCGGTAGACGTCTTCCACGTTTTCGGACACTTCGACGACCTCGAATCCGCGATCTGCGTAGTGTGCTGCAATCACCTGAGCCAATGTCGTCTTGCCTACGCCGGGCGGCCCTGACACCAAAACCACATGATTCTGCTCCACGAGGCTCATTGCTTTGCGCAAATTTACACTCGGAACATACGTGCGCAATGTTTCTTTGATGTCATCGGCGAGATGTAGCGAACGCTGGATCACATTCCTTGAGATCATAGCTTCGAGGATCGTGGCATCGTTGAGCCACAGCCTCATGTTCTTGCGAACCACTTCGGGATTATTTTGCAGAAAGGACGTGATCTCGGCAATCCCGTAGATGTCCCCGGTGCTTTGAATGTAGGGCCGAAATCCGTCAAGGATCTTCCTCTTGGCGGCTGGTGTCATTTCGACCGAGGTAGCCAAAATGTAGCGTATCGGCGTTGGTTTCATTCGGTCCAGCTTGGGGAGTTCACTGTCGAACAGGTGTGTAATGAGTTTGGCTCGTCCACTTTTCATCCAGTGCTTGCATTGGATGATGATTGTCTGGTTCGGGGCAAAATATCGGAGATCGATGCCGCCATCTGGGCCACTTGAAAATATCTCAAGCCGCACGCCAAGTAGGCGTTCAAGCATGTCTTTGCAGAGACCTTCGAAGTCCAGGTCAGACAGCTTTTGCAGATCGAGCAGGTCCACGCCTCACCACCCCCAAGGTGTCCCACGCCGCGAAGGAAGATCGTAGTCCTTCGGTACCGCTTCGAGCGGACGAACATGCTCACTCAACTCGGCAGGCCCTGTCTGCCGGTGGTCAGAGCACCAGACGGGCCATCGGTCGCCGACCCACCAGCGTCTTCATACAGATAGTTGGCGTGCCAGACGCCATGGCCTTCGCGGAGGTCACAGCCATGCCGCACGAACCCTGCCCCTGGGCGCTTTCGTTCATAGTGGGTTCCCCCGGCACACCCATAACGACCAGGTCAGGCCGTTTGAGACCGCTCAATGGCGACCGCTGACGACCACTACCGAAAGTCGCTAGCGGGCTAAGCATCAGGTCACCCAATTGGATATGCGACTCTGGTAGACCCATGCCTGAGCTCTTCTCGCTGAACCAGGCGAAGATCAGCTGACCGCTGCCGTCAGCGACGCAGCGGTCAGGAAGTCTTCCTCGGATGCTTCAAGGCTTCGGCTTCCTGCCGCCGAGCGGCCACTGCCTCAATGACAGTGGCGGCACACGCCTCTGGTTTGAGGTGCTCCCAGAAGCGGAGCACCAGCCAGCCGGCCTCCGCGAGGCGGTTGTCCGTGTCCCGGTCTCGCTGAATGTTCCGGCCGATCTTGTCCTCCCAGTACGGCCGGTTCGTCCTGGGCATCACGAAGTGCTCCGGGCAGCCGTGCCAGAAGCAGCCATCGAGGAAGACGGCCACCTTCACAGGGCGGAAGACCATGTCGGCCGAGCGGCGCATCTTCGGGAGCGGCTTTGCAGCCACCCGATAGCGCAGTCCGGCGGCGTGGACAAGCGAGCGGAGGAGCAGCTCGGGTGCAGTATCGCGATTCCGGTTGCCGAGCATGCTCCGTCGGTTCGCGGCCGACGACGCCCACGACCCCTCCGGCGGTGTCCACTGCTCGGCCGGTGCTTCTGGTTGTCTTTGCTCGCTCATATCTCCGGCAGCTTAGGGACAGCCTCCTCCGGGTCGTCCGGTCTGGCGAGGACCCGTTCCTGTCCGTTCAGCTCTATTCTCGGCGCTTTCCGTGGTGGGGACGGGCAGCCGCAAGTCTCGCACTCACCGACTCGCCTGAGCCCGGCACGGGCAACCCAAGCGCTTCGCCGATCCGGCATTGGAGTAGTCCATGCTGATGACGTCGGCGAAGCCGATTCCCGCTGGGAGCCATCTGGGAGACGACCCGCTCCCGAAGACCTCTCCACGCCACCCGGGCCCACCTACCTGACCTGCATAAACACAATCCCAGGCAGGAAAGATCATTAACCGAACCCCATTCGGGACGAAGAGGTCATGGCTTCAAGTTCAGCCACGCTGACAGGCTGGCAGAGAAGCGTCAGGAAGAGGGCAAATCCATTTCAGTGAGGGGCTTACTGGGGCCCTTGGAGCCGCTTGGAATCCTGAGAAACCGACCGCCCAAGGGGCCGGCCTGCACGTAGGCTTGGGTGCCCGGCGTGACGCTGCCGGGGCGTAGGGGGGAAGCAGTGGATCATCTCTTCGCCGTTGCAGGGCGGTCGGCAACACCGATCTCGCCGACCGGGCTAGCCGCGGAGGGGCTCCTCGAACGGCAGCACCTGCAGGAGTGGGTGATCGACAATCCGCAGGTCCTGGGTGAGTCGGTACTCGTGATCACGGCAGAGTTTGACCGGTGGGCCGATATGGACGGGGTGCCGGCACGGGACCGACTGGACGTCCTTGGGCTGGACGCCACCGGGCGCCTCGTGGTGGTCGAGCTGAAGCGGGGGACGGCCGACCGGGATGTACACCTCCAGGCGATCACCTACGCCGCCCTCGTGTCCCGGTTCGACCTCGACACCTTGGCGCAGGCGCACCGCGACTTCCTGACGGGCAGGGGCCAAGCCGTCGAAATGGACGCCTGCAGACAGCGCCTCCTCGACCATGTGGACGGAGACTGGAGTCCGGAGCTGCTCCAGCGCCCCCGGCAGGTGATCATCGCTGCCGACTTCCCCAAGCAAGTAACCCACACCGTCGTATGGCTGTCGGAGATGAACCTCGACATCGACCTCGTCCAGGTGGGTCTGTGGAAGGTGGAGGGCCACCTCGTCGTCGGATTCACCAAGGTCTATCCGACACCGGAAGTGGAGGAGTTCACCCTCGCTCCGGCCCGGATCGAAGCCAAGGCCGCCGCCAAGAAACTGGAGGAGCGCTCAAGGGCCCGTAACGCCGCCCACGTCCTCGTCGCCGCCGGCCTGTTGCCGGATGGGACCAGACTGCGATTGACGCCGAGGCACGGCGCTCCACAATCCATCCGCGAGGCCATCCTTGCCTGGGTGGGCGATGGGGACGGGCGCGCTACAGCCCTCTGGAACAACAACACCGCCAAACCTCTTACCTGGGGTGCCGACGGCATGCTGTACACGCCGACCGGACTCGCCAACCACATCTTCAAGAGCGTGACCGGCCGGTCGCCTGACGGGATACAGGGAACGACCTGGTGGGACGTCGACACCAGCGATGTCCCGAACACGGTCGATGCCGATGAATGGGCGGCGTTGGCAGGGTCCAGCCTCGCGGACCCTGCCAAGCAGCTCAGTGGCGCCCGCAAGGACTGGACGAGCCTCCACACCTTGCTGGGGGCCATTCCGTCCGGGCGGTGGACGACCTACGGCGACGTGGCGTCCGTCATCGGCAGCCACGCCGTTCCCGTCGGCACCCACCTGGCCACCTGCGGCCAGTGCCCCAACGCCTGGCGGGTCCTCACTACGTCCGGTCGCATCAGTGCAGGCTTTCGGTGGACCGATCCGACCCGCACGGACGTACCCGCGGATGTCCTGGCAGGCGAGGGTGTCCGATTCTCCGGTGGAGCTGCCGTTCGGGAAGCCCGCCTGTCGCTGGAGGCACTCCGGAATCTGGTCGACGGCTAACTGCGGTTCCTTCGAACACAGCCCGGGGAAGAACCGTGAACCGACTGGCTACGTCAGACGAACGCTACTGATGCGAGGGGGACATGAACCAGTTCGAACTACGCCGTGTGGAAGGGCAGCTCCGCGAAGCGCTGCAAGACACCGCCCTAAATTGGGTGCTCGACGATGTCGACGCGGCAATCGCCGCAGGAGTACCTGAGGAGAAGATCCTCCGCCGACGCCAGCAACGCCGCGGCGATGACCTCCCTGCCACGAGTCCGGCGGCAGCAGCGGCTCGATACGAAGTCGTGGACCGCAGCATGCTTGGCCTCGGAGAGTACGAGTCTTCACGCAAGGGAGGGACCCTGGTCATCGCCACGCGAGCCATGACAGAGGAAGAACGTGTGCAGCTCCTCCTTGACGCGGTAAAGCGCGTGCTCGTCGACCTGCCTGAAATGGAACTAGAGGTGCTGAAGACGCTCCGGTCTGAGCCCGAAGGCGACACCGGCAGCCGGAGCATGGCCGAGGGGGTCGTGTTCGAGCCGGACGAAAGCGCTCGATCGCGCCGTAGTCGAACTGAGTTCCGGGGAGATCGGGTACCGACTGAGCGACGTGCACGCGTCAGTGAGCTGCTGACCGAAGTGACGAGGGAGGTAGTCAGTTGAGCACTGTCGATGACCTAGTCAACGAGATCAAGAGCCTTCTGGCCGCGGGGGCGGTGTCGTACGACTCCGCTTCGAAGCCGTCCGACGTCTACGAGGGCTTCATCTTCTCCCTGATCGTCGCCACCGCGAGTCGGCATGGCGCCACTGTCACCTACGAAGACGTCTACGGGGCGAAAGCCAGCAACCTTGTCTTCCGGACGGGGCCCGGTCACCTGTACAGCGACAGCCAGCCCTTCACCCACGCCGTGATCGAGTTCGACGGTGCTCCTGCCCTTGAAGTCCACCTCGGCGTCTACGTGACCGGCTCGTCGGGCGTCCTGCATGAGTGCGACGTGTTGGTGCTGCCGGCCGAGGAAGCCGCCCTGAGCCGAGCGCAGGGCATCGCACCACGAGGCAGTCAGAGCGTCCTTATCGTCGAGTGCAAGTACTACGTCTCCAACCTCGGCATCGGCCTCGCACGGAACTTCGAGGGACTGCGCGCCGACATCCGCACCCAGAACGAACTCTTCGTCGCCAACACCAGATCGTCGAGCATCGTGCGGTACCTCGATGCCCGAAAGAGGGGCTTTGAGCCGGACGTAGTACCCAACTCACCGCAGGCAGGCTATCTCCAGGCTGAGATCAGGAAGACCTTCAAGAGCTACCTGAGCAAGCACGCTCCCTCAACGGTGATCTGAGCCCGTCGCACGAGCGTCGCGCACACGGATTCAGCGGTGCCGATGTGGCGGGCGGGGCGGCCCCAGCGGCCGTTGGCTGCGGTCCCCTTGGGAGCCATCTGGAAGCCAACCCGCTCCCCGAAGCCCTTCGAGGCCGCCCGAGACCACGACAGCCCGACGCTCTGAACAGGTAAGACGCCATCTGTACTGGCAAGATCACCAACCGAACCTCGTTCGGGACGAAGAGGTCGTGGGTTCAAATCCCGCCACCCCGACGCTGAAGTACCAGATCAGGGGCCTGATCCGCATTGCGGGTCGGGCCTCTGAGTGGTTTTGCGGGCCATTTTGCGAGCTGGGCCCAGGTGGCGTGTTCCAGGGCGAGAGTTGTCCGACCTCCGCCGGACAACTGACCTGCTCAGTCAGCAGAGGCCAGCGCGGAGCCGACAGCCAGGCCGAGCATGTCGAAAGCGCGCTGGGTCGCCGAGGCGAGAACGGAACGGTCGACGAGACCAAGCCGGTGCATAGCGGTGTCATGAGGAACCGAGCACACGCTTCCCACGACGCTGTTCAGTCCGCCGACTCCTGCCGAGCCGTCCTGGTGCCCGGACGATCCCTCTACATCCGAGACCACCAGGGTCGCCGTCCGTACCAGCTCCTCGTAGTCGTGCTCGGCCAGCCATTCGATCTGCCTCAGGACCGCGTCCAAGTGCTGCTGCCGGGTGGTCGACGTGACAACCAGGTGGTCGACCCGCCCGAGCAGGGTGCGCAGGCTGTCCTGCGGGGGCAGGAAGGTGCCGCTCGCGTCGACGACCAGCGTACCGAAGGACCTCAGCCAGTCGACGCCGCGTCGGACGGCCGATGTGTCCAGGCGGGTAGGGGTGTCGACGGGTACCTGCCCGTACAGGAAATGCGTCCCTCGGGAGTCGGTGCGTGTGCCCCACCCGCGCGCGTGGGACGGCATGTGTCCGCGGCCATCGGGAAGCCTGGCGGCGACGGCCGAGGCGTCCGCTGCGGCGAGCAGGCGGTAGCCGAAGACGCCCAGCTCCCGGTCCAACGGCAACATCAGGACGCGCTTCCGCTCGCCGCGGAACGAGCCTGCCCGGGCGGTGAGCACGGAGGCCAGCTGCACTGCGACAGTGCTGCGGCCAGAGCCGGGCTGAGCGCCGATCACCACGACGCACGGGGCCGGTGGGCCATGCTGAGGCTCGAGCAACGGTGGCGGAGAGCGGCGCACGAAGCGTTTCAGCCGGCCCGGTGCCTGGGCCGACCCCGGCAGAATCTGCCACTTGGGTGAGGTGGTGCCGACCGGTGACATGGTGTTCTGTGCGACGGACTCCTCCGGTGTGATGGGCACTTGTGGGCCCTCACGTCTGCCTGTTTGCCGCGGCGGGGTGCGCAGCAACTTCGCATCACCGATCAGCTCCGCCACCAGGGTAGGGAGGAAGGCCCGCAAGGTGGTGCTCCTGTCCAGGGGCGGCAGCCGGTCCCGCAGCAGGGCGAGGACGTCCGTGGCCGTGGCGGGCGTGCCGTCCGGAGCGTGCAGGCAACGGCCGATCAGGGTGTGGAGCGCCGGATCGACGGAGGAGGACGGCGAGGGGGCTGACCAGCGTGCCTCGTCAAGAGGGCCGAGGGAGCCGGAGGAACGACGATAAGAGCGCGCGGGCCTGTCGGTGCCGAGCGCCGCCTGTGCAAGGATCTCCGCCAGGGCTCTCACGTCGTCCTCGGGGCGCGCCGGGACCTGACCCGGTTGCGGAGGCCGACCGTCGACGGTCGCCCGGTGCCAGCCGACGATGACGGGCTCGTCCCGGGTCAGCAGGATGTGATGGGGTGCCAGACGGCCGTGGACGACGCCTATGCCGTGGCTGTGCGCCAGCGCGGAGGCGAGACGACGGGCGAGGGCCAGCGTGGTGTCGGTGCCCAACGGTCCGGTGGCAGCGACCACTTCCGCCAGATGCGGAGCTCTGCCACCACGACTGGCGGTCGCGGGCGAGACGGCAGTCCAGGGGCGGGGGGCGTCCGCCTCGTGGTCGAACAGCGTGGGCAGGCACGGATGATCGAACCTGCTGAGCGCGACCACCTCCAGGAGCAAGGACCCGTGCGCGTTGGGGGCGTCGTACGCCGGGCGGCGCACCGCCGCCTCCACTCCCTCGGGGTTCCGGCCGAGGTAGACGTTGGTGGAGCCCGAGTGCGGCGCCCAGCCAAGCAGGTCGTAGCCGCCGATCCGCTCAGGGTCCTCTGCGGAGAGCCGCCGCCAGGGGAAGGGCGACTGGACGACGGCCGAGTACCCCACGAACGGCACATGCAGGTGAAGGGGATCTCGGGGACTCTGAGGTTCCTCCTCCGGAACCGGGGGCGGCCGGTCCCAGTCCGGCACCGCCGCGCCCGTCAGGCCGAGGCGCCGGAGCAGGGCGGACCCCAACCAGGCGAAGTTCTGGGCGTGCTGCGGCAGCAGATCCGTGCCGTCGGGCCGGTGCAGCCAGGCCGCGAAATCCGGTGCTTCTCCGATGAGTTCGCCGATCAGCGTGGAGACTTGGCGGGCCGTCTCGACGATCTCCGCCGTCGGTACCGCCTCCTGGAGTATGTCGCCCGCCTCGTCGGTGAACGAGAAGACCCGTTGGCTGTGCCGGAAGCTCAGGGTGCCCTGTGCCGCGACCGATCGCGCGGGCGTGTTCTCGGCCAACCGCATCAACCCGCTGAGGAAGACCTCGGACAGATGCGTCGTCGTGGCACTCCAGGGCACGGCCTCTGCGACCAGACGCATCACTGGCACGGTGAGGGGTGCGATCGCTGCCAGGTGCGCCGCGAGCCGGTACGCCTCGGGAGAGGCGGTCCGACGGAAGTGCCGTACCGCCTCGGCGCTCGACACCGTGGAGTGCCCGGTGTCCGGCCGGATGGTGTGCGGGTCCCACAAGGAGAGCACGGTGCTCGTGCCGCCGGCCACGACAGCCCGTGCCCAGGTGCCCAGTTCGCGCGGTCCTGGCTCCAGGACGGGAACGGCGATACCGGTGAACGGGCTGAGCTCGGTCGGCAGGAGTGTGTCCCTGACCCGCCACTCCCTGTTGGCCGCGCCCGGGTACGGAACCCGCACCGCCCATCTGCGCGCCGACAGCGCCGACCCCGGCCACATCCGCGGCGGCAGGGCGTGGATGACGGCAGTGGGCCCGCAGGAGGCCCAGCGGGTGAGCAGTGCCGCCATCGCCCCCGTGCGCCAGCCACGGTTGGCGCCGTCCGAAATGACCAGGGTCATCGTGCGCCCCGACGGGTCGTCGGCCACCGCGGGAGGCAGCAGGCTGAGTGACGCCCCGAAGGGTTGGGAGGACAGCATGGGCATGCGGCCCTCCTGCAGCCTCAGCCCCCAGACCCGAATTTGCCGGAAAGCCCCCAACCGCTCGAAGAGCAGGTGCAGTTCGGTGCAGAGCTGCTGCCACAGCAGCATCGATCCACTGTCGTCGACGATGAGCGACAGGTCCAGCCAGCGCTCGCGGGCGGGATGTGTAACGACATCGAGTACGCCGGTGTGCGCGACCCTGGCCGCGGTGGCGGCCTCGTCGATCTCGCGTCGGCGGTGGTCGGGCCGGTGGCGTTTGAGCGGACGCAGTGCCCTCGCCACCGACAGTGAGCCGGACAGCGAGCGCGGCTGCGCGATACGGATCGACAGGGCCCTGGGCTGCTCCTGTGCAGACGGGGACTGGGGGGCGGGGCCGTCCGCCTCCGCCTCGTCGTCAGTGCCGCTGTCCGGTTCGGAGCCGCCGTCGTGATCCTGTGCGTCAGCGGTGTCGGCTGGCTCGGGCGCCGAATGCAGCTCCACCGGCGTCGCGTCCTCCGGCGCGGTCGGCAGGGTCTGCGGGGCGGGTACGACTGCGGGCGGCGCGCCGACCGTGTCGTCGTCCGAGGGAGCCGGATGCCGGACGTCCTGGGCCAGGCGTACCGCGAGCGGAGCGTGCTCCCCCTGAGGCAGACGCGGTGCCAGCCACAGCACGTCGGCCAGCTCCTCGACGGACAGCTGCTCGCCGAAGAGTCGTAGGACGCCGAGGAGCCGCTCGGGCATGCCTAGACAGCACCTCCCAGTTGGTGGAGCACCGCTTCGAGCAGTCCCTCGGCGTCGAGATCGACTCCGCCCAGACGCAGGTGTGCCGCGTTGAGCAACTGATCGGTGGCCAGTTCGCCCGGAGCCCGGCGGGCGAGGAACGTCTGGATCAGATCGTCCACCTGGGGCACGGAGTCCTGACCCAAGTGGGCGGCGACGATGGCGCGCAGTCGGCGCTCGTCGGGATCGGTCAGGTGCAGGCGCAGGCAGCGGCGCAGGAAAGCGGGTGGGAATTCCCTTTCGCCGTTGCTGGTGATGACCACGACAGGAAACTCACGGCAGCGCACGAAACCCCCGGCCACTGGCTGCGGTTCCGTACTACGGGAGGTGTGCACCAGGGCCTCGTCATGACCGGCGGGCAGCCGGGACAGCTCCGGGATCTCGAACTCGCCTTCCTCGAAGACGGTCAGCAGGTCGTTGGGGAGATCGACGTCCCCCTTGTCAAGCTCGTCGACGAGAAGCACGCGGGGCCAGTCGCCGGGCAGAAGTGCGGTGCCGAGCGGGCCGAGCCGGATGAACCGGCCGATGTCCGGCGGCTGGTCGCCCCGATCGTGGCTCAGGGTAGTTTCCCGCAGCCGGCCCACGGCGTCGTACTGGTACAGCGCCTCCGCCAGCGTGGAACGGCTGTTCACCGGCCAGCGCAGCACTCTGCCCAGGTCCATCTCGTGGGCGATGGCGTACGCGAGGGACGACTTACCGGTCCCGGGATGTCCCGTCACCAGAAGCGGGCGCCGCAGATACAGGGCGGCGTTGACCACATCGATCTGCGGCTGGTCGATGAGGTAAGGCCGATACGGATCGCTCGGCGCCGCGTCCCTCTGCGCGTCTGGCTTGCCGAACCGCCGCCACGGAGGGGCCTCGGGCATCCGAACCCGGCACACCTGTCCGTCACCTCTGAAGAGGCGCCAGCCATCGCTCTCGGTGCTGTGTCGCGTGCCTGTCACAGGGGCTCCTCGCCGGTCGGATCGGTCCACAGCGGACGCGGGGGCGGGCGTGAGGCGTCGTCCCACATCAGGGCGGGCGTGAGCGGGGCGGTCTCATTCCCGTCGCTCTCGGCGAGCGCCCGCGCCCTGTGCCGGCGCACTCTGTGGGGCAGACCTCGTGCCGGTCCGTTCAGCAGGAGCCCGGTCAGCTGGTCGCCGCGGGTACCTGCAGACTCCTGCCGGTCCCAGACGATCACCGGAACGCCCAGGGCCAGGCAGACCGCCCGCAGTGCGGCCCGGTGCTGCGGCGCACAGTCGATGATGACGCGTGCTACCGCCAAGTCCTCCTTCAGCAGCCCGTACACCTGCAACTGCTTGGTGTGCCTCTGGTCCAGGCGCAGCACTCCGCCGTTGTCGAGTTCCGCCCAGCGCGCCCGCCAGTGCCGCAGGGACTCCGGTGCCCGGCGACGGGCATCGGGGCAGCGCACGACCACGGCGTACTCCGCGCCCAGGACGACCGGGAGTTCGTCAGGTGAGGCCTCGTTGCCCCACTGGTCGACCGGCACGTCCAAGTGTTCCGGGTCCAGCAGGACTTCGAGGAGCGGAACCACGGGGGAAGGCTCGATCGAGCTGGTCTCACGGACGAGGATGCGGTGGAGCAGACGCACCAGGTCCGCCGGGGCGCGCGGCTCGTCCTCGACCACTACCTGTCGTTCGTCGGCGCCACCGGTCCCGGGGTCGTACCAGGCTTCGCAGCGGTAGGTGTTCGCCGAGCAGGGGGTGAGTCGTACCGTCAGCCGCGGGCTGGGCAGCCCCGTGCGCTTGCGCCGCCGATGTGCCCAGCCGGCCGCGTCGTCACGGCGCTCGCCCAGTGCCTCACCGGCCACTCCCAGGCGACGGGCGACCTGTTCGGACCACTCCCAGAGGCGCTGCATCCGGTCCGGCACAGAGGCGGCGGCCAGATACTCCACCGCACGCAGCAGGGCCGGCACGCGCGGCGACCCGTCAGGTACGGGCGCGCTGTCGCCCCAGAACTCCTCGAGCGCCGCGATCAGCCGGACGGTTGTCCTGTCGTCGTCGCTCCCCGCGGGTGCGTGGCCGAGTGCGGGCAGGTCGTCGAAGAGAGTCGAGTGGGGGAGCGCCTCGCGGGCTGCCTCCGGGAAACGGTCCCGGACGTCCTTGGACATCAGGTCCAGCAACCACCTGTGCTCGCGGACGGACAGAAGCCCCGGGACGGTGGCGGCCCGGCCGAGGGCGAGGAGCTTGCGCGCCGTAGCGCGGTCGGGTGCCGTCACCCCTTCCACGAAGGTGGCGATCGCCCGGTGCCGGGTGAGGAGGATCTCGACGATGTCGTCAACGGTAGGCACGTCCGGTGTGACATCGAGGCCAAGTTCCTGGGCCAGCCGCAATCCGTGTTCGGTGCGTCTGCCGGGATCGGCGAGCAGATCAGCCACCAGTGCGGTGCAGCTGTGCCGGGTGGCGGGGTCCACCGCACGGAGCAACCGATCGGTGTCCGGTCGGCCGTCCAGACCGGCAGGGGACGCGCCGCGCGAGGCCGTCGTGTGCTGCCCGTCGGTGGCACCGAGCTCGGCCTGGACGGTCTGCCAGGGAAGGACGATGGTCCGGCGGGTCACCTGATGGGAGTGGAAGGGCCCCGGGGGCGGCTCCATGACGCCCAGGACGATGCCCACCGCCGCTCCCTGGTCCTCGCACCACAGAGGGCCGCCACTGTAGCCGGGGTTGATGGCCGCGCCCCGCAACGTCGAGTCGACGAAGCCGACCAACTCCTCGCAGGACTGGACCGAGCCGTCGGCGTAGCTGAACGGCTGGCCGCTCCCGTGCCAGGCACGCACCTCCTGATCCTTGGCCATCCAGGCCCAGTTCATGGGCCGCACCCGCGCCGGGACCCCGGCGGTCAGTTCGAGGAGCGCGAGGTCGCCGTACCAGACGAAGTCCCCCGTCCGTGCGGGCTGGGAGGCACCGCCCGGTTCGGCGCGGCGAGCCGGGATCCAGGCGATGGTCCGTGCGGTGATGGCCGCACCGGACTCGGAGTGCGGGAATGACAGGCCCACGGCGTCATCCGTCGGCTCGTCCTGGGCGAACATGTCCCGGCCCAGCGCGTCGTTCACCACGTGGGCACAGGTCAGGACCCGGCCTTCGCCCAGATAGACACCGCTGCCGACGATCTCGCTTCGAGCGGCGTCGAGCACACAGACGAGGGACCGGCGTGCCCCGGCAGCGGCCGCGTCCCCCGTGCGCAGCCAGCGGCGGCCCTTAACCCGCATGAGCGCCGGAGGCGGATCCGGGGGATGCGGACGGGGAAGCGGTGCCGGTGACGGGTGCCGATGCGCCGGACGGTGCGGGCGTGGCAGGTCTTGGCAGACGCCAGTTCGCGGTGATCGTCATGGTGGCCTCGGCGGTGGCGCCGACGACACTGAGTTTGAGATCCGCGCCGACGCGCACCCCGAAACCCACGGACAGCTCGTCGGGCGCGTCCGGCACTGCAGCGACAGTGTCGTGAACGCGCTGCAGCAGGGGGACGAGAGGAGCCAACAGCGCGTTCAGGGCTCCTTCCGTGGCCGCCACAACCCGGGCGCCCCTGGCCACCGGACGGGACCTGCCAAACCCGGGCACGCTCTCCTGGCCGTCGGCCTTCTCTCGTGGGCCTGCGTGCGCATACGGGAGGGCGTCGAAGACCTGCAGAGCCAGAGCCGTCCCGTCATCGAATGTGAATTCGACGAAATCTGCCACCTTGTCAGTGTGCCTCAACTGCGCCCGTTCAGCGCATGAATTGCGAGATCTAGCCGTCTCCGGGACCCGGGCCCGTGCGTCGCGCGGACTCGCGAAGCAGCCACGGGTGGACGCGTGCGATGCGAGACAGGCGACGCGAGGGCGCGGGCCCTGCTTCAGCGGCAGGGGCCGCGCCGGTGGCGTGAGGCTTCAGTCAAGGGTGTCGGGCGTCAGTTGGTGAAGGTGAGGTATTTCCAGGCGCCGTGGGTTGTGGAGTTGACGTTGTCGCCCGAGGTGGTGTCGATGTAGGAGGAGCGGATGCGGAAGCGGATGCCGGTGGGTGGGGTGCCGGTCAGTTCGAGGGTGTCTTTGCCGGAGGAGCCGAGGGTGAGGTATTCGGTGTGGGTGGTGCGCCAGGTGCCCTGGTAGTAGCGCTGCAGTTCGACCTTGTACTTGCGGCCCGGGTAGGGCGTCATGGTCGTGTCGTAGACGGGGTCCTTGGACTTGTGGAAGTAGCGGTACGTCTGGTTCCACGCCGTCTTGGTCTTGTAGTAGCCGCTGAGCGCGCTGGACACCTTGACCTGTGCGCCGACGGTGGCGGTGGCCGTCGCGGGCGCGTAGCGGGTGTCGCCGGTGAACTTGGCGGTGAGCTTGGTGTCGCGGGTCAGGGAGACGGTGACGGAGAGGTTGCCGGAGGAGTCGACCGGGCCGGACTTCAGCAGCTTCTCGGGCTTGTCCTTGCCGTAGGGGTCGGCGTAGATGGCGACGGTGCGGTTCTTGAACGTCGTTCCCAGGTGCGCGGTGAACTTCACCGCGGTGTTGTACGCGTACACCTTGCCGTTGTTGCCGAGCGTCAGCGTGGTCGCCGTGCGGGTGACGTCCACCGTGCTCTGGGCGGTGGCGGCCGCGTGGTAGTCGTCGCCCGCGTAGCTGACCGTGTACGTGACCTTGCCGCCGGCCGGCGGAGTGTCGGCGAAGGTGTACGAGCCGTCGGCGCCGATTGTCGCCGTGCCGATCTCCTTGCCGGCAGAGGACTCGTCGTCGGTGCGGGTGACGGAGACCTTGGTGCCCGACGGGAGCGCGGTGGTCGACGTCAGCTTGCCCGTGACGGTGAGGGACTTGGCGCGCGGGGCGGTGGCCGGGGCCGTCGCCGTGAGGGTGGTGTCCGCCTTGGTCGGATCGTCGAGGACGCGCAGCGAGTACACGTTCGCGGAGTTGTACGACACCGCGAACAGCTTGCTGGCGTCCGGCGCCCAGGCGAGACCCGAGGGCGCGAGGGTGTCGGCGCCACTGCCGCCACCGGTGTTCGGGAAGTCGTACTGCCGCACCGAGTCGGAGACGCCCGGCTCGAAGATGTGGACGTCCGGCTCGTACCAGGAGAAGGTGCCCGCGGCGACGGCGCCGTTCGGGGCGATGTCGACCGCGTTCGGGTAGGGCTCGGTGTTGTAGCTGCCGTCCTCCGACAGGTCCGAGAGCTTGAACACCTCGTGCTTGTACGGGGCGCCGCTGGCCGTGACGACGTCCTTGCCGTCCGGAGTGACCGCGAGGTCGCTGAGGTTGCTGCTGCTGCCCGGGTCCCAGGCGTACGCGGTGCGGGTCGCCGAACCCGACGACACGTCGTACACGGCGAGTTCGACCGGGCTCTGTCCCGGTGCGCCCGCGACGATGGTGCCCGGGGCGCCGGTCGAGGAGCCGAGGATCGGCGCGTCGTTCCAGGTACGGGTGGTGTCCTGGTGGAGGGCCACGACCGGGTCGGTGCCGCTCAGGTCGAGGGAGCCGATGTTGCCGCTGCCGCTGCCGCGGTAGCCGAACCAGAGCTTGCCGCCGGCGAGGGCCGGGTACTCGGGCCGGCTGCCGTCGCCCGTCGGGTAGCGGTGGGCCTCGGTGGCGGTCGCCGTGTCGATGGCGACGATCGCGTCGGCGCCCTCGACGGCCGCGTACAGCGTGCCGGAGTCGGCGGACAGTTCCAGGCCGCGGACGCCGGGCAGCGAGTCGACGGTGCCGACGACCGTGCCGCTGTAGTCGGTCGCGACGACCTTTCCGCTGGTCGGGTCGCTGATGAAGACCCGCTGGTGGACGCCGTCCACGACGACGTCGCCGGTCGAGGCGACCGGCAGGACCGTGCTGGAGTCGGCCAGTGCGGGCGCGGCCGAGGTGACGGCGAGCGCGGCCGAGCTGAAGAGGACCGCGAGTGCTGTCGCGGCCGGAAGAGTGCGTATGCGCACGTGTTTTCGAACCCCCGGAACGAAAAGAGCCCCTGTTGTTGCACTGGGGAAGTAGGCGGAGCCTAAGTCACACCAGTGACAGCAGAGGCAAACGAGGGTCAACGGTGATCAAAGAAGTGGACGGGATTCGGCGCCCGGCACCGTGAGTCACCGTGAGTCAGGGTTTCGGAGTGGGTGGGGTGGTGGATGGGGTGGTGGCTCGGCAGTGGGTGGGTGGGGTGGGGGACGTGTGGGTCAGCCAGGTGGCGGCTATCTCGCGGCCGTCGGAGAGGGTGTGGCGGGGTGGGCCGGGGGTGGGGGTGGGGAGGAAGCCGGCGGCGGTGAGGGCTCGGGCGCTGGCGGTGTTGGTGAGTTCGTGGCCGGCGTTGACCGTGGGGAGGCCCAGGTGGGCGTGGCCGAGGTGGAGGGCGGCGCGGAAGAGTTCCGTGCCGAGGCCCTGGCCGCGGGAGTGGGGTGCCAGCCAGCCGCCTACCTGGCCGGTGTCGAGGTGGAGGGTCGTGGCTCCGGCGTATCTGCCGTCGTCGAGGCGTACGGCGACCAGTACCTCGTTCTCGTCGGGGCGGGGGGTGAAGGGGCGGGACAGGAGGTGCTGGGCCCCCGGGGAGGAGCGGAGGGCGTCGGGGTCGCCGGGGCGCAGGGCGAGGACGGCTTCGCGGACGCGCTCGTCGAGCACGGTGTCCTCGGGCCTGCCGAGCCAGTGCTGCGCCTCGGGGTCCGAGCCGGCGGCCATGGCGGCGGCGACGTCCAGCTCGGTCTCGGGGGTGTAGAGCAGGAGGCGCTGCGTGCGCAGGGTGTGCCGCTGGGCCCAGCAGGGGCCGGGGAGGGGGAGCTTGGGCGTCCGCCGCTCGCGGCGCAGCAGCCGTGACCAGACCATGTGTTCTCCCCCTGAGTCCGTCGTCCCTGGCGGCGGCGTGCGTCGTCGGGCGGAGTCTAGTGCGGGTGCTGGTGGAGATGGGTGGGGGTGGGTGGGAGTAGGGGTGGTGGTGGCGGGGCGGGTTGCGGGTAGGAGGGCGGTGTGGTGGTGGCGGGCGACGGGGAGTGCGGGGGACGTATGCGTGATGACGTGGTGCCGGCGGTGCGTGCGGTGTACGGGGAGCAGGATCTGAGTTCCGCGCCGGCGTTCGGGGGCGGGTTCATCAACTTCGGTCACTGGGAGGGGATTTCGCTCGATCGGCCGCTGACCGCCGAGGATCGGGTGCGGAGTCAGCGGGATCTGTACCGGCGTGTGCTGGGGGCGCTCGACGGGGCGGACGCGCGGGGGGTCGAGGTGGGGTGTGGGCTGGGGGTGGGGGCCGTGCTCGCCGTGGAGGAGTTCGGGTTCGCCTCGGTGACGGGGCTGGACATCCATCCCGAGCAGGTGGAGCGGGCCCGCCGGGCCAACGCCGGGTTGCTCGCCCGGGCGCCGGAGCGGCTCGGGTTCGCTTGTGGGGCGGCGGAGCGGATGCCGTTCGGGGACGGTGAGTTCGACCGGTTGTACTCGGTCGAGGCCGCGCAGCACTTCCGTGATCTGGCCGCGTTCGGCCGGGAGGCCGCGCGTGTGCTGCGGCCCGGCGGGCGGCTGGCCGTCACCAGCTTCTTCGTACCGGACGGCGCCGAGGACGCGGGCACGGAGGGCGTGGGCCCGGAAGGCGTGGGCCCGGAAGGCGTGGGCGCGGAACTGGCCGCGCGGCTGGACAGCTTCGCGTCGGGGCTCGATGTGGCGCACCCGGTGACGTCGCTGACCGGGGCCCTCGACGCCGTGGGTCTGAGCGACGTACGGGCCGAGTCGATCGGTGGGCATGTCTGGCCGGGGCTGGATCACTTCCTCGCCGGTATCGACCAGCCCGTGCGGTGGCCGCGCAATTTCCTGCCGGCCTATCGCGACGGGCTGCTCGACTACTACGTCGTCACCGCGCACCGTCCGGTGGAGGGCGGGTGAGGTGAGGTTCGCGCTGCGCCCGCTCGGGTGGCGTCGGCGGGTGTGCCGCGTGGCTGTGCGGTCGTAGCCGAATCGGACTGATGATCATCCTTGCGTGACGATCCACGACGCCACCCCGCGTACCGGTGACCAACCGCGCACCGGTAACCCCCCACCGCGTCGCGCGGCCCTCGCCGTCCTGGCGCTGATGTGCCTCGTGCTCCTGTCGGCCGCCGGCCCAGCCGCGGGTGCGGTCTCCGCAAGTACGACAGGTGCGGGTACGGCAGGTGCGGGTGCGCGCGTCGGCGGAGAGCCTCGGCCGCCGATGACGGCCGGTGAGGCCCGTACGGCCGCGTATCTCGACTCGATCCATGATGATCCGGGGCTGCTGCGGCGCTTCTTCTGGCGGCTGCCCAAGGGGGGTGACCTGCACAATCATCTCTTCGGTGCGGTGCGGACCGAGTATCTGATCGAGCTGGCCGGTGAGGACGGGCTGTGCGTCGACACGGTGACGCTGACCGCGGTCCTGCCGCCGTGCGGGGGTGGTAGTCGTCCGGCGGCGGATGCCCGGACCGACCGGGAATTCCGGCAGGCGATCCTGCGTGCCTGGTCGATGCAGGACTTTCCGCCGGACCGGCTCGGGCACGACCACTTCTTCGCCACGTTCGACAAGTTCGGTCTCGTGGCCGCGCGCCATCCGGGCAAGGTGCTCGCCGAGGTCGCCGACTCGGTCGCGGCGCAGCACCAGCTCTATCTGGAGACCATGGTCAATCCGGCCTCCGACGAGGCCGCGCGGCTGGCGGAGCAGGTCGGCTGGGATCCGGACCTCGCCGCGTTGCACGCCAGGCTGGTGGCGGACGGCGGGCTCGACCGGGTGGTCGCCGACGCGCGGGCGCAGACCGACGCCGCCGACGCCGAGTTCCGGGCCGCCGCCCGCTGCGGCACCGGGCGGCCCCGCCCGGGCTGCCGGCTGACCGTGCGCTTCGTCTACCAGGCCTTCCGCGGCGGTTCCCCCGAGAGCGTCTTCGCGCAACTGGCCCTCGGCATGCGGCTGGCCGAGCGCGACCCCCGGTTCGTCGCCGTCAACCTCGTCCAGCCGGAGGACGGGGAGAGCGCGCTGCGCGACTACAGCCTGCAGATGCGCATGGTGGACTTTCTGCGCAGGGTGTACCCGAAGGCCCATGTCACCCTGCATGCGGGTGAGTTGTGGCCGGGGCTCGTCAAGCCGGAGGATCTGCGGTTCCACATCCGGGAGGCCGTGGACGTCGCCGGTGCCGAGCGCATCGGGCACGGCGTCGACCTCCGGTTCGAGGACGACTGGCAGCGGACGGCCACCGTGATGGCCGACCGGCAGGTGGCCGTCGAGGTGCCGTTCACCAGCAACGCGCAGATCCTGGGCGTACGCGGGGCCGAGCATCCCTTCGACACCTACCGTGCCTTCCGCGTACCGGTCGTCCTCGCCACCGACGACCCGGGCGTCTCCCGCATCGACATCAGCCACGAGTACCGGTACGCCGCCGAGACGTACGGACTGACGTACCCGGAGCTGAAGGACCTGGCCCGCGCCTCCCTGCAGTACGCCTTCCTGCCGGGGCGGAGCCTGTGGCGGGGCAACCCGACCCGCGACGGCTACCGGCCGGTGTCCGTCTGCACCGGACAGCTCCCCGACGGCGACGCCGAAGCCGACGGCAACGGCAACGGCAACGGCAGACCTCGACCGCCGGGTGCGGAGTGCCGGCGGCTGATCGCCGCCAGCCCGAAGGCCGCCGTCCAGTGGCGGCAGGAGGCCGCCTTCGCGGGGTTCGAGGGTTCCGGCCACCCTGTTCATCCCGCTCTCTGAAGCCAGTAGGCTGCCGCGCGCAGGCCTCGGGAACTCCGGTGGCTCCGGCGCCGGCCCGTTCGTCCCGCTCCCTGGCTACGCTGCACGGGTGACCACCGAGCTGACCCTGCTGCCCCGAGTCGCCTGTCGTGGACGGGAGATCACCGCGCCCCGGCTGCGCGGGCTGCTGGCGCTGCTCGCGGAGGACCTGCGGGCCGGCTGTAGCACGGGGCGGCTGGTGGAGGGGCTGTGGCCGGAGGAGCTGCCGGAGCGGCCGGGCAAGGCCGTGCAGATCCTGGTGTCGCGGCTGCGCGCGCAGGTCGGGGCCGACCTGGTCGTGAGCACGCCGACGGGGTACCGGCTGGCGCTGGAGGAGACGCGGGTCGACAGTTCCGCGCTGCTGCTGCACGAGGCGGCCGGCGCCGAGCGGGCGCGGGCGGGGGATCACGAGGGCGCGCTGGCGCGGGCCGAGGCGGGGCTGGCGCTGTGGGACGGGAGCGTGGGCGCCGGGGCGGGCGAGGATCTGCACGATCCGGTGGTGGCGCTGCGCGCCGACCGGGTGCGGGTCTTCCGTGCGCTGGTCCGGGCGCGGGCGCTGGCGCTCGCGCGGGTCGGGCGGCGGGAGGAGGCCGCCGCGCCCCTGGCCGAGCTGAGCCGGGCACTGCCGCGGGACGAGGAGGTGCTGGCGGAGCTGCTGCGCTGCGAGGCGGCCACCGCCGGCCGGGCCGCGGCGCTGACCCGGTACGACGGCTACCGGCGGCGGCTCCGCGACGAGCTGGGGACCGATCCGGGCCCGCAACTCAAGGCCGTCCACCGGGAGTTGCTGAGCGCGGACACGGCGCCGGTGCGTCACGGTGTGCCGCACGAGCCGAACCCGCTGCTGGGCCGGGACGCCGACGTCGCCGCCGTGGCCGGGCTTTTGCGCGGCACCCGGGTGGTCACCGTGGTGGGACCCGGCGGGCTGGGCAAGACCCGGCTGTCGCACGCGGTGAGCCGGGCGGCCGCGCAGCCGGTGGTGCACTACGTCACCCTGGCCGGTGTCACCGCCGACGACGACGTGGCCGGCGAGGTGGCCTCGGCCGTCGGGAGCGGGGACGGACGCCAGCTGCCGGGCGCCGGCGCGGACGCGGCGGGCGGGATCGTCGCCGCGCTGGGGCCGGGTTCCGCGCTGCTGGTCCTGGACAACTGCGAGCATGTGGTCGCCGGCGCCTCCGCGCTCGTACAGGCGCTGGTGTCACGGTCGAAGGAGCTGCGCGTGCTGGCCACCAGCCGGGCTCCGCTGGGGCTGACCTCGGAGTCCGTGTACGCGCTGCCGGAGCTGTCGCTCGCGACCTCCGTCGAGCTGTTCGAGCAGCGGGCGCGGGCCGCGCGGCCCGGGGTGGACCTGCCGGCCGACCGGGTCGCCGAGATCTGCCGTCATCTGGACGGGCTGCCGCTGGCCGTGGAACTGGCCGCGGCCCGGGTGCGGGTGCTCTCCGTGGCCGATATCGCCCGTCGGCTGCAGGACCGTTTCGCGCTGCTGCGCGGCGGGGCCCGGGACGCCCCCGAGCGGCATCGCACGCTGCGGGCCGTGGTCGAGTGGAGCTGGAACCTGCTGGAACCGGAGGGGCGAGCGGCGCTCCGGGCGCTGTCCGTGTTCCCGGGGGGCTTCACCGAGGACGCGGCCGAGTGCCTCATCGAGGACGGCGGGGCCGCGGGCGGGGGTGGTGGCGGGGGCATGGGCGCGCTGGATCTGCTGGAGCAGCTGGCCGATCAGTCCCTGCTCAAGGTGGGGGAAGGCCCTTCCGGGGTGCGGTTCCACATGCTGGAGACGCTGCGGGAGTTCGGTGCCGCGCGCCGCGAGGAGGCCGGTGAGAGCGCGGCGGTGACGGACCGGTTCCTGTCCTGGGCACGGGACTTCGGCCGGGCCCACCACGACGCGATGTTCGGCGACGAGGCGGTGGCCTCCTTCGGCCGGGTCCGCGCCGAACAGGACAACCTCGTCCTCGCCCTGCGGTACGCGCAGGCCAGGGACGACGGGCCGGCCATCGCCGCGCTCACCGCCGTACTCGCCTCCCTGTGGTCCGTCGGCAACAACTACCTGCGGTTCGTCACGCTCGCCGCCGAGACCGGCGGGCCGCTGTCCCGGTTCCGCCCGGGGCCGGAGCACCCCGAGGACGTGGAGGCGCTGCGGAGCGCGGCGGCGATCTGCACGGCCGGGCTCTTCATGGGCTACGGCCCGCACGCCGTACGCCAGTTGGTCACGTTGCGCCGGCTGCCGCCCGCGCCGCCGGACACCGTGCTGCGGGCGCTGGCCGTCGTACTGTCCGCCGTCCCCGACATGCACCCGCCGGACTGGGCGCGGCTGCAGGAGCTGTGCGACGCCGACGAACCGCTGCTGGCGGGCCTCGCCGCGGGCGTCGCCAGCTACCTGTGGGAGGCCGCGTACGAGACGGAGCGCGCGCTCGACGACGCGCGCCGGATGCTCGCCGCGGTGCGACCGCTCGGCAATCCGATCACCCTGCTGCTCAGCCACGGGCGGATCAGCGAGCTGTGCCTCAAGACGGAGCGCGGCGCGGAGGCGTACGACCATCTGCGCGCCGCGGACGCGATCGGCGAGGTCGGCGGCTGGTCGGACGCGATCGGTGTCCGCTACGGGCTGGTCTCCGCCTGTCTGCAGCGGGGGGACGTCGAGGAGGCGGAGTACTGGCTGGGTCTGGCCGCCCCGGACCGGCAGCCGGAGTCCCCGCAGGCGTTCACGCCCGAACTGCTGCAGGCGCGGGCGGAGATCGCGCTGGCCCGGGGGCTGACCGAGGTCGGTCTCGGCCTGTGGCGGCAGGCGGCGGGCGGGATCCGGGAGGCCAGTCTGCTGGCCACCGACGATCCCTTCCTGGACTCGTGGTCGCTCCAGGTGCAGGCGGCCGCGCTCGCGGCACACGCGCAGCACGGCCGGCTGGAGCCGGTCGCCCGGCTCGCCGAGGAGCTGCGAGAACGGCTGCTCGGGATGCTGTCCGCTTCCGGGACCGGCACCGGCACCGGTTCGGGTACGGACGCGCCCGGTGCCGGGGATCTGCTGGAACTGCCGGTGTACGGCTCGGTGTTGCTGGCGCTCGGCCACGTCGGGGTGGCCCGTGGCGAGACGGCGGCCGTACGGCTGCTGGCGCTGGCGGAGCTGATGCCGGTGATGCGGGACCTGCCCACCATGTCCTCGGCCAGGTCGCGGGCGGCCGCCGAGAACGCGGATCGGGCCGCGTACGCCGACGCGAGGTCGGAGTACGCGGCCCTGGGGCGGGATCAGCTGCGGGTCGCGGCCCGGCACGAGCTCACTGCCGCGGCTCACGGCTGAACATCGCCTTGGACCACAGGTAGCCGACGACGATCAGCACCAGGCACCAGCCGAGCGCCAGCACCGCGTTCCTGGTGCCGATCCCGCTGCCCAGCAGCAGTCCGCGCAGGGTCTCGATGAAGGGCGAGAAGGGCTGGTACTCGGCGAACCAGCGGAACCAGCCCGGCATGGCGTCCACCGGCACGAACGCGCTGGACAGGAAGGGCAGCATCACCAGCGGCGTCCCGATGTTGCTGGCGCCCTCGGCGTTGGGGCTGATCAGGCCGATGCCGACCGCGAGCCAGGTGACCGCGACGCTGACCAGGGCCATCAGGCCGGCCGCCGCGATCCACTCCACCGGCGAGGCGTCGGGCCGGAACCCGATGGCCAGTGCGATGCCGAGGACCAGCACCAGGGCCATCAGCGTCTGGATCACGCTGCCGACGACGTGGCCGATCAGCACCGAGGCGCGGGAGATCGCCATGGTGCGGAACCGGGCCATGATGCCCTCGGTCATGTCGGTGGCCACGGACACCGCGGTGCCGAGCGAGGTCATGGCCACGGTCAGGAAGAGGATGCCGGGGACGAGGTAGTTGACGTACTGGGAGCGGTCGGCGTGGCCGCCGGTGATGCCCGCGCTCATCACGTTGCCGAAGACGTAGACGAACAGCAGCAGCAGGATGACCGGGGTGAGCAGGAGGTTCAGGGTGAGGGAGGGGTAGCGGCGGGCGTGCAGGAGGTTGCGCCGCAGCATGGTCATGTTGTCGCGGAAGGCGTAGCCGGCGGTGCTCATCGGGCGGTCTCCTTGTCGGTGGAAGCGGTGGAAGCCGTGGAAGCCGTGGAAGCCGTGGCGGCACCGGAGGCGCCGGGCGTGGTGGGCTGAGCGGGTGCGGAACCGCCGGTCAGGGCGAAGAACACGTCGTCCAGGTCGGGGGTGTGCACGGAGAGTTCGTCGGCCTCGATGCCGGCCGCGTCCAGCCAGTCGAGGATGGCGCGCAGCTCGCGCTGGCTACCGCCGCTGGGGATCTGCAGGGTGAGCGCCTCGTCGTCGCGGGTGGTCTCGCGCAGTGCGGTGGCCGCGCGTTCGTACGCCTCCGGGTCGGAGAACCGCAGCCGTACGTGGCCGCCCGGCACGAGTCGCTTGAGCTCCTCGGCGCTGCCCTCGGCGACGATCCGGCCGCCGTTGAGGACCGCGATACGGTCGGCGAGCTGGTCGGCCTCCTCCAGGTACTGGGTGGTGAGGAAGACCGTCGTGCCGCCGGAGACCAGCTCGCGGATGATCTGCCACATGGTGTGGCGGCTGCGCGGGTCGAGGCCGGTGGTGGGCTCGTCGAGGAAGATGATCCGGGGGCTGCCGACCAGGGTCATGGCGATGTCGAGGCGGCGCTTCATGCCGCCGGAGTAGGTGGAGGCGGGCTTCTTCGCGGCCTCGGTGAGGTCGAAGCGCTCCAGCAGCCCGGCGACCATCCGCCGGCCCTCAGCGCGGGGCAGGTGGTGCAGGTCGGCCATCAGGAGCATGTTCTCCTCGCCGGTGATCAGCCCGTCCACGGCGGAGAACTGGCCGGTCACGCCGATGGCGGCCCGTACCGTCTGCGCCTCGGCGGTGAGGTCGTGGCCGGCGATGCGGGCGTCGCCGCCGTCGGCGGAGATCAGGGTGGACAGGATGTTGACCACCGTGGTCTTGCCCGCGCCGTTCGGCCCGAGGAGGGAGAAGATCGTGCCGGCCGGCACCCGGATGTCGATGCCGTCGAGAACGGTCTTGTCGCCGTAGGACTTGCGCAGCCCGGTGGCCGCGATCGCGAGTTCCTGCTCTGCCGAGGTCGATGTCGAGGTCGATGTCGAGGCCAAGGTCGGTGTCGGTGTCGATGCCGGTGTCGAAGTCATGCCGCAGAGCGTGCCGCCGCAGCGGTTCAGAACGGCTTCAGCGCGGTTTCAGGCCGCCGGGGGTGGTTTCAGGTGGGGTGAAACCACAAGCGAACGGGGGGTAGGCGGGGCTCCGGAGTCCTTTCCATACATTTCCCATAGGAATGGTGGCTAAGGTCCCGGCATGGATTCCACTGGCCCGATCATCATCGCGGGAGCCCTGGTCGGCTTCGCCGTAGGACTCACCGGTATGGGCGGCGGAGCCCTGATGACGCCGATCATGGTCATGGTGTTCGGAGTGAACCCGACGGCGGCGATCGGCAGCGACCTGGCCGCGTCCGTGTTCATGAAGCCGTTCGGCGCGCTGGTGCACCAGCGGGCGGGCACCGTGCGCTGGGACATCGTGCGCTGGCTGCTGCCCACCGCCGTCCCGGCCGCCTTCGGTGGCGTGTTCCTGCTCCGCGCCCTCGGCGACGGCGACGACCTGCAGCAACGCGTCAAGTACGTCGTCGGTACGGCGCTGATGCTCGCGGTCGTCGGCATGCTCACCCGCCTGTGGCTGGACCGCCGCCGCGCCACGACGGCCGAGGACGACGCCCATGTCCCGGTACGGCCCGTGGCCACGCTGCTCATCGGGCTGGTGGGCGGGGTGATCGTCGGGATGACCTCGGTCGGCTCCGGCTCCCTGATCATCGTGATGCTGATGCTGGCCCACCCCCGCCTGAAGGCCAACCATCTCGTCGGTACGGACCTGGTGCAGGCCATCCCGATGGTGGCCGCCGCCGCCCTGGGGCACCTGCTCGTCGGCGACGCCGACCTGGGCCTCGCGGCGACGCTGCTGATCGGCGCCATCCCCGGTGTCCTGGCCGGCTCCGTCATCTCCAGCCGGGTCTCGGGGTCCGCGGTGCGCTGGGCCCTGGTCGTCCTGCTCACCGGGTCCGGGCTGTCGATGCTGAAGGCCTCGTCCACCGCCGTCGTGCTGGGATGCCTGGGCATGGCGCTCCTCGGCACGGTGGTCAGCCTGCGTGACCGGCGCTCCGCCGCCCGCCGGCCCGAGGGCTCCAGGCCGGTGTCCGAGGCGCCCGCGGAGGCCGAGACGGCGGGCGTCGCGGGCGGCTCCGGCTGAGCACCGGTGCCGCCTGGCCGGGGCGGCCCGGACTCCTCCCCCTCGCGCGCCGCATGGGCGCCTTGGGAATTCACTGACACGCGTTGCTTTTCCGATACTCCGGCAAGGTCGGCCATTTACCTTTGCTTTGCGTAGGCATGGTCGTCTGGCGCGCGTCGGTCATCGCATCCGCACAACGGACGCACAAGGAGTCGTACCCATGCCCAGAACCACCCGCCGTCGCCTCATGGTCGCCACCGCCGTGATCACCGCGGCCACCGCCGCCGTCGCGGTCACCAGTGCCGCCGGCGCCTTCGACAGCGCGCAGCAGGCGAAGAACGCGATCCGGAGCGGGAAGGCGAAGAACGTCATCCTGCTGATCGGCGACGGCATGGGCGACTCGGAGATCACCCTCGCCCGCGACTACACGGTCGGCGCCAACGGCCGCCTGAACATGGACAAGTTCCCGCTCACCGGCGCGTACACCACGTACGCGGTGCACGCCGACGGCACCCCGGACTACGTCACCGACTCCGCCGCCAGCGGCACCGGCTGGGCGACCGGCGTGAAGACCGTCAACGGCCGCATCTCCAAGACGCCCGGCACCGACAAGGCCGTGAAGACGATCCTGGAGCTGGCACAGAAGAACGGCTACGCCACCGGCAGCGTGACCACGTCCGAGCTCACCGACGCCACCCCGGCGGTGCTCGCCTCGCACGTCACCGACCGCTCCTGCCAGGGCCCGGCCGACATGGCCAAGTGCGCGACGGACACGATCGCCGCGGGCGGGCCCGGTTCCATCGCCGAGCAGTCCGTCAACCACAAGGTGGACGTCCTCATCGGCGGCGGCAGGCAGCGCTTCGACCAGACGGTCACCGACGGCAGGTACAAGGGCCTGACCGTCACCCAGCAGGCGCAGAAGCTCGGCTACCAGGTCGTCACCGACAGCGCGGGCCTGAAGAGCGTCAAGTCCGGCAAGCCGGTGCTCGGCCTGCTCGCCTCCGGCAACGTGCCGGTGGAGTGGACCGGCAAGGCGGCGGCCGTCGGCGGTACGGACCCGCAGCGGTGCGTCACCTCCAACCCGAACCGCCCGGCCACCACCCCGAGCCTCGCGGACTCCGCCGGCAAGGCGATCCAGCTCCTTGAGGCGAAGCAGAAGGCCAAGCACTCCAAGCAGGGCTTCTTCCTGCAGATCGAGGGCGCCTCGATCGACAAGCAGGACCACGCGGCCGACCCGTGCGGCCAGATCGGCGAGACCGCCGCCTTCGACAAGGCCGTCAAGGTCGCCCGCGCGTACGCGGCCAAGCACCCCGACACCCTGGTCGTCACCACCGCCGACCACGGCCACACCAGCCAGATCGTGCCGCTGGAGGCCACCCCGCCCGGTCTGTCCTCCACCCTGGTCACCGACGAGGGCCAGCAGCTGAAGGTCAACTACTCGACCAACACCCCGGGCCTGTCCCAGGAGCACACCGGCACGGAGGTCCGGATCGCGGCCCAGGGCCCGCAGGCGTACCGCGTCCTCGGGGTCACCAACCAGACCGACCTCTTCACCACGATCCGCGAGGCCCTGCGCCTGCGCTGACCGGCACACCCGGGTCGGACGGGCGGCCGCCACCGCCCGCCCGACTCGCGGGTCCCGCCTCCCGCGCGCGACCATGGGCGTACGTCGCACCCGGACGCCCCAGAAGGAGCGGGCATGAGACGGAACCGACTGCTCACCTCGGCCGCGGCACTGACCGCGGCCGCCGCGCTGGGCCTGGCGGTGCCCCGTACCGCCGTGGCCGCCGCCGACCACCAGGCCTGCGCGTACGTGTCCTCGTACTACCGGCCGACCCTCGGGTACGGCGCCACCGGGGCCGCGGTCAGCCAGGCCCAGTGCCTCAGCAACGCGTGGGGCGGACAGCCGCCCAGGCTCACCCCCGACGGGGTCTACGGCACGGCCCTGCAGAAGAAGATCGAGTGGATCCAGACCTGCCACGGCCTGCCGGAGAGCGGCGTCATCGAGGGCCGCACCTGGCAAGCGCTGTACCACCCGGCGCTGGACTGCTACGTGCCGTACCCGACCTGAGAGCCGTCCCTGCCCCCGCCCCTGCCCCCTCTCCTCCGCCCGCTTGTCCCCCGCCTCTGTCCACAGGCAGGCAACCGCTTTCCGGCCGCGCCCGTTAGGGTGTGGTTAAAGAAATCGCAAAGGACGAGCCGGACGAGACAGGGAGAGAGCCTTGGGGGCGCCACGCCTGAGCAGGACACCGTTGCCGGGAATCGGGGTCCGTTACGACCTCACGACACGGGAACAGCGCAGACTGTCCGTGGTCGCCCACCGGGACGGCTCACGGATTCTGAGCGCCTACCACCAGGACGATCCCGACGCCTGCGCGCTGTCGATGCGGCTGTCCTCGGGGGAGACGGCGGCGCTCATCGACGCGCTGATGCCGACGCACCACAGCCCGAACCTGCTGTCCACCACCGACCTGGGGCTGGTGGCCGAGCGGATCGAGCTCACCGCCACCTCGTACTGGAACGGCCGGCTCCTGGGCGAGACCCGGATGCGGACCGAGACGGGCGTCTCCATCGTGGCCGTGCTGCGCAGGGCCGACGCGGTCCCCTCCCCCACGCCCGACTTCCGGCTCGCCGGCGGGGACACGCTCATCGTCATCGGCACCCGCGAGGGCGTCGACGCGGCCGCCGCGATACTCGGGCGGGAGTGAGCCGTCGTGCACGACTCCTCCGTGTTCCTGATCGAGTTCGGGGCGATCATCCTCGGCCTGGGCCTGCTCGGCCGGCTCGCCGGACGCTTCCAGTTCTCGCCCATACCCCTCTATCTGCTGGCCGGACTCGCCTTCGGTGAGGGCGGGCTCTACCCGCTCGGCACCAGCGAGGAGTTCGTGGCGATCGGCGCCGAGATCGGCGTCGTCCTGCTGCTGCTCATGCTCGGCCTGGAGTACACCGCCAGCGATCTCGTCTCCAACCTCAAGACCCAGTACCCGGCGGGGCTGGTCGACGCCGCGCTCAACGCGGTGCCCGGCGCCGTGATGGCCCTCCTGCTGGGCTGGGGCCCGGTGGCGGCGGTGGTGCTGGCCGGTGTCACCTGGATCTCCTCCTCCGGCGTCATAGCCAAGGTCCTCGGCGACCTGGGACGGCTCGGCAACCGGGAGACCCCGGTGATCCTGAGCATCCTGGTCCTGGAGGACCTCTCCATGGCCGTCTACCTGCCGATCCTCACCGCCCTGCTGGCCGGCGCGGGCCTCGCGGCGGGCAGCCTCACCCTCGCCATCGCGCTCGGCGTCGCCGGGCTGGTCCTGGTGGTCGCCGTCCGCTACGGCCGGCACATCTCCCGCTTCGTCTCCAGCGACGACTCCGAGAAACTCCTCCTGGTGGTCCTCGGCCTGACCCTGCTCGTCGCGGGCATCGCGCAGAAGCTCCAGGTCTCCGCCGCCGTGGGCGCGTTCCTCGTCGGCATAGCGCTCTCCGGCGAGGTGGCGGAGGGCGCCCACCACCTCCTGTCGCCCCTGCGTGACCTCTTCGCCGCCGTCTTCTTCGTCTTCTTCGGCCTGCACACGGACCCGGCGAGCATTCCGCCCGTCCTCGCGCCCGCGCTCGCCCTGGCGGTCGTCACCGCGCTGACCAAGGTCGCGACCGGCTACTGGGCCGCGAAACGCGCCGGCATCTCGGCGAAGGGCCGCTGGCGGGCCGGCGGCACCCTGGTCGCCCGCGGCGAGTTCTCCATCGTCATCGCGGGCCTCGCCGTCACCGCCGGCATCGAACCCGACCTGGGCCCCCTGGCCACGGCCTACGTCCTCATCCTCGTCATCCTCGGCCCCCTCACCGCCCGCTACACCGAACCCCTGGCCCGCCGCCTCACCCGCCGCTCCGGCACACCGGAGCCCGTGGCGGCCGGGGTCGCGATCCCGCACCCGGCCGCCGAGGCCGCCGCGGAGGACCAGGACACGGTGGGCCGGACCTGAGCGGCGAGGCGCCGCGCGTACGCCTTGACCGGCCGGCCCGTCAGTTGTTCCAGGTCTCGTCGTACGGGTCGGACGGGGTCGGGATCGGTTTCGCCTCGGTGACCTTGAGGAACGGGATCGGCCCGTTGTTGACCGGGTCGTGGGTCTCGCGGGCGGTGTAGGTGCCCGTCACCTGGAGCCAGGAGTCCGGCTGGAGGACCGGGGGGATCGTGCCGGTCAGGGCCACCTTCACCGGCTGGGCGTCCGCCGCGCAGCAGTTGAGGGCCATCCGGACCAGGTAGGGGGTGCCCTTGGAGTCGAGGGCCACGAAGCCGGTGATGCGGACGCTGCGGCCGTCGAACGAGCGGCCGTGGTCGTACACCGCGCGGCCCGCGTAGTCGACCAGGTTGAGGGGGATCGGGTCGCTCTTCGGCAACTTCATGTAGCCGTACGGGTGTTGCAGGGCCGTGCCGGTGCGCATCGCGCTGTAGGAGCCGAGCGCGGGCGGCGCCACGAGGATCAGGGCGAGGAGGGGGAGCACCAGGAGCCAGGAGATACGGGGTTCGGGGTGGGCGTGGGCGTGAGTGTCGGTGTGGGCGTCCTCGGTACGGCTCGGGCTCCCGGTCCGGCCGCGGCGCCACTCGTACCACGCCGTCGCCAGCGCGGAGACGATCAGGACCACGCCCGCCGCCAGGACCAGCGGACGCAGGCCCGCCTTGACGTAGCGCAGGTAGAGGTCGGTGCCGCCCGCGTGCAGCAGGGCCGCGCCCACCAGGAACATCACCGCCGCCTGGGCCTGCCGGTTCACAGCAGCACCGCCCCGGTCAGGACCGCGCCCGCGATCGCCGCCGCGAAGGTGGCCGGGGCGAAGCGCAGCGCGAAGCCGCGGCCGAAGGTGCCCGCCTGCATCGCGAAGAGCTTGAGGTCGATCATCGGGCCCACGATCAGGAACGCCAGCTTCGCGGTGAGCGAGAACTGGGTCAGGGACGCCGCCACGAACGCGTCCGCCTCCGAGCAGATGGACAGCAGGACGGCCAGGATCGACAGGGCCAGGATCGCGACCACCGGGTTGCCGGCGGCCGTGCGCAGCCACTCCGCGGGGGCCACCGCCTTCAGGGTCGCCGCCGCCATGGCGCCGAGCACCAGGAAGCCGCCCGCCTGCATGGTGTCGTGCCGGACCGAGGACCAGAACGCCTCGCCCTTGGTCTCGCCCTCGTGGTGCGCGTGCGTCGGCAGCCGCAGCCAGTCGGTGCGGCCGAGCCGCTGCCACAGCCAGCCCATCGCGCACGCCACCAGCAGGCTGCCGGCGAACCGGCCCACCACCATCTCGGGGTTGCGGGGGAACGCCACCGCCGTCGCCGTCAGCACGATCGGGTTGATCGCGGGGGCGGAGAGCAGGAAGGCGATCGCCGCGGCCGGGGTGACACCCCGGCGGACCAGGGCGCCGGCCACCGGGACGGACGCGCACTCGCAGCCCGGGAGCACCACCCCGGCGAGGCCCGCGACCGGTACGGCCAGGGCCGGGCGGCTGGGCAGGGCGCGGGCGAAGAAGGCCGGGGGCACGAAGACCGCGATCGCCGCGGAGAGCAGGACGCCGAGGACGAGGAAGGGCAGCGCCTGGACGACCACCGCCACGAACACCGTCATCCAGCTCTGCATCACCGGCTTGGACAGCGCGCCGCGCACCGGGCCCTGGAAGACCACGAACACGAGGAGGAGCAGGGTCAGGGCCAGCGGGGAGTTGAGATGCCAGCCCTCCTGGTCCGGGCGGCCGGGGCGGTCGCCACGGCTCGGGGGCTCGTCGTGGGGGGCCTGCCCGGGCGGGACGGCCTTCTCGGTGATGGCCACGGGTGGGATACCTCCGGCACTTCGGTCAGATCCGGGATTATGCTCCCTCCCCCTCCCTACGGGCGGTCGGGGGCGGTTGTTCACTTCCTTGCTGGAACCATGCGTCCCGTTGAGGCAGTCTTTTCCCTCGTGGCGAGCGTTCCGTATCAGGGTGGTGGAGGCCGGGCGCCCATGGTGGTGTGCGGGGACGACGGGCTCGCGCACCGGCTGGCGGCCGAGTTGCGCACGGTCTACGGCGAACAGGTCACCCTTGTCGTACCGCCGAACGTGCGGACCGCCGGGCCGCCGGTCGTCGGACGGGCCAGGGCGGCCTCCGCCGCGCTGCTCGACCGGGTGGTCAGCGCCACCGTGGGGCGGGGCAACGGCAACGGCGGGAACGGGGCCAACGGCGGGAACGGGGGTACCGGGCCGGCCGCCGGTGAAGGGCCGCGCGGGGAACGGGTACTGGAGGCCGTCGAGGCCACCGAGGCCGTGCTCGCCGAGGCGGGCGTGGAGCGGGCTGCCGCGCTCGCGCTCGTGTACGACGACGACGAGACCAACATCCGGGCCGCCCTCACCGCCCGCCGGCTGAACCCGCGACTTCGGCTCGTACTGCGGCTGTACAACCGGCGGCTCGGCCAGCACATCGAGGAACTCCTGGACCAGGCGGCCACGTTGGCGATCGGGGACGCGGACGGCGGCGGGGGCGACGCCTCCACCACCGTGCTCTCCGACGCCGACACCGCCGCGCCCGCGCTCGCCGCCACCGCGCTGGCCGGGAACGGCAAGCTCATCCAGACGGACGGGCTGGTGCTGCGGGCCGTGGAACTGCCGCCGGGGGCCGGTGCCCGGCAGGACGACGGACAGGAGCTGTTCCCGCTGGCGTTGCTCTCGCCGAACAACGCCGGGCTCGATCCCGCCGAGGGCGGCAGGGAGGAGCAGGGGCCGCGGCTGCTGCCCGACGACGCGGCGGTACGGGCCGCGGGCGAGCGGGGTGTGCTGGCGCTGGAGCAGGTGTCGTCGTCGGCGGGTCCGGCCGCGCTGGGGGGCCGCGGGGTCGGGGTCGTGCCGCCGCTCGCCTCGCTGTTCTCGCGGCGGCTGCGGTGGACACTGGCCGGGCTGGTGGCGTGCGTGGTCGCGCTCGCGGTCGCGTTGTCCGTGGTGACGGGCATTCATCCGGTACGGGCCTTCTACTACACGCTCCTCGACCTGCTCGCCATCGACGATCCCGCGCTCAAGGAGTCGCTCGGCCGGCAGTTGCTGCAGTTGCTGTCGGCGCTGGTGGGGTTGCTGTTGCTGCCGGTGCTGCTGGCGGCGGTGCTGGAGGCGCTGGGTACCTTCCGGACCGCGTCCGCGCTGCGGAAGCCGCCGCGCGGGCTGGGTGGGCATGTCGTACTCCTCGGGCTGGGGAAGATCGGGACGCGGGTGCTGACGCGGCTGCGGGAGCTGCATGTTCCGGTGGTGTGCGTCGAGTCCGATCCCGAGGCGCGCGGGCTGGCGGTGGCGCGGCGGCTGCGGGTGCCGGTGGTGCTGGGCGATGTGACCCAGGAAGGGGTCCTGGAGGCCGCCAAGATCCATCGGGCGCAGGCGCTGCTCGCGGTGACCAGCGCGGACACGACGAATCTGGAGGCCGTGCTGTACGCACGGTCCGTGCGGCCCGATCTGAAGGCGGTGCTGCGGCTCTACGACGACGACTTCGCGACCGCCGTGTACCGGACGTTGCGGGCGGCGCATCCGCAGGCGGTCACCCGGAGCCGGAGTGTGTCGTATCTGGCGGCGCCGTCCTTCGCGGGGGCGATGCTGGGGCGGCAGATCCTCGGGGCGATTCCGGTGGAGCGGAAGGTGTTGCTGGTGGCGGTGGTGGAGGTGGGCGGCCATCCGCAGTTGGAGGGGCGGACGGTGGAGGGGGCGTTCCGGGCGGGGGCTTGGCGGGTGCTGGCGCTTGAGGGCCGACAGGGGGTTGTCGCCGGGGAGTATGTGTTGCGGGGTGGGGATCGGGTGGTGGTGGCCGCCACTCGGAGGGGGCTGGCGGAGTTGTCCGGACGGGTGCCGCCCGCCCACCAACCCACCTGACTCGCTCAGTTGAAAGGCGAGGGGTGGGGTGGGGGGTGGGTTGCGGTGGTGTGGATGTGTGCGGGTGGGTGGGGGCTGGGCGCGCCCACGCGGCGGTAGCCGCATATCAGATACAGCCCCGCGCCCCTGACGGGGCGCTTCAGCTCCCGGCGATGAAAAGTGCGCCCAGCTCCAGCCCAGCCCGGCCAAGTCCAGCACAGCCCGGCCAAGTCCAGCCCGACCCGACCCGACCCGACCCGACCCGGCCCGGCCCGGCCCGGCCCGGCTCCTAGAGCGTCGCCTCCGCCGTCGCGCCGTTCAAGTGGCGTTCCGCGAACTCCATTTCCAGCCTGAGTTGCTTGATGCGTTCGTCGACGACGAGGGAGCCGTGGCCGGCGTCGTAGCGGTAGACCTCGTGGGGAGCCGAGCGGGCGGCGAGGCGGTGGACGTAGTTGTCGATCTGGCGGATGGGGCAGCGGGGGTCGTTGAGGCCGGCGGAGATGTAGACGGGGGCCTTGACGTCGTCGACGTAGGTGAGGGGCGAGGAGGCGGCGAAGCGCTCGGGGACCTCTTCCGGGGTGCCGCCGAGCAGGGTGCGGTCCATCGCCTTCAGTGACTCCATCTCGTCGTGGTACGCGGTGACGTAGTCCGCGACGGGGACGACGGCGATGCCCACCGCCCAGGAGCCGGGCTGGGTGCCGAGGCCCAGCAGGGTCAGGTAGCCACCCCAGGAACCGCCGGTGAGGACCAGCCGGTCGGGGTCGGCGAGACCGGACTCCACCGCCCAGTCGCGTACCGCCGCCACGTCCTCCAGCTCGATCAGGCCCACCCGGTGCTTCAGCGCGTCCGTCCAGGCGCGTCCGTAGCCCGTGGAACCCCGGTAGTTGATGCGGACCACCGCGTAGCCGTGGTCGACCCAGGCCGCCGGGCCCGCCGCGAAGCCGTCGCTGTCGTGCCAGGTCGGGCCGCCGTGCAGGTCGAAGACGGTGGGCAGGGGGCCGGTGGCGCCCACCGGCTTCTGGATCAGGGCGTGGATGGCGCCGCCGGGACCCTCCACCCACGCGTCCTCGACCGGGACCGACGGGGGGCACTTCATGCCGGGCGGGTCGAGGACGATCTCACCCGTCGTGGAGCGCACCACCGGCGGCTCGGCGGCGGAGGACCACAGGTACTCGACGGTGCCGTCGGGACGGGCCGTGGCGCCGGAGACCGAGCCCGGCGGGGTCGGGATGCGGGTCAGCGCGTGCGTCGCCAGCTCGTAGCGGAACAGCTCGCTGCGGGCCTTGTGGCTGTGGGCGACGAGCAGGGCGCTGCCGTCCGGGTACCACTCCGCGCTCACGTCGCCCGGCAGGTCCAGGGTCAGGTCGGTCTGCTCGCCGGTCGCGACGTCCCAGACCAGCGGCTCCCAACGGCCGCGCCGCTGGTGGCCGATGAGCAGCCTGGGGTCGCCCTCGACCGGTGCGAAGCCGAGCACCTCCAGGCCGAGTTCCTCGGTGCCGCCCTCCGTGTCGTCCAGCTCCGCGACCTTCGTGCCGTCCGGGCGGACCACGCGCAGCGCCGAGTGCATGGCGTCGCCGTGCTCGGTGTGCTCGATCGCGATCAGCGAACCGTCGTGGGAGAGGTCGCCGACCCCCGCCGACTCGTGGTGGCGGTAGATCTCCAGCGGCTCCGCCCCCGCTCCGACCAGGTAGATCGACGTGCCCTCGTCGTCCGTCGAGCGGCCCACGACCGCCGTGCGGCCGTCCCGGCCCAGCGCCAGGCCGGAGGGGTAGGACGGCTCCAGGCCCGGCGCCGCCGGCTCGTCCGGGCCGCCCTCGAAGGGCTGCCGGCGCCAGACGCCGAACTCGTCGCCGTCCTTGTCGTCGAACCACCAGATCCACGCGCCGTCCGGGGAGAGCAGCCCGTCCGTCGTGCCGTTCGGCCGGTTCGTCGCCTGGCGCTGCTCCCCGCTGGCGCGGTCCCAGGCGTACAGCTCGTACGTCCCCGTCGCGTTCGACACGAACAGGGAACGGTCGGGGGCGTCCTCCGCCCAGTCCGGCAGGGAGACCCGAGGGGCGCGGAAGCGCTTCTCCCAGTCCGGCATGTCGCTCTCACTCATGGCCGCAGTCATGGCCCCATAGTGCCTGTCCGCGCCCCCAATGTGCCGAGGAGCGTCCGCAGCCTGTGGATAACTTTGCGTGCGATGAGCCGCCCGGCGCCCACCCCGCGCGGAATCGCCCCCTCAACGCCCCGTACCGTGGACGGTGTGTACCGCTTTCTGCTGACACCCCGCTGGTGGGGCATCAACGTTTTCGTGCTGCTCGCCATCCCGTTCTGCATCTTCATGGGGTCGTGGCAGCTGAGCCGGTTCGAAGCGCGGGTGGAGGCCCACCGCAGCGCCGACGAGCAGGTCGAGACGGCCCGGACGGAGGCGGCCCGGCCGCTGGCCGACCTGCTCCCCGTCGACCAGTCGACCTCCGGCAAGCGGGCCACCGTGAGCGGCCGGTACGCCAAGCAGCTGCTGGTGCCCGATCGTCAGCTCGACGGCAAGGACGGTTTCTACGTCCTGACCCTGCTGCGCACCGACTCCGGCCAGGCCCTGCCCGTCGTACGCGGCTGGCTGCCCGGCAAGGCCGACGCCGCAAAGGCGCCCGCCCCGCCGGCCGGCGAGGTCACCGTCACCGGCGCGCTGCAGGCCTCCGAGACGCCCGGGGACAACGGCATCAGCAACCAGGGCGGGCTGCCGTCGGGGCAGACGGCGGCGATCAGCTCGGCCTCGCTGGTGAACCTGGTGCCGTACAAGGTGTACGACGCCTGGGTCACCCTCGACAAGGCCGACTCGGGGATGACGGCCGTGCCGGCGACCGCGCCCGACAACTCGGGGCTCGATCTGAAGGCGTTCCAGAACCTCGGCTACACGGGTGAGTGGTTCGTGTTCGCGGGGTTCGTGGTGTTCATGTGGTTCCGGCTGCTGCGCCGCGAGGTGGAGTTCGCGCGCGACGCGGCGCTGGGGATCCTGCCGGAGGAAGAGCCCGTCGAGATCAGTGCCTGAACCGAGAGCTTGAACCCGGGGCCTGAACCCGGGGCCTGAACCCAGGGCCTGAACCCAGGGCCTGAATCGGAGGCCGGATCAGGTTCCGAGCCGGAGCCCGAGCCGTTGCCCGGGCCCGGGTGTCACGCCTGTGCCGCCAGCACCCCGGTCCAGTAGACCGTTCCGGCGCAGGCGTTCGGCACCGTCGCGGAGCCGGTCGGGGACCCGGCTTCGGGGGTGTACGAGACCGCGATGCTGCCGTCGGCCGTGCCGTCCTCGGTGAGCAGCTGGGTGGTGGTGCCGTCCGTCCCGGAGGTGGTCGTACCGGTGCTGCTGCCGGTGTCCCCGGAGGGGCTCGGGGAGGCTGTCGTGCCACCGGTGTCGGTGGAGCCGGTGGAGCCGCTGCTGGAGCCGGTGGTCGGGCAGGTCTCCAGGGGGACGAAGCCGAACTTCTCCTCGTAGGCGGCGCCGGGCGCCAGGACCAGACCGGTGAGCTCGGTGGACGGGTCGGGCAGCCCGGCCGCCGCGTCGCCCGAGGCGTGCCGGGCGGCGTAGATCTTGGTGCTGTCGGCCGCGCCCTGGGCGAGCAGGGCCACACTGCCGGGGCCGCCGACGGTGCAGCTGGTGGTCGAGACGTTCAGGACCCGGAAGGTGCCGTAGACCACGCCCGTCGAGTCGGGGGCGGCGACGGTGGAGGTCGGGGTGGAGAGCTGGGCGGAGGTGCAGACCGGGGCGCTGCTGGCGGCGCTGGCGGTGGGGACGACCTTGGTGCCGCCGGCGGTCCCGGTGCTCTCGCTCTTGCCGGGGTCCTTGGTGCCGCCCGGGCTCTGGTCGGCGGCCTGGCCGCTGGAGCCGCCCGCGGTGCTGGCGCCGCCGTCGGGGTTCTTGCCGCCGGTGGCGCCGCCCTGGGCCTGAGAGGCCTGGCCTGCCATGGAGGTGTTGGGGTCGGTGCCGCCGGAGTTGGAGACATGCACCAGGGCGGGGATCGCGGTGCCGATGAACAGGGCGGCGGCGGCCATGCCGACGGCGGCCTGGCGCTTGCGGGCACGGCGGGCGGGTACCGCGCGGCGCAGGTGGTCGAGGGCGCCGTCGCGCGGTGCGAGGTCGTCGACCGCGGTGTGCAGCAGCCGGCGCAGGGCCAGCTCGTCCCGGTCGAGCCCGTCCGGGGTGTCGGGGCCGTCGGCGGCGGATCCGAAGCCGGGTCCTAGCCCGCTCCGGGTCCCCTCAGGACCCTGTCCGAGGCCCTCCGGGCCCTTTTCGTCGGGGCCGTGGTTCACAGTTCCGTTCCCAGCGTGCGATTGCGTGTGCTCTTGCTCGTGGTCTCGCGTCGGCTCGCGCCGGCCGGCAGGTCTGTCGCCAGGCCTGTCGTCCCGCGCCGGCTCCCCCGAACCGTGCGGCTCGTCCGAACCGGATGGCTCGTCCGAACCGGGTGATCCGTCCGAACCGGACGGCTCGTCCGAACCGGATGGCTGGTCCGAGCCGGGTGACTCGTCCGAACCGGGTGATCCGTGACCGGCGACACCGTGTGGCCCGCGCTCGGCGCGCGCCGCACCGTCCCGTGTCGGCTCGTGCCAAGCGTAGGGCTCGTGGCGATCATGCGAGTCGCCTCCCTCGGGGCTGTCCGTCATGCCGACGCCTCCATGGCCACCCGCAGGGCCGCGATGCCGCGTGAGCCGTACGCCTTCACCGAGCCCAGCGAGATGCCGAGCGTCTCGGCGACCTGGGCCTCGGTCATGTCGGCGAAGTAGCGCAGCACGAGGACCTCGCGCTGGCGGCGCTGCAGCCCCTTCATCGCCTTGATCAGGTCGCGCCGCTCCAGCTGGTCGTAGGCGCCCTCCTCGGCGCTCGCCATGTCGGGCATCGGCTTGGAGAGGAGCTTGAGGCCGAGGATGCGGCGGCGCAGCGCGGAGCGGGAGAGGTTGACGACCGTCTGGCGCAGGTAGGCCAGGGTCTTCTCCGGGTCGCGGACGCGTTTGCGGGCGGAGTGGACGCGGATGAACGCCTCCTGGACGACGTCCTCGCAGGAGGCCGTGTCGTCGAGGAGGAGGGCGGCGAGGCCGAGGAGGGAGCGGTAGTGCGCCCGGTAGGTCTCGGTGAGGTGGTCGACGGTGGTACCGGCCGCCGCCGTCGTCTCCTCGGCGCCGTCGCGCTGGCTGGGTATGCGGGTGGGCCGCGCTGCGGGCATGGGCGCGATCACCGGCATGCCGCCGGACGCGCCGGACCTGCGGGGACGCAGGCCGGCGAGGGGCGGCCGCAGGGCCGTCGCGCCGCGGGGCGCACTGAGTTCGAGTACCTCTGCCACGCAAGTTGGACACGTCTACCCCCGTCGGGGTTGTACGTGCCGGGCATCACTTTTGCGACAGCTGTGCCGGACAGGTTCGCGCCGGGTACGCCGGGATGGCCGGCCGGCCCGGTCGTCACCGTTCTTCGCGCGTCCGGCAGCGCACCCGACGGTGCCTCAAATGCCGTCATGCGTCCCGCTCTTCCCCTATGTTCCATTATGAACGGGCGTCCCCACGCCCCGATCACGGCGTCCCCACGCCAGGATCATGCGTCCTCACGACCCGAGAACCCGGAGGCCCGAGGGCCGGCCGCGTAAGCGCCCCGTAAGAGGGCGATCGCAAAGACGCTCCCCGCCGTCCGCGTGGTTGCGGAGGACGGGGAGGAAAATCTTCGAACGGCAGGGGGTCGGTGTTCAAGAGGTCCGGACCATGCTCCCGGCCACATTTCTTACGCAGGTCCTACGCGTGGGCCCGCTCCCATAAGGGTCGTTTCCCGTGGTCACCGACTGTTCACGCAAACTCCGCCATACCTGAACGGCCGGTCAGTTCGGCGGCCACCAGCTCGGCGATCTGCGCGGTGTTGAGAGCTGCGCCTTTGCGAAGATTGTCCCCGCACACGAACAGTTCGAGCGCGGTCGGGTCGTCGAGGGCCCGCCGGACCCGCCCGACCCAGGTCGGATCGGTGCCGACCACGTCGGCGGGGGTCGGGAACTCCCCGGCGGCCGGGTTGTCGAAGAGGACCACGCCCGGGGCCGTGTCGAGGATCTCCCGGGCCTTGTCGACCGTGACCTCGCCCTGGAACCTGGCGTGGACCGTCAGTGAGTGCGTGGTGACCACCGGGACCCGGACGCAGGTCACCGCGACCGGCAGCTTCGGCAGCCCGAGGATCTTGCGGGACTCGTCCCGCACCTTCATCTCCTCCGAGGACCACCCGTCCTCGCGCAGCGACCCGGCCCACGGTACGACGTTCAGCGCCACCGGCTCCGGGAACGGCCCGGTCAGGTCCCCGACCGCCCGCCGCACGTCACCGGGCTTGGTGCCCAGTTCCGTACCGGCGACCATGGACAGCTGGGCCCGCAGTGTCTCCACCCCGGACCGCCCGGCGCCGCTCACCGCCTGGTACGACGACACCACCAGCTCGCGCAGCCCGAACTCGGCGTGCAGCGCGCCCAGGGCGACGATCATCGACAGCGTGGTGCAGTTGGGGTTGGCGATGATCCCGCGCCGCCGGGTGCGGGCGCAGTGCGGGTTGACCTCGGGGACGACCAGCGGCACCTCGGAGTCCATCCGGAAGGCACCGGAGTTGTCCACCACGACCACACCGCGCGCGGCGGCGACCGGTGCCCAGCGCGCGGACACCTCGTCGGGCACGTCGAACATCGCGACGTCGATGCCGTCGAAGGCCTCCTCCGACAGCGCGACGACCTCGATCTCCTCCCCGCGCACGGTCAGCTTGCGGCCGGCCGAGCGCGCGGAGGCGATCAGGCGGATCTCGCCCCAGACGTCCGCCCGCTGGGACAGGATCTGGAGCATCACCGTGCCGACCGCCCCGGTCGCACCCACGACCGCGAGCGCCGGCTTGCCGGTCATCGGCCGGTGCCTCCGTAGACGACGGCCTCGTCGGAGTCGGAGTCCAGCCCGAAGGCGGTGTGCACGGCGCGCACGGCCTCCGGCACGTCGTCGGCGCGGGTGACGACCGAGATACGGATCTCGGAGGTCGAGATCAGCTCGATGTTCACGCCGGCGTCGGACAGCGCCTCGAAGAACGAGGCGGTGACCCCCGGGTTGGTCTTCATCCCGGCGCCGACCAGCGAGATCTTGCCGATCTGGTCGTCGTAGCGCAGCGAGTCGAAGCCGATGCCCGACCGGTTGCGCTCCAGCGCGTCGATGGCCTTGCGGCCCTCGGTCTTCGGCAGCGTGAAGGAGATGTCCGTCAGGCCGGTGGCCGCGGCGGACACGTTCTGCACGACCATGTCGATGTTGATCGCGGCATCGGCGATGGTCCGGAAGATGGCGGCGGCCTCGCCCGGCTTGTCGGGCACACCGACGACCGTGATCTTGGCCTCGGAGGTGTCGTGCGCGACACCGGAGATGATGGCCTGTTCCACCTTCTTGTCCCCAATCGGCTTGCTGCTGACCCATGTGCCCTGAAGTCCGCTGAAGCTGGACCGGACGTGGATCGGGATGTTGTAACGGCGGGCGTACTCCACACAGCGGTGGAGCAGCACCTTGGAACCGGAGGCGGCGAGCTCCAGCATGTCCTCGAAGGAGATCCAGTCGATCTTCCGCGCCTTCTTCACCACGCGCGGGTCGGCGGTGAACACACCGTCGACGTCGGTGTAGATCTCGCAGACCTCGGCGTCGAGGGCCGCGGCGAGCGCCACGGCGGTCGTGTCGGACCCGCCACGCCCCAGCGTGGTGATGTCCTTCTTGTCCGCGCTGACGCCCTGGAACCCCGCCACGATGGCGATGTTGCCCTCGTCCAGCGCCGTCCGGATCCGCCCCGGCGTGACGTCGATGATCCGGGCTTTGTTGTGGACCGAGTCGGTGATGACGCCTGCCTGGCTGCCGGTGAACGACTGGGCCTCGTGGCCCAGGTTTTTGATCGCCATGGCCAGCAGGGCCATGGAGATACGCTCTCCGGCGGTCAGCAGCATGTCGAACTCACGCCCGGCAGGCATCGGGGATACCTGCTCGGCGAGATCGATCAGCTCGTCCGTCGTGTCGCCCATCGCGGAAACGACGACAACCACCTGGTTGCCGTTCTTCTTCGCTTCCACGATCCGCTTGGCGACGCGCTTGATGCCCTCGGCATCGGCAACGGAGGAGCCTCCGTACTTCTGCACGACAAGGCCCACGTGCGCTCCTCGCTCGGTTCGTTTGTGTCGGCTCAGTTTAACGAGCGTCCGAATTCCCCCAGCGTGCTCCCGCATGGTGAGACATCGGCCGCGTCCCGAACCTGCCCAGGGAACGGCGCGCCACGCGGAAAGTGCCCTGGCTCACAGTGACGGCTCCGGGCCGGGACGAGTGTGAATTAAGTTTCAAGAATTAAGGTACGGGGCGTGCGCGTACTTCTGGTGGAAGACGACGAGCCGGTGGCGGAATCCCTCCGGCGCGGCCTGAGGCGGTACGGCTTCGAGGTCGAGTGGGTCACCACGGGCGCCGCCGCGCTCGCCCACCCCGGCCCCTACGACGTCGTACTCCTCGATCTCGGCCTGCCCGACGGCGACGGCCTCGACATCTGCAAGGCGCTGCGGCGGCGCGGCGATGTGCCGATCATCGTGATCAGCGCGCGCAGCGACGAGACGGACCGGGTGGTCGGCCTGGAGCTGGGCGCGGACGACTACGTCTCCAAGCCGTTCGGGGTGCGCGAGGTCATCGCCCGGATAAGGGCGGTGCTGCGCCGCACCCGGCCGCCCGGCGGGGCGGACGGCGGCCCGGACCGCTACGGCGCCCGGCTCACCGTCGACCGCAAGGCGGCCCGGGTCCACCTGGACGGCGCGGAGGTGGCCCTGGCCCCCAAGGAGTACGACCTGCTGGCCTTCCTCACCGAGGAGCCGGGCGCGCTGATGTCGCGCGAGCAGATCATGGAGGCCGTCTGGGACGCGAACTGGTTCGGCCCGACCAAGACCCTGGACGTGCATGTGGCGGCCCTGCGCCGCAAGCTGGCCGGGGCGATCACCATCGAGGCCGTCCGGGGGGTCGGCTTCCGCCTGGAGGTAGCCGGGGACACCCCGTGAACCGCCAGCTCATCCGCAGCTACATCCTGCTGGTCGCGGTCGCGATCCTGCTGTTCACCGTCCCGGTCGCCTTCACCCTCACCAAGCAGCTGCGCGACGACACGGAACTCTCCGTCCTGCGCGAGGCCAAGACCATGGCGCTGCTGCTGGGCGGTGACGACACCATCTCCTGCGAGGCGCTGACCGAGGTGGCGAAGGCGTACGACCGTGAGTCCCCCGGCACGGTCCAGGTGTCCCCCGGCGGCAGCTGCGCCCCGGACCTGCCGAGGCCCGCCGCCGACCGGGCGCTGACCCGCGCGGTGAGCGGCAACACGCCGACCACCGACTGGGGTTCGGACTTCATCTGGGGCAGCCACCTGACGGTCACCGTCCCCGCCCGGGGCGACGCGGCCGTACGGATCGTCTACTCGACGTCCGACATGACGACCCGGCTGTGGCAGATCTGGGGCTTCCGGGCAGGCCTTGCGGTGCTCGTGCTGGCGGCGGCCGCGGCGATCGGCGCGGTGGCCGCCCGCCGGATCACCCGCCCGCTGCGCGAACTGAACTCCATGGCGAGCAAGTTCAGCGACGGCGACCTCACCGCCCGCTCCCCCGTGACCGGCCCGGCGGAGACCCGGACCCTCGCCCACACCCTCAACCAGGGCGCGGAACGCCTGGACACCCTGGTCGCCTCGCAGCGCATCTTCGTGGCGGACGCCTCCCACCAACTGCGCACCCCGCTCACCGCGTTGCGCCTGTCCCTGGACAACATCGCGGACGGGGTCGACGACGAGTTCGTCCGCGAGGACGTGGAGCAGGCGACGGCGGAGGTGGTCCGGATGAGCCGCCTCGTGAACGGGCTGCTGGTGCTGGCGCGGGCGGAGGCGAAGGTGACGGCGCCCGAGCCGCTGCAGCTGCTGGACATCGTCGAGGAGCGCCTCGACGTGTGGAGACCGGCCGCCGACGAGCGCGGAGTCCACATCGCGCTCAGGGGGAGTGCCGACGGCCGGCCGACTGTGCTGGCCAGCCCCGGTCATCTGGACCAGGTGCTGGACAACGTGCTCTCGAACGCCCTGGAGGTGTCACCGGACGGCGGCACGATCACCGTCCGGGCCGACGCCGGCCCGGACGAGGTGACGCTCTCCGTCCTCGACGAGGGTCCGGGCATGACGGACGCGGAGAAGCCCCGTGCCTTCGACCGCTTCTGGCGCGGCCAGGGCCTGACCGGCCGCTCCGGCTCGGGCCTCGGCCTGTCCGTCGTACGGCAGTTGCTGACGGACGACGGCGGCACGGTGACCCTGCGGGACGCGCCCGGCGGCGGGTTGTGGGTGCTGATCACCCTTCGGGCATCGCCGAGGAGTGGTGGTTGACGATCAGCCACTTCCCGCCGCGCTTCTCGTACTCGTAGGTGTAGCGGGCCTCGACCACCCGCTTGGCGCCGGTCTTCGGGTCGGTGAGCGTGAACGCGTAGATCCCGGTGTCGATGGCCGAGTCGCGGTCGAGCACGTTGATGATGGTCCGCTTCTTCTCGCCCACCGGCTTGTTCTGCAGGAAGTGCTCGAAGTAGTCGACGATCTCGGCGTGGTCGGTGCGGATCTTGTTGCTGACGGTCGGCAGCAGCACCGCGTCCTTGGCGTACAGGTCGGCGACCTTCTCCGGGTCGCCTGTCCGCAGGGCGTTGTTCCACCGGTCGAAGAGTCCGGCGATCTGCTTCTTGCTGGGCTGCTGGGCGGTGTGGGAGCCGCCGGCCTGGCTGACCCCCGCGCTCACCGTGGCGGCGGTGACGAGGGCGGTGGCGGTGACGACGAGGGCGGCGCGTATACGGGTCCTGCGGGGCTTGTGAGTCATGACCCCAGACTCTCTTTCCGCTGGTTAACGCCCGTGCAACGGACGTACAGCGGACGTGCAGCGGACGTGCAGCGCTCATCCAATCCTCGCTGTCCGGCCGCGCAGCAGGCTGACGCCGGCGCCGAGCGACACGACCCCCATCCCGACGGCGGTCAGCACGCCCTGCGCCCCGTCGACGACGAAGGGGGCGACGGCGGCGACGGCGAGGTTGAAGAGGAAGAGGAACCACAGGACGGGGCGGGAGGCGAGCAGCGACTTCATGGGAAGGTCCTCGTTGTCTGGTGAGCTGATGGGCTGGCCTGGCGAGATCAACGATTCCGTGTCCCGGGGACGGCAACGAGGGAGCGCGCTGCCGGACCGCTGGTGTAGGCAGGTACACCATGACGGCGCTGATCCTTCTCACCGGCATCGTGCTGCTGGGCGCGAGCGTGCAGTGGCTGACCGGCATGGGCTTCGCGCTGGTCGCCGTGCCGGCCCTGATCCTGCTGCTGGGCCCCGCCGAGGGGGTGTCGCTCGCCAACTGCGCGGCGGGCGCGATCAGCGTGGTGGGCCTGGCGGGCGGCTGGCGCCGGGTGCGTCCGGCGGCGATGCTCCCGCTGTGCGCGGCGGCGGCCTGCACGGTCCCCGCGGGCACCTGGCTGACCCGCCAACTCCCGCCGCCCGCCCTCCTGCTGACGATGGGTGCGCTGGTGACGGCGGCGGTGCTGCTGGTCATGCGGGGCGCCCGGGTCCCGGCCCTGCGCGGCCGGGGCGGCGCGCTCACGGCCGGCGCCCTCGGCGGCTTCATGAACTCGGCGGCGGGCGTGGGCGGCCCGCCGGTCTCCCTCTACGCCCTCAACGCGGGCTGGACGGTACGGGAGTTCGTCCCCAACGCCCAGTTCTACGGCGTCGTCGTCAACGCGTTCTCGGTGACCGCGAACGGGGTCCCGGCCCTGACCTCGGCGGAGTGGACGGCGGTGGGCGGGGCGATGCTCGCCGGCGGGCTGATCGGCCGGACCGTCGGCGACCGCCTGCCCGAGCACCAGGCCCGCCACCTGGTCCTCCTGCTGGCCCTGACGGGCGGGGTCACCGCGGTGGCCAAGGGGGTCTGGACGTGGTGATCAGCCGGCTCCCCGCACCGGCGCACTGCCGCGCCCCCGGCTCCGGCCGCTGAGCTCGGCGTCGAAGGTCTCCTGGGCGACGCGCATGGCCTCGGCGTACACCGGCTCCCCCAGCCGTTTCCACATCTCCTCCTCGGAGACGTCCTCGACCTGGGCGACCACCCACCAGATATTGCCGAAGGGGTCCTTGATCCGGCCGCCGCGCTGTCCGAAGGCGTGGTCGGCGAGGGCGGTGACGACCCGGCCGCCGGCCTCGACGGCCCGCGCGAACGTGTCGTCCGCGTCGGCGACGAACACACGCAGCAGGCTGGGCATGACGGGCCAGTCCGGACTCCGGTCGAAGGCCAGGACGACGGTGTCGCCGATCCGGATCTCGGCGTGCCCGACCGCACCGGCCTCGGTCGCGACCCGCCCCAGCTCCTCACCCCCGAACGCCCGGGTGACGAAGTCCAGGAACGCCCCGGTGTCGTCGGTGACGACCCAGGGCGCGACCGTGGTGTACCCCTCAGGCGTGCTGCCGGGCTGCGCGGCCATGGCGTTCCTCTCGCCGACATCGGTGTCGCCGGCGACGGTAGGCCGCGATTAGGCCCGCCGGTGTCCTAGTTGATCGGGTACGGCTCCTATTCCACGAAGTCCTTGAGGGGCTCGGTCTCCAGGTTGATGTTCACCGGTTCCGGAAGCTTCACGGCCGCTCCGAACGGCAGCCTCTCCTCGTGCCGGTAACGGCCGTCCTCGGGCTGGTTGAACACAACGACCGAACAGTCGTCGCGGTCGACGAGGAGGTAGACGGGGATGCCGGCTGCGGCGTAGCCATCGGGTTTCTCCACGCGGTCGCGCTGGTTGGTGTCGGAGTCGAACGAGGTGATCTCGACGGCCATCAGCACCCCACTGGTCTCCGACCACTCCCCCAGGCCCTTGAGGCTGCCCTTGGGTACGAGCACGCCGTCCGCACGAGCGCGCCCCTTTCGATAGGCCTCGGTCTTCAGACCTCGCTCGGGATGGAGCCTCAGATCAGGGCGCAGCCGCATGCACTGTTCCAGGAGCCACATGTAGATCTCACTGTGGTTGCCATCGGGCAAGGGCTTGACCTGGACCTTCCCGTTGATGAACTCCAGCCACACGGTTTCGGGGGCATGGCGTTCGAGTTCCTCGAACTCCTCGACGGACATCTGCGGCTGCTGCTCGGTCCCGGGGGTCATGGCGTCGCCTCCTCGACTCCATACTGCCCCGACCGGCACCTCCTGCACGCTCACCGCAGCCCCGCCGCGCGGCGCAGCGCCTCCACGCGCTCGGTGACGTCGATGACCTCGTCGGCGCCGGGCAGGCCGCCGCTGCCGCGCGGGCCGGGCAGGAAGGTCTCCGGGACGTAGCCGTCCGTGTACTCGTCCTCGTCGACGCACTCCAGGCACTCCCGGCACAGCCCACTCACGATCTCGGTCGTCCGCTCGTCCGCGTCGCACAGACCGCAGGCCATGATCACGCGGGTGACGCGGGCGCGCCGGGCGGCCTTCTGCCGGACCTTCGCCTTGGACTTCTTCGGGGGCATCCTGCTCTCCAATCGGCTGCGGGCGAGTCCGCCCGGGTTGGTGACGGCGGGCGGCAGCCCGCCGGTCAGGGCCTTGGTGATGTCGTCCGGGGTCGCGCCACGGGACAGCCACTCCTCGGCCAGGGATGCGAGGGAACGGCAATCGGTGTCGGACAGGGCCATACGGGAGTCGGCGGCACGCAGTTCGGCCAGGACCTGCTGGGCGGTGTCGGGTTCCGGCTCGACGTCCACGACATCGATGTCCTGGGCTGCCTGGACCTCCTCGACGCGGGCCAGCCCCGGCTGGTAGTCCTCGGTGACGTCCTTGCCGTCCAGCTCCCGCGCGAACTCCGCCCACCACTCGGCCGACCTGCGGGTGCGTGACCAGTACGTCCGGGTCACCCAGCGCATCGAGTTGTCCTCGACGGTGATGTGCTCCTTGATCCAGCGCAGATGGCCGGCGAGCGTGATGCGGCGCAGCGAGGTGCGGCAGGCCTGCTGGCCGTAGCGGGGATGCTCGGCGGCGATCGCCTTGTAGCCCATCGCGTGACCTTCATGGAGATGGTCGACGAAGACGGCGATCTCACGGTCGCGGGGGCTCAGGTGTGCGAAGTCCGGGTCGGCGTGCGGGTCTTCGTCACCTGCGAGGCGCTTGCCGTAACCCGTTTTGGCCATGGGGTGCGACGGGGACGGCAGGGCGGGGCTAGGGTGGCTGCAAGCCACGGCGAGGCTCCTCGGTTGTTTGGGTATCGAGGTACCTCGATACGTAGGTCCAGGCCCCGGAGCCGGTGTTCCAGCACCGACCGGGGCCGATCTATGTGCCGCGAACCTAGGGCGCCTTCACGTTCCGACGCAAGCCGATCACGGAACGTCACCCTTTCGAGGTAGGCGGCTTCAACTCACCTGCAGACTTGGTTGGTTGGGTCGGATCAAACCAGCCCAGAAACCCAATGGAAGAGCTCGAAGCCCGAGGCTCAAGCCCCGGGCCGAACTGCGGAAACGAACGCCACCCGGGCGGGGACTTGCGGGGTGTCACGCCAACTCGCTTATTGATCAGTCGAGTTGGCCTAGCCTGGTGGAACCGGCGCGTGCGTGACATCGGGGGACGAGCGTTGATCGTGCAATGGTGCGTGAAGGGCATGTCGCTTCCTGACGACGACATCGCCAGACGAATAATCGACGACAGGTTCGGGATCGCCTGCCGCTGGTGGCAGAAGCAGGATCCCCTGCCTCACAACGAGATCGCCTCAAGGCTGACCGAACACCATCTCAATCTGCACGTGAATCATTTCGAGAGCATCGACCCGGCCACGGGGTTGCCGTTCTGCGAGGAGACCCCGTTCATATCCCTCTCGTGCGGGACGGTGGAGCGGGACACCGCGGCGAAGACGAACTTCGTGCACACGGCCCGGCACACGGCCCTGTGGTTCGGGACCCGGTTCGGACAGGAGTCGGTCGCCTACCTCTACTTCTGCTGGGTCCTCCTGGCCCCGCGTTCCGCAGTGGCGGTGGAGGGCGTCGCCGAGGAGGTCCGGGACCTGAACACCTACCGCAGATACTCGCCGTACCACGCCGAGGGCGAGGTGGCCGCGAAGATCCGCGTTCCGGCGAGCCAGATCAGCCACTGTGAGAGGTGGGAGTGGGACCGCGGGGACAGGACGATCCAGCAGACGTGGACCCACCACAACTCGGAATTCGTGCGGCCCGAATCGCTGAGCAACGTCAGGGAGATGCTCTGAGATGACTTCCCCGCCTCCTGGCCCGCTACGCCTGGACGCCGACCGGATGAGGACCGCGGCGGACTTCCACGAGGCATACGGACATCTCGTGGAACCCGACGAGGGGGAGGACGGTGATTTCAAGGCCCTCGTCGAGGCCGCGTCGGCCTACCGTCTCGCGGGTCAGTGGCGGTTGCTGACCGAACGGGCCCCGGGAGTCGAACTGCTGCTCCACGCCGCCTGGCTGTTCTCCCGGGCCGGACTCGCCTACGGCGCCTACCTCAGAGCCGCGCTGGCGCCGGACAGGTATGGCGACCAGCTGGATTCCTGGACGGAACGACTCCTGCGCACCGCCGGACAGCGGCACGGCGCGAGCGAGCACGTCCAGCAGCAGACCTATCTGCTGCTGGCCTGCGCCAGGCTCACCACACCCGGCAGCGCACAGGCGGCAGAGCTCAGGTCCTTCGCGACCGGGTCACCGCACCGGGACGGCGTCGTTCCCGTGGGGTCGATGGCCATGCCGGTCCGGACGTTCTGGGGCCTGGCGCTGGACATGCTCTCCCCCGAGGACGGACCGGCCGCCCGACGGTACGCCAGGACGCTCGCCGAACTGTCCCGCGCCTACGCCAGGACGGTGGACCTCGCCATGGCCAACACCCTGACCTGGTTCAACGCCGCGGCCCCGATCGACGTCGCGGACCTGGACGTGATCGGCACGGTGGCGATGGGTGTTCAGCACTTCGGCCTGAACCGGATACAGGGCCTGCTGACCACGGGCACCGAGCTATCGGCTGTCGCCCTGGTGCCGCTGGACCTCGGCATGAGCGTGGCGAGCCCGGAGCGCCCACCGAGGCCGCCCACACCTTATGTGCGGCTGGATGACCTGCCTCGGCTGGATGACCTGGGTCGGCAGGATGACCTGGGTCGGCTGGATGACCCGGATGAACCAGAGGATCTGGGCGGACCAGATCGTCCGAATGGGCCAGACGACTGGGGTGGACCTGGCGGTGGGCTGGGAGGACTGTGATGCAGGACGCGGCGGAGTTGATCCGGGCGCTGACCGGGCTGGCCTGGCCGGCGTTCGCCGCCTGGGTGGTGTGGAAGCTGCTCCCGGAGATCCGGGACATCGTCAAGAATCGGGCCTTCAGCCTCAAGGTCGGCAACAACGAGCTGACGGTCCAGCAGTTCACGGACCAGGTCGTCGAGACCACCGCGGAACTGCAACGGCAGGTCACGGCTCAGACGGAGCCGGCGGGGTCCGCGCAACGCGTCCTGCGCAGGATCCTGTGGGTCGATGACGCGCCCTCCAACAACGCCTACCAGGCCGCCCAGTTGCAGGCGATGGGCGTGGAGGTCGTACAGGCCGAATCCACGGACGAGGGCTTGAAGGCCCTGCGGCGGGCACAGCGGCCCTTCGACGCCGTGATCTCCGACATGGGCCGCGCCGAGGCCGACGGGTTCAACCCCGACGCCGGACTCGCGCTGATCCGGAAGATCCGCGAGGCGAACGCCACGACCCCGGTGTTCGTCTACGGCGGCTCCGGTGCGATGGCCCGCCGGGACCAGGTGGCCGCCGCCGGAGGCAACGGCGTCACCCAGTCCCCTACGGAGCTGTTCGCCCTGCTGGGAGAGGTGGGCCGGTTTCCGAGGACGGCTACTTGACCGGCCCCAGGCCCAGCTGGCCGCCGATCTCCTGCTCCATGACCCGGCCCGCCTCGAACTCCAGGGTCTCGTCGCCCATGGTGTCCTGGTCGGTGTCCAGGCCGTCCAGCTCGTCCAGGGGCTGGTTGAGGCGGACGTGGATGAGGATGGACTGGAGGGCGCGCAGGACCGCGGAGGCGGTGGGGCCCCAGTTGGAGAAGTAGGAGAACTGCCACCACCACAGGGCCTCCGTGGTGCGGCCCGCGCGGTAGTGGGCCATGCCGTGGCGGAGGTCGGTGATGACGTCGGCGAGGTCGTCGGAGAGACGGGCCGGGACGGGCGCCTTGCGGGGCTCGTACGGGTCGAAGACCTCGGAGTAGACGTCGATGGGCTCCAGGAGACGCGCGAAGTTCTCCCGGAGCTGGTCGACGTCCGGCTCCGGGCCCAGGTCCGGCTCGTAGCGCTCGTCGGGGACGATGTCCTCGTGGGCGCCGAGACGGCCGCCGGCCAGCAGGAGCTGGGAGACCTCCAGGAGGAGGAAGGGGACCGCCGAGTCCGGCTCGTCGCCCTTCGACACCTCCGTGACGGCCACCAGGAAACTCTCCACCTGGTCGGCGATCTGGACCGCGAAGTCGTCGGGGTTCTGCGCGGTCGCGTGCAGCGTGGCGTCAGACATCTAGGAGTCGTCTCCCCTCGAAGGCGCGGCCGAGGGTGACCTCGTCCGCGTATTCCAGGTCGCCACCCACCGGGAGGCCGCTGGCCAGGCGGGTGACCTTCAGGCCCATGGGTTTGATCATGCGGGCGAGGTAGGTGGCCGTGGCCTCGCCCTCCAGGTTCGGGTCCGTGGCCAGGATCAGCTCGGTGACCGTGCCGTCCGCCAGGCGGGCGAGCAGCTCCCTTATGCGGAGGTCGTCGGGGCCGACCCCCTCGATCGGGCTGATCGCCCCGCCGAGGACGTGGTAGCGGCCGCGGAACTCCCGGGTGCGCTCGACCGCGACGACGTCCTTCGGCTCCTCCACCACACAGATGACCGTCGGGTCGCGGCGCGCGTCACGGCAGATGTTGCACAGCTCCTCCTGCGCCACGTTGCCGCAGGTCGCGCAGAAGCGGACCTTCGCCTTCACTTCCAGAAGAGCCTGCGCGAGACGCCGTACGTCCGTCGGCTCCGCCTGCAGGATGTGGAAGGCGATCCGCTGCGCGCTCTTCGGACCGACGCCGGGAAGCCGACCCAGCTCGTCGATGAGGTCCTGGACCACGCCTTCGTACAACGGACTGCCCTTCCTGGAGTCTTTCGGTACGTACCGTAGTTGGCTGCCGCCTGTCCTAGGAAGGCGGTGCGGGTGTCGCGCGGGCGACGAACATCAGAACGGCGAGATCAGCGGGGGTCCGACGGGGTCAGAACGGCAGGCCGGGGATGCCCGTGCCGCCGCCCAGACCCTGCGCCAGCGGGCCCAGCTTCTGCTGCTGGAGCGTCTGGGCGTTCTGGTTGGCCGCCTGGACGGCCGCGACGACCAGGTCGGCGAGGGTCTCGGTGTCTTCCGGGTCCACCGCCTTCGGGTCGATCTTCAGCGCGCGCAGCTCGCCGGAACCGGTCACGGTGGCCCGCACCAGGCCGCCGCCGGCCTGCCCGTCGACCTCCGTGTTCGCCAGCTCCTCCTGGGCCTGTGCCAGGTCCTGCTGCATCTTCTGGGCCTGCTGGAGCAGCTGCTGCATATTGGGCTGGCCACCACCGGGGATCACGATCAGCTCCTGGGTGTCGATTCTCGGTTGTCCCGTTGTGGATGAGCCTACGTGGTCGACGCAGCCATCGCCCCGCCACTCTTTCGAGTGAGAATCCCGGGGGCCCTATACCTGATCAAGGCCCACTTCTGGGCGGAAAAGAGACGAAAGCCGAGCCTTCGCCACCCATTGGGCGGTAGGAAGGGTTCCCGTCGTCAGCAGCCATGGTCGCACCGACGCCATGTCCGAGGTCACGGAACGTGACCGGTTGTGATCAGTAGGGAGTGCCGGGTGGGTCAGCCGGAGATGCAGCCCGAGGGACCGCGTCAGGACGGGCGGGGCGAGGGCGCGGCCGGACTGCGGCCGGGTGATCTGACCGGGCGGGCGTTCCCGCTCGGGGACTGGGGCGAGCCGGCCGAGCGGCTGGACGAGCTGTACCGGTGGGTGGAGCGCGGGGCGCTGGAGACCGCCGCGTGGTACCTCGCGGACCGGGTGTGGAAACGGCGGGGCGCGCGGGTGCTGCGGTCCGGGGCGGCGGTGGGCGCGACGCTCGGGGCGGCGCTGCCGCTCCTCGATCTCACCGGGGTGATCGGCGGGGTGGCGCCCTGGGGGTATCTGGCGCTGCTGACGGCGGTGGCCTGCATCGGCGTCGACCGGTTCTTCGGGGTGACGTCCGGCTGGATGAGGGACATGGCGACCGCGCAGGCCGTGCAGCGGCGGCTCCAGGTGCTCCAGTTCGACTGGGCCTCGGAGAGCGTCCGGGAGGTGCTGGGTCCCGCCGAGGGGACGGCGAGCGAGGCGGCGGAGCGGTGCCTGGCGGTGCTGCGGCGGTTCTCCGAGGACGTGACCGAACTGGTCCGCACCGAGACGGCCGACTGGATGGTGGAGTTCCGCACGGGGTCGGCTCCGCTGGGCATCCAGGCGACGGTGACGGCCGGGTCCCGCGCGGACGCGGGACATCTCAGCGGCCGTTTCCCGCTGCCGCCGGGCAACACCAACGGGGCACGACCGAACATGCCGCGGCAACGTCCTCCTGAGCCGAGGTGAGGGGGGTGCGCGTTGCCGGGTGGCTGCGGGTGCGCTGTGGCTGGTCGCGCAGTTCCCCGCGCCCCTTTGGGGCGCGTTTCGGGGCGCGTCAGCTGTAGCGCCCCGTCAGGGGCGCGGGGAACTGCGCGAGCGACCACGACGGCGCGGCGGCCGACACACGGCGCTCACCCGCCCGACGGCGGCCCCGTCGTCCCCCGTACCTCCAGGAACGGCGTCACCAGGTCCACCTCGGCCGGCCGCGAGGGCTCCGTGATCCGCTCCAGGAGCCGTTGGGCGGCGCGCCGCCCCACCTCCTCGCTCCCGTTGTCCACGGTCGTCAGCCACAGGTGCCGCAGCCGGGAGAGGTACGTGTTGTCGTAGCCGACCAGGGACAGGTCCCGGGGGACGGTGAGCCCCGTCTCCTCGGCCGCCGAGAGCGCGCCGACGCAGGTCATGTCGTTGACCGCGAAGACCGCCGTCGGACGCCGGGGACGGCTCAGCAGGCGGACCGTCGCCCGGTAGCCGCCCTCCTCCGTCAGGTCGCCCTGCTCCACCACCGCCGAACCGGCCAGCCCGTGCGCCCGCATCGTCGCCTCGAAGCTGCGCCGGCGCAGTTCGCCGACCGCGCCCTGCCCGGCGATGTGCGCGATGTCCCGGTGGCCGAGTCCGATGAGGTGCTCGGTGGCGAGGCGGGCGCCCAGCTCGTCGTCGTTGGCGACGATGTCCACGGCGGGCAGGACGGGTTCCCTGGTGCCCGCCACGACCGTGGGGATCCGGCCGGCCGCCGTGCGCAGCACCCCGGGGTCCGGCAGCGTGCCGACCGCGATCAGGCCGTCCACGCGCAGCTCCGTGAACGTGTGGGTGAGGTCCTCGCCGAGGCGCCGGTTCAGGTGGCCGTCGGCCAGCAGCATCCGCAGCCCGCTGTCGGACAGCCGCCGGTTCACCCCGTCGAGGAGTTCCACGAACCAGGGGTTGCGCAGGTCGTTCAGGAGGACGCCGACCGTGCGGGTGCGGCGCTCGCTGAGGCTGCGGGCGGCCGCGTTGGGCCGGTAGCCGAGTTCCTCGACGGCCGCCAGGACCGCCCGGCGCTTGTCCTCGCGGACCCCGTCCGCGCCCCGCAGCACCAGGGAGACCAGCGACTTCGACACCCCGGCGCGCGCGGCGACGTCACGGATGGTCGGAGCGTTCATGCCCTGGACCGTTCCATACCCCCTCCGGCTTTGTAAAGACGGCCGAATGTCTTGACACCTGCGGAAGTCGCCCCGCATCGTGAGCGGGCAATCTCTGGAACGGTCCAAAGAAGGGCAGCCCATGGTGAGTACGCTCGGCGTCGCCGTCGTCGGATTCGGCTGGATGGGACGGGTGCACACCCAGGCCTACCAGCGCATTCCGCACCACTTCCCGCAGCTGCCCGTACGGCCGGAGCTGGTGGCCGTCGCCGAGGAGGTGCCGGGGCGGGCCGAGGAGGCCGCCGCCCAGTTCGGGTTCGCGTCCACCACCCGGGACTGGCGCGAGGTCGTGCAGGACCCCCGGGTCCGGGCCGTCAGCATCACCGCGCCGAACTTCCTGCACCGCGAGATCGGTGTGGCGATGGCCGAGGCCGGCAAGCACATCTGGATCGAGAAGCCGGTCGGGCTGACGGCCGAGGACGCCCGGGCCGTCGCGGACGCCGTGGCCGCGGCCGGCGTGCGGAGCACGGTCGGCTTCAACTACCGCAACGCGCCCGCCGTCGCCCACGCCCGCGAGCTGATCGCCTCCGGCGAGCTGGGGACCGTCACACACGTCCGGATCCGCCTCTTCAGCGACTACGCGGCCCACCCCGACGGCGCCCTGACCTGGCGTTACGAGCGTGCCCGCGGCGGGGGCGGGGTGCTGGGCGACCTTGCCTCGCACGGCGTCGACCTGGCCCGCTTCCTGCTCGGTGACATCGAGTCGCTGGCCGCCGACACGGCCGTGTTCATCCCGGAGCGGGCCCGGCCCACCGGCGCCACCGCCGGCCACACCCTCGCCACCGGCGGCGAACTCGGCCCCGTCGAGAACGAGGACTACGTCAACTGCCTGCTGCGCTTCGCCTCCGGCGCGCGCGGTGTGCTGGAGGCCTGCCGGGTCTCGGTCGGCGAGCAGAACAACTACGGCTTCGAGGTGCACGGCACCCGGGGCGCGGTCTTCTGGGACTACCGGCGGATGGGCGAGCTCGGTGTCAGCCGCGGCACCTCCTACCAGGACCAGCCCGTCAGCACCGTCTTCGTCGGCCCCGGCCACGGCGAGTACGGCGCCTTCCAGCCCGGCGCGGCCAACGCCATGGGCTACGACGACCTCAAGGTGATCGAGGCCCACGCCTTCCTCCGGTCCATCGCCGAGGACACGGCGTACGGCGCGACCCTCGACGACGCCGTGCACAGCGCCACCGCCCTCGACGCGATGAGCCGCTCCGCCGCGCAGGGGGCGTGGGTGAGCCTCGGATGAGTGCCGTGCGGGTCGGGGTCGTCGGCGCCGGGAACATGGGCGCCGACCATGTGCACACGCTGCACCGCTGGGTCTCCGGCGCCGAGGTCGCGTACGTCGCCGACCTCGACGCGGGGCGGGCGGCGGAGGTGGTCGCCGGGGTGCCGGGCGCGCGGTCCGGCGCCGACCCGTACGCGCTCATCGCCGACCCCGGTGTCGACGCCGTCGTCATCGCCTCCCACGACAGCACGCACGCGGACCTCGCGATCGCCGCCGTCCGCGCGGGCAAGCCGGTGATGTGCGAGAAGCCGCTCGCGCCGACGACCGCGGAGTGCGTACGGGTCCTGCGGGAGGACCGCGCCGCTGACCTGGTCTCGCTCGGTTTCATGCGCCGCTTCGACCCGGGGTACGCCGACCTCAGGGCCGCCCTCGCCGCCGGTGCGGCCGGGGTCCCGCTCCTCGTGCACTGTGTGAGCCGGGGGGTGACCTCCGCGCCCGGCGCCACCGACGAGTTCAGCGTCACCGGGTCGGCGATCCACGAGTTCGACACCGTGCCCTGGCTGCTGGACTCCCCGGTGGTGGAGGTGAGCTGGCACGCGGCCCGCCCCACCCCGGCGGCGACGACCCTCCGCGACCCCCAGCTGATGCTGCTGCGCACCGCCGACGGCGCGCTGACCACCGTCGAGACCTTCCTCAACGCCGGCTACGGCTACGACGTCCGCTGCGAGGTCGTCGGCGAGCACGGCACGCTGGCGCTGACCGATCCGGCCCGGCTGGTCTCCGACACCGCCCGGACCCGCGCCACCGGCTATCCGGCCGACTGGCGGCCCCGGTTCGCCGACGCCTACCGCCTGGAGCTGCAGGCCTGGACCGACGCCGTCGCCGAGGGCCGGCCGGCGCCGCTGGCCACCGCCCACGACGGACTGGTGGCCTCCGCGGTGGCCGAGGCCGTCATCGCGTCCATGCACGCCGACGGCCGTACGACCGCCGTCCGGGTCCCGGAGGTCTGAGATGCCGACGCCCCCCGCCTTCCCCGCCGCGCTCCCCGCCCCGCGCACCCCCGACCCCATGGCGGCGCCCGCCCTGCGCTGGGGTGTGCTCGGTACGGGGTGGATCGCGGAGCGGTTCGTCGGCTCGGTGCGGCGCCACACCCGCCAGCGCTTCACCGCCGTCGCCTCCCGCGCCGCGGGCCGCGCCGAGGACTTCGCCGGCCGGCACGGCATCCCCGGCTCCTACGGCTCGTACGAGGAGCTGGTCGCGGCGCCGGACGTCGACCTCGTCTACGTGGCGACCGAGCACACCGCCCATCTCGCCTGCGCCCGGCTGGCGCTGGAGGCCGGCAAGCACACGCTGGTCGAGAAGCCGCTGGCCCTGGACGCGGCGCAGGCCGCCGAACTGGCCCGACTGGCGGCCGCGCGCGGCCTGTTCTGCGCCGAGGCGCTCTGGACCTTCTTCCTCCCCCGGTTCGACGTGGTCCGGCAGATCCTCGACTCCGGTGTCCTAGGCGAGATCCACACCGTGCTGGCCGACCACGGCGAGCACTTCGCCCCCGGCCACCGCATCCTGCGCGCCGACCTCGCCGGCGGCCCACTCCTCGATCTCGGCACCTACCCCGTCTCCCTCGCCACCTGGGTCCTCGGCGAGCCCACCGAGATCCTCGCCACCGGCCGGCCGCACCCGGCCGCCGGGGTCAACGGCCAGCTCTCCGCCGTCCTCCGCGACGGCGACGGCAACCAGGCCGTCGTCCACACCACCGTCCTCAGCGACACCCCCACCACCGCGACGATCGCCGGCAGCCACGCCACGCTCACCCTGCCGGGCCCCTTCTACCAGCCGGGGGACGTCCTGCTGACCCCGTCCGGCGGCGGTACGACGCTGACGTACACGGAGGAGCGCACGGCCCACGACGGGCTGCACTTCGAGGCGGCGGAGGTGGCGCGGTGCGTGGCGGAGGGCCTGCGGGAGTCGCCGCTCCGGCCGCTGGAGGCGTCGGTGGGCACGCTCCGCACGCTGGACGGGATCCGCAGGGCGTGCGGGATCGAGTTCCCCGCGTAGGGGATCAGCCGCAGAGCCTGTTCCCCACGGAGGTGGCGCAGGGCACGTGCCCGTGACTGCGGATGACGTCCTGGCCGTTCCCCCTCTCGACGTACGCCAGGAAGCTGGACGCGAGGGTGTCGGCGGCGGGCTGGCCGTAGGTGTACGCGTACTCGATCTCGCGGTACGGGTACGCGCTGACACCGCGCTCGATCGCCTCCACGGACGGGGCCTCGTGGTCCAGGGAGAGGGTGTGCAGGCCCTTCGCCCCGGCCGCCACGTACAGCTCGGCGTAGCCGACGGCTCCCTTCAGCTGGGCCACCTCCGACAGCACCTGGTCGGTGGAGTCCAGCTCGCAGCGGATCACCTTGGCCGTCGGGTCGTCCTTGTGCACGCAGTCGACGGAGGAGTTGGCGATCTCGCCGCGCTTCAGCACCCGGCGCTGGAAGACCTGCCGCGTACCGGAGTTGGCGTCCCGGCTGACCAGCAGCACCGGCAGGTCCGGGCCGCCCAGCTGCCTCCAGTTGGTGATGTCGCCCCGGTACAGCCGTCGTACGTCGGCGGTGGAGAGGTCCGTCAGCTTCACGTCGTCGTTCACGACGAGCGCGAAGACCACCAACGCGACCCGGTTCTCGTGGAGTTCGGGCATGTCGGTGGGCTTGGGGCCGTCGGACATGGCCAGCACCGACGGGGAGCCCGGCTTCTTCCCGGCGGCCCCGGCGTTCCTCAGGTCCCGGATCCCGGCCGTGGAGCCGTGCGCGTCCACGGTGATCGAGGAACCCTCGCACTGCTTCTCGTACTTCTTCGCCGCGTCCGCCATCACCGGGGCGAAGGCGGTCGAGCCGATGACCCGCAGCGAGCCCTTGGCGCAGCCGATCGGCGGCGGGTTGTCGTCGCGGGCCACGATGATCGTGGCGAGGGCGAGGACACTGACCGTCAGCATGATGGTGATCAGCCGGGAGGCCCGGCTGAACAGCGGGGTGGCGTCGTCCGGGGTGGCGCTGCGGTTGGGGTGGACCTCGCCGTCGTGCAGGCCGCCGATGAGTCTGATCTCCCGGCCCACGTCACCGCCGGACAGCAGCACGAGGAGTTTGAAGTGCTCGCCGTGGTTGAGCGGGACGCGCGGGATGCGCAGGGTGTTGCCCGCGTAGCCGAATCCGCGCTCCGGGGTGAAGTGCGGCATGAGGTGGTCGCTGTCGGTCGGCTGGGTGACCGAGACGCCCCGGATGGTGCGGTCGGTGAACACCGCGGTGAGACCGTGCAGTTCGGGGCTGGTGTAGTCGTCGCGGCCGATGCCCTGGGAGCCGTCGTTCTCGATCCGGATCAGGACGAGGGTGGCGTCGGCCATGTCGGGGGCCTCGTCGAACAGGCCCAGACGTCTGCCGAACCGTCCCGAACGGATGTCGTCGCCGATCGGGTTGTCCATCTGCACGCGGTAGCCGATGCGTTTGCGGCGCGGGACCCGGCGCTCGTACCAGAAGATGCCCGCCGACGCGACGATGCCGAGCACCGCGGTGCCGACGGCCACGACGTTCTCCGTGCTCAGCCACTCCATGTGGGCGCCCCCGCCACTCCCCGGAGTCGAATGGTGGGGCCACCGTAAGGGCGGAGGATGTGCGATGAAGGGACATTCCGGACGTCAGAACTGTTGTTCGCCGAACGTTCAACTACCCGGCCCAGCCCCGGAGTTCACTGCTTGCTGTACGTCAGGCTCTCGCCGCCGTCCTTCTTCACCCGCTTCAGCCTGCCGTCCGCGAGCAGGCTCACCTCGGTGGCCTCGCCGGCGGAGCAGGAGGAGCGGGGCTCACCGGTCGTGACCTTGGACGGCCCTATCTCCAACGGCCCGCCGGAGCCGGGCTTCTCGGCGAGCTTCGCGGTGAACTCGCAGTGGTAGCCGGGCCCGTCGGCGACGAGCGTGAGCACCGTGTCGCCCACCGCGCCCTGCCGGATGGTCAGTTCGCGGGTGTTGTGGCCGGTGGAGTTGTCTATCGAGGTGGCCCAGGTGCCGAGGAAGGCGGCGGGGACGGTGCCGGTGCCCTTCGGGGAGGCCGACGGGGAGGACGACCGGGTCGGCGTCGATTCCGCGGAGGACGCCGGGTCGGTGACCGACCGGGAGGGGACGGGCCTGTCGGAGGCCTTCGCGTCACCGCCGTTGTTCATCAGCGCGTACACGGTGCCGCCGGCGGCCAGCATCACGATCAGCGCGATAGTGACGAGGAGGGCGGTGGAACGGGGGGTGCGGCCCGATCCGTCGCCGGGGGTGGGGTCGTAGGGCGGGGGTGGGGGCGGGGTGTAGACGCGGGTGGGGTGCGGGGCGGCGGCGGCCGGGTCGGTGTAGGGGTTGTACTCCTGCTGAGACTGGGGCTGAGACTGGGGCTGCGGGTGCTGGTGGGGCTGGTTCGGGTAGCCGTAGGCCGGGTGGGCGGGGGCGTGTTCGGGGGACGGGGGGTTGAGGGTCGGGTGCGGGTAGTTCGTGGCTGGTCGCGCAGTTCCCCGCGCCCCTGGGTTGGCTGCCCCTGGCGCCCATTGACCGGTCGCCGGATCTGTCGCCTTGGCCCCGTGGAAGGTCGGGTCCTCCACCTCCAGCAGTTCCACCGCGTGTCGGCCCAGTTGGGCCACCAGTGCCCCGGGCAGCCAGGGGTCCTTCGACCGGCCCTCCCACACGGTCTCCCCCGCTCCCGTGCGGGCCAGGATGGCGTCGAGGGACGGGCGGGCGGCGGGGTCCTTGCGGAGGCAGTCGCGGACGACGTCGGCGATGCCTTCGGGGAGGCCGGAGAGGTCGGGGTCCTCCTGGACGATGCGGAACATCTGGGCGTGCTCGCCGGCCTCGGTGGTGCCGAAGGGGAGCCGGCCGGTGGCCGCGTAGGCGAGCACGGAGCCGAGGCAGAAGATGTCGCAGGCCGGGGTGATCCGGTCGCCGCGCACCTGCTCGGGGGCCATGAAGCCCGGCGAGCCGACGAGCGAGCCGGTGCGGGTGAGCCCCTCGCCGGGCAGGGTCTCCAGCGCCCGCGCGATCCCGAAGTCGATGACCCGGGGGCCCTCTATCGTCAGCATCACGTTGGACGGCTTGAGGTCGCGGTGGACGATGCCGGCCGCGTGGATGTTGGTGAGCGCGTGCGCCAGCCCGGCGGCGAGGATGTGCACCGACCGCTCGGGCAGCGGGCCGTGATCGTGCTCGACGACGCGCTGGAGGCTCGGTCCGGCGACATATCCGGTGGCCACCCAGGGCACGGTGGCCTCGGTGTCGGCGTCGAGGACGGGCGCGGTCCAGAACCCGCCGACCCGCTGGGCGTTGCGGACCTCCTGCCGGAAGCGTTCCCGGAACTCCTCGTGCGCGGCGATCTCCGCCCGCACCAGCTTCACGGCGACCGTACGACCGCGCTCCGACCGCGCGAGAAACACCCGCCCCATCCCGCCCGCACCCAGCCGCGCGAGCAGCCGGTACCCCCCGATGTGCTGCGGATCCCCCGGCCCCAGCTTCTCCATGGCAGATCCGCCCCTCGCTCACACTTGTGATCGAGCCGAGAATAATGCGACGGTTCCGCGAGCCGGGCGACGCGGTGTCTACGGTTACGTAACAAGCGCGCAGCCCGCCCAAAGCGCTGAAAAAGTAACAGAAGCGTCTACAAGGGGCAGCCGCTCCCTGCCGTGCACGGCGAAGGCGGAGGCGCCCCTCGGAGCAGCCTCCGCCCGCGAATGCGTCTCCCTCTGCTCCTACTTGATGCAGAAGGCCACTATCCCTGCAGCAGCCACGACGGCAAAAATGACACAGAAGCGCAGCGTCTTATCCCACGTTTCCAATGCCACGGTGACCACTTTGAACAGCTCCCTGTACATACGGCTACGCCCTCCCGGAAGCACACCCCACGGAATTCGATTCTGGCACGCCATACAGCAATGTGCTAGGTGGCAGATGGAGAGTTTACCGAGTGCCGCTTGGCAGAATGATCACCTGTACTGAAAATCGTCCACTTTTACGCCTGGAGGAATCCGATGGACGCGATAGACCTCAAGTTCCCGGAGTGGCACAGGAGCAGGAGAAGTGCCCAGGGGAACTGTGTGGAAGTGGCCTTTTCCGGGAGCATCCGTGTGCGCGACTCAAAAGATCCCCAGCGCGCCATTCTCATTTTTTCCGCGCACTGCTGGATTTCTTTCGTGAATTCCGACCCCTCGGCACCCCGTGCCTGCCGACGCTAGACCTCCGGTGCCCCAAACCGCACGACAACGGCGTCCAGGATGGCCGGGGTGCCCTCCAGGCTGGCCAGTTGCTCTATGTCGAAGTACGTCTCCAGGAAGCGGGCGGGGGCGTCGTCGTCGGCCCAGTCCACGCCCTCCCGGACGATGGCCTCGCCGTTCGCCCGCTCGACGTACAGCACGATGTCCTCTTCGGGATCCTCGAACTCGAAGAGGACGTACGACGTCCTGAAGTAGCGGTAGAGGCCTTTCCCGTAGGGCAGCACCCGTAAGGAGATCTGCGGGTGATCGGCCAGTTCCTTGAGGCGTCTCACCTGGCGGCGCATCACCTCCGGGCCGCCCACCGCCCGGCTGATCACGTTCTCGTCCAGGATGAAGTGCAGCTGCGGCCCGTCGGAACGCAGCAGCCGCTCCTGGCGTTCGAAGCGCAGCTCGGCGCGCATGTCCACCTGCTCCGGCGGGCTCGTCAGCTGCAGCACCTCAAGGGCGTATTCCTCGGTCTGCAGGAGCCCGGGGACGAGCATGGGCTCGAAGGTCCTGATGATGGAGGCCGCTCCCTCGTACCCCAGGGAGAGCAGGAAGGCCGGATCCGCGATGTCCCGGTAGCGGTCCCACCAAGGACGCTCCCTGGCCGCCCGGGCCATGGCGATCAGCCGGTCCACCACGGCCTGGTCGGTGACCCGGTAATGACTGATGAGCGCCCTCAGGTCCGTGACGGAAATACCGTTCCGTCCGGCTTCGATACGGATCAGCTTCGACAGTGACCATTCCATCTCGTCGGCCACTTCACGTTGTGTGAATCCGGCCGACTCCCGTAGGCGACGCAACTGGTCCCGCAGTTTGCGTCGCTGAAGCGCCGGATCTGTGAGCGGCACCTGCACCCTCCTGTCGCACGCGTACACCAGGGCGACCCAGACAGGACGAACAGCGTCCCGTGGCAACGTGCCACAAGGCAGACGGCCTGGTGCACAACTGCTACCCAGGACCGAGCATCACGTACCACACCGCCCGCGACAAGCGACTCGCTCACGGTTGGGGCCACCGGTCGACAATCTGTCGCGTCCCGCCGCCCACCGAGGAACAACTCGCCGATACCGCTACCGCGCTCGCCGCTTCTACGCTCCCCGCCATGACCCCTCAGCCCCACCCTCAGGCCGGAGCCGTCGTCAAGGCGGACGATCGTGCGCATGTGTTTCATTCGTGGTCCGCGCAGGACCTGATCGACCCGCCGGCGGTGGCCGGTGCCGAAGGGTCGTATTTCTGGGACTACGACGGCAGGCGGTACCTGGACTTCACCAGTGGGCTCGTGTTCACGAACATCGGGTACCAGCATCCGAAGGTGGTCGCGGCGATCCAGGAACAGGCGGGGCGGATGACGACGTTCGCGCCCGCGTTCGCGGTGGCGGCGCGGTCGGAGGCGGCGCGGCTGATCGCGGAGCGGACGCCGGGGGATCTGGACAAGATCTTCTTCACCAACGGCGGCGCGGACGCGATCGAGCACGCGGTGCGGATGGCGCGGCTGCACACGGGGCGGGCGAAGGTGCTGTCCGCGTACCGGTCGTACCACGGCGGTACGCAGCAGGCGATCAACCTGACCGGTGACCCCCGCCGCTGGGCCTCCGACAGCGCCGCCGCCGGGGTGGTGCACTTCTGGGCGCCCTTCCTCTACCGCTCCCGTTTCTACGCGGAGACGGAGGAGCAGGAGGCGGCGCGGGCGCTGGAGCACCTGGAGACCACGATCGCGTTCGAGGGGCCGGGGACGATCGCGGCGATCGTGCTGGAGAGCATCCCGGGGACGGCCGGGATCATGGTGCCGCCGGCCGGATATCTGGCGGGCGTGCGGGAGATCTGCGACAAGTACGGGATCGTCTTCGTCCTCGACGAGGTCATGGCCGGGTTCGGACGGACCGGCGAGTGGTTCGCGGCCGACCTGTTCGGTGTCGTACCCGACCTGATGACCTTCGCCAAGGGCGTGAACAGCGGGTACGTACCGCTCGGCGGGGTCGCCATCAGCCAGGAGATCGCCGCGACCTTCGGCAAGCGGCCCTACCCGGGCGGGCTGACCTACTCCGGGCATCCGCTGGCCTGCGCCGCCGCCGTCGCGACGATCAACGTGATGGAGGAGGAAGGGGTCGTCGAGAACGCCCGGCGGCTGGGCGCGGACGTCGTCGGGCCCGCGCTCGCGGCGCTCGCCGAGCGGCACCCCAGCGTCGGCGAGGTGCGCGGCACGGGCATGTTCTGGGCACTCGACCTGGTGAAGAACCGGGAGACCCGGGAGCCGCTGGTGCCGTACAACGCGGCCGGCGAGGCCAACGCGCCGATGGCCGCGTTCGGCGCCGCCGCGAAGCAGCACGGCCTGTGGCCGTTCGTGAACATGAACCGGACGCATGTCGTGCCGCCGTGCAACGTGAGCGAGGCGGAGCTCAAGGAAGGGTTCGCGGCACTGGACGCGGCACTGAGCGTGGCCGACGAGTACACGGTGTAGCACCGGGGCGCTCAGCGGCCGCACAGCGGACCCACGGCCGGCTCCTGACGGGTACGGAACGTACGGAAGGAGTACACCCGGAACCCGAACGCGTAAGGTGGCGTGCTCGTAGATGTACATGTAAGCGAGCACGTCACCCGTACGCGTGAGGAGAGGCACCCGACGATGCCCGGCAACGGCGCTGTGACCCGCAGTACCCTGCGCCAGCAGATCGCGGACGCGCTCCGTGACGAGGTGCTCGCCGGGCGGCTCCAGCCGGGCCGGGAGTTCACGGTCAAGGAGATCGCCGAGCAGTACGGGGTCTCGGCGACCCCGGTCCGCGAGGCGCTGGTCGACCTGTCGGCGCAGGGCATCCTCGACGCCGACCAGCACCGCGGCTTCCGCGTCCCGGAGTACACGCTCAGCGACTACCGGGGCATGATCGAGGCCCGCAGCCTGGTCACCGACGGCATGTTCCAGGCCCTCGCGGACGGCCTCCACCCCGCCTTCAAGGACCCCGAGGAGCCGCGGGTCGCGGCCGCCCTCGCGGGGGTCCGCCGACGCGGCGAGGAGGCGCAGCGCGCCGCGACCGCCGGTGACCTCACCATCCTCATCGGCTACGACCTCCGCTTCTGGCGCGAGCTGTCGGCCCTGTTCGGCAACCCCTACCTCGCCGACTTCCTGCACCGGCTGCGCGTGCAGTCCTGGGTGTGCGCGGTGCGGCATCTACGCAGGCTGCCCGATCTACGCGGGTATCTGTGGTCCCGGCACACCGAGTTGGTCGACGCGCTGTCCCGCCGGGACGCCGAGGCCGCCCGGGGGATCGTCGCCGCGTACAACACGCACTCCCTCGCCCTGATCGAGCGACTGGCGGAGAAGAACGGATGACCGCGCCCACCGAGTCCACGGAGAACAGCGAGAACGGAGAGAACGGGGAGGGCAGGGAGAGCAGGGAGCCCGTCGATCTCTCCGTCGTCATCCCGGCGTACAACGAGGAGGAGCGGCTCGGGCCCACGCTCGACGCCGTGACCCGCTATCTCACGGACAACGAGAGCCGGTTCGGGTCGTGGGAGGTCATCGTCTCCGACGACGGCTCCACCGACGGGACCCGCGAGGTGGCCGCCTTAGGGCACCCGCGCGTCCGGCTGGTCGCCGCCGACCGCAACCGGGGCAAGGGCAACGCCCTGCGGCTCGGGGTCGCCGCGACCGGCGGCAGCCGCGTGCTGGTCACCGACGCCGATCTCGCGGCGCCCATCGAGGAGCTGGAGCGGCTCGACAAGGCGCTCAGCGAGGGCAACGCGGCGGCGATCGGCTCGCGCGCGGTGCCGGGCTCGGAGATAGCCCACCACCAGCACCGGCTGCGCGAACTGCTGGGCCGCGCCGGGAACCTGCTGATACGCGCGACCGCCGTGCCCGGGCTGCGGGACACCCAGTGCGGTTTCAAGCTCTTCGACGGCGAGAAGGCCCGCGAGGCCTTCGCCGACTCCCGGCTGGACGGCTGGGGCATCGACGTCGAGGTCCTCCAGCACCTGCACCGCGACGGCCTCCCGATCGCCGAGGTCCCGGTCCGCTGGAGCCACCAGCCCGGCTCGAAGGTCGGCCCGCTGGCCTACCCGAGGGTCCTCGCCGACCTGGCCCTGCTCCGGCTGCGCCGGCTGCGCCCGGCCGACCTGCTGGTCGCCGTCCTCTTCCTGGCCCTCTCCGTCGCCCTCTACTCGGGCCGCTTCTTCGACCCCGGCCACCGCTACCTCGTCGACTCCCTCCAGGACCAGAACCAGTGGGAGTGGTTCTTCGCGGTGACCGCGGACAACCTCGCGCACTTCCGCAACCCGCTCTTCTCCGACCTCCAGGGCTTCCCCGACGGCGTCAACCTGATGGCCAACACGGTCATGCTGGGCGTCTCCGTCCCCTTCGCCCCGCTGACGCTGCTCGCCGGGCCGGCGGTCTCGCTGAGCGTCTGCATGGCCCTCGGCCTCGCCGCGACCGCCGTCGCCTGGTACTGGCTGATCGTGCGGCGGGTGGTACGGCACCGGGGCGCGGCCTTCGTCGGCGCTGCCCTCGCGGCCTTCGCGCCGCCGATGGTCAGCCACGCCAACGCGCACCCCAACTTCGTGATCCTGTTCATGATCCCGCTGATCGTCGACCGCGCCCTGCGCCTCGCCACCGGCGAGCGGGTCCGGCGGGACGGGATCGTGCTCGGGGTGATGGCGGCGTACCAGGTGTTCCTCGGCGAGGAGCCGTTCCTGCTGGCCGCGCTGGGCATGGTGCTGTTCGCCGCCGCCTACGCGGCCGTACGGCCGCAGGTGGCGAAGGAGGCCTGGCGTCCGCTCGGCAAGGGCCTGCTGCTGGCCGGCGCGGTCTGCCTCCCGCTCGTCGCCTTCCCCCTCTACTGGCAGTTCAGCGGCCCGCAGAGCTACCACAGCGTGCTGCACGGCGACAACGCCGGAAACAGCCCGCTCTCCCTGCTCGCCTTCTCCGAACGCTCGATGCTCTTCGGGGACGCGGGCCGCGCCAACGAACTCTCCCTCAACCCCACCGAGCAGAACGCCTTCTACGGCTGGCCGCTGGTCCTGCTGGCCTTCGCGATCGTCGTACGACTGTGGCAGCGGCCGCTGGTCAAGGCGCTGGCGTTCACCTCGGTGGCCGCCGCGGTGCTGTCGATGGGCCCGGAGATCCGCATCCCGCTGACGGACACGGTGTACCCCGGGCCCTGGGCGGCCGTCCGCAAGTTCCCGCTCTTCGAGTCGGTGATCGAGGGCCGGGTGGCGATGATCTGCGCGCCCGCGCTGGGCCTGCTGCTCGCGCTCGCCCTGGAGAAGGTGCTGGCCGCCCGTCGTGTCGGCACCCTCTACTTCGGTCTGCTCGGCGTCGCGCTCGCGCTGCTGCCGATCCTGCCCGCCCCGCTGAAGTCCGCGCCCCGGGCGCCGGTCCCGGCGTTCATCAGCAGCGGGATGTGGAAGTCGTACGTGGGCCGGGGCGAGTCCCTCGTGCCGGTGCCGCTCCCCGACCCGGGCGCCGCCGAGGCCCTGCACTGGCAGACCGCGGCCGGTCTCGGCTTCAAGCTCCCCGGCGGCTACTTCAACGGCCCCTACGGCAAGGACCGCGCCGGGATCTACGGTGCCGTCCCGCGCTTCACCTCCGACATGCTGCGGGACGTCCGCTACTCCGGGAAGATCCCGGTGATCGGCAAGAACTGGCGGGCCCAGGCGAAGAAGGACTTCGCCTACTGGAAGGCGGGCGTCCTGGTGGTCGCCCCGCAACCCAACGACGACAAACTCCGGCAGGCCGTCGAGGCACTGACCGGAAAACCCGGTAAGTGGACCGGCGGGGTCTGGGTATGGGACCTGCACGAGGGGAGCTGACCGGCTCCGCACCGATTACTCTTCCCTGACCGACCACCTGGCCGATCCGTCCGTGAACGCGCTGATACGAGGAGCCTTCTTTGGCCTGTGACCTCTGGCTGGTACCGCTGGTCGACGTGTTGTGCCACACCCCCGACAATCCGTTCGCCGAGGAACTCGCGCAATACAACAAGGTGCTCGCCGAGGCCGGGCTGCCGCCGGTGCCGGTGTACCAGTACATGCCGGGCCTGTCCGGCGAGGTCGCGCCCGTGGCCGGCTTCGACTACGACGCGCTCCACTTCCTGCGCCGCGCCTACCTGCTCCAGGTCTGCGGCCTGCCCGTCTCCCCCGTGGACGACCTCGGCGGCGACTACGAGCAGCTCCTGGAGATGTTCGAGTCCACGGCCCAGCAGTCCCACCTGGTCTGGCACTACGACCACGCGGGCGCCTACGTCCCGGTCGACTTCCCGAACCCGCTCTCCAGCGACGAACTCCTCGCCAGCGGCGGCCCCCTGGGCTCCTCCCACGCCCTGCTGCGCGAGCTGGAGTACGTCGCCCCCTCCATCGGCATCGACCCGGCCAACCCCCCGGCCCCGCCGCAGCCCCCCGCCGCCCCCACCGACCTTGAGGAACCGGCCGTCCCCGCCCCCTACGACCCGAGCCCCTTCGCCCGCGAACGCCACGTCTGGCTGGGCCTGCACGCGGCCGCGACCCGGAGCCTGGCCCAGGGGTCGATGATCGTCTTCAGCTGACGGGCGGGGTCAGTTCTGCTCGACGATGCGGATGGTGCGGATGCCCGTGCCCCGGTACCGCATCGGGGTCCTGGTCAGTACGGGTCGGCCGCGCGGCCACTCGACGGTCGGCAGGGCGAGGTGCAGCACCTGGGCGCCGCTCCAGTCGGGTTCGTCCTTGCCCTGCTCCGACTGGCCCGCCGCCGCCCGCAGCCGCTTGCCCACAGCGGTGGCCGCCGCGAAGTCGAGCCCTTCGATGTTGACGGACGGCAGCGCACCGACGTGCTCCGCGACCCCGGCCCGCTCCCGCTCGGCGGCCGCAAGACTCACCGCGGGGATGTAGACCCGCAGCGCGGGATCCTTCTCGGCCTCCACGACGAGCCGCGAGGCCATGCTGTTCCCGGCGCCGAGCGCCAGGGCCGCCGTGTCGTCGAAGATCACGGCACGCGGCAGCGGATACCGCTGCTCCTCCCCCGTCACTGGACCTCGCCGATCCGCCCGGACTCGATGTCGGCCCACAGCTTCTCGCCGGCCTTCTCGTCCTCTTCCGTGTAGGGCCTGCCGAGGAAGTGCTCCTCGACGTACGCCCTGGTCTCCTCGTACCGCTTGCGCAGCTCTTCCTTGGTGGGCGTGGCCCCGGCCAGCTCCGCCACGAGGTCCCGCATGCTCACACCGCGCTCCCGGGCGAGCTCCTGGAGGCGGTCACGGACAGCGGGGTCGACCTTGATCGTGGTGTCAGCCATGAGGACAGTATACCGGCGGTATACCACCTCAGGGCGTACGAGTGTGACAGTCACCGACGTTCCTTTCTCTGGTTTCTACGCCGCCACCGGATGAACTTTTTGCAATTCACCCGCAGGCGTCTGAAATTCGCACGGCCTCTCGAATACCTCGCAGATCGTCGAGTACTGCCGCGTCTCCGGGTCCCGCCGCACCACCCGCCGCAGATACCGCCGTTCCTCCAGCTCACGCAGGGAGGCGACGACCGACATGCACCCTTCCCGGCGCCGCTCGGCGATGATCCGCTCCGTGACCCAGCAACCGTTCGGCAGGCACAAGAGGTACGCCAGTACGCCTACCGCACCCCAGGACAGACGCCGGTCCCGGGAAAGGGAGTTGGCGAGGGCTGCGAAGGCGCGCAGGGGCGCCGTACGATGAACGCGCATCGGAGCTCTTCTCTCCAGGTGTCGAGCCCCCGGGTGTTGGCGCACCGCGGGGGCAATCTCGTTGATCGTGACTCTAGGGCCACGCAAAGCGCCGCGCGCAAGCCGGAATCCCTTTTTTCTGTCCGCTTGTTGACGCATTTCACTCCGGCGAGTGAAGCGCGGTCCGCAGCAGTCGCGTGTGCACGAAACGGTCCGGGCAGGTCGGCCGGTAGCGCCACGACAGCGGCCAGGTCATGTCGTCCAGCGCGGGGACCGGGATGTACGACACCTGGGCCGGGACGGCGGTCAGTCTGGTCACCTCCGCAGGCCAGCGCAGGTGGTCCGTGCTCCCGGCCGGCACGAGGAAGTACACGCACCGCCGCCCACTGGCGACCTCGATCACCGGTCCCGGGTCACCCCCGGTCATCTCCGCCAGCCGGTCGGCGAGCCGCCGCCCCCATTCCCCGTCGTCGACGCGAACGGCATCGAACTGGACGCCCGCTTTGCGGAGTTGAACGCCGGCGGCCGGGAGCCAGCCGAGGTTTAAAGGGTCATTTCGCGTGTTCATGGGATCAGTTTCGGCACCTGCGGCTACGGTCGCCATAACTCGGACTCAAGAGCTGCAAACTCTGGGAATTCGGGGTCCGGTGGTTGTGACCGGTTGAGTTCGGTTGAGTTCGGGGGTGACCGCAATGGCGCGGGCCGAGAACAAGGTGGAAGCGGGCAGCACGGCACAGCTCCTGGCTGCCCTGGCCAAGGCCTTCCGTGAGCAACAGGAGTTGACCCAGGAGGAGTTGGGGAAGCGGATCGGCTACACCGGGTCCGCGATCAGCGCGATGGAGACGGGCGCGCAGCCCGCCAGCGACAAGATGCTCGCGAAGCTGGAAGAGGCGATCGGCGGCGGGCTGGGCATCTTCGAGAAGGCCCGCAGGTTCGTGCTGCTGGACAAGTATCCGGCGCAGTTCAAGAACTTCGCGCTGGTGGAACAGGAGGCGGTGACGCTGTCGTCGTACCAGACGTTCGTGGTCGACGGTCTGTTCCAAACGCCGGACTACGCGCGGGCGCTGATCGGCGGAGGCTTCCCGAAGCTTCCGGAGGAGAAGGTGGAGGAGCTGGTCGAGGCCCGGGTGGCACGGCGGGCGCTGTTCGACCGGGCGGACCCGACGGCCATGATCGAGCTCATCCTGGAGGAGTCAGTTCTGCAGCGTCCGTTCGGGAGCCTGGAGGTGCTGCGCGACCAATTGCAGTCGCTTGCGGAGGACGCGGAGAGGGACAATGTAAGTGTCCAAGTGATCCCACATGACCGGGGGTTGAGGAGCGGACATGCGGGTGCTCACGGCGACGTGAAGCTGGTGAAGACCAAGGACCACCACGACGTCGTCCACCTCGAAGTCCAGGACGAAAGTCTCCTGGTCAGCGATCCCGCGAAGGTCGCCCTCCTCGCCCATCGGTATGCAAAGATCCGGGCTCAGGCACTGAGCCCGGACGACTCACTGAGCCTCATCCGGAAGTTGGCGGGAGAAGAGCGGACATGACGAGCACCCTGCGTTGGTTCAAGTCGAGCTACAGCAACGCCAGCGGCGGCGACTGCCTCGAAATATCCCCCTGCCCTCACACCATCCACATCCGCGACTCCAAGACGGCCCCCTGCGGCCCCCACCTCACCGTCTCCCCCACCGCCTGGGCTGGTTTCCTCACGCACCTAGCGAAGTGACCGGCCGGTCAGCCGAAGACGGTGAACAGGGCGAGCGCCGGGCCGGTCGCGTAGACGAGTACGCCCAAGACCAGGGCGGTCCACGGCCGCCGCAGCCGCTCCGCCCCGAGTACGACCGTGGCCACCGCCGCGGCCAGTGTGACCATCGGCCCGAACATCGCCACGAGCATCCACACACCGGAGTCGTCGCAGAACCGCGCCGTTCCGGCCGAGGTGCCGCAGCTGTCACCGGCGAAGGCCATACCGAAGAACAGCAGCCCGTTGACGGCGACGGCGACCGCGAGCAGCAGCCCCGCCACGACAGCGAAGACCACTTTGCGGGACCCGCCCGGCGAGGGGCGCGGCGGCGGGAACCCGGGGTAGTACGACGGCGGGTACGGGGGCGGCGGCGGTACGTTCATGTCGCCAATATCGGCGCCGCCCGCGTGTCTCCGCCTGAGTACGGCTACTCGACCGGGGTGAGCAATGCTCCGCCCCGACGGCAACTGGGTATCCGGTCGGGAGAGATGAGTACGGGGGCTCAGGCGGCGGCCGGCGGCCGGACGGCATCGTGGAGGTCACACGGCGAGCAACGCCTGCGCCGATCCGCCGTCCGAGAGGAACCACGCCATGACCGTGCTCGCCGCCCTCGTCCTTCTCCTCCTCGCCGTCATCGGCGGCTGCGTGTGCGTCTTCTGGGCCGCGCGGGGCGGCCCCCGCTGGGTGCGGGGGGTGGCGACGGTGACGCTGCTGGCCGGTACGGTCGCCCCCGGGCTGCTGAAGGGCGGGAAGCGCTCGGGCCAGGACACCACCATCCTGGGCGACGGCGGCTCCTGACCCCGAGCGGGGTGCGGCGCCCTGGGTGAACTGTTTCGAGTACCTCCATTGGTCATAGAATTTCCGCATGACCGCTGAAGATGCCGCGAACTCCGCCGATTCCGCCGATTCCGCCGATTCCGCGTTCGCGGTGCTGGGCGTGCTGGGTGATCCCGTGCGCCGTCGGCTCTATCGGCATGTCGCCGCCGACCCGGGTGAGGTGGGGCGGGACGCGGCGGCGGAGGCGGTCGGGGTTTCGCGGTCGCTGGCCGCCTTCCACCTGGACAAGCTCGTGGAGGCGGGGCTGCTGGCCGTGTCCTTCCGGCGGCTGTCCGGGCGTACCGGTCCGGGGGCGGGGCGGCCCGCGAAGGTGTACCGGCGGGCCGAGGGCGAGCACACCGTGTCCGTCCCGCCCCGGTCCTACGACGCGGCGGGCAGGCTGCTCGCCGAGGTGGTGGAGAGCGCCGGCCTGGACCGGGAACTGCAGGCCGCGGCGAGGGCCGCGGGGGCGGCCGATCCGGGCGCGGGCGCCGACGACCTGGTCGAGGTGTTGCGGGACCGCGGTTACCAGCCCTTCTGGGAGGGCGGGACGCTGCGGCTGCGCAACTGCCCCTTCCACACGCTCGCCGAGGAGTTCCCCGCCCTGGTCTGCGGGATGAACCTGGCACTGATCGAGGGCCTGGCGTCCGGGCAGTGGGCCCCGGCGATGGATCCGTGTCCCGGCGGGTGCTGTGTGGCACTTTCTAAAAACAAGAGTCATTGACTATAGAGATGGGCCGGGCCATGCTGGGCCCATGACTGGCTTTCATCTCGCACAGGTCAACGTAGGGCGCCTGATCGCCCCGCTGGACGCCCCCGAGTCGGCCGACTTCGTCGCGCTCCAGCCCGAGATCAACACGCTCGCCGACCGCAGCCCCGGGTTCGTGTGGCGCATGGTCGACGACGGGGGCGAGGACGCGACCGGCGTCCGCCCCGACGAGGACGACGACCTGCTCCTGATCAACTGCTCGGTCTGGGAGTCGGTCGAAGCCCTGCGGAACTTCGCCTACCGCTCCGACCATCTGCGCGTACTGAGCCGCCGCCGCGAATGGTTCCGGCGCAAGACCGAGCTGCACCAGGCCCTGTGGTGGATCCCGGCGGGCCATCTCCCGAGCCTGGAGGAGGCGTTGGAGCGGGTCGCCATGGTGCGCGCACACGGCCCCGGACCGCTCGCGTTCACCTTTCGTGAGATCCACCCGCCGCAGGACGCCGGATCCCTCACCCCCTGAGCCGCCTTCCTCGGTCACGCCGGCGCGTGAGTCACCAGGGCACTTCCCCGTCGTCGTCGAAGAAGCGGCCGGTCGGGCCGTCGTCGGGCAGGGTGGCGAGGCGGATCGCGGTCGCGGCGCCCTGTTCGGGGGTGCGGTGGCCTCGGAAGCCGTTGAGGTCGGTCGCGCAGTAGCCGGGGCAGGCGAGGTTGATGAGGATGTTCGTGTCGTGGAGTTCCCTGGCGTACTGGACGGTGACGCCGTTGAGGAAGGTCTTGGACGGCGAGTAGGCGACGGCGATCGGGCCCACTTCGGCACCGGGCGTGCTCTGGCGGGTGAGGGAGCCGACGCTGCTGGAGACGTTGACGATCCGGGGGGACGCGGCGCGGCGCAGCAGCGGCAGCATCGCGTTGGTGACGCGGATGACGCCGATGACGTTGGTCTCGACGGCGGCCCGTACCGTGTCGAGGTCGGCGGTGGTCGGCGTCTGTGCCGCGCTGCCGGTGATCCCGGCGTTGTTGACGAGGGTGTCGAGGCGTCCCGCGTGATCCTCGACCAGCCGGGCCGCGGCCGTCACGCTCGCGTCGTCGGTGACGTCGAGGGGGACGCCGAACGCGTCGGCGCCGCCCGCCCGGAGCTTCGCCACGGCGGCCTCGCGGCGCTCCGCGTCCCGGGCCCCGACGCCGACGCGCCAGCCGAGCGCGCCGAGGCCGGCCGCGATCTCGTATCCGATGCCCTTGTTCGCGCCGGTGACCAGCGCGGTCTTCTGTTCGCTCATGTCACCGATCCTGTCCGGGGCCGGGCCGCAGGGGCCAACACCGATCGGGTGGGGATCGATACCGCACGGGTATCGATCCCGGTCAGGTCGGTAGCATGGGGGCGTGGAGACGCGGGAACTGCGGTACTTCGTGGCCGTCGCCGAGGAGCTGCACTTCGGGAGGGCGGCCGAGCGGCTCGGGATGGCGCAGCCGCCGCTGTCGCGGGCGATCAGTCTGCTGGAGCGCCGGCTGGGGGCGACGCTGCTGGAACGCACCAGCCGGGCGGTCGTCCTGACCGAGGCCGGTTCGGTGCTGCTGCGGGAGGCGCGGGCGGCGCTGGACGCCGTGGCCGCCGCCGAGCAGCGCACCCGGCGGGCGGCGCTCGCGGCGAGCGGCCAGGCGGGCGTGGTGCTGGCCACGAAGGCGGGCGCGTCCAGCGAGCTGCTGGCGAAGCTGCTCGACGCCTACGCCGCCGAACCCGACTCGGTCGCCGTCGATCTGCTGCTGTGCGGGGTCGGCGAGCAGGAACGCATGCTGCGCGACGGCCGGGCCGACGTGGCGCTGCTGCATCTGCCGTTCGACAGCACGGCCGGCTTCGACACCGAGGAACTCCTCGCGGAGAAGCAGGTGTTGGTGCTGCCGGCCGGGCATCCGCTCACCGCCGGCGGGCCGGTGCGGGCCGCCGAGGTCGCCGAACTGGCCGGCCTTCCCCTGGCGCGCTGGCGGCGCCGGGACGGTACGTACCCGGACGGGCCCGGTCCCGAGGTCCGGGATCAGGCCCAGCTGTACCAGCTGATCGCGCTGGGCCGCGCCTGCTGTGTGGTGCCGGAGTCCGCCCGGACCCAGCTGCGCGAGGATGTCACCACCGTGCCGGTGCTGGACGCGCCGCCGGTCACGACCGTCATCGCGTGGCCGCCGCACAGCCGCTCCCGCGCGGTCGCCGGGCTGGTCCAGGCCGCCACGCGGCTCTGCCCGTCCTGAACGTCCTTCTGGACGTGCACCCTCGGGGCCGCGCCACCGGCGGTCGGCTAGCCGGGCGGCTCCGGTGCCCGGCCCGGCAGGACGGCCAGGGTGCCGCGGCCCGGCAGCCGGGAGGCCAGGGTCCAGCCGGTGGCGGCGAGCGCGGCCAGCGCCAGCGTGATCAGCAGCGCTGTCGTGTGGGAGCCGGCACTGTCGGCGGCTCTGGCCACGGGGTTGGGCAGGCCGAGGCGGTCGGCGAACCAGCCGAGGGCGGCGATGCCGGTGAGGGTCGCGCCGGTGAGGCGGAGCGCGGGCTGGACGCGGAGCCGGGCGAGGACCAGGAGGGAGGGGAGGGCCAGGGCGACCAGCAGGAGCTGGACGAGTTCGATGCCGAGGTTGAAGCCCAGGAGGCTGGTCACCAACTGGCCTGTGGACAGGTGCATCTCGGCGAGCACGAAGGAGAACGCCATGCCGTGGCCGAGGCCGAAGACACCGGCCACGACCGCTTCCCGGCCGGGGAAGACCGGCCGTATCGCGTGCACCGCGCCGACCAGGATGCTCGCGGCGATGAACGCCTCCACCGGCCAGTCCGGGATCTCCAGCCGGCCGAGCGCGCTGGCGGCCAGCGCGATGGAGTGGCCGGCGGTGAAGGCCAGGGTGATCCGGCCGATGCGGACGAGGGCGGAGCGGGCGCCGACCAGGCCGGTCCAGCGGCCTCCGGTCGCGGCCAGGGGCGCGGGCAGCAGCAGGATCAGCAGGAAGAGCAGGTGGTCGGTGCCGGTGAGGATGTGGTTGCCGCCGAGTTCGAGCATGGCGACGAAACCGCGCCAGGCGCTGCCCGAACCCAGGTCCACCTTCAGCGGCGGGACCTTCATGTGCCGGACGTCGAGCTCGATGGTGCCGACCTGGGTGGCGCCCTCGCCGTCGACCTGTCCGCCCGCCCAGTCCTGACGGACGGTCACGAGGATGACGTGCGTGACGACCTGGTGCACGATCGCGTCGTAGTCGAAGGTGAAGTGCCGTACGTCGGCGCCGGCCGGCGGGGTGAGGGTGGCCCTCGCGGTCAGCTCGCGGTAGGGGCCGGTGGAGGTCTGCTGGGTGCGGCTGAGGCTCAGCGCGCCGATGCTCACCCGCCAGGCCTTGCCTTGGGCGGTCGTCGGGTGGATGTGCTTCAGCAGGTAGGCACGGACGGCGGCGGCCCGGGACGGCAGTTGGGCCTTGGTCGTCCCGGTGAGGTCGATGCCGCTGGCCCGGGAGAAGTCGCTGACCGGCAGCTCCAGACGGGCGGCGACCGACGACTGGTACACGTCGAGCTGGACCACCGAGTGCGGCATCGGATGCGCGGCGGCCGGCGACGCCCCGAGCAGGAGCGTCGCCGGTACCACGATCGCGATCCCGGCCACCAGGCGTGCGAGCGCTGTGGTCAGCCAGTTTCGCGGTCCGGTCATGAGAAGGAGAACTCGCTGCCGTAGTCGCGGGTGTGGTCCCGGTAGACCGTGTGGTAGTGCACCTGGTCCCGGTAGACCACGCCGTTCTGGCAGACGAACTCGATCCAGACGCTCGGGCCGTCGATCCGGACGTAGTCGCCCTGGGTGTCCAGCGCGGTACCGCCGGAGTAAGAGACGTAGGTCTGGTCCAGCTCGCGCGCGTACGTCTTCATGAGCTGCTTGGCGGTGGCGTCGTCCACGTTGGCCACCCAGGGGTGGATGGCCTCCAGAACCAGCTTCTTCTGCTTCGGCGACAGCTCGCTGACCTTGATGCCTTCCTTGGTCTCCGGGAAGTCGCCGTCCTTGCCCGGGCCGAGCAGCACGTCGCTGAACGACTCCGACAGCTTGGCCTCGGCCAGCTGCTCGGTGCTCAGGCTGCCGGTGAGCTTCAGCAGGCCGTCGCGGAACTTCGCGAGCGGCGAGTAGGTGGTGCCGTCGTCGTCGGTCCAGGTGGTCGGCTCCACACCGGTGAAGTACGGGCTGGCGCCCGCGACCTTGCCGTCCTTGTACGTGATGTCGACGGCGAGGTGGTGGCCGCCGAAGTGCAGCTGCCAGGTGCCGGTCGCCGACGGGGTGCCCAGGAACGCCAGGAAGTAGATGCCGCTGCCGTAGCCGCCGCCCGCGCCGCCGCCGGTGCCGCCGGAGGGCGGGGTGCCGGTCGGGGCGTCGGTCGCCGTCGAGCTGGCGGTGGCGGACGGGTCGGCGGAGGGCGCGTCGGAGGCGCCGTCCGTCGGGGCGTCGGACGAGGAGCTGGTGCTCTGCGCGGAGGCGAGCACGTCGTCGGCCTTGAGGGTCTCCAGGACGTGCTCGTAACCGGTGCCCTTGCCGGTGCCCAGGGCGACCTTCAGCACGCTCTTGAGGGCGGCCAGCTGGTCGTCGGAGAGCGAGCCGGTCTGGATGCCGGGGCGGCAGGAGGAGCCGCACGGCAGGTTCGACCACGCGGTCGCGTTCGCCTGGGTGAAGTCCAGCAGCGTCTCCGCCTGCTGGTCCGAGGTCAGCGTGTTGAGGAACGCGTTGGCGGCGCTGACCACGGCCGCGACACCCTTGGCGTCCTTGTGGACCGGACGCTGGACGCCCACGGCCGTTTTCTGCGCCGAGTCGGTCGACGCATTGGCGACGGCGAATCCGCCGCCGACCAGCACAATAGCGGTGGCAGCCCCGGCCACACCCCGCCAAGTACGTCGGTTACGTACCTGGCGAGTTCTGTCTCTGCTCACGAGCACTCCTTATTACGGCACGGTGGAGGCAAGGCATGAAAATGGCGCATCTGCCATACGGGAGGCACCCGTTGACCTGCCGTGACGCCCGGGACAGTATCAATAAAATTGCCGTTTGGGATTACATCTGAAATTCTTCAGGATTCACAGTTTTCAGGTTTCACAGATCGAGCCGAATTCGCTATGTAAATTGACAGGTTCCACTTATCGCGCAAACAAAAAATGGCGGCCCCACACGAGGTGGGACCGCCACGAAACGGCAGCAAGCGACCGTCAGAACACCGGCGTACCGTTCTGGGTCAGCTTCCAGTTGACGGCCGCGAAGGCCGCCGGGTCGATCGTGCCCTTCGCCGTGGCGTAGGCGATCATCAGGTCGCGGACCTGGTTGGTGGAGCTGTAGGCGGTCTCGGCCGCGGCGATGTGCGGGTAGCCGCTGCCGCCGTTGGCGCGGTAGTTGTTGACGGCAACGACGAAGACCTGGTCGTCGGCGACCGCGGTGCCGTCGTAGCTGAGGTTCTTGATGCGCGAGCCCTCGGCGGCCGCGATGTCGATCTCGTAGGAGACACCCGCCGCCATGTCGTACATGTAGTCCCAGAAGCTGTTGGCGTTGGTGAGGGTGGCGGTGTCCACCGCCGTGCCGGCCGGGACCTGGTGGTAGTACTTGGCCGCGTACTCCAGGTAGTCCTTGAGCTGGGCGCCGGTGAGCTTCTTGCCGTAGAGGGTGTTCTCGTAGACGTAGAGGCCCGCGACGTCGCGGATCGTCACGTCACCGGCCGGGATGGTGGCGGTGCGGCTGAAGCACGCGGCGACCGAGATGAGGGGAAGCGCGGCGTCGGCCGCCGACAGGCCCGCCTTCACCGCGTCCATCTGGACCTGCTGGATGAAGTCGATGGCGGGGACGTCCTTCCAGCAGGCCTCCGCCGTCGACATCGCCGCGGTGCTGGTGCCGATCGCGGTGTTGACGTACTTGACCACCGCGTCGTGGTCGGCGGTGAGGAGCTGGGTGATCCGCTCGTCCTCGGCGACCGTGTTGCTGTTCAGGGTCGTGGCGGTCTTGCTGGTGATCTTCCAGCAGCCGCGCTCCAGCTCCAGCTCGAAGTCGAAGACGGAGAGGCGGTAGCCGTAGCAGTACGGCTCGGAGAGGAGGACGTCCTCGCCGGTCTCCTCGTTCTTCACGGTGTAGGTGGGGACGTCGACGTGGGTGTGGCCGACGAGGATCGCGTCGATGCCGGGGACCTGCTCGGCGACCAGGTTGGAGGCGTTCTCGACGTAGGGGAGTTCGTCGCCCCACGACGTCGAGCCGTCCAGGCCGGAGTGGTCGGTGAGGAAGACGACGTCACAGCCGAGGGCGCGCAGCCGGGGCACGTACTTCTTCGCCTGCTCGACCAGGCCCGGGAAGACCAGCTTGCCGGAGACGTTGTCCTTGTCCCACAGGGCGATGCCCGGGTTGGTGAGGCCGAGGATGCCGACCTTGATGTCCGGGGCGCCGGGCACCTTGATCCGCTTGACGGTGTAGGGCGGGAACGCGGGCTTCAGCGTCTTCGCGTCCAGGGCGTTGGCGCCGAGCAGCGGGAAGTGACACTGCTTCTCGAAGGTGCGCAGCAGCTCCACGCCGTAGTTGAACTCGTGGTTGCCGAGGGCGGCGGCGTCGTAGCGCATCTCGTTCATGGCGATCGCCATGGGGTGCTTGACGCCCTTGGTGATGGGGTCGACGTTCGCGTAGTAGGCCGCGAGGGACGTGCCCTGGATGATGTCACCCGCGTCGACGAGCAGGACCCGGTCCTCGCCCTTCTCCTTGCGCAGCTTCTTGACCAGGGTGGCGATCCGGGCGACGCCGTACGTGTTGCCCTTGGAGTCCACGGGCGCCGCGTTGGTGTAGTAGTCCCAGTTGAAGACGTGGCTGTGCAGGTCGGTGGTGCCCAGGATGGAGAACGACCAGGTACGGGGCTTGCAGTCGGGCTTCTTGGCGGCGGCCTCGGCGGTGCCGGTGCCGAGCGTGCCGGCGACGGCTACCGCGGCGCCGGTCACGGCCGACTTCTGCACGAACTCACGGCGGTTCAGCGGATGGGCGGGCATTCGGGGCTCCTGAAGGGGCGAGGAGGCGGATGAGGCGGGCGGTGGCGGCGGGCTACCCGCGTAGATCGTTGCCTCGCTTCTCCCTGCGGAGAACCAGGAACAGTCCATGGGACGGTCAAGGAAGCGCATGCCCTGGTGCCCGCCCCATGGAGTCCCGCTCGGTCAGAACTTGCCCGCGTTGAGGGCCGTTTGGAGGTGCCGGGTGATGTCGGCGCCCCACTGGCCGTCCACCGTGAGCTTTCCGGCGGCCGGGGGCCGCGGGACGGGCTGCGTCGGCTTCGTGCCGCCCTGAGCGCGGCCTTCATCATCGCCGACGGCCCGTCGAGCGGAAGGCCTTCGCGTGCTCGGCCGTCCACGCGTGCTTGCCGCAGACCGCGTTCAGGTCGTCCGAGTGGGCGGCGGCACAGCTGACGGTCATGTCGCCGGCGTGAGGCGGGCCGGCGCCCCCCGTGTCCGGGCGGTGGGTGACGGACACCCGTAAGGAGGGGACGCCGGCCGGTCCGCACGGTGGACCGGCCGGCGCTTTCGCATCCACACCCGCAGGCGTCCCCCTGGATGGCTGAGTCAGCATGGGCCCCAGTGGAGCAGAGGCCCGTAACCGTCCGGGAAACGCGCCCGCTGGGCCCCGTCGGGCCTACAGGAACGAGTTGATCTCGATCGTCTCGTCGCGGCCCGGGCCCACGCCGATCGCGGAGATCGGGGCGCCGGACATGTCCTCCAGCGCCTTCACGTAGTTCTGGGCGTTCTTCGGGAGGTCCGCGAAGGACTTGGCCTTGGTGATGTCCTCGGACCAGCCCGGCAGGCTCTCGTAGATCGGCTTCGCGTGGTGGAAGTCGGTCTGGGAGTACGGGAGTTCCTCGACCCGCTTGCCGTCGATCTCGTACGCCACGCAGACCGGGATCTGCTCCCAGCCGGTGAGGACGTCGAGCTTGGTGAGGAAGAAGTCGGTCAGGCCGTTCACGCGGGTCGCGTAGCGGGCGATGACCGCGTCGAACCAGCCGCAGCGGCGGTCCCGGCCGGTGGTGACGCCCCGCTCGCCGCCGATGCGGCGCAGCGCCTCGCCGTCCGCGTCGAAGAGTTCGGTCGGGAACGGTCCGGCGCCGACCCGGGTCGTGTACGCCTTGAGGATGCCGATGACCCGGCTGATCTTCGTCGGGCCGACACCGGACCCGGTGCAGGCGCCGCCGGCCGTCGGGTTGGAGGAGGTGACGAAAGGGTACGTGCCGTGGTCGATGTCGAGCAGCGTGCCCTGGCCTCCCTCGAAGAGGACGACCTTGTCCTCCTCCAGGGCCTGGTTGAGGACCAGGACCGTGTCGGCGACGAACGGAGCGAGCTTCTCCGCGTAGCCCAGCAGCTCCTCGACGACCTGCTCGACGGCGATCGCGCGCCGGTTGTAGAGCTTGGTCAGCATCTGGTTCTTGACGTCGAGGGCCGCCTCGACCTTCTGGGTCAGGATCGACTCGTCGTAGAGGTCCTGGACCCGGATGCCGACTCGGTTGATCTTGTCCGAGTAGGTGGGACCGATACCGCGCCCGGTCGTGCCGATCTTCCGCTTTCCGAGGAAGCGTTCCGTCACCTTGTCGACGGTCACGTTGTACGGCGTGATGATGTGCGCGTTACCGCTGATGAGGAGCTTGGACGTGTCGACGCCACGCTCGTTCAGACCGCTCAGCTCGGAGAGCAGGACCGACGGGTCGACGACGACTCCGTTGCCGATGACCGGGACACACGTGGGCGAGAGGATTCCGGAAGGGAGCAGGTGCAGCGCGTACTTCTGGTCGCCGACGACGACCGTGTGGCCGGCGTTGTTGCCGCCCTGGTAGCGCACTACGTAGTCGACGGATCCGCCTAGCAGGTCCGTCGCCTTTCCCTTGCCTTCGTCACCCCACTGAGCACCGAGCAGCACAAGTGCGGGCACGCGCGTACACCCCTTCCGGGCGGGGCATGTCCAAGGTCAGGGGCGTACGCGTAAGGTTCGTCGCCGCGTACCACCGCGGCCGTCGTTGGCCGCACAACCGTCGGACCCGGATGCCCCGGAATAGACGAAGCCCCTGGCGCAATAGCGCAAGGGGCTCTTGCACAGTGATGCTACCCGAGGAAGCGAGGCACGACCGAGGTGGCGACATTCGCGACGTCCGATCAGCTGCTCGTGATCATCGATCCGGCGGCACGGGAAACGGACGGTGAATCCGTCCGGATCGCGAAAGACGTGCTCAGCGCGGGTGCGGCCACGAAGGTGTGCATGCCGGACGGCCCCGAGGAATTCGCCCGCGTACTGGCCCGCAGGGGCTCGCGGCGCCCGGTGGTGGTGGGCGACGACGGCGCTCTGGTGCGGGCGGTGACCCTGTTGCACCGGCAGCGGGAGCTGGCCGGATGTGTGCTGTCCATGGTCCCGGTGGGCGGCACCCTGGGCGTCGCGCACGCGCTGGGCGTGCCCGCCGGCGCGGTGGCGGCGGCCCGGGCGGTCCTGGACGGGGTGGAACGCCGGCGGGATCTCCTCGTCGACGACAGCGACGGGGTGGTGCTGGGCGCGCTGCGGATCCCCCCGCTGGCGGCCCTGGCCGAGGCTCCGGAAGCGGTGGCGGCGCGCGGCTGGCTGCGGCCGTACCAGCACCTCGTACGGTCCCTGGCCGCCCGCCCGGCCCCGGTGGTGCCCCGCCCCGGGCCCGCGCGGCTGCGCATCGAGGTCGACGGCGAGACGGTGGTCGACCTGGACCAGCCGGTGGAGGGGGTGTCCGTGACCCCGGGCGGCCGGGACGGCCTCGCCGAGGTGGAGGTGCGGCCGCTGTCGGTGGGCGCGGAGGCGACCCCGGTGCGGGCCGCCGGGCGGACGGTGACGGTGGCGGGGGCGGACTTCCGCTACCGGGCGGACGTGACGGTGGCGGGGCCGGTACGACGGCGGACGTGGCGGGTGGTGGAAGGGGCCTGGGGGCTCACCGTGCCGCCGTCCTGAGCGGCGGCGGGACGCGGTGCCGGGCCCCCGTTCACCCCTGCCGCGGTGCCCGCTCACCCCGCCAGCGGTGCCGGTCCGTCCGACTCGTCCTTGAGCGCCACCCCGGTCAGGCCCAGCTCCCGCGCCCTGACCGTCAGCGCCGCCAGCTTCGCCGCCGCGGCCTCGTACGACAGGCCCAGCGGAGGGCGGATGTTGGAGAGGCAGTTGCGGTCGGCGTCCGTCGTCACCCCCGGGACGGGCCGGTGGGTCAGGTACGCGCCGAGGGAGTCCGCCGCGGACATCCCGGGGCGTTCGCCGACCAGGACGACCGCCATCGTCGCGCCCATCGCCGACGCGATGTCGTCGCCGAGGGCCACCCGGGCCTGTTCGGCGAGGACGACCGGTGCGATCCGCCAGCCGGGCAGGCGGGCCGTCGTCGCCCGCACCATCGCCGCCGCGTGCTCGTGCACCGCCCTGCTGGACAGCCCGTCGGCAACCACGAAGACCACGTCCCAGTCACCGGCCGGGAGATGGGCCCGGTCCACGGGGTCGAGGCGGCGGCCCAGGTCGGGGCGCTGGAGGTAGGTCAGCCGGTCACCCGCCGCGCTGCGGACCCGTACCGTAGGCATCCCGGTCAGCGCCGCCGCGACCGCCTCCGGTGCGAACGGCGAGTGCACCGCGTCCCGGGCCGCCGCGTGCGCCGCCTGGAGTTCGAGGCGGTGGCGGGTCGGCAGGGCGGAGCCGGAGCGGCCGAGACCGATCCTGGCCTGCGTGTGGCGGCGCAGCGCCGGCCACAGCTCCTCGGTGCGCACGGCTGCTTCCGTCATGCGGCCAGTTCCCTTCCGATCGCCGTCAGCGGATGGGCTCCGCCGATCTCGCGGATGCCTCCGCTCTCGTCCAGCAGGCCGATGGTGCCGAGCCATGCCTCGAACTCCGGCGCCGGGCGCAGGCCGAGCACCTCGCGCAGGTAGAGCGCGTCGTGGTAGGAGGCGGACTGGTAGTTGAGCATGATGTCGTCGCCGCCCGGGGTGCAGATCACGAAGGAGGCGCCGGCCACGCCCAGCATGGTGAGCATCGTCGCGATGTCGTCGTCGTCCGCGTCGGCGTGGTTGGTGTAGCAGATGTCCAGGCCCATCGGCAGGCCGAGGAGTTTGCCGCAGAAGTGGTCCTCCAGGGCGGCGCGGAGGATCTGGCGGCCGTCGTAGAGGTACTCCGGGCCGATGAAGCCGACGACGGTGTTGACGAGGAGCGGGTCGTAGCGGCGGGCCACGGCGTAGGCGCGGGCCTCCACGGTCTGCTGGTCCACCCCGTGGTGCGCGCCGGCCGACAGGGCGCTGCCCTGGCCGGTCTCGAAGTACATCGCGTTGCGGCCGACCGTGCCCCGGTCCAGCGCGCGCACCGCCTCGTACGCCTCGTCGAGCAGGCTCAGCGTCACGCCGAAGGACGCGTTCGCGGCCTGGGTGCCCGCGATGGACTGGAAGACCAGGTCGACCGGGGCGCCGCGTTCCATGAGGTCCACGCTCGTCGTGACATGGCACAGGACGCAGGACTGGGTGGGGATGGCGTAGCGGGTGATCACGCCGTCCAGGAGGTCCAGCAGGGCGTGTACGGCGGCGGGGCTGTCGGTCGCCGGGTTGATGCCGATCACGGCGTCGCCGGAGCCGAGCAGCAGGCCGTCGAGGAGGGCCGCGGCGACGCCGGCCGGGTCGTCGGTGGGGTGGTTGGGCTGGAGGCGGGTGGCGATCCGGCCGGGCAGGCCGATGGTGGAGCGGAAGGCGGTGACGACCCGGACCTTGCGGGCGACGGCCACCAGGTCGGCGTTGCCCATCAGCTTGGACACCGCCGCGGCCATCTCCGGGGTGAGCCCGGGGGCGAGGGCGGCGAGCGCGGCCGGGTCCGCCGCCTCCGACAGCAGCCACTCGCGGAACTCTCCGACCGTCAGCCCGGCGACCGGCGCGAACGCGACGGGGTCATGGGTGTCCACGATCAGCCGGGTCACGTCGTCGTCCTCGTACGGGATCACCGGCTCGGCCAGGAACCGGGTGAGCGGTACCTCGGCCAGCGCCCAGCGGGCCGCGACCCGCTCCTGGGCGGAGGCGGCGGCGAGTCCGGCCAGCCGGTCGCCGGAGCGTTCCGGGCTCGCGGCGGCCAGCAGCCGGGCGAGCGAGGCGAACCGGTGGCGGTGGCCGCCGAGGGTGGCGGTGTACGTGCTCATGGCGGCGACCGTACGAGGGGCGTGTTGCCGCCAGATTTCTAAAGGTCTGGTTGACAAACATTTAACGCACCGAGACCCTTGGCCGACTCATTCGGACTACAGAGTTCCCGTCCAGTACCGCACCGGATCACCAGGAGAGGGGCCATCCCGATGGCAGTGGACGAGGGAGTCGCCCCAGCGGCGAACACCAGTGAGGACAAGGCCGTTCACCGGCTCAAGCCCAACGCCATCGGCCTGCTGGGCGTGGTCTTCATGGCCGTCGCGACGGCCGCGCCGATCACCGCGATGACGGGCAACGTGCCCTTCATGGTCTCGTCGGGCAATGGCATCGGCGCCCCGGCCAGCTACCTGGTCGCAATGGTCGTCCTGGCAATCTTTTCCGTCGGCTTCACGTCGATGGCCAAGCACATCACCTCCACCGGCGCCTTCTACGGCTTCATCTCCTACGGCCTCGGCCGCACCGTCGGCCTCGCCTCCGGCCTCCTCGCGACCTTCGCGTACGTCGTCTTCGAACCGGCCCTGATCGGCATCTTCTCGGTCTTCGCCAACACCACGCTCAAGGACCAGACCGGCCTCGACATCCCCTGGTGGGCCTTCGCGATCCTGATGCTCGCCATCAACGCGACCGGCACCTGGTTCGGGGTCTCGGTCGCCGAGAAGCTCCTCGTCGTGCTCCTCGGCACCGAGGTCACCGTCCTCGCCGCGATGGCGATCTCCGTCGCCCTGCACGGCGGCGGCCCGCACGGCTTCACCTTCGGGCCGGTCAACCCGGTCAACGCCTTCAAGGGCACGTCCGCCGGTCTCGGCCTCTTCTTCGCCTTCTGGTCGTGGGTCGGCTTCGAGTCGACGGCGATGTACGGCGAGGAGTCCCGCGACCCGAAGAAGATCATCCCCAAGGCGACGATGATCTCGGTCCTCGGCGTCGGCGTCTTCTACGTCTTCGTCTCCTGGATGGCCATCATCGGCAACGGCGAGACGGAGGCGGTGAAGGCGGCCTCCTCCGCGAACCCGCTCGCCCTCTTCTTCAACCCGACCGAGCACTACGTCGGCCACTGGGCGGTCGTCGTGATGCAGTGGCTGATGATCACCGGCTCGCTGGCCTGCGGCATGGCCTTCCACAACTGCGCCGCCCGCTACATGTACGCGCTGGGCCGCGAGGGCGTCCTGCCGAAGCTCCAGAACACGATCGGCCGCACGCACGCCGACCACGGCTCCCCGCACATCGCGGGCCTGGTGCAGACGGCGATCTCCGCCGTCCTGATCGCCGCGTTCTGGGTCGCGGGCAAGGACCCGTACAACGCCCTCTACGTCCTGCTCGCCATCCTCGGCACCATGGCGATCCTGGTCGTGCAGGCGGTCTGCTCCTTCGCGGTCCTCGCCTACTTCCGCAAGAACCACCCCGAGAGCCGGCACTGGTTCAAGACCTTCACCGCCCCGCTGATCGGCGGGGTCGCGATGCTCGCCGTGGTCGTCCTGCTGGTGTCCAACATGGGCGTCGCGGCGGGCGCGGAGTCCGGGTCGCTGCTGCTGAAGGCGACCCCCTGGCTGGTGGCCCTGGTCGCGGCGACCGGCATCGGCTACGCCCAGTACCTCAAGCACCGCGCCCCCGAGCGGTACGCGCTGCTGGGGCGGACGGTGCTGGAGGAGACCAAGGAACGGTGACCGGGGAGCGGTAGTGGCGGGCGGGGCGGGTCGAGCCGGTCCGCCCCCGAGGCGGGGTCAGTCCGTGCCGAAGAGGCGGTCGCGGTGCACCCGCCAGCGTTCCATCATCTCGACGACCTCCCCGTCCACGAACTCGAAGAACGCGAGCGTCTCGGCCATCCGCCGCCCCGCAGGGGTCTCGGGGCCGAGACTCGCCACGCCCTCGCGCAGCGCGCCCTCCCACCGCCTGATCACGGCCTCCCGGTTGGTGAGGGCCTCGTACCACTGGTTGCTGTGCACCCGGTACCGCTCCCGCCGCGAGCCCGGTTCCCGCTCCCGCGCGACCATGTGCTGCTGGGCGAGGTAGCGCACCCCGCCGGACACCGCCGCCGGGCTGACCTGGAGCTGCTCCCCCAGTTCGGCCGAGGTCAGGGTGCCCGAGTCGGAGGACAGCAGGGCCGCGAAGATCCGGGCCGGCATGCGCTGCATCCCGGCCTCGACGAGCTGCGCCGCGAAGCTCTCCACGAACTTCGAGACCGCCTCCTGGTCGCGCCCCGCCGCATCCGTAGTCATGGTCACCACCCTATCGAGGCTTCACTTCGTTTCTACGCTTCCTTAACTTCACAATCTTCTGAAGAAAGCGTACGTTCTGAAGCATGACGAAGGCAATCACGGTCGCCGGGCTCCACAAGTCCTTCGGCCGCACCCAGGCCCTGGACGGCCTCGACCTGGACGTCGAGGCCGGCGAGGTGCACGGCTTCCTCGGGCCCAACGGCGCCGGCAAGTCCACGACCATCCGGGTCCTGCTCGGCCTGCTGCGGGCCGACTCGGGCGCCGCGCAGATCCTGGGCCGCGACCCCTGGACGGACGCCGTGGAGGTGCACCGCCGGATCGCCTACGTCCCCGGGGACGTGACCCTGTGGCGCAACCTCTCCGGCGGCGAGGTCATCGACCTCTACGGCCGGCTGCGCGGAGGACTGGACCCCGCCCGCCGCGCCGACCTGATCGAGCGCTTCGAGCTGGACCCCACCAAGAAGGGCCGCACCTACAGCAAGGGCAACCGCCAGAAGGTCGCCCTGGTCGCCGCCTTCGCCTCCGACGTGGACCTGCTGATCCTCGACGAACCGACCTCCGGCCTCGACCCCCTCATGGAGGAGGTCTTCCAGCGCTGCGTGGAGGAGGAGCGCGACCGGGGCCGTACGGTCCTGCTCTCCTCGCACATCCTCAGCGAGGTCGAGGAGCTCTGCGACCGGGTCAGCATCATCCGCGCCGGCCGCACGGTCGAGTCCGGTTCGCTCGCCGACCTGCGCCACCTCACCCGCACCAGCGTGACCGCCGAACTCGCCGGTCCGCCCAACGGCCTTGCCCGCCTGCCCGGCGTCCACGACCTCGACGTCCAGGGCCACCGGATCCGCCTCCAGGTCGACACCGACCAGCTCACCGCCGTACTCCGCTCGCTGTCCGAGACCGGCGTGCGCTCCCTCACCTCCACGCCCCCGACCCTGGAGGAACTCTTCCTGCGCCACTACCAGGAGGACGGGACCGGGCAGGTGGCGGCCCGATGACCACCCTCTCCGGCCTCGCGGGCACCGGCACCCTGCTCCGATTCGCCCTGCGCCGGGACCGCGTGACCACCCCGGTGTGGATCGCGGTGAACACGCTGATGGTCCTCTCCATGCCGAACACCCTGAAGGGCCTGTACGGCACGGACGCCGAACGCGCCGACCTGCTCCGGCAGGTGGACACCAACGCCTCCTTCCGCGCCCTGATCGGCCCGCTCTTCGACACCTCGCTCGGCGGTCTGACGGCCTGGCGGGTGGGCGTGTACGCCGGGCTGCTCGCGGCCGTGACCAGCCTGCTCGTCGTCGTACGGCACACCCGTGACGAGGAGGAGACCGGCCGCGCGGAGCTGCTGGCCTCGGGTGCGGTGGGCCGCCGGGCGTCGCTGACGGCGGCCCTGCTGGCGGCGGCCGTGGCGAACGGGGTCCTGGCCCTGCTGGTCGCCGCCGGACTGGCCGGGCAGGGCGCGGCCGGGGCGCTGGCCCTGGGGCTCGGACTCGGCGCCGTCGGCATGGTCTTCGCCACGATGGCGGCGATCGTGGCGCAGCTGACCGAGAGCGCGCGGCTGGCACGGGGGCTGACCTCGGGGGTCCTGGGCGCGGCGTTCGTACTGCGCGCGGCGGGCGACTCGGCGACGACGGATGGCTCCTCCCTGTGGACGTGGCTGTCGCCGCTGGGCTGGCTGGAGAACCTCCGCCCGTTCGCCGCCGAACGCTGGTGGGTGCTCGCGCTGTTCGGCGCGGCGATGCTGATGCAGGCGGGCGTGGCCTACGCGCTGGCCGGGCGCCGGGACCTCGGCATGAGCTTCTTCCCCGCCCGCCCCGGCCCGGCCGCCGGCCGCCTGGGCTCCGCCGCCGCGCTCGCCTGGCGGCTCCAGCGGGGCGGGGTGCTCGGCTGGTCGCTCGGCTTCTTCCTGGCGGGCGTGGTCTACGGCGGCCTGACGGAGGGCGCGGCCGACCTGGTCGGCGGCAACAAGGGCGCCCGCGAGATCTTCGAGCGGATGGGCGGCCAGAGCGGGCTGACCGACGCGTTCCTCGCCTCGATGGTCGGCATGCTGGGCCTGATCGCCACGCTGTACGTGGTGGCGTCGGTCCTGCGGCTGCACGGCGAGGAGACCTCGGGCCGTGCCGAACCCCTGCTGGCCTGCGCGGTGAGCCGCCTGCGCTGGGCGGCCGGCCACCTCACCGTCGCCTTCGGCGGCGCGGCCCTGATCATGCTCCTCGCGGGCCTGGGCTTCGCCGTCGGCTACGGCAGGGAGGTGGGCCCGATCCTCGCCGCCTGCCTGGTACAGCTCCCCGCGGTATGGGTGATCGGCGGGGTGGCCGTCCTGCTGTACGGCCTGACGCCCCGGTTCGCCCCGGCGGCCTGGGCGGTGGCCGTGGCGGTCCTGCTGATCGGCTGGGTGGGCCCGGCCCTCGACGCCCCCCGTCTCGTCCTGGACCTCTCCCCCTTCGGCCACCTCCCGAAGCTGCCGGGCGGCGGCATGGAGTGGGGGCCGGTGCCGGCCCTGCTGGGGCTGGCGGTGGCGCTGACCGCCGGGGGGCTGGCGGCGCTGCGGCGCCGGGACCTGACCGCCTGACCGACAGGCGCCGGGAACCTCCGCGCGGCCCGCACACGTCCCTGTCCGACATGGGACAACGTATGCAGGCCGCGGCGGGCTGCCTGACCGCGGCCGTCGGCGCGGGCGCGGGACTGGCCGTGTGGGCGGTCGACGTCCGGTCGCGGCTGTGGCGCTTCGAACAGGCCCCGGACTGGAGCGTCCTCTACGCCGAACTCCCGCTGGCCGTCCTCGGCGGCACCGCCGCCGCGCTCGCCGTCTGGGCCCTGGTCCATCGGCTCAGACCGTGACGGCGAGCCCCTCCAGCCCCCGGATCACGAAGTTCGGTTTCCGCTTCGGCTCCGCCGCGAGGCTCAGGGCGGGTGCCCGCTCCAGCAGGGCCGTCATGGAGGCGGCCAGTTCGATGCGGGCGAGCGGCGCGCCGATGCAGTAGTGGATGCCGGCGCTGAAGGAGATGTGCGGGTTGTCGCGGCGGGTCAGGTCGAGGCGGTCGGGGTCCTGGAAGACGGCCGGGTCGTGGTTGGCGGAGCCGAAGAGCATGGCGATCTCGGCGCCGCGGGGAATAGTCGTCCCGTCGATCTCGATCTCGTCGAGCACCCAGCGTTCGAAGAGCTGGAGCGGGGTGTCGTAGCGCATCAACTCCTCGATCGCGGTGGGGATCAGGGAGTGGTCGGCGCGCAGGGCGGCGAGCTGGGCGGGGTTGCGGAAGAGGGCGTACCAGCCGCCCACCGTGGCGTTGACGGTGGCCTCGTGGCCGGCGTTGAGGAGCAGGACGGCGGTGGAGATCATCTCCTGTTCGGTGAGCCGGTCGTCCTCGTCGTGCGCGGCGATGAGCCCGGAGATCAGGTCGTCGCCGGGGTGCCTGCGCCGCTCGGCGATCAGCCCGCGCAGGTAGTCGGAGAACTCGGTGCTCGCGCGCACCGCCCTGGCCGCCGTGTCCTCGGACGGGTTCAGCTCGTACATCCCGCAGATCTCCGCCGACCAGGGCCGCAGCGGCGCCCGGTCCGCCTCCGGGATGCCCAGCATCTCGGCGATGACGGCGACCGGGAGCGGTTCGGCGACGTCGGTGAGCAGGTCGCCGCCGCCCTTCTCGACCAGTTCGTCGACGAGTTCTCCGGCGAGCCGGGTGACGTACGGCCTGAGCCGCTCGACCGTGCGCGGGGTGAAGGCCTTCGAGACCAGGCGGCGGATACGGGTGTGGTCCGGCGGTTCGAGGTCGAGCATGCCGTGGTCGTTGAGCGTGTGGAACGGCTCGTGCTCCGGCGGGGGCGCGGTCCGCCCGAAGTCCTCGTGCGTGAACCGGTGCTGGTACGTCCGCCCGAGGCGCCGGTCCCGCAGCAGCGCCGAGACGTCGGCGTGGTGCGGGACCAGCCACTGTCGCGTGGGCTCGAAGTACCGCACCCGGCCCCGGGCTCGGAGCTCGGCGTAGGAGGGGTACGGGTCGGCGAGGAAGTCCGGGTCCCAGGGGTCGAAGGCTGCCATGGACGGACGTTAGACCGACGGTCCCCCTCCTGACCAGGGGGGTCTCAGGAGGACGGGGCTCGGCCAGCGGGCGTTGAGGTGCGCGGCCGGCGGGTCGAGGCCGAGGCGGGGGTGCCGACGCGTATGGGGTTTTCGATATGCCGGCGATACGGTCCGGCTCGTAGCCTGGCCGTCATGCGTGTGCTGATTGTCGAGGACGAGCCCTACCTGGCAGAAGCCATCCGCACCGGCCTGCGCCTGGAGGCGATCGCCGCCGACATCGCGGGGGACGGCGACACGGCCCTGGAACTGCTGGGCGTCAACTCCTACGACATCGCCGTCCTCGACCGGGACATCCCCGGACCCTCGGGGGACGAGATCGCCGCCCGCATCGTGGCCTCCGGCAGCGGCATGCCGATCCTCATGCTCACCGCGGCCGACCGGATCGACGACAAGGCCTCGGGCTTCGGACTCGGTGCCGACGACTACCTCACGAAACCCTTCGAGCTGCGGGAACTCGCGCTCAGGCTCCGGGCGCTGGACCGCCGGCGGGCCCACAACAGGCCCCCCGTGCGGGAGATCGCGGGTCTGCGGCTGGACACGTTCCGCCGAGAGGTCCACCGGGACGGCCGCTATGTCGCGCTGACCCGGAAGCAGTTCGCGGTGCTGGAGGTCCTCGTCGCCGCCGAGGGCGGAGTCGTCAGCGCCGAGGAACTCCTCGAGCGCGCCTGGGACGAGAACGCCGACCCGTTCACCAACGCCGTCCGCATCACCGTCTCGGCGCTGCGCAAACGGCTCGGCGAACCCTGGCTGATCGCCACGGTGCCGGGCGTCGGCTACCGCATCGTCAGGACATGAAGCCGCGGCTCGACGCGGGCTGCGGGTGGCTCTCGGGCTGCTGCCAGTCGCCCTGGCCGAGGACGACCTCGGGGTCGAACATCACGATCGCCGCCGCCAGGACCAGGGCCGCCACCGGGCCGGCCAGCATGACCAGCAGGAAGGCCAGCAGGCTCGTCGAGGACTGGCCGCCCGACTGCATCTGGACCACGTGCACGCTCACCGCGGCCATCCCGGTGTAGTGCATGGTCGACACGGCCGCGCCCATCACCAGGCCGGCCCCGACGGTGGCCCACACCGTTCTGATCGACACCGCCGCCCAGAGCGCGGCGGTCGCGGCGACCACGGCGATCACCACGGAGAGGACGACGACCGTGGTGTCGTAGCGCACGGTGCCGGCGGTGTGCACCGCCGTCATGCCGAGGTAGTGCATCGCCGCCACCCCGAGACCGGTGAGGAGGCCCGCGGTGCCCAGGGTGGCGGGGCCCGAACCCCGGTAGCCGACCAGGAAGACGCCGCCCGCGACCACCGCGATGGCGACGACGAGGCTCAGCAGCGTCCGGCCGGCGTCGTAGCTCACCAGGGCGCCGTCGACGCTGAAGCCGATCATCGCGATGAAGTGCATCGTCCAGATGCCGCAGCCGAGGGAGACCGCCCCGAGGGTGAGCCAGCCCAGCCTCCGTTCGCCGCGCCGCCGGTCCATCGAACGGGTCGTGCAGCGCAGGGCCAGCACGGAACCCAGGAACGCCATCAGATAGGCGGCTATCGGGGTGATCAGGCCATAGTGGAACTCGGACACGTCAGCAGTCATCGCGGCAACTTTCTTCACGCGAAACGGGGACGACAGCAACGCCCGCCGGGGAAGCGGGCGCGAGGGGACGGGGGTGAGGCAAAGGGGAGCTGTAGCAGAATGAAAGGGGAGTTAACGGGCGGCCGAAACAAGCCATGTGGCCGATTCCTTCACCATTCAAACACAACTTGAGCGCACTGTGTCCACACCTGTACCGCTCGCGACCGAATCGCAATATCGACTGTGCTGACGGCATGTGCCCTATCCGGGCGTCACCAGCCGTGCCTCGTACGCGAACACCGCCGCCTGGGTGCGGTCCCTGAGGCCGAGTTTCACCAGGATCCGGCTGACATGGGTCTTGATCGTCGACTCGGCCACCACCAGGCGCTCGGCCATCTCCGCGTTGGAGAGACCCTGGGCGATCAGGATCAGGACCTCCGTCTCGCGGTCGGTGAGGTCGCCGTAGGCCGCGTGCGCCGTGGGCATCAGCCGGGGCGTGCCGGAGAGTTTGGAGAACTCCGTGATCAGGCGCCGGGTGACCGAGGGTGCCAGGAGCGCCTCGCCCGCCGCCACCACCCGCACCCCGTCCGCGAGCTGGCGGGCCGAGGCGTCCTTGAGGAGGAAACCGGAGGCTCCCGCGCGCAGCGCCTGGTAGACGTACTCGTCGAGGTCGAAGGTGGTGAGCACCAGCACCTTCGCCGCGCTGTCGGCGGCCACGATCTCCCGGGTCGCCTCGATGCCGTTCACCTCGGGCATGCGGATGTCCATCAGGACGACATCGGGGGCCAGTTCACGCACCCGGTCCACCGCCTCACGGCCGTTGACCGCCTCGCCGACCACCTCGATGTCCGGCATCGCGTTCAGCAGGACCGAGAAGCCCTCGCGCACCATCATCTGGTCGTCCGCGATCAGTACCCGGATCGTCATGCGTCACCTTCGGTGCGGGCGGCGACGGGAAGGAACACCGTCACCTCGTAGCCTCCCTCGGACGTCGGGGCCGCCGTCATCTCGCCGTTCAGCATCGAGACCCGCTCGCGCATCCCCGTGATGCCGTGACCGGCGCCGGGCGACGGTTTGAGCAGCGCGGGCCGGGGCGGGGCGCCGTTGACTATGCGCAGGCCCAGACCGCCGAGGACATAGCCGATCTCCACCCGGGCCGACGCCCCCGGCGCGTGGCGCAGGGTGTTGCTCAGCGTCTCCTGGACGATCCGGTACGCCGACAGCTCCACGCCCTGCGGGAGTTCACGGACCGCGCCGGTCACCACCTTCTCCACGGTCAGGCCAGCCTCCCGCACATTGGCGAGCAGGGCGTCCAGGTCGGCGAGGGTGGGCTGCGGGGCGTCCGGGGCCTCGTAGTCCTCGGCGCGGACCACACCCAGCACCCGGCGCAGTTCGGTGAGCGCGGCCACCGCGTTCTCCCGGATGGTGACGAACGCCTTCTCCAGCTCCGGCGGCGGGTTCTCGACGCGGTAGGGGGCCGCCTCCGCCTGAATCGCCACCACCGACATGTGGTGGGCCACCACATCGTGCAGCTCCCGGGCGATCGTCGTGCGCTCCTCCAGGAGGGTGCGCTTGGAACGCTCCTGCGCGGTCTCCGTCTGCTGGGCGGTCACCGTCTCCTCCGCCTCCCGGCGGATCTGCCGCACGGAGACGGTCAGCAGGACTATCGCGGAGACGACCGTCATCGGGCCTACGTTGTCGCTGTAGTGGCCCCCGCCGAACGCCGACACGGCCAGGAAGCCGTAGAGCGCGGTGATCGCCCACATCCAGGCCGCCGTGCGCGGGCGGGTACGGACGGCGACGACCGTGAGCACCACCAGGTGGGAGATGAAGTTGCCCGACGCCCAGGGCCAGTCGCCCCAGCCGCTGCCCAGCAGGTTGCCGACCCAGGCCGCGACGAGGGACAGCCAGAAGGCGGCCACGGGACGCGCCAGCGTCAGCAGGACGGGGGCCAGCGCGAACAGGCCGGACAGCAGGGCCGTGAACTCCCCCCGCGGGCTGTCCGTGGCGGCGGCCAGCAGCGCCACCCCGCCGGCCACGGCCACCACGAGATGCGGGGCCCAGACCGCGTACTCCCGCAGCCGGCCCGGGAACCGGCGCACGAACCGGCTGTCGGCGCTCAGCGGGGGCAACGGGCGGTAGGCGAAGGCGTCGTGGAACAGGTCCTGCCGCAGCCTGCCCAGGGCGTCCAGCGCGGCCCGGAACTCCGGGCTGCGCGGCTTGTACGGCTCGAACGCGCCGTCCGGCTGCTCCGGCGGCATCGGCTGCGTGTGGGTCGTCTCGGTCACGTACACGACCGTAGGCGGAGGCGGGGGTCGCCGTCGTCACCAGTGAGAAGGGTCCTCCGGCATCCTTCTCAGGTACTACGGGGCCGAGCCGGAGGGCCGGACCAGACCCGACTCGTACGCGAACACCGCCGCCTGGGTGCGGTCCCGCAGGCCCAGCTTCACCAGGATCCGGCCCACGTGCGTCTTCACGGTCTGCTCGGCGACGACCAGCCGCTCGGCGATCTCCGCGTTCGACAGGCCCTGGGCGATCAGCGCGAGGACCTCCGTCTCGCGCTCGGTCAGATCGGCGACCCGGGACTTCAGCGGGGCCCGCACCCCGCCCCCGTCCAGCTGCGAGAACTGGGCGATCAGCCGCCGGGTGACCCCGGGCGCGAGCAGCGCGTCCCCGGCCGCCACCACCCGCACCGCCTCGGCCAGCTTGTCCGCGGACGCGTCCTTGAGCAGGAACCCTGACGCACCGGCCCTCAGCGCCTCGTACACGTACTCGTCGAGGTCGAAGGTGGTCAGCACCAGCACCTTGATGTGCGGGCGCTCCCCGACGATGCGGCGGGTGGCCTCGATACCGCCCAGTTCGGGCATGCGGATGTCCATCAGGACGACGTCCGGGGTGAGTTCGGCGACCTGGACCACCGCGTCCAGCCCGTCCACCGCCTGGCCGACCACCTCGATACCGGGCTGGGCGTTGAGCAGCACGGTGAAACCCTGCCGGACCATCTGCTGGTCGTCGGCGATGACCACCCGGATGGGGCTGCTGCCACTGCTGCTGCTCGTCATGCGCGGTCGTCCTTCGGGTCGGGGCGATGGGCCGGCTTCGGGTCGGGGATGCGGGCCGGGGAGACGGGCCGGCCGTGGGTGGTGCCGGCGCCGGGACCGGCGGCCGGGAGCTCCGCGAAGACCCGGTAGCCGCCGTCCGCCCCGGGTCCCGCCGTCAGCGAACCGCCGAGCATCGTGGTCCGCTCCCGCATGCCGAGCAGTCCGTGCCCGGCGCCCGGCGACGGCGGCGCGGGCCGGGTCGGCCGGGAGTTGGCGACGGACACCAGAAGCCCGTAGGGGATGTACTCGATCTCGACATGGGCGGTGGCACCCGGCGCGTGCCGCAGGACGTTGCTCAGCGCCTCCTGCACGATCCGGTACGCCGACAGCTCCACGCCCGACTGCATCGGGCGCCGCTCGCCGTTGATCCGGACGGTGACCGTCAGACCGGCCGCCCTGGTGTTCTCGACCAGCGCGTCCAGCCGCTCCAGGGTGGGCTGCGGGCTGTGCGGGCCGGTGCCGGTGTCGTCGGGCGCGTCCTCGTCGGAACCCTCCGAACGCAGCACGCCCAGCACTCTGCGCAGTTCGGTCAGCGCCTCCAGCGCGTTGTGCCGGATGCCGTCGAGGTTCTCCCGGAGTTCGTCCGAGGGGTTGTCCACAAGGTGTGGAGCGACCTGGGCCTGGATCGAGATGACCGACATGTGGTGCGCGACCACGTCGTGCAGCTCGCGGGCGATCCGGCTGCGCTCCTCCAGCAGGGTGCGCCGGGCCCGCTCCTCCTCGGTGAGCGAGGCCTGCCGGCCGAGTTCGGCGCGCGCCTCGCGGCGGCCGCGCAGCGCCGTGCCGAGCGCCACGACGATCGCCGACAGGACGACGGTGACCACCGAGGTGGACTGGTGCGGCGGTGCGCCCCAGACACCGTCGAAAACCCAGGTGAGCAGCGCCGTCAGGGCCAGCGCCTCGACGGCCACCCGGGCGCGGACCCGCAGCGCGAGCAGCAACAGGACCAGCAGATGCGCGATGATCCCGGCCACGGTCCAGGGCCAGGTGAAGAAGACCCCCTTGACCATGCCCAGCCGGCCGTGCAGCGCGAGGGCGCCCACCAGCGTGGCCGCCGTCGACATCCACCACGCCGGCACGGGCCGCCACATCGCGAGGATCACGGCGCTGCCCTGCGCGAGCCCGAGCAGGAAGGAGAGGCCGAGGCCCAGATGCCCGTTGTCCTGGAGCTGCGCGATGCCGCCGACCGTGATGCCGAACGCCGCCAGGCACAGCACGCCGTGCGGCAGCCAGCGCAGCCATACGGAGGGGGGCAGCGGGTCGAGGCGGGTGGTGCACAGGTCGTCGCGGAGTATCCGCAGCCAGCGCAGCACCCGACCGGTCCACTCCGCCCGGCGGCTCCCCGTGTCCGTCCCCGTCCCCGTCCCCGTCACAGCGATCAGCCTAGACATGACGGACTCCTGCCGGTGTCGCCCGATCGGACGAGGTGGAGGAGCTGGATGAGGAGGTGGGGGAGTTGGACGAGGCGGCGGAGGTGGATGAGCCGGGCGAGGCGGAGGAGCGGTGGGTGCGGATGACGTGCGAGCGGGGGCGGGGGCGGGTGCCGGGGCGCTCGTACGTGTGGAACGCCGCCCAGCAGACGGTGAGCGTCAGGGCGAACACCGGGAGCCAGAGCAGGCGGGCCGCGACCCAGCCGAGGTGGTCGGGGGGTGTGTGGAGGCCGGGCAGGTGCCCGAGCAGGAGGCCGGTGGCCGTGGTCGCCATCAGGGCGGTCTGGTGCCAGAGGAAGATCGTCATCGCGGAGAGGTTCACGAAGGCCACCGCCGCCCAGAGCAGGGGGCGGCGCATCGCGCGGCGCAGCCGGTCCCGCAGGAGCAGGGCGAGGCCACACTGGGCCAGGCCGAAGGTGACGGCGGCCAGGGTGGGCGGGTTGAGGTTGGAGACGGACGCGCCCGGGACGCCGACCATCGAGGCCGGGTAGCCCGCGAGGGCCACGAGCCCGGCCGTCGCCGCCGTACCGCCGACGAGCAGCACCCAGCCCGCGCGCGGGCGGTCCAGTTCGCCGCGGGTCCAGGCGGCGCCGAGGGTGTACGGCACCAGCCAGCCCGCCGCGAGGTTCACCCAGCCGAGGCCGGGCGGGGCGCCGAAGCCGAAACGGAGCAGGTCCACATGGAGGACGACGGCCAGCGGCCACAGCGGGTTGAGCCGGGAGACCAGCGGGGTCGCCGCCGTCAGCGCCGCGAACACCACGAGGAACCAGAGGGGGGACAGGGCGAGTTTGGCGAGGGTGTGCACGGTGGCGTAGTCGGTGCCGGAGAGGAGGAGGGCGGCGGTCGCGACCGTCCACAGGGTGAGGAGGGCGGCCACCGGTTTGAAGAGACGGGACAGCCGGGTCGTCAGCCAGCGGTGGTACGGGGTGCCCTTCGCCTGCGCGGACGTGTAGCTGCGGGTGGCGACCTGGCCGCCGACCAGGAAGAACACGGCCAGGGTCTGGAACGCCCAGGAGATCGGGGCCAGTCCGGACAGGTGCTGCAGGGGGCTGCTGGTGCGCAGGTCGCCGCCGTCCGCCACCAGCGCCGTCACCAGCCAGTGGCCCAGGACCACACCGAGGATGGCGAACGCGCGCAGGGCGTCGACGGCACGGTCGCGGTCGGGTGGGGTGGTGGCGTCGAGCTGGAGGGCGAGGCGCCGTGCTCGGTCGGGGAATTGGCGTACGCGGTGGAGGAAGTGGCCTATGCGCTGCGGGAAGTGGCTTGCGCGGTGGGCGAGGTGAAGGGGCGGTGGCTTACGCACGGGTGACCTCCGTTGTCTCGCCGAGGGCGATCCGGGCGAGGTTGGCCAGGGAGGCCGAGCCCGGGGTGAAGTAGTCGCTGTGGCCGCCGGGGCCCGCCGCGAAGACGCGGGCGCCGAAGGAGGGGGAGACGGGGTCGGTGCCGAAGCCGACGGTGGTGCCGAAGAGGCCGAGGCGCAGATGCGGGACGTCGGCGATCCAGTCGCCGGCGCCGCGGGCCGCCCAGACACGGGCCGAGGTGTGCAGCGCCGCGGCCGAGTCGGCGCCGGTGCCGGGGCTGCCGACGAACGCGATGTCGGTGACACCGAGACCGGAGAGGGCGGGCGCGGCCCGGGCGCAGACGACCGTGCCGTAGGAGTGGCAGAGGAGGGAGACCGCCGCCGGACCGGGGGCGGTGAGGGTGCGGAGTTCGCGGATGAACTCGCTCAGGTGCGGGGCCGCCTGGTCGGCCCGGCCCGGGGTGAGGACGGTGGTGCTGATGGTGGCGGGGGTCCGGTAGCCGAGCCAGGCGACGACCGCGGTGGGGGTGGTCCTGGGGGCCTCGTGGGTGAGGCGCCGGTAGAGGGACTGCGCCGCGGTGTGGAAGCGGGCGTAGGTGTCGAGGGTGGTGTCCGAGCCGGGGACGAGGACGGCGACGCGGGCGGCGTGCGCCAGGTCGCCGAGGACCTCGGTGGCCTGGCCGGTGCCGCGGGCGTCGAAGTGGAGGAGGTGGCGGGTGGGGGACGCGAGGGCGCGGTCGGCGGCGGCGCGGGAGCGGTCGCCGTGGGCGGCGGCCATGCGGGCGGCTTCGGCGGCGTTCTCGCGGTTGGCCGTGTAGGCGGTGGCGAGGGTGGCCGGGGTGAGGGGGGTGGGGAGGGCGGCGGGGGGTGGGGCGGGGATCTGGGGGCGGGTGGCCGCGGAGAGGGGGAGGACCACGGCGGCGGTGAGGAGGGCGGCGAGGGCGGTACGGCGGAGTCTGCGCGGGCGACGGCGGGTTGGGGGTACGGCTGCTTTGAACTCGGGGTCCGTGTCCGTGAAGCGGGTTTCCCTCACCGGCGCTTGAGCAGCTCGGTCGGTTGCGCCAAGGTCCGGAGTTTCACTCACCCGCGCTTGCGGGGTGCCTCCCCATCGCCCACCCGTGCCGCCCCAGCGGCACGATTGCCCGCAGCTGCGGAACAGTTCCCCCGTCGTGAACCCCACGGCCGTCCCTCCCCGTTCAGTCCGCCCGGCTGTCGGGCTTGTCTGATCGGGAAGTTACGGAGCGGGGGGCGTCGTCCGCGTCATGCCAGGGAGCTCATGTGGGAGGTAGCTCTCAGGTACTACGGGTATCCCGGGGTCGGGGTCACCAGGCGAGCTGGGCGATCTCCTCCGCCGCCACCGCGCAGGCGTCGGCCGCGGGGTCGATGAGCGGGAAGTGGCCGACGTCCTCCAGCAGCGTCAGGCCGACCACCTCGCCCGCCTTCGCCGCCGCGTCCGCGTAGGACTCGGCGACCGCCTGCGGGACGACCAGGTCCGAGCGGCCCTGGACCAGGGTGGTGGCGATGCCGGTCGGGAGGAGCAGCGCGGGGTCGGCGTAGCGCTGGCGGTCGGTGAAGTGGTCGTTGCCGCCGAGGAGTTGGAGCGAGGCGTTGCCGCAGACGTCCAGCTTCTCGGCCATCGCGAAGTCCGCGATCGGGGCCAGGGCGACGACGCCGCGCAGCGGCGCCGGGCCGGAGGTGCGCCACGCGGCGTCCGCCGGGAGGACGTGCCGCGCCGCCGCCCAGAGCGCCAGGTGGCCGCCCGCCGAGTGGCCGGTGAGGACCGTACGGCGCAGGTCGGCCTGGGGCAGTGCCTCGCGGGCCAGGGCCGGCAGGGCGTCCAGGGCCGCGGCCACGTCGTCGAAGGTGTCCGGCCAGCGGCCGGCGACCGGCGCCGAACCGCCCTGCGCGGGCAGCTTCGCGCCGCGCCGGTACTCGACGTTGGCCACCGCGAAGCCGCGCCGGGCCAGATAGTCGGCGAAGGGGGTGATGTGGGCGCGGTCGTACGGCGCGCGCCACGCGCCGCCGTGCAGGACCACGACGAGCGGGGCCGAGGGCTCGTCGGCGCGCGGGGCGTAGAAGTCGATCACCTGGTCGGGGTGGTCGCCGTACGCGGCCGTCGCGTCGGGCTCGACCTGCGGGTGCGAGAAGGCCGACTCCTCCTCTGCGGCGGCCCGGGCTGCTGCGTCGTCGTCCGGCATGCTCCAACCTCTCAGCGACGTAATTGTGTTGGCGGACCAGGTGGGGAATTCGGCCGTTGGCCGGGACGGTATCAGGCCGGTGACGTGCGGCGACACGTGGATGTCACGCACGGTGAGGATTGAACGGTTCTGTACCGTCCCGGCCCCCGCACCAGGATCACCAAGTCGTCATATCGCTAGTCGACGACCGGTCCCGCGACCGATCGCGCGACCGATCCCGCGGCCTCTCCCGCCACCTCCCCCAGCACCCGCGCCGCCCGCTCCACGTCCGCGAAACCGACGTAGAGCGGAGTGAAGCCGAAGCGGAGGACGTCGGGGTGCCGGAAGTCCCCGACCACGCCCCGCTCGATCAGCCGGCGCATCACGTCCCCGGCGTCGGGGCAGCGCAGTGCGATCTGGCTGCCGCGCTCCTCGTGCGCCACCGGGGTCACGCACTCGACGCGGCCCGCCGGCAGGTACGCCTCGACGCACTCCAGGAAGAAGTCCGTCAGGGCCAGGGACTTGGCGCGTACGGCGGCCACCCGTACCCCGTCCCAGACCTCCAGCGCCGCCTCCAGGGCCAGCATGGAGAGGATGTCCGGGGTGCCGACGCGACCGCGCACCGCGCCCGCGGCCGGTTCGTACTCCGGCCGCATCCCGAACGGCTCCGTGTGCGAGTTCCAGCCGGGGAGCGGGGAGTCGAAGCGGTCCTGCAGGCCGCTGCGGACGTACAGGTACGCCGGTGAACCCGGGCCGCCGTTCAGGTACTTGTAGGTGCAGCCGACCGCCAGGTCCACGCCGTGCTCGTCGAGGCCGACGGGCAGCGCGCCCGCGCTGTGGCACAGGTCCCAGACGGAGACCGCGCCGGCCGCGCGGACCGCGCCGGTGAGGGCGGGGAGGTCGTGCAGCCGGCCCGTGCGGTAGTCGACGTGGTTGAGCAGGACGGCGGCGGTGCGGTCGCCCAGGGCGGCGGGCACCTCCGCCGGGGTCACCGGCCGCAGCACGCACCCCGTCATCCGGGCCGCCGAGTCGGCGATGTAGCCGTCGGTGGGGAAGGTGGTCGCGTCGACGAGGATCTCGTCGCGGCCCTCCCCCGCGAGCCGTACCGCGCCCACCAGCGCCTTGAAGACGTTGACGCTGGTGGAGTCGCCGACCACGATCTGCCCGGCCGCCGCGCCGACCAGCGGGGCGATCCGGTCGCCGATCCGCTCCGGTGCCGTCCACCAGCCGCTCTCGTCCCAGGAGCGGATGCGCAGCTCGCCCCACTGCCGGCGGACGACGTCCTCGACCCGGCCGGGGACGTGCGCGGGCAGGGCGCCCAGTGAGTTGCCGTCGAGGTACACAACGTCGTCGAGGACGAAGCGGGAGCGGAGCGCGGCGAGTTCGTCCGCGCCGTCCAGCTTCTCCGCTTTCAGGGTCAGCTCAGACATGGGACCTCGCCGTCCACAGCTCGGGGAACACGTTCTTGCGGGCGCGCTTCTCCAGCCAGGCGACGCCGGCCGAGCCGCCGGTGCCGGGCTTGGCGCCCATGGCGCGGCGGGTGGCGACCAGGTGGTCGTTGCGCCAGCGCCAGACGAGTTCGCCCACGTCGGTCAGCGCCTCGCCGAGGCGGGCGAGGTCGGTGTCGCCGTCGCCGGAGTAGACGGCGGTCCAGGCGGTCTCGACGGCGTCGGAAGGTGTATAGGGCAGTGAGATGTCACGTTCCACCGCCACCGCGTCCGGGATCGGATACCCCCGCCGCGCCAGCAGCCGCACCACCTCGTCGTACAGGCTCGGCTGCTGCAGCGCCTTCTCCAGTTCGGCGTGCACGCGCGGTGCCCCGCGGTGCGGGACGAGCATGGACGCGGACTTCTCGCCGAGCAGGAACTCCATTCGCCGGTACATCGCCGACTGGAAGCCGGAGCCCTCGCCGAGGGCGGACCGGTAGGAGTTGAACTGGGCGGGGGTGAGCTGGCCGAGCGGCTTCCAGGAGGCGTTCAGCGCCTCCAGCTCGCGGGTGGAACGCTTCAGCGCCGCGATCGCGGTGGGGATGTCGTCGGCGCGCAGCGCGGCCCCGGCGGTCTCCCACTCGTGGACGATGACGGTGAACCACAGCTCCATGACCTGGGTGGTGACCAGGAAGACCATCTCTCCGGGGTCGTCGGAGAGGGTGTGCTGGAGGTGGGTGAGCACGTCGGCCCTGACGTAGTCCTCGTACGGTGTCGTGCCGGCGAAGTCGAGATGCGGGGTCTCGGGCTCGTTCGTTGCGAGAGCCTCGTGGGACATCGCTGTCTCCTGTTGTACTCCGGGTAGCGGTCCGCCCCTGCCGATGCCGACACGGGGGCCCCGGTCCCCACCGGCATCTTCCGCAACGTACCCCGGATACGGCAAGGCCCGCCTGTTGCCAGACGGGCCACAGAGCCGAACGGGCGGCTAGCCCAGGGTCTGGGCCGCGGCCGGCGAGGAGTCCTTCAGGAACTGCGTGCAGCGCTGGTACTCCTCCTGCTCGCCGATCGCCTGGGCGGCGCGGGCGAGGGCGTGCAGCGCGCGCAGGAAGCCGCGGTTGGGCTCGTGCTCCCAGGGGACGGGGCCGTGGCCCTTCCAGCCGTTGCGGCGCAGCGCGTCCAGTCCGCGGTGGTAGCCCGTACGGGCGTAGGCGTACGACTCGACGACCGAGCCGCGCTCGAACGCGTCGTCGGCGAGCTGGGCCCAGGCGAGCGAGGAGGTGGGGTACTTGGCGGCGACGTCCGCGGGGGCGGTGCCCTGCGCGAGGAGCTCGCGGGGGGCGGGTTCGTCGGGGAGCTTGGTCGGGGGCGGGCCGCCGAGGAGGTTCTCGTGAATGCTCATGGGTTCCAGTCTGGCGCACCCCGGCCCGCGGCCACGGACCCGGGACCTCTGCGGCTCCGGCTATGCCCCTAGGTGCGGCCCTCCGCCTCCAGTGGGGGTGTCGTGACGTTGCCGTGGTGGCGGCACTCGGGGCGGACGCAGCCGGGGGTGGGGCGGCGTACCAGGGCGAAGGCCAGGGCGGCGCCGACGACCAGTACCCCGGCGCAGATCGGCATCGCGCGGTCGAACGCGGCGTCGAAGGCGTCGGCGGAGCGGTAGGCCTCGGGACCCATGCCGGCGAGCAGCGGCAGGGCCGCGACCGCGATCAGGCTCGCCGCGCGGGCCGCCGCGTTGTTGATGCCGCTGGCGATGCCGGCCCGGGCGGTGTCCACGGAGGCGAGGACGGAGGCGGTGAGGGGGGCCACCAGGACGACCATGCCAAGGCCCTGGACCAGGACCGCCGGGAGGACGTCCGTCAGGTAGTTGGCGTCCTTGCCCACCCGCAGCATCAGCAGCATCGCGGTGGCGCAGAGCAGGGGGCCGACGGTGAGGGGGATCCGGGGGCCGATGCGGTCGGCGAGGGCGGCCGAGCGGGCCGAGAAGAGCAGCATCAGGGCGGTGGTGGGGAGCAGGGCGGTGCCGGCGGCCAGCGCCGAGTAGCCCGCGACGACCTGGAGTTGCAGCGCCGTGAGGAAGAAGTAGCCGCCGAACGCCCCGTACACGCAGAGGGTGACCACGTTGAGCGCCGTGAACTGGCGGGAGGCGAAGATGTCGAGCGGGAGCATCGGGTCCTGGCGGCGCTTCTCGACGTACACGAAGGCCACGCCGGCCGCGACGCCCGCCACGGCCAGCAGCGCCAGGGTCCCGGCCTCGATCAGCGCGTACGTCACCAGGCCGAGGGAGAGGGCGCCGAGGACCGCGCCGAGGACGTCGAAGCGGCCGTGGCTGCGTTCTCCCCCACTCTCCGAGCGGGAGGTGCCCCCAGAGGACTCGGGGACGTGGCGCAGGGCGACCGGGACGCAGAGCAGGGCCAGCGGGACGTTGAGGAGGAAGACCCAGCGCCAGCCGGGGCCGTCCACCAGCCAGCCGCCCAGGAACGGGCCGACGGCCGCGCCGATGCCGCCGAAGCCGGACCAGAGGCCGACCGCGCGGGCCCGGTCGTCGGGGTGGAAGGAGGCCTGGATGAGGGCGAGGGAGCCCGGGGTGAGGAGGGCGCCGCCGATGCCCTGGAGGGCGCGGGCGCCGATCAGCACGGCGTCGGTGGGAGCCAGGCCGCACAGCAGGGACGCGGCCGCGAACCAGACGACCCCGATGACGAAGACCTTCCGGCGGCCGTACTGGTCGCCGAGCGAGCCGCCGAGCAGGATCAGGCCGGCCAGGGTCAGCATGTACGCGTTGACCGTCCACTGGAGCGCGGACAGGCTCGCGTTCAGGTCCTCGCCGATGCGGGGCAGGGCGACGTTGACGACCGTCGAGTCCAGCATGGCCATGCTGGAACCGAGGACGGTGGTGAGCAGGATCCACTTGCCCTGGGAGGAGGCCAGCCGGACGTCGGGCATGGTTCCAGGTATACAGCGGACCCGGCGCCGTAGACAGACGAACGCCGGGTCCTGACCGTAATGCGGCTTACTTGATCTTGTTGCCCGCCGAGCGCAGGTTCTGCGTGGCCTCGACGACACGCGCGGCCATGCTCGCCTCGGCGAGCTTGCCCCAGGTGCGCGGGTCGTAGGTCTTCTTGGAGCCGACCTCGCCGTCGACCTTCAGGACGCCGTCGTAGTTCTTGAGCATGTGGTCGGCGACCGGACGGGTGAAGGCGTACTGGGTGTCCGTGTCCAGGTTCATCTTCACGACGCCGTTCTCCAGCGCGGTGCGGATCTCCTCCTCGGTGGAGCCGGAGCCGCCGTGGAAGACGAAGTCGAACGGCGACTGCTTGCCGAACTTGGCGGCGACGCCGTCGCTCAGCTCCTTGAGCAGGTCGGGGCGGAGCACGACGTTGCCCGGCTTGTACACGCCGTGCACGTTGCCGAAGGAGGCGGCGAGCAGGTAGCGGCCCTTCTCGCCCAGGCCCAGGGCCTCGGCGGTGCGGATCGCGTCGTCGACCGTCGTGTAGAGGGAGTCGTTGATCTCGTGGGAGACGCCGTCCTCCTCGCCGCCGGTCGGGGTGATCTCGACCTCAAGGATGATGTTGGCGCGGCGGGCCTGCTCAAGCAGCTCCTGCGCGATGGCCAGGTTGTCGGCGAGGGTCTCCGCCGAGCCGTCCCACATGTGCGACTGGAAGAGCGGGTTGCGGCCGTTCTTCACACGCTCCTCGGAGATCGCGAGCAGCGGACGCACGTACCCGTCGAGCTTGTCCTTCGGGCAGTGGTCCGTGTGCAGCGCGACGTTGACCGGGTACTTCTCGGCGACGATGTGCGCGAACTCGGCGAGCGCGACCGAGCCGGTCACCATCTCCTTCTTGTACTGGCCGCCCAGGAACTCGGCGCCACCCGTGGAGATCTGGACGATGCCGTCGCTCTCCGCCTCCGCGAAGCCGCGCAGCGCAGCGTGCAGGGTCTGGGTCGAGGTCACGTTGATGGCCGGGTAGGCGAACTTGCCTGCCTTCGCCCGGTCGAGCATCTCGTTGTAGACCTCGGGGGTTGCGATGGGCATCTGTCCGCTCCTTGGGTGTGCGGGTCGGGTACTGCTGCTTCTCTACGGCCCTGACCTAGACCTGTGTGGGGGCGACGTCATCGTCGTCCCCATCTTTCCAGACATGAACCGATGCTCCACGCGCCGGTCAAATCCGGGTCAATCCCACTCGTCAACCCACGTGTCAGTCCAGACCCAGTTCATCCTTCGAGAAGGCGAAGAGGTACGGCACACCGGCGCCCTCCTGGATCTTCTCGGCGGCGCCCGTCGCCCGGTCCACGATGGTGGCGACGGCGACGACCTCGGCGCCGGCCGCGCGCACGGCCTCCACGGCGGTGAGCGGGGAGCCGCCGGTGGTGGAGGTGTCCTCGACGACGAGGACCCGCCGGCCCTTGATCTCCGGGCCCTCGACCTGGCGCTGCATCCCGTGCGCCTTCGCCGCCTTGCGTACGACGAAGGCGTCGAGGCGCTTTCCGCGGGCGGCGGCGGCGTGCAGCATGGCGCCGGCGACCGGGTCGGCGCCCATCGTCAGCCCGCCGACGGCGTCGAACTCCAGGCCCTCGGTCAGGTCCAGCAGCACCTGGCCGACCAGCGGCGCGGCCTCGCCGTCGAGGGTGACGCGGCGGAGGTCGACGTAGTAGTCCGCCTCCAGCCCCGACGACAGGGTCACCTTGCCGTGCACCACGGCCTTGTCCTTGATCTGTTGCAGCAGCTCAGCGCGTACGTCCGTCATGCCGACCAGCTTAGACAGCCTGCGGGCGGCGCCAGGTCCAGGTGGTCGTGGCTTCGAGCGGCTCGATGGGCGTGACGAGCCGGGGCAGCGTGTTGAGCCCGTTGGGCGGTCCGGTCTGCGGCTCCACGCAGACGGCCTCCGCCTGCTCGTCGTAGACCACGACCCACTGCTCGCGGCTGGTGACCTTCAGCTCCAGCTGCCCGGGCCAGGTGAGGGTGACGTCGACGCCGTCGGGCATGCCGAAGCAGTCGTCCCAGGGGCCGGGCTCGGGGTCGACGCGGTTGCCGGTGGGCAGGTGGTCGTCGCCGCGCTCCTCCTGCCAGGCGGGGGCGAAGGCGACCTGGACGTCCTGGCCGCCGAGGTTGCGGTTGAACCACGGGTGCCAGCCGATCTGGGCCGGGAAGGAGTCGTCGTACGTCTCCACGCTCATCGTCAGCGTCAGGGAGTCCTCGGCGAGTTGCACGACGTGGGTGACGCGGGCGGGGTGCGGCCAGGGGGCGCCCAGCTCGCGCGTGATCACCGCCTCGCTCTCCGAGACGCGCGCGGTGCGCCAGGCGCCGTCGCGGGCGGTGCCGTGGATGGCGTGCGGCGGGGAGTTGAGGGGCATCTGGACGAGGTTGGCGCCGTCGAGGAAGCGGCCGTCCCGGATGCGGCCGCACCACGGCACCATCGGGAAGCAGCCGAAGCGGTCGCCCTGGCGGAGGAGTTCGAGGGAGCCGACCTCCAGTCCGGCGATCCGGCCGCCGTTGCCGGGGTGCAGGTGGAGGGTGGCGTCGCCCGCTGTCAGCGTGATGTCTTCGTTACTCACGGGATGACAGTACTGGGGGAGGCGGGTCGGGTTTCGGGTGCGGGTGGGTGGGGGCCGGTCGCGCCCACGCGGCGGAGCCGCACATCGATACAGTCCCGCGCCCCTGACAGGGCGCTACAGCCGGGGCGTCTTTCCAGCTCGCTTGGCTGCGGGCATGCGTGCCTCCCCCAGTGCCTTAAGGGCCTGGGAGGTGCCCCCATGGGGCGGCACGGGTGGGCGATGCGGGCCCCGCTCGAGCGAGGCCGAGAGTGGGGGAGGCACCCGGCAAGCGCCGGTAAGCGTCCCCCCTCGCCGGCAGATCTCACCGGCGCCTGCGCAACGCCCTCGTCACCACGATCGCCGAGGCCAGCGCAAGGGCTGCTGCCGGGGCTGCCCAGCGCAGGGCGGAGTTCGCGGCGACCGTCTGGGGTGCCGGGACGGGGGCGTAGCGGCCGCGGGGCGGGGCGTGGTCGACTTCCTCGGCGCTGCGGCCGATCATGGTGCGGCGGGCGTGGGCGGCTTCCGCGAAGATCTCGGGGAGCGGTTCCTCGACAGGGTTGGGGGCCAGGGACGGGGGCGGGACCTCGGTCTCGAAGACCGACGGGGGCGGTTCGTCGGGGGCGGAGTCGGGTGTCTCCTCCGCGAGCGCTTCCACGAAGCGGTTCAGCAGCCGGGTGGCGGCCGACTCCACCGCGTCGGCCGGCAGCTCGGCGAGCCGGCCGTCGGCGGAGGCCGTGCCGGTGACCGTGACCGTGCTGCCGCCCTCGTCGGTGGCGGCGAGGCGGAGGGTGAGCGCCAGTTTCACCGTGCCGGTGCCGCGGGCCTCGTTGGCGTCGCCGTCGACCGCGTAGGAGCCGTCGGCGCGGGCGGTGACGCGCAGGGAGCCCCGGTAGGTGATCGAGTGGCTGCCGATCCGGACCTTGAGGCGGCCGGTGCCGGGTTCGGCGGCCGGGTCCTGCTGGAGACCGGGGACCGCCCGGGCGACCCGCGCGGGGTCGGCCAGCGCCGCTCTGAGCCGCGAGGCCGGGGCCGGGACGTACACCTGGTGCTCCATGCCGAGTGAGCCTACCCACGAGTCGGTCCGGCACACCCTCGTCAGTAACGCGGATGCACCAACGTGGACGGCGGTGGCCATGTCGTGGGTGGTTCCAGCGTGTCTCCGGCCAGCCCGCGCCGGGTCAGCGTGCGCAGGCGCGGGGCGTCGGGCGGGAGCGCCAGCGGGGGTGCGGTGCGGCCGGCCGTCGCCAGCAGGAAGCCCCAGTCGTGCGGGGCCCGGGACTCGCCCGCCGAGCGGTCGGGGCCCGCGGCGAAGCCGGGGTCGTGGCCGAGGACCCGGTAGGGGGTGACGGCCAGGCCGGCGGCCCGCATGGTCGCCGCGACCGTCCAGAAGGCGCGGGGACGGTTCTGGACCGGGCCGGCGTGCACGACGAGACGGCCGCCGGGGGCGAGGGCGCGGCGGGCCAGGCCGTAGAACTCCTGGGAGTACAGCTTGGTGCTGGCCGTGATGCCGGGATCGGGCAGGTCGGCGATGACGACGTCGTAGCCGGAGCGGGGTGCCCCGCGCAGCCAGCGGAAGGCGTCGGCGGTGTACTCGTGGACGTGCGGGTCGTCGTAGGCGTGGCCGTTGAGCGCGGAGAGGGCGGGGTCGCGGCGGGCCAGCCGGACCAGGCCGCCGTCGAGTTCCACGACGTCGACCTGGTCGACGCCGGGCTCGCGGAGCACCTCGCGCGCGGCCATGCCGTCGCCGCCGCCGAGGATGAGCACGCGCGTGTGCGGGCCGCTCATCGCGGGGTGGACGAGGGCTTCGTGGTAGCGGCGTTCGTCGCGGCCGCCGACCCGCAGCCGGCCGTCGAGGAAGAGGTCGAGGGGGCGGCCGTGGGTGCCGCCGGTGAGGACGACCTCCTGGACGTCCGTCTGGAGGGCGACCCGGACGTCCGCGCCGTAGACGGCGTGCCGTGCGGCCCGTTCGAAGTCGTCGACGAGGACGGCGGCGGAGGCGAGCAGGCCGAGGACGGTCAGGTTGACCGCGAGGAGGGTCCAGCGGGCCCGCCGGGACAGGTCGCGGCGGAACAGGCCGAGGACCAGGGCGCCGCCGGCCACCACGTTGACGGTGCCGGTGAGCAGGGTGCCGGTCAGCTGGCCCAGGAACGGCAGTAACAGGAACGGGAAGGCCAGGCCGCCGACGAGCGCGCCGACGTAGTCCGCCGCGAACAGGTCGGCCACCGCGCCGCCCGCGTCCTGGCGGCGGATGCGCTGGATGAGCTCCATCAGCAACGGCACCTCGGCGCCGATGAGCAGGCCGATGGCGAGGGAGAAGGCGACGAGCAGGCAGCGCGGACCGGCCGACCACAGGCCGCCCCAGTCACCGGTCCAGGCGAAGACCGCGTACAGCGCCATCGCGCTGCAGCCGCCGACCAGCGCCAACGCGGCCTCCACCGCGCCGAATCCGGCCGCCGCGTGCCAGCGCAGCCGCTTCGCGCCGAGCGAGCCGACCCCCATCGCGAAGACCATCACGGACAGGACGACGGAGGCCTGGGTGACCGAGTCGCCGATCAAGTACGAGGCGAGGGCGACCAGTTCGAGCTCGTACACCAACCCGCAGGCCGCGCAGACGAAGACGCACGCCAGGACCAGGAACCGGCCCGTCCCCGGCCGCACGGGCAGCGGCGCGGGGGCGCCCCACGGCGGCGGTGTGCCGGGAGGGGCGGGTGCGTGCGGATCGATCACTCTGCGACGTTACGTCACTCGCACGGCACGCTTCGTCACCCACACGTGTGGATCTGAACCGCCTTGACGTGCCGTTGGTTTATGTCATCAACAGACGGTCTGGGCCACCGGAACCCGCACTCCGACCCGGGTCCGGGTGGCCACCAACTGGCCGTCCTGCGGGTACGCGTGCCAGGTCCGCCAGTGCACCTGGCCCTCGTGCCGCTGGGCGAGCATCGCGGTGAACGCGTGCGGGCTGCCCGGGAAGACACCGGCGAGACCGTGCGGGTGCTCGGAGACCAGGGCCAGCAACTCCTGGGCGCGGCCCGCGAAGGAGCCCGGCGACAGCACCTCGACGCGGGCCGCGAACTCGTACTCCCAGTCGCCGACGCGCTTGGCGACCCCGAGCGGCAGGGGGGTGCTGGACCCCGGGATGCACGCCACCGTCTCCGAACAGCCGCCCCGCTCCTCCTCCAGGAGCACCTGGTGGGACGCGCCGAGCAGTCTCAACTGCAGCTTCGCCCCCGTCAGTTCCAGGTCGAGGGTGGCCAGTGCGGGCAACGGCTCGCGCCCCAGGGCCCAGGCGAGATCGGCCGCGCGCGTATCGGTGTAGGAGGTGTTCAGGGTCGTGAGCATGGATCGGCTCCGCTAGCACGCAAAAGGGGAGGAGGGTGGTCCGGCGCACCTCGGTCGACACCGGGAGATCGGCCCGGCCGGCCCAGCCGGGGAGGGGTGTCGTCAGGACGTCCGAGGCGCTGCTTTGGTGATTTAGAGGGAATCATGAACTGTGACGCCGCCACAGCGTTTTTACCCAACTTCGTGGGGTTTCCATCCCTCAGAGGGCTCCACAGCTCAACTGTTCAACCATGTCGTGCGCCGTACTCCGCCCAGCGTGCGCCGGGGCGCCCGAGGAGAGCTCCCCCGCTCTCCCGCCGGACGCCCCGTTCCCCGCTCCCCCCGCTCCCCTCTGGTCCCCCTTCCCCCTGGTCCCCCGGGGTCAGTTGCCCCCGCCGCCGCAGCCGCCCCCGCCGCACGACGAGCCGCCGCCGCACGACGAGTGCCCGCCACCGCAGGAGTGCCCCCCGTGGCCGCCCCCGTGGCCGCCGCCGTGTCCGCCGTGCGAGGACGAGGACCCCGAGTCCCCGGCCCACCAGCTGCCGGAGCTGTCGTAGCCGGAGGATCCGCCCCGGCCTCCGACCCGTCCGCCCCTGCGGACCGCGGTCCCGATGATCACGAAGCAGACGATCGCGGCCACCACCACGATGAAGACGATGCCCATGGCGTCACCTTCTTTCGGTTCGCGCGGAGCGACCCCCCGTGGGCGCCCCGGCCGCCGCGAGAACGCGGCGTGCACGGGGGATGCCCGGCCGTCCCGGCAGCCAAAGCAGAGTTGAGGAACTTCTGAGGGTCCACACCCGAAAAGCGCCCCTGACCTGCTTTGATTGGCAGATCAGGGCTCCTATGGATGTGTCGCTGGGCTCGGGCTTTTCCCGAAGCGGCCTCACCGCCACCGGGCGACGGAGCCGTGGCGGCCCCGGATCCTGTTCGGACCGGTCTCACCGGCCGCCAAGCTCGGTACCCCGGCACCGACCGCCGTATCCTGACCACACATGGGAAGGAGCCGTCCATGAGTGTCGACGCGGTCGTGCACACCGAGTTCCCCGAGGGGTACACGGTCCTGTTCGGGGCCGACGGAAAAGTGATCATGACTCCGCGGAGCTTCGAGCACTCCAGCACGATCAAGTCGATGCAGTACGACACGATCGTGTCGCTCGGACGCCGCGCGAAGACCGCCTCCGACGTCTACATCGACTTCCCCGCCGACGAGAACTCCGCCCCCGCCCTGGCGATCCTCCGCGAGGACGCCCGCCGGGACGGGAAGCGCTACGGCTTCGAGGACGTCCTGCTGATCTCCGAGGTCGTCTCGACCTCCTCCGCGCGCAAGGACTACGACGACTGCACGGCCAAGTACGGCCGCTACGGCATCCCCGTCTACCTGGTCGTGGACCCTTACGCCCAGGAGGTCGTCCTCCACACCCAGCCGACGGGCACCGGTTACATCGCGGCGCACACTCACAAGTACGGCACGGGCAAGCTCCCCATCCCGCTGGCCGACGGCCGCACCTTCACCCTCGACCTCGACGAACTCCCGCGCCCGGAGCCCGAGGAGGACACCCGCTGACGACGGACTCCCGATGCGGCTGTGCCGTCGATACCGTCGTCCGGCGGGTGGGAGTGAAGCGGCGAGCCCCGGAGCACTGGGCGGTACCCGCAGCGGTCCCGCTCGCCCGCTGAGCCGGTCGCGCCGCTAGGACAGCTGCCGCAGCCGCTCCGCCGCCTCCTTCAGCACCTCCGCGCGCTTGCAGAACGCGAACCGCACGAAGGGCGCCCCCGCCTCCCGGTGGTCGTAGAAGACCGCGTTCGGGATGGCGACGACCCCCGCGCGTTCGGGCAGCGACCGGCAGAAGGCGAAGCCGTCGGTCTCGCCGAGCGGGCGGATGTCGGTGGTGATGAAGTACGTGCCGGCGGTGTCGTAGACCGTGAAACCCGCCTCCTTCAGGCCCGCCGCGAGGATGTCCCGCTTGGTCTGCATGTCCTGCCGGAACGCCTCGAAGTACGAGTCCGGGAGGGCGAGGGCCTCGGCGACCGCGTATTGGAAGGGGCCCGAGGAGACGTACGTCAGGAACTGCTTCGCCGAGCGGACCGCGGTGACCAGCTCCGGCGTCGACGTCACCCAGCCGACCTTCCAGCCGGTGAAGGAGAAGGTCTTGCCGGCCGAGCCGATGGTGACCGTGCGCCCGCGCATCCCGGGGAGGGTGGCCAGCGGGATGTGCTCGGCGGTGTCGTAGACCAGGTGCTCGTACACCTCGTCCGTCACGACCAGCAGGTCCCGCTCCACCGCCAGCTCCGCGATCGCGGTCAGCTCGGCGCGGGTGAGGACGGTGCCGGTCGGGTTGTGCGGGGTGTTGACCAGCAGGAGCCGGGTGCGCGGGGTGACGGCGGCCCGCAGCTCGTCCAGGTCGAGGCGGAACGCGCCGCCGTCCGGGCGCAGGGTGACCGGGACCCGGGTGCCGCCGGCCATCGCGATGCAGGCCGCGTAGGAGTCGTAGTACGGCTCCAGCGCGACGACCTCGTCACCGGGCTCCAGCAGTGCCAGCAGGGCGGCCGCGATGGCCTCCGTGGCGCCCGCCGTGACCAGGACCTCGGCGTCCGGGTCGTACGACAGCCCGTACCGGCGCTCCTGGTGCGCGGCGATCGCCGTCCGCAGCTCGGGGACGCCCGGGCCCGGCGGGTACTGGTTGCCGCGCCCCTCGCGCAGCGCCCGCACCGCCGCCTCCCTGATCTCCTCGGGGCCGTCGGTGTCCGGGAAGCCCTGCCCGAGGTTGATGGACCCGGTGCTGAGGGCGAGCGCGGACATCTCCGCGAAGATCGTGGTCCCGAACTCGGCGAGCCGGCGATTGAGAAGAGGGCGTTCGCTGGAGGTCATGCCGGCCATCCTGCGCCCAAGCCCCGGAGTTCCTCAACTCAGGTCCGGGGGGTGGGACCTGCGCCGATGCCCGGTGGGCCCGCTACGGCTCCGTCCTGCCAGTGGTAGAGGTCACGCAGCAGAGAGATCTCGGCGCCGTGATGGATCAGTTCCCTGTTGACGTGCAGGATCCTGTTCTCCATGGGGAACCGCTCCGGACCTGTCGCGGGCGGATTGTCCAGGTCGGCGTCCGAGAGCGCACGGACCCCCGCGTGCCATCTGCCGTACATCTCGTCGAGCTGTTTCAGCGCCTCGTCAGCCGTCCCCGCGTAGGCGAACGCCCCGGCGTCGACGTCCCGGCCGCCGAAGTACCACTCGACCCGATAGGCCAGGCACGAGACGATGATGTGCCCCAGTCGCCAGGCGATCGTGGTCACCGGCGCCGGCACCGGGCCGGGGAACGCGTAGTCCAGCGTCCACTCGCCCGAACCCTCCGACATCGGTGCGGTCGACGTGCCGCGCGGGCGGATGCTCCAGCAGCCGCGCACCGGCTCCCAGAAGTACTCCTCATCGGTGAGACCGTCCAGCCGCGGCCGCAGGCTCTTGTGCCAGTGCCAGTCCAGCTGCTCCGCGAGCCGCTCGCTTCTCGTCATCTCCGCACACTACATACGACGGAGACCCGGCCACGCTCCGTCCACTGAGCCGCGAGCCCTCAAGTCGTGTCCCACGAAGGGGATTTGGGGTAGGTGCCCGGTGCGGCCCGGAACCGGACCGCCCGCGATGCCGGCCCTCGCCGACGACATGGCCGGCCGGCGGATCCTCCACGCCGGCTGCGGATCGGCGACGGTGCGGACCTGCGGGTGGCGGACCTGGGCGGCTGGCTGATCGTGTCTGTCGGCCACAAGATGGCACAGGCCGCTGCACGCGATGATCGAGGCTTTCGTCGGGGCCGGTCTCCGGATCACGGTCAGCGGAGCGGCTGCGGCAGCTGTCGTAGCCGGGCGACCGGCTCAGCGGGAGAGCGGGACCGCCCCGGGTACCGCCCAGTGGTCCGGGGCCCGCCAGTCCCGCCACTCCTCCCACCAGCCGGCGCCCCGCTCGACCAGGTCCACGACGGAGGCGGCGGCCCGGCGCACGGCCGCCGCCTGTGCGTCCGTGAAGCCGCCGGAGCGGTGCCGGTCGGCGAAGTGGTCCTCGTCCTTCCAGGAGTACGGCGATCCGTCGGCCGGGATCAGCAGGTCGAGTTCCTGGTCGAGGGTGTCGAAGCCGCGCCCGGTGCGGCGCATCGGCTCCTGGAAGTTGACGTACCAGCCGCTGAGGGTGCCGCCGGAGCAGCGGGCCCAGACGGAGTAGCCGTCGCCGGGGCGCTGGAGCTGGAGGACGCCCTCCGAGTGCCAGTACGGCTCGAAGGCGGTCCAGGGGTGCGGGCCCCAGCGGAACGGGCCGGTGCCGAAGGTGAGCGGGGTGCCCTGGGCGAGATGGACGGCGAGCAGGTCACCGGTGTCCTCGACCACCCGCACCGGGTAGACCATCCACTCCCGCCCGTCCAGGATCTCCCGCCGGACGATCACTTCCTGCGCGGTGAACAAGCGGCTTCCCATGATCGGGACCGTACACCCCCGTCGGGACCCCCCATCGGGCGCACATTTCTCGCACATCACCCCGCTCCCCTGCACTGTGCGAATGTGAGCCACGCCAGCACCACCGCAACCGCCGCCGCGCCCGCGCCCGTCCTCGCCCCGCCCGTCGCCGGGCGGCCCGGTACCCGGCTGTCCCTGGTCACGGCGGGCGGGGTGGCCGTGGGGCTGTTCGCGGCGGCCCGGCTCACCGGCATGGTGGTGGTCGCGCTGACCGCGTGGGCGGCCGGCCGGCACCCGCTGACACTGCTCGGCCGCTCCTGGGACGCGGCCTGGTACCTGGGCATCGCGGCGCACGGCTACGGCCGGACCGTGCACTTCGCCGCCGACATCGTCCACAGCGACCTGGCGTTCTTCCCGCTCTACCCGGCCCTGATCCGCGTCCTCACCGCCACCACCCCGCTGAGCGGCGCGGGCGCCGGGCTGCTGGTGTCCTGGACGGCCGCCGCGGTGGCCGCCGCCGGCGTCTACGCGGTGGGCGCCCGGCTGCACGGCCGCGCCGTGGGCACCGTCCTGGTCCTGCTGTGGGGCCTGCTCCCGCACTCCGTCGTGCTGTCCATGGCGTACACGGAACCGGTGCTGACCGCGTTCGCCGCCTGGTCGCTGTACGCGGTGCTGGCCGGGAACTGGCTGTGGGCGGGCTCCCTGGCCGCCCTGGCGGGCCTGTCCCGCCCGAACGGCTTCGCGGTCGCGGCGGCCGTGCTGCTCGCCGCCGCCTGCGCGCTGCGCCGGGCCCGCGGCCGGGTCACCCACAGGCTGTGGACGGGCGCGGCGCTCGCCCCGCTCGGCTGGACGGCGTACGTGCTCTGGGTGGGCCGGCGCAGCGGGGACCCGCTGGGCGGCTACTTCGGCGTGCAGCGCCTGTGGGGCTCGCGCTTCGACTTCGGCCGGGGCTCGCTGGCGTTCGTCCGCACCCTGCTGCTCCGCGGCGACCGGTTCGTCTTCCCGATGGCCCTGCTGATCGTGGCGGCGGCCGCGGTGCTCTACGCGCTGCTGGTCCTGGACCGGGCCCCGCTCCCGCTCCTCGCCTACACCGGTGTCCTGCTGCTGATCGCGCTCGGCGGCTCGGGCTTCTTCGAGTCCAAGCCCCGCTTCCTGCTCCCGGCCTTCCCGCTGCTGCTGCCGCTGGCGCGGGCACTGGTCCGGACGGCGAGAGCCCGGCCCTGGCACGCGACGGTGGTGGTCGCGGCCCTGGCCGGGCTCTCGTTCTGCTACGGCGCGTATCTCGTCGTGTACGCGCGCACCCCGCTGTAGAGGCGGACTACTCTTCGTCGTCCTCGGGCTTGTCCGCCTCGTTGACGTCCTCCTCCAGGCCGAGCTGCTCGACCAGCCACTTGTCGAACTCGATCGCGGCCCGCACCCAGCTGACCGTGGACGACACGAAGTGGTTGATGTCGACGCCCGTGCCGACCAGCATCTGGGCCTCACCGATGAGACGGACGGTGCCGTCGTCGTGGGTGTGGGTGTAGACCTTGGGCCACAGGGTCCGCCGGTTCCAGTCGTCGATCGACTCGAGCAGCTGCGGCTTCTCGTCGATCTTGTGGGGGCGGTCGTAGAACGTCCGCACCGAGAAGACCGCCTGCTCGTCCTCTCCGCGGAACATGAAGTACGTGCGGAACTGCTCCCACGGCGCCGCGAGGTCGCCCTCGTCGTCGACGACGTACTTGAGCTCCATCTGGTCGAGGAGCTGCTTCACAAGATCCTGATCCGGGACGACGGGGCCCGCCGGTCCTTGGGGCTGCGGCTCGGGCTGGCCCCCGAAGTTCGGGATCGAGGACGGGTCGATGGACACCTTGATTTCCCTTCGTCTGGACCCCGCCATCCTCCCTCATACGGGGAGGGGGGTGGCAACCCCGGCCCGCCCTTCAGCCGTGAGCTGACAGGATCCGGGCGAGTGCGCGCCGGTCCGTCTTCCGGTTGGCGTTCAGGGGGAACGCGTCGAGGTGCGTGAAGCCGCGCGGGAGCATGTAGACGGGCAGGCGGTCGGTGAGGTGGGCGCGCAGGGCGAGGGGGGACCGGGGGGTGCCGGTGTAGGCGGCCGCCAGGGACGGCTCCCCCGCTGCCGGCACCACGACCACGACCGCCTCGGTCACCCCGTCGGCCGTACGCAGGGCGGCCTCGATGTCGCCGAGCTCGACGCGGTGGCCGCGGATCTTCACCTGCTGGTCGAGCCGGCCGAGGTGCAGCAGCGCGCCGTCCGCGCCGCGCCGTACCCGGTCGCCGGTGCGGTAGTACAGCTCGGCGCCGGGTGCCGCCCGGTCGTCGTACACCGTGGCCCGGTCCCCGTCGAAGGACACGAACCGGCCGGGGTTCTCGGCGGGGTCGAGGTAGCCGGGGAAGCGCTGCGGGCCGCGCAGGCACAGCTCGCCCTCGTCCGACGGGCGGCCCTCGTGGTCCAGGACGAGGGCGTCCAGGTGCGGGTAGGGCGTGCCGATCGGGACCGTGCCGTTGGCGGTGACCGGCCAGTCGGCGGGGTCGGCGGGCAGCCGGTACTGGGTGCAGGAGACGGTGACCTCGGTGGGGCCGTAGAGGTTCTCCAGCACGCTGCCCGGCGCGGCCCGGTGCCAGGCGGCGGCCTGTTCCAGGGTGAGCGGCTCACCGCCGAACAGCGTCCAGCGCAGCTCGGGCAGGGAGTCGGGGGCGAGGTCGCGCAGCCGCTGGGCGTAGGTGATCACCGAGGGGACCGAGAACCAGTGGGTGATCCGGTGCTCGCGGACGAAGCGGGCGGGCCGGACCAGGTCGGAGCGGGCGGGGACCACCAGGGTCGCGCCGGTGCTCCAGGCGGTGAACATGTCCCAGGCCGTCGGGTCGAAGGTGAGGTCGAAGGTCTGCGAGACCCGGCTGCCGGGGCCGATGCCGTAGCGGTCCGTCGCGTAGTCCAGCACGGCCGCCGCGTTGCGCTGGAGCACCGGGACGCCCTTGGGGGTGCCGGTGGAGCCGGAGGTGAAGACGATGTACGCGACGGCGTCCGGGCGCGGCTCGTACGGCGGGAGGTCCGCGGGCGGCTCGCCGGTCTCGTCGAAGGTCTCGTCGAAGGTCTCGTTGAAGGTCTCGTCGAAGGTCTCGTCGAACGGCAGGACCGGGCAGGGGAAGCCGGTGGGGTCCGCCGCCTCGGGTCCGGCGAGGACCACGTCCAGTGCGGCCGCCCCGGCGATCGCGGTCAGCCGGGCCGGCGCGACCTCCGGGCCGAGCGGCACTGCGGCCGCGCCCAGCCGCTGGGCGGCCAGGTAGGAGGCGTACGCGGCGACGCTGCGGTTGGCGAGGACGCCGACCCGCTCCGGGCGCCGCCCGCCGAGGGCGTCGAGGACCCGGGCCGCGGTGTGCTCGGCGAGGCGGCGCAGGTCCGCGTAGGAGAGGACCCGGCCCTCGGTCTCCAGCGCGGTCCGCCCGGGGTGGGCGGCGGCGGACGCGGCGAACCGTTCGTGGAGGGTGCGTCGGTCAGCCACGGCCGTCGTCCTCCTCCGGTGCGGGCGTCACGTACGCGTCGTAGTACACCGGGGTGCCGAGGAACGACGAGGTGAACACCCCGCCCACCCGGGGGCCGCGCGCCGCCAGGTAGACGTAGGCGAAGACCGGCACCAGCGGAACGTGCCGGGTCGTCAGGGTCTCGTCCAGGGCCGCCCATTCGGTGGCCGCGCGGTCGGCGGACAGGGCGGAGATCCGGGCGATCTCGGCGTTGACGTCCGGCTCGTCGAGGTAGGTGTAGTCGGCGTTGCCGGTGGCCCGCAGGGTGCGGCCGTCGAAGCCGGTGAGCAGGGTGGAGGCGCCGGGCCAGTCGGCGGCCTGGCACATCAGGTAGAGGTCGAAGTCGTGGCCGCGGGTGAGGACCGCGGTGTTGTGCCGGGGGCGTTCGGTCTCCACCACCTCGACGGTGAAGCCGGCCGCCGTCAGGGAGCGGGCCACCTCCCGGGCCCCGGCCGTGAAGTAGGCCCCGTCGCGGCTGAGCAGCCGCAGCGGACGGCCGTCCCAGCCGTCCGGCAGACCGCGCGGGCCGCCCGTGTGCGGGTCGGGGTAGGGGCGGTGGCCGATGGTGGCCGGGGACAGGATGGTGTGGGTGATCTCGCCCTGGGTGGCGCCCGCCATCGCGTCGCGGACCGCCTCCTTGTCGAGGGCGCGGGCGATCTCCCGGCGGACCTCGACGTCCGTCACCCGGGCCGTGTTGATCGCCAGGTACCAGACCAGCGGGGTGCGGTCGCGGTGCAGCCGGGGGCCCAGGTCCGGGTCGGCCAGCAGCAGGGCGGCGACCTCCTCGGGGGCCTGGTTCTCGGCGACGGCGAAGGCGTCCGGGCCCAGTCCGGAGTGGGCGCGCCGGTTCTGGTCGGCGGCGTCGACACCGAGCTCGAACTCGATCCGGTCCGGGTGGTCGTGGCGTACGGCGTCGGTGGCCGGGTCCCAGTGCGGGTTGCGCTCCAGGACCAGCCGCTCCCCGGGGACGTTCTCGGTGATGCGGTACGGCCCGGAGGCGAGCGGTGCCTTGCCGTACGTCTCGCCGGTGTCGGCGTCGCGCGGGACCGGCACGGTGGTCACCAGGGCGGCGGCGAACGGCAGGTCGGGGCGCGGCTCGGGGAAGCGGAACACCAGGGTGCGGGCGCCGCGCACCTCCAGGCCCGGGACCTCGCCGGTGCCGTCGGTGAAGGGGCCCGCGTAGGGGCCGTTCGCGGCCAGCCAGTCCTGGAGGTGGTGGGGGCCGCCGGCCAGGCTCTCCTCGAAGGAGCGGGCGATGCCGTGGGCCACGTCGGCGGCGGTGATCTCCCGGCCGTCCTCGTAGCGCAGGCCCGCCTTGAGGGTGAACTCCCAGGTGCGGCCGTCGCCGTCGACGTCCCGGCCGGGGTCGTCGGCGAGGTCGCCGACCAGCCGCCAGCCGCCCGTGCCGTCCTCGGCGAACATCGTCAGCGTGCGGAAGAGGAGGTGGCCGAGCGCGGTGGCCTGGAGGGTCTGGACGCGCTGCGGGTCCAGGTGGTCGTGGTCGCCGTCGCGCAGCACGCGCAGGGTGCCGCCGCGCACGGCGCCCGGCACCGGCCGGGCCGGCCCCCGCGAGTCGCGCGGGTCCCGGGCGATGGATGCCTTGCTCATGTGCGTGCTCCGATGCGTGCGGCGCGGGGGACGGGGGAAGGGGCGGGGACGACGGAACGGGCGGGGACGGGGGCGGGAGGCGGGGTCACTCGGTCGCCTCGCGCAGGGTGTCGAGGTGCTCCAGGCCGGCCAGCACGGCGTCCTTGGCCACTCCGAAGTCGATCAGGCAGGCCAGTTCGTCGACCCCGGCGGCGCGCGCCCGCTCCACCACGGCCGCCGCCTGCGCCACCGTCCCGAACAGGCCGCTGGTGGTGTAGTAGGTGTCGAAGGAGCGCCGGACCAGGAAGTCGATGTCGGACTCGCGGAGCTTGTCGGGGTCGAAGCCGGACAGGATGCTGCCCGCCGAGCGGGCGATGAGCCCGAAGGAGCTCTTCAGGTACGCGGTGAACGGCTCGCGGACCGTCGCCTTCACCTCCTCCGGGTCCTCCCCGAGATAGGTGTGCAGCATCAGCGCCACCTGGCCGGGCCATCCGTCGTGGCCGGGGCGTTCGGCGAGCGCCTTGCGGTACAGGGCGATCTTCTCGGCGAGCTGGTCGAAGTCCTGGCCGAGGAGGTGGGTGAGGACGCCGGCGCCCGCCGCGCCGGCCGCGCGGAAGGTCTCGGGGCCGCCCGCGCTGGTCACCCAGACCGGCAGCTCGGGCTGGACGGGCGGCGGGAAGACCCGCACCTCGGCGGGGTGGCCGGCGCCGTCGGTGACGGCGAGCGGCTCGCCCCGCCACAGGGCGCGCACCTGCTCCACGGCGTCGATGACGGCGGTCTTGCGGCCCGCGTAGCCCTCGGGGCGCAGCGCGAAGTCGACGGCGTTCCAGCCGGAGGCCAGGGAGAGGCCGGCCCGGCCGCCGGAGAGGTTGTCGACGACCGACCACTCCTCGGCGATGCGCAGCGGGTGGTGCAGCGGGGCGACCACGCTGCCGGCCCGGATCGCGACCCGCTCGGTGACGGCGGCGACGGCGGCGCCGGTCACCGACGGGTTCGGGTAGAGCCCGCCGAAGGGGTGGAAGTGGCGCTCGGGGGTCCATACGGCCGAGAAGCCGTGGGTGTCGGCGTACTTGGCGCCTTCGAGCAGCAGGTCGTAGCGACCGCCGCCGCCACCCCCGTCGGCGCCGTCGGCGAAGTAGAAGAGGCTGAAGTCCATTGCGGGGCCCTCTCGGGACAGGTGATCGGTGACGGCCGGGTCAGCGCACGCTGAGCGGGCGCAGGTCGGTCCAGACCGTGGCGATGTGCGCGAGGGCCTCCTCGCGGGTGCCTTCGAAGCCGGTGGCGCGCCAGCCGGCGGGCAGGGGCAGCGGGGCGGGCCACACCGAGTACTGCTCCTCGTGGTTGACGACCACGAGATGGCGGGGCTGCCCGGCGGTGCCGGTGTTCTGCTGGGTCATCAGAGGGCTTCCTTGGTGTCGGGCGTGGAGTGGGGGGCGGGGTCCGTGAGCGGGGCCGGCAGGTCGTACCTGATCCGGGCGAGCGAGGACAGGCCCAGCGGGAGCAGGGCCGAGGAGAGGCCGATCGCGGTGATCAGGACCGTGGTGCGCAGGCCGACGGCGCCGCCGAGGAATCCGCCGAGCAGGGCGCCGACGGGGGCGATGCCCATGGCCACGAACCGGTTGGTGGCGGCCACCCGGCCCTGCAGGGAGTCGGGGGTGAGGGTCTGCCGGATGCTGAGGACGGTGACGTTGTTGGCGACGCCGAAGGACGCGAACAGGAAGTTGATCAGCATCAGGGTGCCGACGGCGAGGACCCCGGAGCCGTGCACGGCGGAGAGGCCGAGCATCACGAGGTTGGCGATGGCGGCGGTGACCAGCATGGTGCGGCCGTAGCCGAAGCGCCGCGGCAGCCGGCCCGCGAAGGCCGCGCCGACCAGGAAGCCGGGCCCCAGCGCGGCCATCACCAGGCCGATCTCGCCCGCGGACAGCCCCAGGGTGCGGGGCATGAACTGGACGAAGGCGACCTCCAGCGCGGTGAAGGACAGGTTGAAGATCGAGGCCATGACGGTCATGGCGCGCAGCGGTTCGTTGCCGAAGACGAACCGCAGGCCCGCCCACACCTCGCGCAGCGTGCCGGCCGGGGAGGCGTCCCCGGCGTGTTCGGCGCGCTCCTCCCGGTGCCGGATGGTGGCGACGGTCAGCGCGGACACCAGGTACGAGACCGAGGCGGCCAGCACCGCGACGGGCGCGGTCAGCCACTGCACCAGCACTCCGCCGAGCGCGGGCCCGCCGATGGTGGCGGCGGACTGGCTGGCGCCGAGCGCCGAGTTGCCCGCGGTGAGCTGGTCGCGCTCCACCAGCCGGGGCAGGTAGGCCTGTCCGGCCACGTCGAAGAGGACGCTGCCGCAGCCGGCGAGGAAGCCGAGCACGTACAGCCAGCTGATGCCGAGCCGGTCGGTCCAGTACAGGACGGGCACCACGGACAGCACGAGGGCGCGGCCGAGGTCGGTGGCGATGAGGATGTTCTTGCGCCGGACCCGGTCCACGAGCACGCCCGCGAACAACGAGACGAGCAGGTACGGCAGTTTGACCACCGAGGTGAGCAGGCCGACCTGGGCCGAGGTGGCGGCCAGGGCCAGCACCGCGACCAGGGGCAGCGCGAGTTCGCTGATCTGGGCGGCGAACAGGGAGGCGGTCTGCCCGGTCCACAGCCGGGTGAAGTCGGCGTTGCGCCAGACGCTGGGGGCGGGCGGGGCGGCGGCTTCCCCGACGGTCGCGGCGTCGCTCATGAGGTGCTCCTACACAGGGGGTCGGTTTTACAGGGGGAACTAGGGGGTGACGCCGCGCGGCCGGCCGGCGGCCGCGTCCTCCAGGCGGCGCGCGACCTGGGGGACGTTGGGCTGTTCGAGCATGCTGAAGTGGTTGCCGGGCGACTCGTCGATCAGCAGGGTGCCGCCGACCCGGGGCTGCCATCCCATGTGCCAGCCCTCGAACAGCTCGGTCTCGGCGCGGATCAGCACCGCGTCGCCGCGCAGCGCCTCGCGCGGGGTGTCGCGGTAGGCGAGCAGGGCGCGGGCGTGCCGGGTGTACAGCTGGACGAGCCGGCGCAGGTCCTCCACCGAGCGCGCGTCGGCCCGTTCGTCGCTGGTGCCCTGGGTGAGCCGGACGACCCTGGCGAGCCGGGCCTCGGGGTCGAGGGCCTCCAGTTCGGCCTCGGTGACGTCGAGCCGGCCGGCGAAGGCACCGAGGATGGCGGCGGACTCGCTGGTGGCGTAGCGCGGCGGGACCGGGTCGTCGATGCTGGCGCTGATGATCGTCAGCATGCCGACCTCCTCGCCGGCGGCCTCCAGCTGGCGGGCCATCTCGTAGGAGACCATGCCGCCCATGCACCAGCCGCCCAGGAAGTACGGGCCCTCGGGCTGCACGGCCCGCACCTCGGAGAGGTACAGCGCGGCGATCTCCTCGACGCTCTCCGGGCGCGGCACGTCGGGGCCCGCGTACTCCGGTGCCTGGAAGGCGTACAGCGGGCGGTCCGGGTCGAGGACGTCGACGAGTTCGGAGTAGCAGAAGACGCTGCCGCCCAGCGGGTGGACCAGGAAGAACGGGGACTCGGTGCCGGTCGAGCGCAGCGGCACCAGGGTGGACGCGGCCTGCTGCCGTTCGCCGCTGACGATCTCGGCGAGCCGCTCGACGGTGCCGCCCTCGAACAGCGCGGCCACCGGCACCTCGACGTCGGTGATCTCGGGCAGCCGCATGATCACCCGGAGCGCGGAGATGGAGTTGCCGCCGAGGTCGAGGAAGGCGTCGGTGACCCCGACCTCCGCCACGCCGAGGACGTCCCGCCAGATCGCGGCGACGGCCTCCTCGGTGGGGGTGCGGGGTGCGACGAAGGCACCCGCGGTGGTCTCCTCGCGGCCGGGGGCGGGCAGGGCGAGGCGGTCGACCTTGCCGTTGGGGGTGAGCGGGAAGGCGTCCAGGACGACGAAGGCGCTGGGCACCATGTACTCGGGCAGCGCGGACGCGGCCAGCTCGCGCAGTTCGGCCGCGCCCGGGGCGGTGCCGCCCTCGGCGGTGAGGTAGGCGGCCAGGCGGGCGTCCCCGGGCTGGTCGCGGCGGGCCATGACGACGACCCGGCCGACGCCCGGATGCCGGGCCAGCACGGTCTCTATCTCGCCGAGTTCGATGCGGAAGCCGCGCACCTTCACCTGGTGGTCGGAGCGGCCGAGGAACTCCAGCCGACCGTCCGGCAGCCACCTGGCCACGTCGCCGGTGCGGTACATCCGGGCGCCCGCCGCGTCGCCGTACGGGTCGGGCACGAAGCGGTCGGCGGTCAGGTCGCCGCGCCGGGAGTAGCCGCGGGCCAGCCCGTCGCCGGCGATGTAGAGGTCGCCGGGGACGCCCGCGGGGACCGGGGCGAAGGAGGCGTCGAGGACGTGCAGGCGGGTGTTCGCGATCGGCCGGCCCAGGGTGACCGGCTCGCCGGGGCGCACCCGGTCCAGGGCGGACCAGATGGTGGTCTCGGTGGGCCCGTAGGCGTTCCACACCACCGGGAAGCGGGCGGTCAGCTCCTGGGCGAGGTCCTCGGGCAGCGCCTCGCCGCCGGAGACCACCCGCAGCCGCTCGTCGCCGCCGAGTCCGGCCTCCACCAGCAGCCGCCAGCTGGACGGGGTGGCCTGGACGACGGTCGCGCCGGAGCGCTCCACCGCCTCGCGCAGCCGGGGCCCGTCCACCGCGATGTCGGGGGCGACGATCAGCTCGGCCCCGGCCAGCAGCGGCAGGTACACCTCCAGGGCGGCGATGTCGAAGGAGAGCGAGGTGACCGCAAGCAGCCGGTCCTCCTCGGTCAGTCCGAGGTCGCGGCCGAAGGAGAACAGCAGGTTGAGCAGCGCCCGGTGCGGGATCTGCACGCCCTTGGGGCGGCCGGTGGAGCCCGAGGTGTAGATCGTGTACGCCAGGTGCCCGGGCCCGGCCTGCGGCAGCGGGTCGGTCTCCGGGCGGTCCGCGGCGACCGCGCGGTCCACCTCGACCACGGCCGTCCCCTCGGGCACGGCGGGCGGGGCGAGCCCGGCGCCGGTCAGCAGGACGGGCACCCGGGCGTCGTCGAGCATGTACTCCAGGCGCTCGCGCGGATATCCCGGGTCCAGTGGAACGTACGCGCCGCCCGCCTTCAGCACCGCGACCAGCGCCACGATCAGCTCGGCCGAGCGTTCCAGGTGGACGCCGACCAGCGTGTCCGGGCCGACGCCGAGACCGCGCAGCTCGTGGGCGAGCCGGTTGGCCCAGGCGTTGAACTCGCCGTAGGTCAGGACGGTCTCGCCGAAGCGCACGGCGGTGCGGTCGGGGTGCTTGGCGGCGCGCTCGGCGAGGAGTTCGGGCAGGGTGCGGTCGAGGTCCCAGCCGGCCGCGGTGTCGTTCCACTCGGTGAACAGTCGGTCCAGGTCGGCGGCGCCGAGCAGCGGGGTGGCGTGCACGGCGGCGTGCGGGTCGGCGACCAGCGCGGCGAGCGCCTCGGCGTAGTAGCCGCCGACGGTGTCGATCCAGGCGGCGGTGAACTCGGCGGCGTCGTAGTTGACGCGCAGCCGGACCGCGCCGGTGACCGGGTCGGTGCCGAAGTTGGCGGTGAACGGGAAGTTGGTCTGCTCGAAGAACTCGCCGCCGGTGACGGCCAGGTGCTCCAGCTCCATGTCGTAGCTGCGGAAGCTGCGGTGGTCGACGACCGTCTCGAAGAACCGCGGCCGGCGCTGGTCCTGGAGCATCTGGGCCAGCGGGTAGCGGCGGTGCGGGAGCGCGCCGCTCTCCGCGCCGTGCACGCGCCGGGCCAGCTCGATCCAGGTGGTGGCGGTGACGTCGACGACGAGCGGCAGGGTGTTCAGGAACAGGCCGACGACCTGGTCGCCGTCGGCGGTCTCCGGGCGGCCGTTGCCGACCAGGCCGGTGACGACCCGGCTCTGCCCGGACAGCAGGGACAGCACCCGGGCGTGGGCCGCGAACATCACCGACTTCACCGGCACCCGGGCCTCGGCGGCCACCGCGCGCAGCCGCTCGCCGAGCCCCTCGGGCAGCGGCACCTCGTGCACCCGGGCGGTGCGTACGGCCGCGAGTCCCGGGTCCGCCCGCCGGGGCAGGCCGGTGAAGTCGGTGTCCTCCAGGACGTCGGCCCAGTAGGCGCGGGACTCCTCACTGGCCAGCGCTTCCTGTTCCAGGGCGAGGAAGTCACGGAACCGGGTGGCCGGGGCGGTCGCCGGGTCGGGGCGGCCGGCCAGCCGGGCGTCGTAGCCGGTGATCAGCTGGGAGGTGACCAGGGACAGGCTCCAGCCGTCCAGCACCGCGTGGTGGAAGCTGAGGGCGAGCCGGAAGTCGTCGTCGGCGAGGACGTGCACCTGGAGGGTGAGCAGCGGGGCCCGGGTCAGCGTGAAGGGCGTCGCCTTCTCCTGCTCGGTCCAGGCCGCCACCCGGCGTTCCTGCTCCGCCGGGTCGAGACCGCGCAGGTCGGTCACGGTCAACGGGGTCTCGACGGCGGCGTGCACCAGCTGCATCGGTCTGCTGAACCGGGTCAGGTCGAAGGAGCTGCGCAGGATGTCGGAGCGTTCGATCACCGCGGCGAGCGCGGCGCGCAGGGCGGTCTCGTCGAACGGCCCGGACAGCCGGATCGCGGAGATGTCGTGGTAAGTGGGGGTGGCGCCGTCGGCGTGGCTGTGGAACAGCATGCCGGACTGGAGCAGGGTCAGCGGATAGGCGTCGATGATCTCGGCGGTGGCGGCGGCGTTGTCGTCGTGGGACGGCACGGGGTTCCTTCCGGAGCGGGGGGGGCGGGTGGCCGGGGCGGCGGGGTCAGGGCCTGAGGCGGGCGAGGTCCTCCGGGGAGAGCAGGCCGAAGGCGGCGACCTCCTGCCGGGCGGGCCCGGCGCCGCCGTTCGCGGCCAGCCGGCGGGCCAGGGCCTCGACGGTCTGCGCGGCGAACAGCTGCTGGAGGGGGATCTCGTGACCGGCCTCGCGGGCCAGGCCGACGATCCGGACGGCGTGCATGGAGTCGCCGCCGATCTCGAAGAAGTTGTCCCGGGTGCCGACCCGGTCCAGGCCGAGGACGCGCTGCCAGAGCCCGGCCAGCAGCTCCTCCTCCGGGGTGGCCGGGGCGCTGTGCCCGCCCGCCGCGCCGGCGGCGGGGCGCGGGGCGGGCAGGGCCTTGCGGTCGACCTTGCCGTTGGGGCTGAGCGGCAGCGCGTCGAGCACGACGAAGGCGCTGGGCACCATGTGCTCGGGCAGCCGCTCGGCGAGGGCGGAGCGCAGTTCGCCCACCGGCGGCTCGTGGGACGCCGTCAGGTAGGCGACGATCCGCCGGTCCCCCGGCCGGTCCTCGCGGACCACGGCCACCGCCTGCCCGACGGCGTCCAGGTCCAGCAACGCGGCCTCGATCTCGCCGAGTTCGATGCGGAAGCCGCGCACCTTCACCTGGTGGTCGGTGCGGCCCAGGTACTCGAGGTGGCCGTCGGCGTGCCAGCGGGCCAGGTCCCCGGTGCGGTAGAGGCGGGCGCCCGGGGTGCCGCCGTACGGGTCGGGCACGAAGCGGTCGGCGGTCAGGTCGGGGCGGCCGCCGTAGCCGCGGGCCAGCTGCACCCCGCCCAGGTACAGCTCGCCGGGCACCCCGACGGGGGCGGGCCGCAGAAGGGCGTCCAGGACATAGGCGCGGGTGTTGGCGATGGGGGTGCCGATGGGGACGGCGGTGCCGTTGCGGTCGGGGCGGGACGTCCAGCGGGTGACGTCGACGGACGCCTCGGTGGGGCCGTACAGGTTCTCCAGGGCGGCCCCCGGCAGCTCCCGGTGGAAGCGGCGGGCCAGCTCCGCCGGGAGGGCCTCGCCGCTGCACACCACCAGCCGCAGCGACCCGCAGTCGGCGGCCCCTCCCGCCGCGAGGAACGTGTCCAGCATGGGCGGCACGAAGTGGCAGACGGTGACCCGCTCGTCCCGCACCAGCGCGGCCAGGTGCGCGGGGTCGCGGTGCCCGCCGGGCGCCGCCAGCACCAGCCGGGCGCCGGTCAGCAGCGGCCAGAACAGCTCCCACACCGACACGTCGAAGCTGACGGGCGTCTTCTGCAGCACGGTGTCCGCGCCGGTCAGCCGGTACGCGTCCTGCATCCAGCGCAGCCGGTTGACGATGCCCCGGTGCGGCACCTGCACGCCCTTGGGCCGGCCGGTGGAGCCGGAGGTGTAGATCACGTACGCCAGGTGGCCGGGACCGGCGGCCGGTTCGGGCTCGGACGCGGGGTACCCGTCCCCGGCCCGCTCGTCCACGGGTACGACGGTGATCCCGTCGGCGGCGAGCGCCTCGCCCCCGCCCGGGTGGGCGAGCAGCACCGGCACCCGGGCGTCGGCGAGCATGAACGCCAGCCGCTCGTGCGGGTATCCGGTGTCCAGCGGCAGATAGGCGCCGCCCGCCTTGAGGACCGCGAGCAGAGCCACCATCAGCTCCGGTGAGCGGTCCAGGTGGACGCCGACCACCGTGTCCGGGCCGACGCCGAGGCCGCGCAGCCGGTGCGCGAGCGCGTTGGCCCGGCCGTGCAGTTCGCCGTAGGTCAGCTCGCGGTCCGCGAACCGGACGGCGACCGCGTCCCGGTGCCGGCCGGCGGCCTCGGCGAGCAGCCCGGTCAGGGTGTCGCCGTCCGGCCAGTCCACGGCGGTGTCGTTCCAGGTGTCCAGGAGCCGGGCGCGCTCGGCGGACCCGAGCAAGTCGATCCGGGAGAGCGCGGCCGTCGGGTCGGCGGCGACGGCGGTGAGCACACGGGTGAAGTGCTCCGCGAACCGTTCCGCGGTGGCCGGGTCGAACAGCTCCACGTCGTGGTCGAGCCAGCCGATCAGCTCCCGGCCGGTGTCGATCATCCGCAGGTTGAGGTCGAACTGGCTGTTGGCGGCGGACACCTCCACCAACTCACTCTTCACACCCGGCAGTTCGAGGGTGCCGAGCTCGACGTTCTGCAGCGCGAACAGCGCCTGGACCAGCGGCCCCCGGGACAGGTCGCGCTCCGGGGCCAGCTCGCCGACCAGCCGCCCGAAGGGCACCCGCTGGTGGGCGAAGGCCGCCAGGGCGCTGTCCCGGACCCGGCCGAGCAGCGCGCCGAAGCCGGGGTCGCCGTCCAGGTCGGCCCGGAGCGGCACGGTGTTGAGGAAGCAGCCGGGCAGGTCCTCGAACTCGGCGCGCGGCCGGTTGGCGACGGGCGTGCCGACCAGCAGCCGTTCCTGGCCGCTCCAGCGGGACAGCACGACGGCGTAGGCGGACAGCAGGGTCATGAACAGGGTCGCGCCGTGGGCCCGGGACAGCTCGCGCAGCGCCGCCGAGGTGGCCGCGTCCACGGTGACCCGGCGGCGGGCGCCGCGGTGGGCGCGCACGGCCGGGCGCGGCCGGTCGGTGGGCAGCTCCAGCACCCGGGGCACGCCGTCCAGGTGGCCGCGCCACCAGTCCACCAGCCCGTCGAGCACCGGCCCGTCCAGGTCGGCGCGCTCCCAGCGGGCCACGTCGGCGAACTGGAGCGCGGGCCCGGGCAGTGCGCGGGCCGCGTAGGCCGCCGACAGCTCGCGCAGCAGCACCCCGAACGACCAGCCGTCGAACACGATGTGATGCACCGTCAGCGCGAGGACGTGGTCCCCGTCGCCGATCCGCAGCAGCGCCACCCGCAGCAGCGGGCCGCGCGCCGGGTCGAAGGGCTCCCGGACGCTGTCCATCGCCGCGGCCACGGCCGCCGCCTCCGGGTCCGGCCGGTCCGACAGGTCCGTGACACGGACGACGACCCGGGCGCCGGGGACGGCCCGCTGGCGCGGGCCGCCGTCCGGTCCGGTCTCGAAGACGGTCCGCAGGACGGCGTGCCGGTCCACCACCGTGTCCACGGCCCGTTGCAGCGCCGCCGCCTCCAGCGGGCCGCGCAGCCGCAGCACGACGGGCATGTTGTAGGCCGCGTCACCGGGACGCAGCTGCTCCTCCAGCCACAGGCGTTCCTGGGTCCAGGACAGCGGCGCGGGCTCGGCGGGGTCGGTGCGCGGGATGTCCGCGTACGCCGCCGGGCCCGCCTCCGCCTCCCCCTCCACGAGGAGGGCGGCCAGTGCGGCGACGGTCGGGTGGGCGAACAGGTCCTGGAGGGTGAGCCGTTCGGCGGCGGGTCCGGGGAACTCGCGCCGGATCCGGGCCAGCAGCCGGGTCAGCAGCAGCGAGTGCCCGCCGAGCGCGAAGAAGTCGTCGGTGGCGCCCACGCGTTCGCGGTGCAGCAGCGTCCGCCACTGCGCGGCCAGCCGCTCCTGCACCGGGCCCACGGGGGCGACGAAGGTCCCGGTGGCGGCCTCGGCGCGGTGCTCCAGGGCGCGCAGGGCGGCCCGGTCGACCTTCCGGTTGGCGGTGAGCGGCAGGGCGTCGAGGACCACGTACGCGGACGGCACCAGATGGCCGGGCAGCCGCCGGGCCAGCGCGTCCCGCACCCCGGCGAGGTCGGGGGCCGGGCCGCCGGTGGCGAGGAAGGCCACGAGCCGGTGGTCGCCGGCGCCGTCCGGCTCCGCGAGCACGGCGCTCTGCCGTACCTCCGGCAGCGCGTCGAGCGCGGCCTCCGTCTCGGCGGGCTCCACCCGGTGACCGCGCACCTTGGCCTGCCGGTCGGCCCGCCCGAGGTGGTCCAGCAGCCCGTCGGGGCGCAGCCGGGCGAGGTCGCCGGTCCGGTAGATCCGGTCGCCCCGGTCCCCGGCCCGACCGGAGAACGGATCGGGCACGAACCCGGAGGCGTCCCCGCCGTCCCCGTCCCCGTCGCCGTACCGGGCCAGGTACGGGGTCCGTACGACGAGTTCGCCGATCTCCCCGAGTCCGGCGGGGCGGTCGCCGGCGAGGACCAGCAGCTGGACGCCCTCGATGCCGGGGCCGAGCGGCACCGGCCCGGCCGGGAGGGCGTCGGCGGGCGTGCCCGCGCGGTGCGCGAGGTGGACGGAGACCGCCTGCGGGGTCTCGGTGGCGCCGTACAGGTTCAGCAGGTCGGCGCCGGGCGCCAGCCGGGCCCAGGCGCGCAGGGTGCGGCCGGTGAGGGTGTCGCCGCCGAACCCGGCCAGCCGCAGCGCGGGCCAGCCCGCCGTGCCGTCCGCCTGGTCGGCGAGGGCGCGGCCGAGCGCCGGGGTGAGGTGGGCGACGGTCGGCGCGGCCTCGGCGAGCCAGCCGGTGAGGGCGGCGGTGTCCCGGACGTCCGGGGCGGGGAAGACGGCGGCGCCGCCCGCCCACAGCGGGGTGAGGACGTCCCGCAGGAACGGGTCGTGGCCGAGCCCGGACAGCACCGCGAACCGGTCGTCCGGGCCGAGGCCGAAGGCGCGGGTGTACCAGTCCAGGAAGTGGACGAGCGGCCGGTGGGTGCCGACGACCCGGCGGGGACGGCCGGTCGTGCCCGAGGTGAACGCGACATAGGCGTCGGCGTCGGGTCCGGGCGTGGCGACCGGGACGTCGTGAGGACCGTCGGCGGGCGGTCCGGCCGGGGCGGCCGGGGCGTCGTGGGGGCCGTCGTAGGGCGGTCCGGCCGGGGCGTGTTCCGGCTCCTCGCCGGGTTCGGCGCGCAGCACCGGTCCGGATACGAAGCCGGGCAGCGGCAGGCCGGGGGCGCAGCCGATCCAGGCCCGGGGCGCGAGGGCCTCGGCGCGGACCCGCAGGGCGTCCTCGGGATGGTCCGCGTCCAGCACGGCGAAGACCGCGCCCGCCTTGACGGCGGCCAGGACACCGAGGACGACGGCGGGGTGCCGGGACGCGTGCAGGGCGACGACGTCACCGGGCCGGACACCGCGCTCGTGCAGCAGCCGGGCCAGCCGGCCGCTGGTGCGTTCGACCTCCGCGTACGACCACACGCGGTCGCCCGCGATCAGGGCGGGGGCGTCCGGGGTGGCCGCGGCGTGCCGGGCGAGCCGCTCGGCGAGCGGCTCGGGGGCGACGGGCACCAGCTCCGCCGCGGGGTCGGGCAGCAGGGCCGCGGAGTGCCGGGTCGCCAGGTCGAAGTCCCGTACGGCACGCGCGGGTTCGGCGGCCGCCTGGGCGAGGACGGAGCGCAGCTGGCGCAGCAGCTCCTCGATCCGTCCGGCGTCGAACAGCCCGGCGTCGTACACCGCCTCCAGGGTGTAGCCGCCGTCGGGGCGGGCACCGGCGTACAGGGTGAGGTCGAACTTGTTGTCGATGTCGCCGTAGGGCAGCTGCTCCACCGCGCAGCCGGCCAGGCCGGGGGCGGCGACCGGCGGCAGCATGTTGAAGAAGACCTGCACCAGCCGGCCCCGGGACAGGTCGCGCTCCGGAGCGAGACCGGCGACCAGCCGGCCGAACGGCACCCGCTGCCGGGCGAAGGCCTCCAGCGCGTCGTCGCGGACCCGGCCGAGCAGTTCGCCGAACGCCGGATCGCCCGCCGCGTCCACCTTCAGCGGCAGCGTGTTGAGGAAGCAGCCGACCAGGTCGCGGCTGCCCGGGCCACGGGTGGACGCCGGGGTGCCGACGATCATCCGCTGCTGCCCGCTCTGCCGGGCGAGTACGACACCGAACGCGGCGAGCAGGGTCATGAACGGCGTCGCCTCATGGGTCCGGGCCAGCTCCCGCACCGCCGCCCCGGCCACCGCGTCCAGCTCCCGCCGGACCCGGGCGCCACGGTGACCGCGTACGGCGGGACGCGGGCGGTCGGCGGGCAGCTCCAGCACCCGGGGAACGCCGTCGAGGAGGCCGCGCCACCACGCCACCAGCTCGTCGGCCCCCGCCTCGCCGACCCGCTCCCGCTCGGCCCGCACCGCCTCGGCGAAACCGCTCCGGGGCGGCCTGAGGGCGGTGCCGGGATCGGCGTACAGCCGGGACAGCTCGTCGAGGAGGACCGCGAACGACTGGCCGTCCGCGACCAGGTGATGGGCCGACAGCAGGAGCAGCCGCGCGTCGTCGGCGTACCGGACGGCCAGGACGCGCAGCAGCGGCCCGTGGGCCAGGTCGAACGGCTCGCGCACGGCCCGGCGCAGCGCCGTGTGCGCCGCCGCCTCCGGGTCGGCGAACCCGCGTACGTCCTCGGTGCGGACGGGTACGGTCACCGCCGCCGACACCCGCTGCCGGGGCTCCCCGTCCTCGGTGGAGAAGACGGTGCGCAGGGCGTCGTGGCGGGCCACCAGGGCGTCCACGGCGGTCCGCAGCGCGGTGGGGTCGAGGGGTCCGCGCACCCGCAGGACCACCGGCATGTGGTACGCGGTGCCGCCCGGGCTCAGCTGCTCCTCGAACCAGATCCGCTCCTGGGTCCAGGACAGCGGGGCGGGCGGGTGGTCGGTCATGAGGGGTCCCCCAGGAGTTCGGTGCGGCCGGTGAGGTCGGCGAGGCCGGTGGTGAACAGGGCCGCGGTCTCGGCGAGCGCGGCGGGGCCCAGCAGCCCCTCGGGTGCGGTGACGGCACCGGCGAAGGACCGGCCGTCGTCCCAGAGTTCGCAGGTCAGCTCGGTCTGGCAGCCGAGGGCGGGCGCGGGCAGCGGGGTGAACCGCACGCCGTCCGCCTCGGCCGGGGCGGCCACCCGCTGCAACGCCAGCAGGTTCTGGTAGAGCGGGGCGCGACCCGGCGCCGGGCGGGGCGCGCACGCGGCGACCTCGTCGGTGCCGAGGGCCGTGTGCGCGAAGACCTCCAGGAGCCGCTCGCGGACCAGCCCCAGCAGGGCCGGGCCGTCCAGGCTCGGGTCGGCGGCGATCCGTACGGGCAGGCCGTTGGCGAAGTAGCCGACGGTGCGGTCGTGGCCGTCGGGGCGGTCCTCGACGACCGTGCCGACGGCGAGGTCGTCCTGCCCGGTGACCTTGGCGAGCGCCCGCCACCAGGCGGCGAGCAGCGGCACCAGCACCGGGTAGCGCTCCCGTACGGCGAACTCCCGCAGCCGTGCGGTGTCCCGCGGGCCGAGGTCGACGGGGTGCGCGACGACGGGCCGCGTCCACACCTCCCGTATCCCGGGCGCCGCCCCGCCGGGCCACCTCGGCGCGGCCAGCCCGGCCAGCCGGCCCCGCCAGAACTCCCGCGCCGCCCCGGCACCGGCCCGCGGCACGGCCGTGGGCGGCGCGGGCGCCGGTGCCGGGGACCGGCCCGCGTAGGCGGCGGCGAGGTCGGCCACCAGGATCTCCTCGGACCGCCCGTCGTAGACGATGTGATGCACCGCGAGCAGCAGCACCCGGCGCCCGTCCGCCGCCTCGACGACACCGGCGGCGAACAGCGGACCGCCCTCCAGGTCCCGGACCCGGGCGGCCAGTTCCCGGGTGAGCGCCTGCTCCACGGGGCCGACGGCGGGAGCGTGCTCGCCGTCGGGGGTGGACCGGGGGTGACGGTTCGCGTCGGCGGCGGGGCGCGGCCGGCGGTCTCCCGGCGCGGCCGTGCGGATCAGCAGCGGGGGCGGGGCCGGGGCCTCGACGACCCTCCGGCGCGGCCGGCCGCCCTCGCGGGGGAACGTGGTGCGCAGTGCCGGGTGCACGGCGGCAACCGCGGCCAGCGCCTGCCGCAGCCGCTCCGGGTCCAGCGGGCCGTCGGCCTCGATCCGGCTGACCGCCACATGGCCGGGCGCGTCGGGCGCCAGCCGCGAGGCCAGCCAGAAGCGCCGCTCCCCCGGCGACAGCCCGTCCGGATCACCGGGGCCACTGTCACCGGCCGGTTCCTCGGTCCCCCGGGCCGCCGCGAGCCTCTCCAACGCGGCCACGCTCGGGTTCTCGTACACGTCCCGCGCCGACAACCGCACCCCGAGCAGCCGGGAGAACCGCGCGGCGATCCGCAGCACATGCAGCGAACTCGCCCCGGACGTCAACAGATCGGAGTCGGCACGCAGCCCGGGAGCCGCGAGGATGTCCCGCGCGTGGCGCAGAGCGGGGGCCGCGTCCGGGGTGTCCGGTGCGACGGCAGCCGGTACGGCGGAAGCCGGTACGGCGGAAACGCCGACGGACCCGACACGGTCCCCGTTGCCGTCTCCGGCACCGAGGGCGACTCCGGCCGTGGCGGCCTTGGCGGCCCCTGTCGGCACCCCGGCCCTGAGGGCCTCGCCCCCTGCACCCCCTGCACCCGCCGCACCCCGCCGCTCCCTCACCCACGCCTCCACCGCGCGCAGGTCCGCCTTGCCCGTTGGGCCGAGCGGTACCGAGGGGAGGTGCAGGTAGTGGTCGGGGCGGAGGTAGGAGGGGAGGGTGGCGGTGGCCGTGTCGCGGAGGGCGGGTTCCGGGAGGGGGGCGGTGTTGTCGGTGGTGTAGGCGCAGACCGTGCCGGTGACGGTGGCGTGGGGGTCGCGCAGTGGGACGAGGAAGGCGTGCCGGATGCCGGGGAGTGCGGCGATGCGGCGTTCGACCTCGCCGGGCTCGACCCGGTAGCCGCGGATCTTGAACTGGCGGTCGGCGCGGCCGACGTAGGACAGCCGGTCCCCGGCGTCCATGCGGACGCGGTCACCGGTGGCGTACGCGCGCAGGGTGCCGTGGCCCGGGAGGGCGACGTCGGCGAACCGGCGGGCGTTCTCCTCGGGCCGGTGGAGGTAGCCGAGGGCCAGCCCGTCGCCCGCCACCCACAGCTCGCCCTCGGTGCCGCGGGCCGCGGGCCGCAGGGTCTCGGGGTCGAGGACGGCGAGGACGGTGCCGCGCACCGGGCGGCCGACGGGGATGCCGTCCGGGTCGGCGGTGTCGGCGCGGCGGACGTCGTGCGTGGAGACGAAGACCATGGACTCGACGGGCCCGTAGCCGTTGGTGACGCGCAGCCCGGGGTGGTGGTCCAGGAGGGCCGCGAGGTGCGGCGGGGACAGCCGTTCGCCACCGCACAGCAGGTGCCGTATCCCGGTGAACGCCCCGGGGTCCTCGTCGACGATCAGGTTGAGCAGGGAGCTGGTGAGCCAGAGCGTGTCGACGCCCTGTCCGGTGACGAGGGACCGCAGCCCGTCCGGGGTGATCGGCGTTTCGTCGGGGGTGACGCAGGTGCCGCCGTTCATCAGGGGCCCGAAGACCTCCAGCGCGCCGGCGTCCCAGTACGGCGCGGCGAGCAGGGGCATGACGGTGCCGGGCCCGAACGCGGCGTACCCGCCGTCGACGAAGGTGCGGACGAAGGCCCGGTGCGGCAGGACGACGCCCTTGGGGCGGCCGGTCGAGCCGGAGGTGAAGAAGACGCAGGCGGGGTCGTCGGCGCCGACGGCGGGGCGGCCGGTCTCCGCCGCCGCGGGGCGGACGGCGCCGGGGCCCGGCAGGGGGACGGTCCTGACCCCGGGCGGGAGCGCGGCCGGGAGGGTGGCCGAGGCGCCGGCCGCGTCGAGGACCACGCGGGCGCCGAGGTCCTCGATCACTCCGCGCAGCCGCCGGGCGGGCCAGTCCGGGTCCACGGCGGCGTAGGCGGCGCCGGCCAGCAGCACGCCGAGCGCCGCCACGGCGGAGTCCGCGCCGGCCCGGGCGGCCACGGGCACGAAGCCGCGGGCCGGGACGCCCGCCTCGACGAGCAGATCGCGGACCGCGCGGGCGCGGGTGACCAGGCCGGCGTAGGTCAGCCGGGCACCGCCCGGTCCGCGCAGCGCTGTGGCGTGCGGGGACCGGGCGGCCTGCCGCAGTACCGCCTCGTGGGCGGTGGCGCCGGCCGGGACGGGACGCCCCGGGCCGACGGCGACCGAAGGGCGCGGGCCCGTCATGACGGGCGAGGCGCCGCGCCGAGCGCCGCCGCCAATTCGACGGGGGTCGACCGCAGTACGGTGGTGAAGTCGGCCTCGATTCCCCAGAGTTCCGAGACGCGCTCGACCACCAGCACCGCGTGGTAGGAGTCGCCGCCCTGCGCCAGGAAAGTCAGGTCGTCGAGGATTTCGGTCCCCAGGATGTCGGCGAGAAGCAGCCGGACGCTTTTCTTGGTGATTCCTTGGGACGCGTCGAGTTGAGTCATATCGTTTTCTCCACTGCTCGGCTGGCCGGGGCGCGATCGGATTCCTAGCTCCAGCCGCTGTCGTCGAGCGGCCCGGCGAGGGCGCTCTCCGAATGGGCCTTTTCGGCCACCGTGGCCGTCGGAAGACCGTCCGCACCCCGTGCGGCGGCCGTGTGCGCGCCACCGGCCAGCCCGGCCGCGGCCACCAGAGCAAACACGACAAACCCGTACTTAGTCATGGAAAAATCCCCCGTATTCGAGACGCTATGTGACCGGCCGACCGCGCGGTCAGCCCTTTCACGATGTTGTAATCCCGCCTGCATAGCCGTCCAGGGAGATCGCCCCGCATGATGGTGCGAACAGGAAACTGCAGGGGGGAAGAAGTGGACAAAATCCTGGAAACCGACCCTTCACTGCTCCTTCAGGGACTCGCGCCGGACCATATTCGGCTTTATCACTGGGGAGCGGCGCAGGCCTTTTTCACGACGGAAGAAGCCGCGCTGGCCCTGGGTATGGGCGAAACCCATACGGTCGAGGCGATCGAGGCACTGGCGGAATTCCATCTGGTCGCCCCCGTGAACGGCTCGGAAATCCTGGACGACCTGTGCAATCCCAGTCCCTGGTGGCGCGCCGTCCATCCGCACCTGGCCGCCGCCCGGATGGCGAGCACGGAGTCACGGCTGCGCCGGCGCCTCTACGAGCTGACCGCGCGGCGCGACTCGCTGACCGCCCTCGCCTCCGCCTACCCGGCCCGCCCGCACCGGGGTGCGGAGGCACCCGAGGCGATCGAGGTGGTGGACTCCCTCGACGACGTGATCACGCTGATCGAGCAGGCCAGCGCGGAGTGCGAGCAGGAGATGGTCACCTGTCAGCCCGGCGGCGGCCGTCCCCCGTCGGAGCTGGAGCAGGCGGTGGCCCGGGACACCGCGCTGCTGGCCCGGGGCGTGCGGATGCGCACGCTCTACCAGCACTCCGCCCGGCGGCACGCGCCCACCCAGGCCTATGTGGACCGGGTCTCCCCGGCGGGCGCCGAGGTGCGGACGATGACCGACCTGTTCGGGCGGCTGATCGCCTTCGACCGCAGGGTCGCCTTCGTCCCGCACCCGCAGCGCCGGGGCGGTGCGGTGGTGCTGCGCTCCCCGGCCGCGGTGGCGTTCCTGTGCGACGCGTTCGACCGGGCCTGGGACCACGCCACCCCGTTCTGCGGGTCCGAGCGCACCCGGGTCGCCGTGGACGACGTGCGCCAGGCCATCCTGCGGCTGCTGAGCAGGGGCCTGAAGGACGAGGTGATCGCCCGCCGCCTGGGCATCTCGCTGCGCACCTGCCGCAAGCACATAGCGGACCTCTTCCAGGAGCTGAACGCCGAGAGCCGCTTCCAGGCGGGGTACCTCGCGGCCACCCGCGACCTGCTGCGGGAGAGCGCCGGCTAGCGGACGGCGGCACGGCGAACACGACGACGGCCGGGGTGGCCGTGAACCCACCGGTTCACGGCCACCCCGGCCGTCATGTCGGTCCGCCGCGGACCTCGGACGTCAGAGCGTCTTCGCGGGCTGCTCCTCCGGCGTCGCCGGTCCCACGATCAGCCCCTCCCCGAACGCGTCCACCCGGATGGTGTCGCCGTCCTTGACCTCGCCGGAGAGGATCTCCTTGGCCAGGCGGTCGCCGATGGCGGTCTGGACGAGGCGGCGCAGCGGGCGGGCACCGTAGGCCGGGTCGTTGCCCTCCTCGGCCAGCCAGGCCAGGGCCTCCGGGGTCACCTCCAGGGCGAGCCGGCGCTCGGCGAGGCGCCCCGCCAGCCGGTCGATCTGGAGCCGGGCGATCCGGGCCAGTTCGTCCTTGGCCAGGGCCGAGAAGACCACCAGGTCGTCCAGCCGGTTGAGGAACTCCGGCTTGAAGGACTGCCGGACCACCTCCAGCACCTGCCGCTTCTTCTCCTCCTCGCCGAGGACCGGGTCGACCAGGTACTGGCTGCCCAGGTTCGACGTCAGCACCAGGATGGTGTTGCGGAAGTCGACCGTGCGGCCCTGCCCGTCGGTGAGCCGGCCGTCGTCCAGCACCTGGAGGAGGATGTCGAAGACCTCGGGGTGCGCCTTCTCCACCTCGTCGAGGAGTACGACCGTGTAGGGCCTGCGGCGGACCGCCTCCGTGAGCTGGCCGCCCTCCTCGTAGCCGACGTATCCGGGCGGGGCGCCGACCAGCCGGGCCACGCTGTGCTTCTCGCTGTACTCCGACATGTCGATACGGACCATCGCCCGCTCGTCGTCGAAGAGGAAGTCGGCGAGGGCCTTGGCCAGTTCCGTCTTGCCGACACCGGTCGGGCCGAGGAAGAGGAAGGAGCCGGTGGGGCGGTCCGGGTCGGCGATCCCGGCGCGGGACCGTCGTACGGCGTCCGACACCGCTCGTACGGCCTCGGTCTGGCCGATCAGCCGGCGGCCCAGCTCGTCCTCCATGCGGAGCAGCTTCTGGGTCTCGCCCTCCATCAGGCGCCCGGCGGGGATCCCGGTCCAGGCCGCCACCACGTCGGCGATGTCGTCGGAGCCGACCTCGTCCTTGACCATGGTGTCCCGGGAGGTCTCCTCCTCGGCCTCGGACGCGGCCTCCAGTTCCTTCTCCAGCTGCGGGATCTCGCCGTACAGCAGCTTGGAGGCGGTGTCGAAGTCGCCGTCGCGCTGGGCGCGTTCGGCGGTGCCGCGCAGGGCGTCGAGCTTCTCCTTCAGCTCGCCGACCCGGTTCAGGGACTGCTTCTCGCGCTCCCAGCGGGCGTTGAGGCCGCGCAGGTCCTCCTCCCTGTCGGCGAGGTCGCGGCGCAGCTTCTCCAGGCGCTCCCGGGAGGCCGGGTCGGTCTCCTTCTCCAGCGCCAACTCCTCCATCTTCAACCGGTCGACGGAACGCTGGAGTTCGTCGATCTCGACCGGGGAGGAGTCGATCTCCATGCGCAGGCGGGAGGCGGCCTCGTCCACGAGGTCGATCGCCTTGTCCGGGAGGAAGCGGGAGGTGATGTAGCGGTCGGAGAGGGTGGCGGAGGCGACCAGCGCGCTGTCCGCGATCTGCACCTTGTGGTGGGCCTCGTAACGGCCCTTGAGGCCACGGAGGATGGCGATCGTGTCCTCGACCGTCGGCTCGGCGACCAGCACCTGCTGGAAGCGGCGCTCCAGCGCCGGGTCCTTCTCGATGCGTTCGCGGTACTCGTCGAGCGTGGTGGCGCCGACCATGCGCAGTTCGCCGCGCGCCAGCATCGGCTTCAGCATGTTGCCGGCGTCCATGGCGGAGTCGCCGCCCGCGCCCGCGCCGACGACCGTGTGCAGCTCGTCGATGAAGGTGATGATCTGCCCGTCGGAGTCCTTGATCTCGGCGAGGACGGTCTTGAGCCGCTCCTCGAACTCGCCCCGGTACTTCGCGCCCGCGACCATCGCGCCGAGGTCCAGCGACACCAGCCGCTTGTTCTTCAGCGACTCGGGCACGTCCCCCTTCACGATCCGCTGGGCGAGCCCCTCGACGACGGCGGTCTTGCCGACGCCGGGCTCGCCGATGAGCACGGGGTTGTTCTTGGTGCGGCGGGACAGCACCTGCACGACCCGGCGGATCTCCTGGTCGCGGCCGATGACCGGGTCGAGCTTGCCGTCCCGGGCGGCGGCCGTGAAGTCGGTGCCGAACTTCTCCAGGGCCTTGTACTGGCCCTCGGGGTCGGCGGTGGTCACCCGGCGCCCGCCGCGCGCCTTCTGGAACGCCTCCACCAGCTTCTTCGCGGTGGCGCCCTGCCGGTCGAGGACCTCGCCGGCCGCGCCGCCCTTCGCGGCGATGCCGATGAGCAGGTGCTCGGTGGAGAGGAAGTCGTCGCCGAGCTCCTTGGCGCGTTCGCCCGCGTCGGCGAGGACCGCGAGCAGCTCGCGGTTGGGCTGCGGGGGCGCGACCGTGGACCCGGTCACGCTGGGCAGCGCGGCCAGCGCGCGCTCGGCGCCCTGGCGTACGGCGGCCTGGTCGGCGTCGACGGCGGCGAGCAGGTCGGTGATGTTCTCGTTGTCCTGCCCCGCGAGCAGCGCCAGCAGCAGGTGGGCAGGCGTGAGGTCCGCGTGCCCCATGGTCACGGCACGGTTGCTGGCCGCGTTGATCGCGTCCCGGCTCCTGTTGGTCAGCTCGGCGTCCACGTTCGGGCTCTCCTCCTCGGCGTCGTACGACTGCTTCAGCCAACGTACATAAAGTTGAGTCTATTCCACTCAAGGTGCGGCCGGGAGTCCTTCCGGCGACTACCTTCCGGACCATGAGTACGTATCGCGTGAACCCTGCCGCACCGGATGAGGCCTACGTGGCCTTCTGGCGGGAACGCCACCTGTGCACCCTCACCACCCTGCGCCCGGACGGCAGCCCGCACGTGGTGCCGGTCGGGGTGACCTACGACCCGGAGGCGGGGCTGGCCCGGGTGATCACGAACAAGGCGAGCACCAAGGTGTCGCACGTACGGGCCGCGGGGCCGGACGGGGCCCGGGTGGCGGTGTGCCAGGTGGCCGGACGGCGGTGGGCGACGCTGGAGGGCCGGGCCCGCGTGCGGACCGAACCGGAGCGGGTGGCGGAGGCGGAGCGGCGGTACGCCGAGCGGTACGAGAGGGTTCCGGCGGAGAACCCGTCCCGGGTGGTCATCGAGATCGAGGTGGAGCGGGCACTGGGACGGGGATGAGGGGCGGAGGCGGGGCGGGGCGACCGACCCGTTCCGGCGGCTCTTTTCAGCCACCGTGCGGCCTGACCGAAACCTGCCGATACCCGGAAATGTCCCCAGAAAACTGCAGCGGCGTCACCGTGTTCAGGTCACGGTGACGCCGCTGCGGGGGGAAGCACCTGAGCGATCTTTTTACGACGGGGGAATCGCGTCAGGCACTGCGGGGGGTGGCCGAGATGGTCCTCACGTCCGGAACGTCCGGCTCAGCCAGCCGGTGGTCCCGTTGGTCCAGGTTCACAAAGATCATTCCGTACCGGACGGCACAGCGGACGGGCTGCGGCGCCCCTCGGGGCTTGCGCAGACACCGGTACGCCCGGACGTCCTCTTCGTCGTCCCGCGTGACGACCACCGGTTCACCGAAGACGGTCACCATCAGGGAGTCACCGCTGTGGGGGATGGCGGTGACCAGGTCGATGAAGTGCCAGCCGGATCGGTACGCGGTGGCCATTTCACGGCGGAAGGATCGGTCGTCCGGCGGGGTGGTCACGTCCTCAGCTCCCGGCGCTGTCGTTTGTGTCGACCGTGGATGCGGTGCCGTCGGCAAGCGTGGTCGATTCGGCGACCGACGGCCACCTCGTGTCCGCCCGGACGTCGCCCCCCGTACCGGAGAGACCGCCGACTATCCCGGCGGCCGCCACGGCGAAGAAGGCGGCGACAAGTACCGAGCGAAGCGATCTCTTGTTCATCTTCGGCTTCGTCCTCACTTGAAGGTCCCCTCTTCCCCCGTACGAATAAGACGATGGCTCATTCGGGCACGTCATGGCCACACGATCGGTGCATCATGTTCCTGCATGTTCAGGACCCTGGGGGGTGGAGATTTGACAACGAAACAGACCAAAGCGGCACATCCCCACGCGGTGACCGAACTGTGCGAGGAAGGTGGCCGACTTTATGCGACCGCCCTGCGTACGGGACGCATCTCCCGCGCGGACGCGGAACCGGCTCCCTGCCTGATGGAGCTGGCTCTGCTGCGCCCCGACCTCGACGACCCGGAGTGGCTGCGCCCGGTCTCCCCGGCGGTCGCGCTGGCTCAGCGGCTCAACCCCCTGGAACAGGAGATAGCCGAGCGCCGGCAACGGTCAATCGAATTGTCCGAAGCTTTCGAGCCGTTCATCGCCCTGGGCATGCAGACGGCGGCGCCCACCGACTCGATCTCCGTCCTGGAGGGCAGCGACCGGATCAACGCGGCGCTCGACCTGGCCACGAACCAGTGCCAGAGCGAGGTGCTCACGGTCCAGCCGACCAACCGGTTCTCCGAGCGCACCTTCCTGCAGGGACTGGAGCGCGACCGGCCGCTGATCGAACGCGGGGTGCGGATCCGCACCCTCTACCAGCACACGGCCCGGTACAACCCCGAGAAGCTCTCCTACGTGGAGCACTTCGTGGACGGCAAGGTGGAGTACCGCACCATAGACGAGCTGGTGGAGCGCCTCATCATCTGCGACGAGACCGTGGCCTTCATCCCCACCCGGGACGACCAGCAGGTCGCTCTGGAACTGCGCCACCCGGGACTGGTGCGGTACCTCATCAAGGTCTTCGAGTTCATGTGGAACCGGGCGACTCCGCTGAACGCAGGCGCCCCCTACGAGACCGCCCCGGACGGCATCACCGAGATCCAGCACTCCATCGCCAAGCTCCTGATCGAGGGCCATGTCGACGAGGCCATCGCCCGCCGCCTGGGCATGAACGTGCGGACCTGCCGCGCCCACATCGCCAAGCTGGCCCTGGCGCTCGGCAGCGGCAGCCGCGCCCAGCTCGGCTACCTCATCGCCCAGTCCGGGATCCTGGACCAGCGGCTCCCGGAGGAGGGCGGCACCCGTTGACCCCCGTCCCGCACGCCGAGCACGGCATCGAGGACCTGTGCGCCGCGGGGACGACACTGTACGAACGCGCCCTGGACGGCGGAGACCTCGCCGCCGGGGACGCCGTCGAGGCCCCCTGTCTCGTCGATCTCGGTCTGCTGCACCCGGCCCTGGACGACCCGGGCCGGCTGGAACCGGTGGCCCCGGCCGTCGCCCTGAACCGGCGGCTGCGCGGTGCCCGGGCCCGGATCGCCGACGAATGGCGGCGGGAGGAGCGGCTGGTCGAGTTCTTCGCCCCGCTGATGCGGATCGCTCCGCGGCTCGCGACGACGGCGGACTCCCCCGCGCTCCGGCTGCTGAGCGGCACCCGGCGGATCAACCAGGCCATCGAGGAGGCCGTGCCGCAGGCCCGCCGCGAACTCCTCTGCGTCCAGCCGCACACCGGTATGGCCGGCGAACGCGGCGAGATCGCCCACTCCGCCTCCTACGGCCGCGACCAGGCCTTCCTCGACCGCGGCGGCCGTATCCGGGTGCTCATCCAGCACTCGATGGTCCACCTGCCGGGTGTCCTGGCCTACAACGAGCTGCTCACCGGCGACCACGAGGTGCGCGGCCTCGACGAGCTGCCCGACCGGCTGATCGTCGTGGACGACGGGGCCGCGTTCCTGCCCGCCGACGCCGACGGCAGCCTCGCCCTGGAAGTCCGCCACCCCGCCCTGATCAGCTACCTGAGCACGGTCTTCGACCGGCTCTGGCGGCTGGCCACCCCCGTCTACCCGCACCGCGAGCACCGCCCGTCCGTCAACGGCGTCACCCCCCGCCAGCAGGCCATCGCCGCCCTCCTCGTCGAGGGCCACACCGACGCCGTCATCGCCGAACGCCTCGGCATGAACATCCGCACCGCACGCGACCACATCGCCCGCCTCGCCACCACCCTCGGCAGCGACAGCCGCGCCCAGCTCGGCTACCTCATCGGCCGGTCCGGGATCCTTGATCAGGCAGGCTGACCACGGCCGGCCCCCCGCTCGTCCCGCCCGGCGGCCGGTCAAGACCCACCTGCGCTATCCGCACGCCCAGCTGGGTACGGCTGGCCGCGCCCAGCGTCTCCGAGAGACGGGCGATATGGGCCCGGCAGGTGCGGACGCTGATACCGAGGCGCTCGGCGATCACCGCGTCCTGGTGGCCCTCCGCGAGGAGCGCCGCGATGGACTGCTCGCGGTGCGAGATGCCCTCGATGCCGGTGTCGGGGAGCGGGGTGGTGAGCGGGATCGCCAGCCGCCAGAGCCGTTCGAAGACCGTGACCAGGTACTCCACCAGGGCGGGGTGGCGCAGCTCCAGGGCCATCGTGCGGTCCGCGTTGGCGGGGATGAAGGCCACCGTGCGGTCGAAGAGGATCAGCCGGTCGATGACCTCGTCCAGGGTGCGGGCCTCCACCGCGTCGCCCATCAGCTCCAGGTAGTTGAGCAGGCCCTGGCCGTGCCGGGCGACATGGGTGTACAGGTCGCGCATCCGCACGCCCCGGCCGCGCAGGGCCACCGCCCGGTGCAGGCCCTCGGTCAGCTCGGACTCACGCCGGATGCCGCCCGGCTGCACGGTCAGCACCTCGGCGGTGCACGCCTGGGTCGCCTCGTCCATGGCCGCCTGGATCCGGGACAGCCCGTCCAGCACGCGGATCGCCGACGTCCCCTCGGCGGAGGCCGGCACGGCCCGCAACTGCCGTCCCAGACCGGCGTACCAGTCGAACGCGGCCACCGCCGAACCCACCCGCCGCTGGCTGTCGGTGACCTCGTCGTAGACCCCGCGCAGCAGCCGGGTCATGACCTCCTGCGGGGAGGTCGGCACCAGCCAGTCCATGTCGTCGGGGTCGGGGTGCAGCAGCGCCAGCTCCAGCAGGCAGGGCACCGCGTCGGCGTCCGTGCGCGGCACCCGGCCCCGGCGCACGGCCCGGGAGTACACGCGGTCCCCGGCGGCGCACAGTCGGTCGGCTCCGTGTGGATGCTCCTCCGTCCCGTGCCCGGCCATCGCCCATTCCACCCCCGGTTTGCTGCCTCTTCCGCAGCGCAACTATGAGCGGTCCGGACCGGCTCCGCAACACGGCTCCCCCCGCACGGGGCGTCCCCATAACCGGATACGGCTGGATATCGACCCGCCTCCGCAGCCCGCGTTGCAACAAGCTGACGGTGGTGGCCGCACGGTGTGCGCGGCATCGTTGACGTCGCTTCCCACGGGCGTCGCCGGACACCCGGCGGAGCCCCGGGCCGTCCTCCCCCGATTGGCCCGGGGCCCCGTGCAACGCACCTACGGGGGAGGTGCGTTGCAGGGAGGGTCGCTCGCGGGCACGTGACCCGGCGGACCCGGCGAATCCCCGAAATCCGCCAGTGATCGCCGTGTTACGTGCCCGCTCTAACGTCCCTCCATGGCGGACATATTTGACGCGTACGCGTTGGCCGACGCGTGGGACGAGATGTTTGTGCGGCCGGGTGAGGTCAGGACCGCCTATGAGCCGGTACTGGCGGCGCTCCAGCCGATCGAGCCGAGTGAACTGCGCTTCCGGGCCGACCAGATGGCCCGTGCCTTCACCGACCGGGGGGTGACCTACGCCTTCGCGGGCGAGGAGCGGCCGTGGCCGCTGGACCTGGTGCCCAGGATCCTCGACGCCCTGGAATGGGATCTCGTACAGAGAGGCGTGAGCCAACGGGTCAGAGCCCTGGAGGCCTATCTCGCCGATGCCTACGGGCACGCCCGCGCCTTCGAGGACGGGGTGGTCCCCTGGCGGCTGCTGCTCTCCTCGCCGCACTTCCACCGGGCCGCGCACGCGGTCGAGCCGGCCGGCGGGGTGCGCGTCCATGTGGCCGGAATCGACCTGGTCCGGGACGAGGCCGGTGCCTTCCGGGTCCTGGAGGACAACGTACGGGTGCCGAGCGGGGTGTCGTACGTCATCGAGAACCGCAGGGCGATGACCCGGATCTTCCCCTCGCTCTTCGCCGAGCAGCACGTCCTCCCGGTGGACGGGTACCCGGCGCGGCTGCTGGCCGCCCTGCGGGCCGCCGCGCCCGGCGGGGCCGCGGGCGACCCCCGGGTGGTGGTGCTCACCCCCGGTCCCAGCAACGCGGCCTACTTCGAACACGCCCTGCTGGCCCGGCTGATGGGCGTGCAGCTGGTGGAGGGCCACGACCTGGTGTGCCGCAGCAACCGGGTGTGGATGCGGACGACCCGCGGCGAGGTGCCCGTGCACGTGGTGTACCGGCGCCTCGACGACGACTTCCTCGACCCGCTGCACTTCCGCCCCGACTCGGTGATCGGCTGCCCCGGCATCCTGAGCGCCGCCGTCGCGGGGAACGTCACACTCGCGAACGCCGTGGGCAACGGCATCGCCGACGACAAACTCCTCTACACCTACGTCCCGGACCTGATCCGCTACTACCTCGGTGAGGAACCGATTCTCCCCAATGTGGAGTCCTACCGGCCGGACGAACCCGGCCAGTTGGAGGCGGTCCTGGACCAGCTCGACCAGCTGGTGGTGAAGCCCGTCGACGGGGCCGGCGGCCAGGGCATCGTGATCGGGCCGAAGGCCGACCGGGAGACCCTGGAACGCACTCGCAAAGCCGTCGTCGCCGACCCGCGCGGCTTCATCGCCCAGCGTCCCGTCGCCCTCTCCACCTCTCCCACCCTCACGGGTGACCGCATGGCCCCCCGCCACATTGACCTGCGTCCGTTCGCCGTGAACGACGGCACCGACATCTGGGTGCTGCCCGGCGGCCTCACCCGGGTCGCCCTCCAGGAGGGCAACCTGATCGTCAACTCCAGCCAGGGCGGCGGCTCCAAGGACACCTGGGTCCTCGCCGAGGGCCCGGCGGAGCGCCCCGCGCCGGTCGGCACGGCGGGCCCGATCCCCGCCGTCGCCCCGCGCCGCCTCGGGCCCGACGGCACCCGTGCCGTCGTAGCGGAAGGAGCGCAGCAGCAGTGAACGACGTGATCCTCTCCCGTATCGCCGAGTCGCTGACCTGGACCGGACGGTATGTCGAGCGGGCCGATGCCACCGGCCGCATCCTCGACGCCTATCTGCACCGGATGCTGGAGGACCCCTGGCGCGACGAGGACGTCGCCTGCCGCTCGCTGTACGCGATCCTCGGCGTGGACGCCGGCCCGGAGCGGGTGGACATGCAGCAGGTCCTGGACCAGCTGGCCTTCGACGCCCGCTCGACGGGATCGATCGAGGGCGCGCTCGGCGCGGCCCGGCTCAACGCCCGCAGCGCCCGGGAGGCCGTCTCCTCCGAGATGTGGGAGTGCCTCAACTCGACCTGGCACGCGCTCGGCGACCAGCGCCGCGCGGCCCGCCGCACCGGCCCCTACGCCTACCTGGAGCTGGTCCGCAGCCGGGCCGCCCTCTTCTTCGGCCTCGCCGACTCCACCATGAGCCGGGACGACAGCTGGCGGTTCGTCGTCCTCGGCCGGAGCCTGGAGCGGGTGGACATGACCGTACGACTGCTTTCGGTACGGGTGCTGGACGCGGCGCACGCGCCGGACTGGACCACGCTGCTCAGCGCGAGCGGCGCCGACGAGGCGTACGCCCGGGTGCACAGCGGGTTCGGGGACACCCCGCGGGTGGCCGAGTACCTGCTCCTGGACCGGGACTTCCCGCGCTCGGCGCTGCACGCGCTGACCACGGCGGAGGAGTGCCTGGCCGCGCTCGGGCGGCCCCGCCAGGACCCGGCCCGCTCCCCGATCGGCCGGGCCCGCACCCGCCTCGAATACCTGGACACCGCCGCCCTGGAGGCACAGCTCCCCGCGCTGCTGCGGGAGTTGCAGCAGGCCTGCATGACGTCCGCCGACGCGGTGGCGGAGCGGTTCTTCCCGTACCAGGGGCCCGTCGAGTGGGCCCAGGAAGGAGCCTGAGATGGCTCGTCGCCTCCGCATCCGGCACACCACCCGGGTCTCCTACGCGCAGCCCGCGGCCTCCTCGCACAACGAGGTCCGGATGACCCCGCTGACCCTGCCGGGGCAGACGACGCTGGACGCCCGGGTCACGGTGCAGCCGGCGACCACCGTCTGGTCGTACTGGGACTACTGGGGCACCCAGGTCACCGGCTTCGACCTGCCGGACCCGCACGGGGATCTGACCATCACGGCGTCGAGCCTGGTGGAGACGTCGGCACCGGAGCCGTTGCCGGAGGCGCCGAAGTGGGAGGAGGTGGCCGAACGGGCCGCGGCGTCACGGCTGTGGGAGTTCGTGTGCGGGACGCCCCGGACGACGGTGCCGAGGAAGCTGGTGAAGAAGGCGCGGGGCGCTGCCGCCGGACTGGAGCCGCATGAGGCTGCGGTGGCCGTCTCCGGGCTGGTCGCCGACCGGGTGTCGTATCTTCCGGGGGCGACCAGTGTGAACACGTCCCCTGCGGAGGCCTGGGCCCAGGGGGCGGGGGTCTGCCAGGACATCACGCATCTGACGATCGCGCTGCTGCGGGGGGTGGGGCTGCCGACCCGGTATGTCTCGGGGTACCTGCATCCGGAGCGGGACGCGGAGCTGCACCGGCCGGTCGCCGGGCAGAGCCACGCGTGGATCGAGTACTGGGCCGGGGAGTGGTGCGGGTACGACCCCACGAACCGGGTGCGGGTGGACGAGTCGCATGTGGTGGTGGCCCGGGGTCGGGACTATGACGACGTCACTCCGCACAAGGGGATCTATCGGGGGGTTCCTGGAGGGGCTCCGGAGGTGAGTGTGGTGTTCACGAGGGTTGCGTAGTCGGGTGCGAGTGAGTGGGGGCTGGTCGCGCCCACGCGGCGGAGCCGCAAATTGACACTGTCCCGCGCCCCTAAGGGGGCGCCACAATCGGCGTATGGCCAAGAGGTGGGCGTCGGTCTGTGTGGGTGCTCTGCTGCTTCTCGCGGGGTGCGGGGGTTCTGGGAGCAGCGCTTCCCCCTCGCCCTCCGCGCAGGCCCCCTCCCGCCCCCACAAGGACGGGCATCTCACCTTCACGCTGCTGTCGTTGCGGTGTGGGTTGACGGCGGTGTCCGGGTCGCACAGTGAGGCGGAGCCGGAGGGGCAGTTCTGCTGGGCGCGGCTGCGGGTGGAGAACAAGGACCCGGAGTTCCACACGTATGTGGTGGGGCGGCAGCGGCTGGCCGGGGTGAGCGGGCGGCGGGGGCTGCCGGACTCCTTCGCGATGGCCGTGCGGCGGCAGCACGACAGTGTCGACATCGGCGGGCACGATCTGATCGAGGTCGAGCTCTGGTACGACGTGCCGCGGGGCGCGCGGGTCGGCGGGGTCCGGGTGTCCGGGGACCGGGACCGGGTCGGGTTCATGAACAGCAGCCCCGTTCCGTACGCGCGGAACGGGGTGCTGATCGCGATGAAGCCGCTGACGGGGTGGTAGCGCCGACCCCGGAGGGGCTTACTTGAGGCCGGCCTCGGCGCACGCCGTCTTGTAGGCGGCGGTGCAGATCTGCGAGATCTTGTAGATGCCGTCGGCGACGACGGTGTCCTTGATCTTGCTCTTGGTCACGGCGCTGACCTGCACCAGCTGGGCCGGGATGTCCTTGTTGGTGGGGCTGTCGACCTGGTCCTGGGTGAGCGCGTCGAACTGGATGTCCTTGCCCTGGACCTTGTAGACGGCCATCTGGGCGGCGGCCTCGGCCTCGTCCGGGTAGGGCTTGTAGACGGTCATGTACTGCTCGCCGGTGAGGATCCGCTGGATGGCGTCGAGGTCCGCGTCCTGGCCGGTGATGGGCGGCATGGTGGTCACGCCGGCCGCCTTGAGGGCCTTGACGACACCGCCGGCCATGGCGTCGTTGGCGGAGTAGACGGCGGCGATGTTGTCCTTGCCGATCAGGCCGATCGCCTTGGTGACCTCCTTCTCGGCGATGCCCGGGTCCCAGTCCTTGGTGTCGTACGAGTAGCCGTCGGTCGTCACCTTGCCGGCCAGCTCGGACATGGCGCCCGTCTTGAACTGCTTGGCGTTCGGGTCGGTCGGCGAGCCGTTGATCATGACGACCTTGTCGGAGGTGTCGACGTTCGAGCCGAGGCCTTCGAGGAGCGTGCGGGCCTGGACCTCTCCGACGAGCTCGTTGTCGAAGGAGACGTAGGAGTCGATGGGGCCCTCGGCGAGGCGGTCGTAAGCGATGACGGGGATGCCCGCGTCCTTCGCCTTCTTCACCTTGCCGGCGATGGCGTGCGCGTCGACGGAGTCCAGGATGATCACGTCGACCTTGTCGTCGATCATCTTCTGCATCTGGTCCGCCTGGGTGGAGGCGGAGGACGCGGCGTTCTGGTAGTCGACCTTGCCCTGGTCGTTGGTGAGCTCGGCGATCTTCGACTTCATGATCGGGTAGTCGAAGTTGGTGTACCGGGTGTTGATCTTGTCCGGCATCAGCACGCCCACGGTGATGTCGTTGCCCTTGGTCGGGCTCGCGGAGGTCGACGAACCCGTCGCGTTGAGCACACCGCATCCGGCGAGCGAGAGGGTCATCGTGGACGCGGCCACGAACATGGCTATACGACGCATACGGGGGCTCACTTCAGGTGCGTTCCGGACGTGGGGCTGCTTTGCGACCCAGATGTCTGAAAAGCCAACGCGTACGCCGCACCCGGCGTCAAGCGGAACTACTTAACGAGTGCGCAACACCACGCTCCGCTGCACCTGTGAAGGTAGAGCGGAATCGTCTGCAAACACTCTTTACGGACCCTCCATCCAAAGGGAGTTCATGAGAAGGCAAAGATCAGTACAACCAAGTCGTTTCCTCAGGAGTCGACATCGGCAACGGCCGTCCCTGCCGTGTCGATCCGATCAGAGGAACGAATGAACCCAGCCAGAAGCGCCTCGGCCGCCGCCGTGGTGCTCGCCACCGCCGGCACCCTCCTCGGCGGTACGGCCGCCACCGCCTCGGCGGCCACGACCTGCGCCTCTCCGGTCTTCAAGCGGCAGTTCTTCGCGAACACCACCTTCAAGGGCAGCCCCAAGAAGACCGACTGCGACTCCGCGATCAGCGAGAGCTGGAGCGGCGCCCCCGCGTCCGGACTGCCGAAGGACGGCTTCGGGGTGCGCTGGAGCGTGACGCGTGACTTCGGCTCCGGCGGGCCCTTCGCCCTCGCCGCCTCCGGCCTCGACGGCATCCGCGTCTACGTCGACGGCACCCGCAAGGTCGACCTGTGGAAGAACACCACCAAGACGGTCAGCAAGACCGTCAACGTGACCGTCCCCAAGGGCAAGCACACCCTCCGGATCGACTACGCCAACTTCACCGGCGCCGCCAAGGTCAAGTTCAGCTACACGCCGAGGACTTCGGCCACCGTCGACAAGGTCAAGCCGCTCACGCCGGCCGGGGTCTCGGCCGACTACGTTCCGGACGGCGAGTGGGCGTACGCCGAGCTGTCCTGGTCCGCCAACAAGGAGATGGACCTCGCCGGCTACCGCGTCTACCGGAGGCTCGCGGGGTCCGGCAGCTGGACCCGGGTGGCCACCACCACGGCCGCCCAGCGCACCGCCGGCGACCAGCCGCCGCCCACCGGGCAGTCGTACTACTACGAGGTGCGCGCCTACGACAAGGCGGGCAACGAGTCGGCCGGTTCCGCCGACCAGCTGGTCATCTCCTACGACTGGACCGCCCCCGACGCCCCGGTGCTCACCGCCACCGCCGTCGAGGCCTCCAACGACCTCTCCTGGACCGCCCCGGCGGGCGCCGTGTCCTACAAGGTCTACCGCAAGTCGGACTCGTCGAGCACGTACACCGAGATCGCCGAGACCACCGCCACCGGCTACTCGGACACCAAGGCGTCCTACCGCTACGCCTACGACTACAAGGTCAGCGCCCTGGACGCGGCGGGCAACGCCCGCTCCTCCAACGTCGTGCGCAGTACCCGGACCATCCTGCCGCCGCAGAACGTGACGGCGACCGTGCCGAGCTACGGCGCGGTGTTCACCTGGACCGAGGCGGCGGGCGGCGACACCGCCGACTACGAGGTCTACCGCTCGACGACCTCCCCGGTGGCGCTCACCTACGCCAACCTCACCGACTGCCGCAGCCGCAAGAAGAGCACGGACGCGGCCGGCGGCACGGTCCGTTCCTGCGTCGACTACGACGGCGACCAGGGCACCACCTACCACTACGTGATGATCCGGCAGAACACCGCCGGCCGCTGGTCCACCGGCTCCGCCGACCTGACCGTCACCCGGCCCGGCGACGAGGTCCCGCCGCCGCCCGTGACCCACCTGACGGCCGAGCCCCTGGAGTACGGCGTCAAGCTGGACTGGGACGACAGCCCGGCGGCGGACATCGACCACTACGAGGTGTACGAGGACCTGGAGGGCTACGAGCCCTCGTACATCGAGTCCGTCCCCGCCGGCAGCTCCGAGTACGTCGTCGGCCCGGAGGTGGCGAACGGCGAGACGAAGAGCTACATCGTCGTCCCGGTCGACATCTACGGGAACTCCGGTTCGTACGAGGACAGCAAGGACATCCCGGAGTGGGGCGGGCCCTACTCCCGGGTCACCGTCACCGAGCGGGACCTCACCCCGGCGGTGGTCCCCGAGGACACCGCCGACTGCTCGCTGACCACGTACTCGACCCTCGGCGACGAGGGCGGCATGTACATCGACTGCGCGGACTCGGTGGCCACGGGCGCCGCCGGCATCAACGTGTACCGCTGGGACCCCGCGACGGCCACCTACGTCCGGGTGACGGACGTACCGCTGGCCCCCACCGCCACCCACTACACCGACCCGACCGTGCCCCACGGCACGACCGTCTTCTACGTGCTCTCGGTCGTCGCTCCCGACGGCTCGGAGACCTTCAGCAACGTGGACGCCTGCGCGTCCCTGCCGAGCGGAGCCTGAGCCCCCGATGAAGACCACCCTGCAGGCGACGTCCGTGGTGCTGGCCACCACGGCCGGCCTCCTCACCGTCGTCGCCGCGCCCGGCGCCTCGGCCGCGACCAGCTGTGCCTCGCCCGTCTTCAAGCGGCAGTTCTTCGCCAACACCACCTTCAAGGGCACCCCGAAGAAGACCGACTGCGACTCCGCGATCAGCGAGTCCTGGAGCGGCGCCCCCGCGTCCGGCCTGCCGAAGGACGGCTTCGGGGTGCGCTGGAGCGTGACCCGTGACTTCGGCTCCGGCGGGCCCTTCGCCCTCGCCGCCTCCGGACTCGACGGCATCCGCGTCTACGTCGACGGCACCCGCAAGGTCGACCTGTGGAAGAACACCACCAAGACGGTCAGCAAGACCGTCAACGTGACCGTCCCCAAGGGCAAGCACACCCTGCGCGTCGACTACGCCAACTTCACCGGCGCCGCGAAGGTCAAGTTCGGCTACACGCCCCGCACTTCGGCCACCGTCGACAAGGTCAAGCCCCTCGCCCCGCTGGATCCGCTGGTCTCCTACGACGGCAGCGCCAACACGACCAAGCTGAGCTGGACGAAGAACCGGGAGATGGATCTCGCCGGCTACCGGGTCTACCGGCGCCTGCGGGGCAGCACCAGCTGGACGAAGGTGGGGACGACGACGGCGACGTCCCTGACCGACGCCCCGCCCGCGACCGGCGCCCTCTACTACTACGAGATCCGCGCCTACGACAAGGCAGGCAACGAGTCGGGCGGCACCGCCGACCAGTTGGTCACCAGCATCACGCTGGCCGCGCCGAGCGGCCTCTCCTCGTCGATCACGGACACGACGGCGACGGTGTTCTGGAAGGCCGTGCCCGGCGCCGTCAAGTACCGGGTGGTGCGCACGGATCCGAGCAACGTCGAACGCGTCACCGACGTCGTCGGGACCTCCCTCGGCGACGACACGCTCGCCCGCAGCGCCGGCTACCAGTACAAGGTGGCCGCGCTGGACAGCTCCGGTCACCTCTCGCCGTACAGCGTCACCACGTACGTGCACCGGGCACCCGCCGCTCCGCGCGGCCTCACGGCGACGGCGGACATCGGCGCCGCGCTGCTGTCGTGGACGGTCAAGCCCGAGGACGGCCGTGTCCTGGGCTTCCACGTCTACCGCTCGACGACCCTGCCCGTGGACACGGCCACCGCCACGGAGGTCACCTGCACCACCACCTACACCGAATCCGCCGACGGCTCACGGCGGTACAGCTGCGGCGACTACTCGGCGGAGGAGGGGACCACCTACCACTACGTGGTGACGACGGAGGACCAGATCTCCACCGTGTCGCTCCCCTCGGACACGGTCACCGTCACCACGCTGGAGTCGGACAAGCCGCCCGCCCAGGTGACCGGCCTGACCGCGACGGCCACCGAGTACGGCATCGAGCTGGACTGGGACGACAACACCGAGGCCGACCTGAAGCGGTACGTGGTCTACCGGGGCACGGTCATCGGCGAGGACGACGCGGAGCAGGTCTGCTCCGGCGGTGAGTGGGCGTGGCTGAACGCCGGCACCTCCCACTACCGGGACGTGCGCACGCCCGACGGCGACCACGCCTGCTACTGGGTGGACGCGATCGACACCGCGGGCAACTCCAGCCGCTGGCTGGGGCCGGTGAGCGCGGTCGCCGTCGACGAGCTGGACCTGACCCCGTCGGTGGCGACCCCGGAGGGCTCCCCGCTGACCCTGACCGCGGACACTCCGGACTCGGGCGGTGTCCACCTCGGGTGGAGCGCGGTGGACTCGGCGACCGGCTACCAGGTCTACCGCTGGGACCCGGCGACGAAGACGTACGAGAAGCTGGCGGCCACGACCGACCGCTCCTACGACGACACCACGGCCACCCGTGGCACCACCCACTACTACTGGGTGACCGCGCTGTACGCCGACGGCACCGAGTCGGCGCCCGGGGCGGACCGGGCGATCCTGGAGCCGTAGCCACGAGAAGGGCCCCGGCGTGCTGCCGGGGCCCTTCCACGTGCGTACTGCTAGTCCTTCGCCTTCTTCGGTCGCCACACCACCAGTGCGCTGGTCTGCTGGACCTCCTGGTACGGGACCAGGTCGCGGCGGTAGGAGGCGTGGACGGCGGCCTCGCGCTGCTGCATCGCGGCCGCCGCGCCGTCGACCGCGGCCTGGAGTTCGGCGACGCGCTGCTGGAGCGCTATGACCTGGTTCTCCAGTTCGATGATGCGCTTGATGCCGGCCAGGTTGATGCCCTCGTCCTGCGACAACGCCTGCACCTGGCGGAGCAGTTCGATGTCGCGGGCCGAGTAGCGCCGGCCCCGCCCGGCCGTGCGGTCGGGAGAGACCAGGCCGAGGCGGTCGTACTGGCGCAGCGTCTGCGGGTGCAGTCCGGAGAGCTGGGCCGCCACCGAGATGACGTAGACCGGGGTCTCCTCGGTCAGTTCATACGGATTACGTCGACGGCCGTCCATCTCTGTCATGCTCCCTTCGCGGCCTCGAACAGCTCGGCCCGCGGGTCCTCACCCGCGGTCGCCTCGCGATACGCCTCCAGCGCGTCACGAGCATTCCCCGACAGGTCCTTCGGGACACTCACCTCGACGGTGACCAACAGGTCGCCGCGGGTGCCGTCCTTGCGGACCGCGCCCTTGCCGCGGGCGCGCATGGTGCGGCCGTTGGGGGTGCCCGGGGGCAGCTTCAGGGTGACCGGCGGTCCGCCCAGGGTCGGGACCCTGACCTCGCCGCCGAGCGCCGCCTCGGTGAAGGTCACCGGGACGGTCACCGTGAGGTTGTCCTCCTTGCGGCCGAACACCGGGTGGGTGTCCACGTGCACCATGACGTACAGGTCGCCCGCGGGGCCGCCGCGTTCGCCCGGTGCGCCCTTGCCGCGCAGCCGGATGCGCTGGCCGTCCGTCACCCCGGCGGGGATGCGGACCTGCATGGTCCGGGACGACTTGGCGCGGCCGCTGCCCTTGCAGTCCAGGCAGGGGTGCTCGGCGATCAGGCCGCGGCCCTTGCAGTCCGGGCAGGGGTCGGTGAGCGAGAAGCCGCCTCCGGATCCTCGCGCCACCTGGCCGGTGCCGACGCAGGTCGGGCACACGCGGGGCGTGCCGTTCTTGTCGCCGGTGCCCGAACAGGCCTTGCAGGGGGCCTGCGAGGACATCCGGAGCGGGACCGTGGCGCCCTCGATGGCCTCCGTGAAGCTGAGCGTGACCTCGGACTCGATGTCCTGGCCGCGCCGGGGCTGGGTGCGGGAGCCCGCGCCGCCGCCCCGGTTGAACAGGCCCCCCAGGACGTCGCTGAAGCCGCCGCCGCCCCCGCCGAAGCCGCCCCCGCCCTGGGCGTTGCCCCCGAAGAGGTCGCCCAGGTCGAAGTTGAAGTTGCCGCCGCCCGCGCCCGGCCCCGGGCGGAAGCCGCCGTTGCCGAAGAGGGCGCGGGCCTCGTCGTACTCCTTGCGCTTCTTGGGGTCGCCGAGTATGTCGTTCGCCTCGGAGATCTCCTTGAAGCGCTCCTCGGCCTTGGCGTTGCCCTTGTTGGCGTCCGGGTGGAACTCGCGGGCGAGCTTCCGGTACGCCTTCTTGATCTCAGCCTCGGTGGCGTCCTTGGGGACGCCGAGGACCTTGTAGTAGTCCTTCTCGATGAAGTCCTTGGTGCTCATCCCCGACGCCCCTCCTTCCGCTCGGTACTTATTACGTCAGCCCTCCTCAGGGCCGTTGTCCTTCTCGTCCGCCGCCGCGGGGGCCTCTTCGGTCCCCTCGGCCTTCACCGCCGTCGCGCCCGGCTGCGGTTCGGCGACGGCCACCCGCGCGGGGCGGATGGTGCGCTCGCCGATGCGATACCCGGGCTGAAGGATGGCCACGCACGTCGTCTCGGTGACGTCCGGCGCGTAGCTGTGCATCAGCGCCTCGTGGATCGTCGGGTCGAAGGGCTCGCCCTCCTTGCCGAACTGTTGCAGGCCCATCTTCGCCGCGACCGTTTCGAGCGACTCGGCCACCGACTTGAAACCGCCGACCAGTTCGCCGTGTTCCCGGGCGCGGCCGATGTCGTCGAGCACGGGCAGGAGTTCGGTCAGGAGGTTCGCGATGGCGATCTCCCGGACCGTGATCCGGTCGCGCTCCACGCGTCGGCGGTAGTTCTGGTACTCGGCCTGGAGGCGCTGGAGGTCCGTGGTGCGCTCACCGAGCGCGGTGCGGACCTGGTCCAGCTGCGCGGTCAGACCGGCCAGCTGTGCGCTTGAGTCCCCGGCCGGGGCCGCCCCCTGGGAGGGAGCGGCCTTCGGCCCGGCGTCGTCGGGGGTGGCGCCGGAGGGGACGTCGGGCTTCTCCTCGAAGCCCGGGGTCTCCTCCGTCACGCGGCACCGTCCTTGCGCTCGTCGTCCACGATCTCGGCGTCCACCACGTCGTCGGCGGCGTCACCGGCGGGGGCACCGCCGGCCGCGGCACCGGAGGCCTGGGCGTCGGCGTACATGGCCTGGCCCAGCTTCTGGGAGACGGCCGCGACCTTCTCGGTAGCGGTGCGGATCTCGGCGGTGTCCTCGCCCTTGAGGGTCTCCTTGAGCTCCTCCAGGGAGGCCTCGACCTCGGTCTTGATCTCGCCGGGGACCTTGTCCTCGTTGTCCTTGAGGAACTTCTCCGTCTGGTAGACGAGCTGCTCGCCCTGGTTGCGGGTCTCGGCGGCCTCGCGGCGGCGGTGGTCCTCCTCCGCGTACTGCTCGGCCTCCTGGCGCATCCGGTCGACCTCGTCCTTCGGCAGCGAGGAGCCGCCGGTGACGGTCATCTTCTGCTCCTTGCCCGTGCCCAGGTCCTTCGCGGTCACGTGCATGATGCCGTTGGCGTCGATGTCGAAGGCGACCTCGATCTGCGGGACACCGCGCGGGGCCGGCGGCAGACCGGTCAGCTCGAACATGCCGAGCTTCTTGTTGTACGCCGCGATCTCGCGCTCGCCCTGGTAGACCTGGATCTGGACGGAGGGCTGGTTGTCCTCGGCGGTGGTGAAGATCTCGGACCGCTTGGTCGGGATCGTCGTGTTCCGCTCGATGAGCTTGGTCATGATGCCGCCCTTGGTCTCGATACCGAGGGACAGCGGGGTGACGTCGAGGAGCAGGACGTCCTTGACCTCGCCCTTGAGGACACCGGCCTGGAGCGCGGCGCCGATGGCGACGACCTCGTCCGGGTTGACGCCCTTGTTGGCGTCCTTGCCGCCGGTCAGCTCCTTGACGAGCTCGGCGACGGCGGGCATACGGGTGGAGCCGCCGACGAGGACGACGTGGTCGATCTCGCCGAGGTTGATGCCGGCGTCCTTGATGACGTTGTGGAACGGCGTCTTGCAGCGCTCCAGCAGGTCCGCGGTCAGCTGCTGGAACTGGGCGCGGGTGAGCTTCTCGTCGAGGTGCAGGGGGCCCTCGGCGGAGGCGGTGATGTACGGCAGGTTGATCGAGGTCTCCGTGGAGGAGGACAGCTCGATCTTGGCCTTCTCGGCGGCCTCGCGGAGGCGCTGGAGGGCCATCTTGTCCTTGCCGAGGTCCACGCCGTGGCCGGCCGCGAACTGCTTGACCAGGTAGTCGACGACGCGCTGGTCCCAGTCGTCACCACCGAGGTGGTTGTCGCCGTTGGTGGCCTTCACCTCGACGACGCCGTCGCCGATCTCCAGGAGGGACACGTCGAAGGTGCCGCCACCGAGGTCGAAGACGAGAATCGTCTGGTCGTCCTTGTCGAGGCCGTACGCCAGCGCGGCGGCGGTCGGCTCGTTGACGATGCGCAGGACGTTCAGGCCCGCGATCTCGCCGGCCTCCTTCGTCGCCTGGCGCTCGGAGTCGTTGAAGTAGGCCGGGACGGTGATGACCGCGTCGGTCACCTTCTCGCCCAGGTAGGCCTCGGCGTCCCGCTTGAGCTTCTGCAGGATGAACGCGGAGATCTGCTGGGGGTTGAAGTCCTTCCCGTCCAGCTGGATCTTCCAGTCGGTGCCCATGTGCCGCTTCACGGACCGGATGGTCCGGTCGACGTTGGTGACCGCCTGACGCTTGGCGACCTCGCCGACGAGGACTTCGCCGTTCTTCGCGAAGGCGACGACGGACGGCGTGGTCCGGGCACCCTCGGCGTTGGTGATGACGGTGGGCTCGCCGCCTTCAAGAACGCTGACGACGGAGTTAGTCGTGCCCAGGTCGATGCCGACCGCACGTGCCATGGTGATTTCCTCCAGCTGACTTGAGTGGAACGGACTCAAGTGTGCATCAAGCCTCGCGCTGGGTCAACAGACCTGAGCGGAGCAGACTCAAGTCTTATCCGTTCCTTACACGCAAGTGGCCGCTGACCTGCGATGATTCCGTGCTCCCCCTCCTTCGGGGCCCGTACACCGGCACCCGAAGGAGGAGGAGCACGAGACTGAAGGTGACGCAGGCGACGCAGGTGGCGGCGGTCCGCCCGATCCAGCCGCCGTGCACGAGCACCGCGACGAGCACCCCGGCGAAGGACGCGCCCCCGAGGACGATCGTCGCGCCCGGCGAGGCGAGCCCCAGCCGGCGCAGCCGGTGCGCGAGATGGTCGGGCCCGCGCCGCAGCACCGGCCGCCCGGCGAGCAGCCGCGACAGCAGGACGAGGAGGACGTCGGCGCCCGCGACGGCGGTGAGCGCGAACAGCACGCCCGCGCTGGCGAGGGGGTCGTACCCGGTTCTGGTCAGCAGGGCGGCGGCGGCCAGCACGAACCCGGCGAACAGCGAGCCGGTGGCGCCGAGGGCGATCCGCGCGGGGTGCCAGTTGTGCATCAGGAAGCCGGTGAGGGCGGCGGCGAGCACGCTCAGCAGCACGGCGAGCCCGTCCATCATCTCCACGGTGGCGCAGGCCCCGGCCCCGAAGGCGGTCACCACTCCCACGGTCCCGGCCAGCCCGTCCGCGTGGTCGAGCCCCTTGAAGGCGACGGCGACGAAGGCGATCCAGCCGACCCCGAGCACCCCGCCGGCGATCCCGAACTCCCCGTAGGGCACCACACAGGCGGCCGCCACCGCCGTACCGAACAGCAGGAACCGGGTCTTCAGCCGCCAGACGTCGGCGACCAGGCCGAGCAGCGCCACGACTCCCCCGGCGATCAGCAGCCGCCCGACCCCGGTACCGAGCGGGGCGACCCCGGTCCACTCCCCGGCCCCCGCGACCAGACAGGTCGCCCCGACGACGGCGAGCCCGCCCAGCGCCGGCACGGGCCGCGCCCGCCTGCGGTCGACCAGGCCCAGCCGCAGCGCGGCCGGCCGGATCGACGCGGCGAGGACGGCGGCGAGCAGCAGGGCGGTGGTGGCGGCGGCGATCCCGTAGAGCACAGGTCCAAATTAGACCTGAATGTAACAATTCTGTACGAATAACACGATCGGGTTGTGGGGCCGATGCAGAGGCAAGCCTCAGCGATCCAGATCACTCCGCACCTGGCTACAGTGCGAGTAAAGATGCGGGTAGTCTCAGACGGACTGCATAAGTTACCGCTTAGTAATTTCGCTTAGTAATTTCGAGAGACCTCGCAGGCCCGAGGAGCCCCCATGCAACTCGCCGCGATCATCGTGTCGCTGGTTCTGATCGTGGTCGGCGTGGCGTTGTTCGCCCGCGCCGTCCTGCAGATCTACAACTTCCTGCGGCTCGGCCAGAACGTGCCCGCCGGGACCCGCACCGACGAGCCCGTCCAGCGGACGGTCACGGTGGTCCGGGAGTTCCTCGGACACACCCGGATGAACCGCTGGGGCATCGTCGGCGTCGCGCACTGGTTCGTCGCGGTCGGCTTCTTCTCCCTGCTGCTGACGATCGTCAACGCCGTCGGCCAGCTGTTCCAGGCCGACTGGATCCTGCCGATCATCGGCGAGTGGGCGCCGTACAACATGTTCGTCGAGTTCATCGGCACCATGACGGTCCTCGGCATCCTGGTGCTGATCGTCATCCGCCAGCTGAGCAAGCCGAACCGGCCGGGCCGCAAGTCCCGCTTCGCCGGCTCCAACTTCGGCCAGGCGTACTTCGTCGAGACGGTCATCCTGATCGTCGGTGTCTGCATCTTCACGCTGCACGCCCTGGAGGGCGCCCAGCACCACGTGGACTCCTACGAGGCGTCGTTCTTCATCTCGTACCCGGTGGTCTCCTGGTTCCGGGGCATGGACGTCTCCACGCTCCAGAACCTCACCTACTTCTTCGCCGGCCTGAAGATCGCCACCTCGTTCATCTGGATGATCGTGGTCGCCCTGAAGACCGACATGGGCGTCGCCTGGCACCGCTTCCTGGCCTTCCCGAACATCTGGTTCAAGCGCAACGCGAAGGGCGAGACCGCCCTCGGCGCGCTGCTCCCGATGACCTCCGGCGGCAAGCCGATCGACTTCACCGACCCCGGTGAGGACGACGTCTTCGGTGTCTCCCAGGTCGAGCAGTTCTCCTGGAAGGGCCTCCTCGACTTCTCCACCTGCACCGAGTGCGGCCGCTGCCAGTCGCAGTGCCCCGCCTGGAACACCGGCAAGCCGCTCTCCCCCAAGCTGCTGATCATGTCCCTGCGGGACAACGCGCACGCCAAGGCGCCCTACCTGCTCGCGGGCGGCGGCAAGAGTGCCGAGGGCGAGGAGAAGGGCTCCGAGGAGCAGCTGGCCGGGGTGCCCGCCGCCGCTCTCGCGGAGGCCGAGCGGCCGCTGATCGGCACCGCCGAGGAGAACGGCGTCATCGACCCGGACGTGCTGTGGTCCTGCACCACCTGCGGCGCCTGTGTCGAGCAGTGCCCCGTCGACATCGAGCACGTCGACCACATCGTCGACATGCGCCGCTACCAGGTGATGATCGAGTCCGCGTTCCCGTCCGAGGCGGGCACGATGCTCAAGAACCTGGAGAAGAAGGGCAACCCCTGGGGCCTGGCGAAGAAGCAGCGCCTGGAGTGGCTCAAGGAGGTCGACTTCGAGGTCCCGGTCGTCGGCAAGGACATCGAGGACCTCACCGAGGTCGAGTACCTGTACTGGGTCGGCTGCGCCGGCTCCCTCGAAGACCGCGCCAAGAAGACCACCAAGGCCTTCGCCGAACTGCTCCACATCGCAGGCGTCAAGTTCGCGATCATGGGCGGCGACGAGAAGTGCACCGGCGACTCGGCGCGGAGGCTCGGCAACGAGCCGCTGTTCCAGGAGCTGGGCATGGAGAACGTCGCCGCGCTGAACATGGCGTTCGGCGAGGATGACGAGGACCCGGCGACGAAGAAGCCGAAGTCGGCCAAGAAGATCGTCGCGACCTGCCCGCACTGCCTCAACACCATCGGCAACGAGTACCCGCAGCTCGGCGGCGACTACGAGGTCATCCACCACACCCAGCTGCTCCAGCACCTGGTGGACGAGGGCAAGCTGGTCCCGGTCACCCCGGTCGAGGGCATCATCACCTACCACGACCCCTGCTACCTGGGCCGCCACAACAAGATCTACACGCCGCCGCGCGAGATCATCGCCAGCGTCCCGGGCCTGCGCAACGAGGAGATGCACCGCCACAAGGAGCGCGGCTTCTGCTGCGGCGCCGGCGGTGCGCGGATGTGGATGGAGGAGCGGATCGGCAAGCGCATCAACAACGAGCGTGTCGACGAGGCTCTCTCCGTCAACCCGGACATCGTCTCCACGGCCTGCCCGTTCTGCCTGGTCATGCTGACCGACTCGGTGAACGGCAAGAAGAACGACGGCAAGGCCAAGGAGTCCATCACCGTCGTGGACGTGGCCCAGCTGCTCCTCGACTCCGTCAGGACGCCGGTCGACCCGGCGGGCGAGACGGAGCAGGAGAGCGCGCCGGAGCCGGAGCCGGTGAAGTAACCCGGTCCCCGTTCGGACACGGAACGCCCCCCGGCCCGCACAGGGCCGGGGGGCGTTCCGCTGTCCCACGGCGGTCGGACGGTCCCCCGTGCCGCCCGACCGGCCGCCGGCCGTACGAGCGGGGACGCTACCGGCCCCGCGGCCGCGCGGTCTTGGAAGAATGTGCACCGGCCGGAACCGGCCGGCGCTACTTCAGACCGATCGCCGCGCAGGCCGACGCGTACTTCGGGGTGCAGATGTCGGCGACCGTGTAGACGCCGTCGGCGATCACCGTGTCCTTGATGTTGTCCTTGGTGAGGGCGACCACCGGCACGAGCGTCGCGGGGATGTCCTTCTCGGTCGGGCTGTCGACCTTGTCCTGGGCGAGCGCGTCGTACTGGATGTCGCGGCTCTGCACCTTGTACACCGCCATCTGCGCGGCGTCGGTGGCCTCGTCCAGGAAGGACTTGTACACGGTCATGTACTGCTCGCCCGAGACCACCCGCTGCACCGCGTCCAGGTTGGCGTCCTGTCCGGTCACCGGCGGGATCGTGGTGGCGCCCGCCTTCTTCATCGCGTCGATGACGGCGCCGGCCATGCCGTCGTTGGCGGAGTAGACGGCGGCGATCTTGCCGAGGCCGACGGCCCGGATGGCCTTCTTCATGTTCGCTTCCGCGACGGCCGGGGACCATTTGTCGGTGTCGTACTGCTCGGCGATGCGCACCTTGTTCTCGAGTTCGCCGAGGGCGCCCTCCTTGAACCGCGCGGTGTTGGGGTCCGCGGGGTCGCCGTTCATCATGACGATCTCGCTGGAGGCCGCCCTGCTGCCGAGGGCCTCGACGATGGCGCGGCCCTGGACCTCGCCGACGAGTTCGTTGTCGTGGGAGACATAGGCGTCGATCGGGCCCTGGGCGAGCCGGTCGTAGGCGATGACGGGGATGCCGGCGTCCTTCGCCTTGCGCACGTCCGGTGCGATGGCCGCGGAGTCCAGCGCGTCCACCACGATGATGTCGACCTTCTTGGCCACCATCTGCTGGAACTGCCTGCTCTGGGTGGCCTGGTCCGCCTCGGCGTTGGCGTAGTCGACCGTGCCCTTGCCGTGGGTGAGGGTGGCGACCTCCTTCTTGAAGATGGGGTAGTCGAACGCCTCGAAGCGGGCCGTGTCCTTGTCGGGCAGCAGCAGTCCCACGGTGATGTCGTCCCGGTTGTTCGGGGACGTGGAGCTGTCGCTTCCGGTGATGCCGTCGATGGCACCGCACGCGGTGAGCGTGAGGGCCGACGCGGAAGCGGCCAGGGCTAGGGCGAAACGGGGCACGTGGGCCCCGCAGCGGGCAGGAGTGCTCACATCAGGCGCCTTCCGGGTGGGGGGAGCGTGGTACGCGACCGATGATGTGAGGGAAGCAAACGCGCAACGGGCTCGTTACGTCAAGACGTATGGACAGGAAGCCCGTTGAGACGTCCGGGCGACGCCGCGCCGGGGCTCAGGCGCCCACCGTCCCGTCGACGCCCTCGCGCAGCAGGTCGGCGTGGCCGTTGTGGCGGCCGTACTCCAGGAGCACGTGCAGCATCACCATCCGCAGCGACACCTCCTCCTCCCACCTCGGCTGGTATCCGGCCCGGTCCAGGGAGGCGGCCTCGCGTTCGATACGACGGGACTCGGCCACCTCGGCCTCCCAGGCGGCGAACGCCTCCGCCCGGGTGGACGCGCTCGCGTCGTACGCCGCCTGGAAGTCCATCTCGTCGGACCACACCAGGGGGATGTCGTGGTCCTCGAACACCCGGCGGAACCAGGTGCGTTCCACCTCGGCCAGGTGCCGCACCAGTCCGAGCAGCGACAGCGTGGACGGCGGCATGGACCGCTGCCGCAGCTCCTCGTCGGTGAGCCCGGCGCACTTCATGGCGAGGGTGTCGCGGTGGTAGTCCAGGAAGGCCCGCAGCATGTCGCGTTCGCTGCCGAAATGGGGCGGTCCTGTGCGGTGGTCGCTGGTCACTGGGCGTGCTCCTGATCCGTTCGGGCTTCCGGGCAGGCGGCAAGTATCCCGGCGGGGCATGCGGCGGGAGCGCACGGGGACCGCTCTGTCCGCCAAGTACCGTGTCGGTTGCGCGAGTTCACGGGTGGGATGTCGCCGGTGCGGCGGGATCCGGACGGGAACGCGACGGGAGGTGAACGGGGTCGGGGGCCGAAAACCTGGCCGCGACACACGTCTGCAGAAGGAGGATGCCGTGAGGCACCCGGAGGACAGCCCGGCCGACGAGTCGGTCCTGAACCGCATCAACCAGGAACTCACCCGAGTCGGCGGCGGGGAGCCCCGGGGAACGCGGGAGCCGTCGGAGGGCACCGAGTTCCTGATCACCACGGTCACCGAGAGCGGTATGCACCAGGTCGTCGACGTGGCCGCCCGGCGGCTCGGCAGCTCGGAGCCGTCCGAGGCGACCCCGGACGAACAGGTGGAACTCCGGTCGGTGGTACGGGCCCTGCTCGACCTGGCCGGACACAGCGCGGGGCCGGTGCGCACCTCGGTGGTGCTGCTCGCGGAGGGCCCGCGGGTGGTGGCGTGCAGCGGGCTCGTCCCCACCCCGCCGAGCGGCGGACGAACGGCCGGATGAGCCGTTCCCGCGCAGGTCACCCGCCCCGGTATCGGCGGGGGAACGGTCCGGGAACGGCCGCCAGCAGCATCGGTGATGTCGAGAGCAGGACATCACAAGGGGGAACAAAACGATGCGTACCAAGCTGGCCGGACTGTTCGGGATGGTCGCGATGACGCTGGCGCTCGGACTGGGCGTGGCGGCCGGGCAGCACCCGGCGAACGACCGCCCCGCCGGGCACCAGGTGATCGCCGAGAACCAGGGCCCGACCGTCGTCACCGCGACCTCCGGCAGCTGACCGCTCAGCGGCTCCGGCCGATCTCGGGCACGCCCATCGCGTCGAAGAGTCCGGCCGCCGCACCGGCGTGCTGCTCGGCCGCCGCGGTGTCGCCGAGGGCCTCGCAGGCCCGGGCCAGGCCGACCAGGGCGTGCGCCTCCTCGATCCGGTAGCCGATGCCGGCGGCGGTCTTCAGGGCACTCCCGTGCAGCTCCAGCGCCCTGGCCGGATCGCCCTGCCGGGTGCACAGCCGGCCGAGGATGTTCTCGGTCTTCACCTGCCGGATCGGCACCACGCTCGACCGGACCAGTTCCAGGGCGTTCTCCGCGAGACGCGCGGCGTCCGCCGGGTTGCCCAGCCGGTGCTGGACATCGGCGGACAGCGCGAGCAGGACGCCGACGTTGCCGGGATCGTGGGTCTGGTCGCTGATGCGCCGGGCCCGCTCCAGGCACTGCTGGGCCTCGGTGTACTTCTCCAGGCCCAGCAGGGCGAGGGCGAGGTCGGTCACGGAGACGATCTCGTTCTCGCGGCTGCCGAGCTGCCGGTCGAGTTCCACGGCCCGCCGGGCCGCCTCCACCGCCTCCGGGTACCGGCCCCACTGCTCGTACAGGGTGCTGAGGATGGTCAGACTCTCGGACTCCGAGCGCACGTTCTGCAGCTCCCGGCCGAGATCCACCGCCCGCACCAGGTGCGGCAGGGCCTCGTCGAAGCGGCCGAGCACGCTGTTGAGCAGGCCGAGGGTGGACTCCGAGTGCGCCTCGGTGTCCCGGTCGCTCAGCTCGGTCGCCACCGCCAGCGCCTCCCGGGCCACTTCGACGCCCTCCTCGAAGCGGCCCAGCTTCCAGCAGGCCACCCCCAGGTTCGACAGGCTCACGGCGAGCAGCACCAGGTCGCCGAGGCGGCGGGCCGCGTCGACCGCGCTGCGGCTCAGGTCGCGGAACTCGCTGATGTGGCCACGGGCGTTGAGGTAGAAGACCACGTTGCGGGTGAGCCACACCGCGTGCCGGTCGTAGCCCTGTGCCCGGGCCAGCGCGACCGCGCCGCTCAGCGCGGTGTGCTCCCGGGTGAACCAGGTGAGGGCCAGCCGGGCGTCGCCCAGGTCCGGCAGCTCGGCCCGGGTGGCCGGCAGACCGGTGGCCCGTCGCCGACGGCCGGGGAAGAGAAGCTCGCAGGCCTGCTCGGCGGCGGTCAGGTAGTAGTCGAGCAGCCGCCCGACGGCGTCCTGGTCCTCCTCTTCGGTGGCCGGTCCGCGCAGGCTGAGCGCGAAGCTGCGCACCAGGTCGTGGAAGGCGTACACACCCACGTCCGGCTGCTGGACCAGGTGCACGTCGAGCAGGTGCTCCAGGATGTCCTCGGCGTCCCGGGTGTCCGTGCCGAGGAGCGCCGCGGCCGAGTGGAGGTCGATGTCGGAGCCGGGGTGCAGCGCCAGCAGCCGGAAGGCGCTGCGGGCATCGGCCGCCATCGTCTGGTACGACAGACGCAGGGTGGCCGCCACGCTCCGTTCGCCCAGGCTCAGTTCGTCGAGCCGCCGGGTCTCGTCGCGCAATCGGTCCACGAGGTAACCGACCGTCCAGCGCGGCCGGTTGCGCAGCCGGGCGGTGGCCAGCCGCAGGGCGAGCGGCAGATGGCCGCAGAGCGTGGCCAGTTCGGCCGACGCCTCGGGCTCCGCCGCGACCCGTTCCGCGCCGAGCGTCGTCGACACCAGACCCACGCTGTCGTCGCTGGACATCACGCCGAGCGAGGTCCAGTCCGCCCCGTCGAGGTCCAGCAGCCGGCTGCGGCTGGTCACCAGGACCAGACAGCCCGGGGCCGGGGGCATCAGGAGACGGACCTCGGCCGTGTCGGCCGCGTTGTCGAGCAGCAGGAGCAGCCGGCGGCCCAGCAGCGCGGCCCGCCAGGCGGCGGTGCGGCCCTCAAGGTCGTCGGGGATCTGGTCGCCGGGGACACCGAGCGCCCGCAGCAGGGTGGCGAGCGCGGTCGCCGAGGTGACCGGCTGCTCGCCCGGGGTGTAGCCGCGCAGGTTGATGTACAGCTGCCCGTCGGGGTAGGCGTCGGCCAGCCGGTGGGCGACGCGGACGGCGAGCGCCGTCTTGCCGCAGCCGCCCATGCCGTCGATGGCGACGATCCCGGGCGCCCGGCCGCCGGAGCGCTGGGCGCAGTCGAGCAGTTCGCGCTGTTCCCGGTCGCGCCCGGAGAAGTCGGCCAGGTCGTAGGGGAGGGTGCAGGGCGCCTGCGCGGACACCGGGACGGGCGTCGGCGCCGGGGCCTCCGGCGGTACGGGGGCGGCCAGTTCGGGGCTCTCGCGGAGGATCCCCTCGTAGACCTGGGTGAGTTGCCGGCCGGGATCGATGCCCAGCTCCTCCACCAGCAGGTCCCGGACCCGGGCGTACTCCTCCAGTGCCTCGGCCTGCCTGCCGGAACGATACAGCGCGAGCATCAGCTGGCGGCGGAGGTTCTCCCGCAGCGGGTACCTCGCCGTCAGGTCGCGCAGGTCGGCGACGAGTTCGGCGGCCTGGCCGAGGCCGAGGCACAGCTCGAAGAGCCGCTCGGCGGCGCCGACCCGCCGCTCGTCCAGGGCGGCGGCGGCCGCGGAGATCACCGGTCCCGCGACATCGGGCAGGACGGGTCCGCGCCACAGCTCCAGGGCCGCGCGCAGCGCCTCGATCGCCGCCGCCGGATCGCCCTGGTCGGCCGCGCCCCTGGCCCGCAGGACCAGATCGGTGAACTCGGTCAGGTCGAGCTGGTCGTCGGCGAGGGCGACGCGGTAGCCGGGGCCGTCGGTGAGGACCACCTGGCTGCCGTCGGGTATGCGGCGGCGCAGGTCGGCGACCGCCTTGCGGACCTGGTGCGAGGCGGTGGCCGGCGGCTCCTCCTCCCAGGCCGCCTCGACCAGCCGGGAGACGGGAACGAGCCTGCCCGGCTCAAGCAGCAGGGTGGCGAGCACCCGTTCCTGGACCATCCCGCCGAGCCGGAGTCGAGTGTCTCCCGACCACACCTCCAGCGGTCCGAGCACGTTGAAACGCAGCCGGTTTTCGGCGTGTTGTCCCAGCAAGCCTCTTCCCCCTGTTTTCGTCCTCCCGGACCGCGCCGAGGCACAGGCGGTGGCCGTCCGGCCGGCTCTCCGACGGACCGCGCGGCACGCGGTACGGCTCGTGCGCCCCCCGCGCCGGATGCCCGACGGCATCGTCCGCGCCCTGCGCCCGCGTGGGCGCGACGAACCGGCAGGGGTCGGCCGCCACCACACCGCACACGGCGTCGAGCACGCCGTACCGCATGTCCATGGCCGCCATCGGCTCCCCCCACCCCCGTGCCCGCCTGGTCACCCTGCGGAGCACAAATCCACGGAAGCATAACGCCTGGCGCGGCGAAGACCCCCTGTCCCGGCGCGCCGAAAAACCCTGTGCCCGGGCCCGGTGCGGGCCGTCCGCACGGCCGCGGGACCGGCCGGTACCGCACGGGGAAGGGATCGGGAACGGCTGGTCGGACCCTGCGGAGGCAGGCAGGAGAGGGCGCAGGTGCCCGGCGAACCCGAGGCGCGCCGCCCCCGACCATCCCAAGGAGCATGAGCGTGGGCAGACCGGAGAAACCACTGGCGCAGGACGCCGGACCGGCCACCGCCTTCGCCCTGGAGCTGCGCCGGCTCCGGGCCGCGGCGGGCTCCCCCAGTTACCGGGAGCTGGCGAGGCGGGCGCTGTTCTCGGCCTCGGTGCTCTCGGACGCGGCGGCCGGCTACCGGCTGCCCACCCTGCAGGTGGCCCTCGCGTTCGCCGAGGCCTGCGGCGGGGACCGGGCGGCCTGGGAGCGGCGCTGGCGGGCGGCGGCGGGCAGCGTGGGCGACGAACCGGCACCGGCCGCCGCCAAGACGGCACACCAGGCACCGGAACCGCGGCTGCGGGCCGCCGCCGTACGGGCCCTGCTGCCCGTGCCGGCGCAGCTGCCGACGGAACCGCGGCCGCTGGCGGGCCGGTCCCGCGAGCTGGCCGCGGCCCGCGCGCTGACGGCACCGGCCGACGGCCCGGTGCCGCCGCTGCTCATCCACGGCCAGACCGGGGCCGGCAAGTCCGCGCTCGCCCTGCGGCTGGCCCACGAGCTGGCCGCGGACCTGCCGGACGGGCAGCTGTACGTCGGCCTGGGCACGGCCGACGACGGCCGCAAGGACGCGGCGGGCATCGCGGGCGGGCTGCTTCAGTCCCTCGGCATCCCGGCCGAGCACATCCCGAACGACCCCGCCCAGCGCATCGGCCTGTACCGCTCGGTACTGGCCGAACGGCGCCTGCTGATCGTCTTCGACGGCACCCTCCAGGAGCGCCAGGTGCGCGACCTGCTGGTGGCCGGGGAGCACAGCAGGATCCTGGTCACCGCGCGGTCCCGGCTGCTCGGCCTGGACGGGGTACGGCGCCTCGCGCTGCCCGTCCTGGACCGGGACGAGTCGATGGAACTGCTCGCGGGGGTGCTGGGCGCCGAGCGGCTCCGGGGCGCCCCGCGTGCCGGGCTGCTGCTCGCGGAGGCCTGCGGCGACCTGCCGCTCGCCCTCACCCTCGCGGGCCGCCGGCTGGCCGCGCGCCCTGAGGCCCTGCTCCCCGAGGCGGTCGCCGAACTCGTCCGCGCGGACGGCCTGTCCGCACGGCTGCGGGTGGGCGACGAGAGTCTCGTCGAGCGGTACGAGGACGCCTACCGCCGCCTCACCCCCCGGGCCCGGCTGATCCTGCACCGGTTCGCGACGGCCGGTACGACACCTTCCGTGGACGGCGTGACCCACGCCTCGGCCACGGCGCTCGCGCGGGCGATCGAACCGGTGCACGGGGGATCGGCGCAGGAGCCGACGCACGGACCGGTGCCGGGATCGCCCCACGGACCGGCGCTCGGATCAGTACTGGGACCTGCGCACGGACCGGCGCTGGGACCTGCGCACGGACCGGCGCTGGGGCCTGCGCACGGACCGGCGCTGGGGCCTGCGCACGGACCGGCAGTCGGACCGGCGTACGGACCGGCGGGGGAACTGGTGGCGGAGCTGGTGGAGGAGCCGGTGGAGGACCTTCTCGAAGCCGTCGTCGACAGTGGGCTGCTGGAGCGGACCGATGTGCCCGGCCTGTACGGACTGCCGCCGTTGGTGGGGCAGTTCGCACGCACCCGGCCGGTCCCCGCGACGGACGCCCCGGCCCCGGGACGGCACCGCCCGCCGGATGTTCCGGCCGCCCAGCGGCACCGCGTGCCCGACGAGCGCCCCGGACTTCCCCGGCACGACCGACCGTTCCCCGCCCTGAGACAGGAGACCTCAGCATGACCGCTCCCACCCCCCTCGACGCCCTCGCCGAGGAGGCCGTCGGCGTGCTCGCCGCCGAGGACCCGCTGGAGGACGCCCTCGAAGGCTGCCCGGAGACGGTCGGGCGGCTGGCCGACCCCTCCTGGCAGGCGCAGTCGGAGCTGGCCGCGCGGGCGGCGACGCTCGCCGACCGGGCCGCCGCCGCGCCGGTCGCGGACGCCGTCGAGGAGGTGACCCGGGCGGTGGTGGCGCAGCAGGCCCGGGCCGTCGCCGACCGTCTGGGGACCCGGCTGGTCGAGCACACCGTCGCCGACTACCAGACCTCCCCGCTCGGCCGGCTGCTCGGCTCCCTGCCCGCCGTGCGCCCGGTGGGCGAGGAGCAGGAACGCGGCCATCTGGAGCGGCTGGCGGCGGTCCCCGGCTACCTGGCGAAGGCGGCCGAACGACACCGCGAGGGGCTGCGGGCGGGACGCCTGCCCGTCGCCGGACGGGTCCGTACCGCGACGGACCGGCTGGACGCCTACCTCGCCGACCCGGCCGGGGACCCGCTGCGCGCCGTACCGCTGAGCGCACGTCACCACGCCGAGCGGGACCGGCTGATCGACGAGCGGGTGCGCCCGGCGTTCGCCGCCTACCGGGAGGCGCTGCACACGGACCTCGCCCCCCACGGACGGCCCCCGGAGCGCCCGGGGCTGTGCCATCTGCCCGACGGCGAGGAGCACTACGCCACCCTGGCCCGCGTCCACACCACCACCGACCGCTCCCCCAAGGAACTCCACGACACCGGGGTGGAGCTGCTCGCCCATCTGGAGGCGGAGTACGGGCCGGCCGGGGCCCAGGCCTTCGGCGGGACGCCGAGCGCGGGCGAGATACGGGAACGGCTGCGCACCGACGCCCGGTTGCGGTGGAGCGGTGCCCCGGAGCTGCTCGCCGCCGCCCGGACCGCGATCGGCCGGGCCGAGCTGGCCGCGCACCGGCGGTTCGGACGGCTGCCCGCCGTACCCTGCGCGCTGGACGGCACCGAGGCACCGGGCGCGCCCCTGGCCTGGTACATGCCGGCCGCGCCGGACGGTTCCCGGCCGGGGACCTACCACGCCAACACCGCGCGGGCGACGGAGCGTTCACGGGTGCTGGCCGAGGCCACCGCCTTCCACGAGGCGGTGCCCGGCCACCATGTCCAGCTCTCCCTGGCCCAGGAGCTGACCGGGCTGCCCCGGCTGCGCCGGGTCGCCTGGATCAACGCCTACATCGAGGGCTGGGGGCTGTACGCGGAGCGCCTCGCCGACGAGATGGGGCTGTACTCGGGTCCGGTGGCCCGCCTCGGCATGCTGGCGATGGACTCGCTGCGGGCCGCCCGGCTGGTCGTCGACACCGGGCTGCACCACTTCGGCTGGAGCCGGGACCAGGCGGTGGCCTATCTGCGCGAGCACACCGTGCTGGCCGAGGCCGAGGTGCAGAACGAGACCGACCGCTACATCGAGTGGCCCGGCCAGGCGCTGTCGTACATGACGGGCCGGCTGGAGATCCAGCGGCTGCGCACCCGCGCGGCCCGGCGGCTGGGCCCGGCCTTCGACATCCGGGCCTTCCACGACCTGGTGCTGGGCAGCGGCGCGCTGCCGCTGGACGTCCTGGACCAGGTGGTCGAGCGCTGGACGGCGAAGACGGGCTGAACGGCCGCGCGGGGGCGGGGGCCGGTGGGGCTGCCACCGGCCCCCGCCGCCGTGCTCAGCCGTGGAAGAGGCCGTCCACCTGGAAGAAGTCCAGCGATCCGGCCAGCTCCTCGTAGGTGCCGGAGCCGAGGAGTTCCAGCGTGGCGCGGCGGGCCGCCGTGTACGCGGCCTGGGTGATCGCGGTGCCGACGCTGATCCTGCGCACCCCGGCCTTGACCAGCTCGGCCACGCTGGGGCCGCCGGGACCGGCCATGACGTTCACCGGCAGCGGGGAGCGGGCGGCGAGTTCGCCGAGGACCGCCAGGTCGAGCAGGCCCGGCACGAAGATGCCGTCCGCGCCGGCGTCCGCGTACACGGCGGTACGGGCCAGCACGTCGTCGAGCCGGCCGGACTCCTCGCCGATGCCGAACAGGTACACGTCGGTGCGGACGTTGAGCAGCAGCTCGGGCAGGCCGGCGGCGGCCGCGGCGGTGCGCGCCGCCGCGATCCGCGCCGCCTGCTCCTCGGGCGTGAACAGCGGGCCGCCGGGGGCCTCGGAGTCCTCCAGGTTGGCGCCCACCGCGCCGGCGGCGACCACCGCGGTGACCGTCTTCGCCACCTCCTCGGGGGCCGCGCCGTAGCCGGCCTCGATGTCCACGGTCACCGGGACGTCGACGGCGGCGGCGATCCGCGCGGCGGCGGCGATCATCTCGTCCCGGTCGGCCTGCTCGCCGTCGCCCCGGCCGAGCGACCAGGCGACACCGCCGCTGGTGGTGCCGATCGCGAGGGCGCCCGCCGCGGCGATCACGGCGGCGCTGCCCGCGTCCCAGGCGTTGGGCAGCACGAGGACGGAGTCGCTGCCGAGCGCCCGCAGCCGCTCGGCCTTGTCCCTGGTGCTCTGGTCAACTGTCATGGTTTCTCGGTGCCTTTCACTGGAGTCACAGCTCGCTGCTGCGGTACGGACGACGATCGCGAGGGATCGTCACACGCGGGTTCTGGGCGGGGGTGATATTCGGACGAACCTGCCGTACGGTCACGGGGCCGCACGGCGGGTGATGGTCACGTACAGGTGTTCGTCGAGGACCTTCGGAAGGGTGACGGCGGGCCGGCCGAGGTCGGCGGCGAGCGCGTCGGCGTCCAGCCCGCTCTCGGCGAGGGCGGCCCGCGCCCAGGCCCGCCCGCTGCGCAGATGGCGGGCGAACGCGGCCCCGTCCCGGGCGCCGTACAGCTCGGTGGCGATGGCCGCGTCCCACGGCATGACGGTGTTGGGGCGCAGCGCGTACAGCGCCTTCGCGGCGGCCGTCGGGCCGAGGGAACGGGGGCGGGCCGGGGACCCGGCCGGGAGCCCGGCGAGGTCCTCGTACGCGGCGGCCAGCGCGTCGATGGCGGCGTCGGTGAGGTCGGCGAGCGGGGTGCCGGGCAGCGGGTGCCCGGCCGTCCAGGCGGCCAGGGCCTCCGCCAGCGGGTACGGCTCGCCCTCGGCCGGATAAGGGAGCCTGCAGCCCCAGGAGTTGAGCCAGCGGTGCAGGGCGAGGCGGTGGGCGGGGTCGGTCAGGTCGAGGGCGGGGGCGGTCAGCCGGCGCAGCTCCAGCCAGCTGCGGTCGACGCCCCGGTAGCCGGCGAACACCTCGGCGGAGAGCCGCAGCCGGGCGAGCGGCGGGGCCGGGGGCAGGGGCGTCCCGGGGTCCGGGTCGGGGCCGAGGTGTGCGCGGGCCACCTTGGCGGGCACGCACATCCGCCACGCCTCGGTGACCAGTTCGGCGAGTTCGGCCGGGCCCAGCGCGGCGAGGGTCGCCTGGGCCCAGTTGTAGCGCAGGTCGGAGGTCGGGGGCATGGAGAACTTCGCCGGTTCCGAGGCCACCAGGGCCGCGCGCTCCTCCTTGGGGAACGCGAAGCCCAGCGTGGTCTCGTCACGGGACAGCGCGAGGTACACGATCCGGCCGATCCGGAACTTCACCCGGTCCCGGATCAGGTGCTCCTCGGTGCGCGGCAGCGCGACCGCAAGGCGCCGCACGTCCTCGACGGTGGCCATGTCTTCCCTCCTGTGGTCCGCGAACGGTGGTGCGCGAACGGCGGTCCGCGAACGGTGGTCCGCGAACTGCGGTCCGTGAACGGTGCGCGAACCTACTCCGGCCGGCCCGGCACGGGGCGGACCTTCACCTGGATCGTGTCCAGGGCCCGGCCGGCGACGGCCGCCGCCTCGGCCCCGGTGGCCGCCTCGGTGACGACCGAGCCGATCCGGTCCCAGGAACTGCGCAGCTCCCGCACCTCGGCCCCCGGCTCCACGCTCACCGCGCACGCCTCGACGCCGGGCAGCGCACGCGCCTCCTCGACACCCGAGACGGACTCCACGACCCCGGCCCCGGTGTGCAGGAAGCGGATCGCGGCGGCCCCGGGCGCCCGCTCGGGCAGCGGGGCGGGCAGCGGTTCGCCCTTCATCAGTGTCCAGAAGGCACGCACCAGGTCGACACGGTACGCGCGGTCCATCAGGTCCACGATGCCGTCGCCCGGGAACCGGCCGGCGCACTCCACCAGGAAGGGGCGGCCGTCCTCGACGATCCACTCGCAGTGCGCGATCCCGGTGCCGAACCCGACGGCCCGCAGCAGCCGTTCGGTCTCCGCGCGCAGCAGCGCGTCCAGGTCGGCCGGGATGTCGGCGGGCACCACATGGCCCAGCTCGACCGGACGTCCGCCCGGGTAGAGGTCCTTGCCGGTGACGTTGGCGAACACCGGGCGGCCCCGCTCGACGAGCAGCTCCACGCTGTACTCGCGGCCCTGCACGCACCGCTCGACGAGCATGCGCAGCTCGATGCCCCGGTCGGGGACCATCACGCCCTCGTCCATGGCGGTGGTCTCCGCCCAGGCCTCGTCGATCTCGTCGGCGGAGCCGAGGATGCGGGTGCCGAGGGCGGCCTGGCGGTTGGCGGGCTTCAGGACGGCCGGGCCGGGGTGCTCCGCCATGAACGCGCGGACCTCGTCCGGGCCGGTGACCTCGACGGACTCCGGGTTGAGGATGCCGGCGGCCCGGCTGACCCGGCGCAGCACGGCCTTGTCCCGCAGGATCCGCAGCGCCCCGTGGCCGCCGGTGGGCAGGCCGTAGCGCTCGGCGAGGCGGGCCGCGAAGGGGGTGGCGTACTCCTGGAGCGGGGCGATCGCGGCCGGGTCGAGGTCGGGGTGGGCGTTGTAGAAGGCGTCGGCGGCGCCGTCGAGCTGGTACTCCCAGGCGATCAGCTCCCGTACCACGGGCGCCTCCTCCGCCTTCGGCGCCAGCTCGCGCTTGCGGATCACATCGGGTTCGTCGACGACGATCACCGAGCCCTCGGGCTGGAACTGGGCGAGGGAGGTCACCGCCACGGGCACGAAGCCCACCATGACGACAGGGCGTTCAGTCATGTCCTTGCTCCTTGTGGGGCCTTGTCGGGCCTTGTGGGGCCTTGTGGGGGTCGGGTCAGGCGTCCGGGTCGGTCAGGTCGGCGCGGACCTGGGCGGCGAGTTCTCCGGCGGTGGCCATGGCGTCCTCGAACGAGGTGCCCGTCACCCCGAGGAAGCCGAGGATGCTGTTGCCCGCGGGCGGCCGGCGGACCAGGTCGCCGGTCTTCGCGGTGAGCTTCAGGAAGAACACGTCCGCCCGGTCGCCGACGCCGTCGGGGACGTGGACCCGCTCGATACGGCCGGAGGCCGGGGGCAGCAGGCACAGGGCCGCCGTGTGGACGCCGGTCGGCGCGTAGTGGCCGACCTCGGGGCGGACGCCGCGGGCCACGGCGGCGACGGCGGCGATCGGGTCGTAGCCGGCGGAGATCCGGGCCATGTGGTCCAGGCCGCCGCCGCCCGGGCGGACGGCGATCTCCACCAGGTGCGGGCGGCCCTCGTGGAAGCGGACCTCGGCGTGCATCACGCTGCGCCGCAGGCCCTGGGCGCGGGCGCCGGCCGTGACGACCTCGTGGACGGCCTCGACCTGGGCGGGGGTGAGGGCGGTCGGGGCGTGGTGGACGTCGTCGTCGAAGGTGCCGCCCTCGGCGGTGACCCGGTCCACGATCGACCCGAGGTACACCTCGTCGTCCCAGGCGAGCGCCTCGACCAGGAACTCGTCGCCGTCCAGGAACGACTCCACGAGAAGCCCGTGCGGGCCCAGGTCCAGGCCGTCGGCCTCCATCGCGTACCAGGACAGCTCGGTCAGGCCCTGGGCGGCCTGGGCGTAGCGCTCGCGCAGTTCGGCGGCGTCGTCGGCGCGGAAGACGTAGTTGGAGGCGGCCCCCAGGGTCGGCTTGACGATCACCGGGTAGCCGAAGTCCGCGGCGGCGCCCAACGCCTCGGCCTCGCTGGTGACGAAGCGGAAGGACGGGTGGGCGGCCCCCTCGCGCTCGTGGGCCTGGCGCATCAGCAGCTTGTTCCGGCTGGCCCGGGCCGCCTCCACGCCGATCCCGGGCAGGCCGAGGGCCTCGGCGACCGCGGCGACCGCCAGCACCCCGGACTCGGAGAAGGTGAACACGCCCTCGAACCGCTCCTCCGCGTGCCACTCCTTGGCCGCGGCGATCAGCTCGTCGACGGACCGCGAACCGGCGACGCGGTAGCGGTCGGCGCGCCAGAAGTCCTCGGTGCCCTCGCCGTTGAGGACGTACACGTCCGCGCCGAGGGCGACGACCTGCTCGTAGCGGGAGATGTAGTAGGTGGCGTTCTGCCGGGCTTCGAGAGCCAGGAGTTTCATGGCGGTTCCTCTCGGGTGGAACGCGGGTGGAAGGGGTCAGGGCGTGGCGTCGAGGGGTACGGCGTCCAGCGCCGCCAGACCCGTGGGATCGGGGACCCGGCCGAGGACCCGGTCGGCGAGGGTGCGGGCGATCAGCGGCGCGAACTTGAACGACGAGCCGCCGCAGGCCGCGTACGCGTGGGCCGGGCCGCCGAGGGAGACCACCAGGGGGCCGCCGGTCTCGGCGTACGACAGGTAGTAGCAGTCCTTGCTGCCGAGCACCCAGGCCGGTCCGAAGCCCGGCAGCAGGTCGCCGAACTCGGCCGCCAGCTCCCGCTGCCGGTACTCGGGCGTGACATGGTCGGTGAGGTCGTCGGTCCGGTGGCAGACGGCGGCCGAGGTGAGCTTGAGCGCCGTACCGGCCACCGGCGGGATCAGCCAGGCGCCGCGCCGGGTGCCGAGGGCGGGGACGGCCGGGGTGGCGGCCCACGCCTCGGCCGCCGCCGCGGGGACCCGGCAGTACAGCAGCGACTGCCGGTGCAGGACCAGCGACTTGGCGATCCGCTCGGGCAGCAGCCGCCGGGCCCAGGGTCCTACGGCGACCACCACGCCGTCGCCGTCCAGCACCTGCCCGTCGGCGAGGCTGACCCGCCCGCGCTCCCCGTCCACCGCGACCACCGGCCGGTGCTCGATCAGGCTGACGTCCGGCTGCCAGCGCAGCCAGCCGGCGCAGGCGGCGAGCACCCGCTCGGCGAGCAGGACACCGGCGTCGTCCTCCAGGACCGCGTCGAATCCGCTGTCCAGGGCGAGATGCGGGTAGCGGTCGGCGAGTTCTGCCGCGGTGAGCGTCCGGGCCCGGCCCCCGGCGCCGGTCAGGAGCAGGACGCCCGCCTCGGCCGCCGCGGGCGGCAGCACGGTGAGCGCGCCGACCCGCTCGTAGAAGCGGGTGGCGAACAGGTCCTCCAGTTCGAGCCAGCGGCGGTGGGCGCGCAGCGCGGCCGCGGTGGCGGGCGGATCGTCCGGGTGCAGGGCCCGGATGATCCGGTGCTGGTCGAAAGAGGTGGCCCGGCTGTACGGAATGGGCCCCTGGTCGACGACCGTGACCCGGTGTCCGTCCAGGGTGAATTCCACAGCGGTCAGCAGGGCGATCACCCCGCCGCCCACCACGGTGACACGCATCGGGCACCTCCCTTCCTTCTCTCGGGACTTCTCGCGGGACTTCTCTCGGGACTTCTCTTGGGGCCTTCTCATGGGGCCCAGGTCGTCGGTTCAGCTCGGGCAGGCGGTGGAGCCGAGCGCCGGGACGGTGAAGGCCGTGGTCGTCCGCTCGGCGGGCGCGAGGGCGAAGGTGCCGTCGAATCCGCCCTCGGCCCGGGCCAGTTCGGCGAGGTCGATGAGGATCGGGGAGGCCGCGGCGATCAGGGTGCGCAACTCCGCGAAGAGGTCGCCCAGTTCGGCGACGCCCGCGGCCCGGTCGGTGGCGGCGGCCGATCCGTCGAGCAGGGCCTCGGCCCGGCCCAGGAGCCGCTCGGTGTGCAGCGGGATCAGGTCGGCGGTGCGGCTGAGGCTGTAGCCGGTGAGCCGGTAGCCGGACGCGAACCGTTCGGCCGTAGCCGCCCGGCGGGCGTTCGCCGCCGCCGACACCGGCAGTTCCTGCCCCTCCAGGCCGAGTTCGGCGACCGCCTTGCCGAGCAGCGCGCCCAGCCGGTTCCACGGCTCGACCAGCCGCTCGCCGGCGATCTTCTCCAGGGCGGCCCGGGAGAAGTTGGTGCGGGCGTGCTCGGGGGCGGTGAGCGCGAGATGGAAGCGGACCAGGTCGCGGGGGACCTCGCGCACCAGGTCGCGGGTCCACACCACATGGCCCTTGCTGGTGGAGAACTTCTCGTTCTCCAGCTCGTAGAACTCGTTGCTGACGATCGCGTCCGGGACGACGTAGCGGCCCTCGTGGGCGAGCAGCAGCGACAGGTGGGTCAGGCCCCAGAAGTAGGCGTTGTCGAAGCCGAGGAAGTAGACCAGCCGGATGCCGTTCTCCGCGCGCCACAACTCGTCGTCGGCCGTGGGCTGTTCGCCGTGCGCGCGCTGGGCGACGGCCGTGCAGTACATCGAGGCCGGCATGCCCTCGGCCCAGGCGTTGAGGACCTGGCCCGGGGTCTCCGGGAACGGCGCGGGGATCCCCCAGCCGGTGGGGTAGGTGATCGGGAAGTCCGGCAGCGGGCGGGCCAGCAGCTCGCGCATCAGCTGCACGATGTGCGGGCGCCAGGTGGACTGCTTCTCCCGGTGGTAGGCGGTCAGCTGCTCCCGGTACTCCTCCAGCGGCAGCACCAGGATCTCGGCCTCGCGGTGGGTCACCTCCGCCGTGGGGTCGACGGTGGAGCGCGGGTCGGTCAGCTCGGCGAAGTTGTTGGGGTGCCCGCAGCTCTCGCACAGCCCGCCCCGGCTGACCGCCAGGCAGACCGGGCAGCCGCCGCTGACCAGGCCCTCCATCAGGAACTCGCCGGTCGCCTCGACATACGGCAGCCGCACCGTGCGCAGCCGGAACTTGCCGGCCTCGTGCAGCCGGGTGAGGAAGTCCAGCGTCATCGCCCGGTAGCCGTCGTCGAAGGGCGCGAACCCGTCGACGGCGATGCCCATCAGCTCCAGCGTCTCCCGGATGTCCCGCCAGCTCTTCTGGGCCAGCGCCTCGGGGGTGGTGCCCAGCTTGGCGGCGCTGGAGACGACGTAGGTCTGGCTGTCGTCCGTTCCCGTCGTGTAGAGCACCGGCTGCCCGGTGGCCCGCAGATAGCGGGCGTGCACGTCGGCCGCCATGTAGGGGCCCGCGATGTGGCCCACGTGCAGGTCGCCGTTGGGGGTGGGCGGCGGGCCGATGATGACGGTGCGCCGCTGCTCCGACTGCTGCTGGTCCATGGCTCAGGCCTCCTCGGTGTGCCGGGCGGCGAAGCGGCCGGCCATCTCGGCGTCCCACCAGACGCTGTACATCTCGAAGTCGGCGTCGGAGTCGTTGACGACCCGGTGCTCGTGGTGCGGCGGGAAGTGGACGATGTCGCCGGCGGTGAACGGGACCCGCTCGCCGTCGGACTCCAGGAACGCCTCGCCGCGCAGGGCGACGAAGATCTCGTACTCGTGGTGGGCGTGCGCGGTGGACGCGGTGCCGGGCCGGATGACGCACCAGGAGCCCTCGAAGGGGGCGTTCAACTGGGGCCAGGGGAGCAGACGCTGGGCGTCGAGGCCGTTCTCGTGGGTGAGGCCGGCGCGGTCGAGGTGCTTGATCAGCATGTCGTCTCTCTGCGGGGTTCGGCGGGGACCGGGGTGGGTGGCCGGTCGGGAACGGCGGTGGTCAGGCCGCGGCGAGGGCGGGCTCGCGGTCTCCGGCGGCCAGGCGGCCGGCGCGGTGCGCGAGGATGTCCTCGGTGATCTCCGCGGACCGTGCGGCGAGGACGCTGAGCAGCGAGTCGGCGATGCCGTGGGTGGCCTCGTTGACGCCCTGCAGGTAGCAGGCGGCGCTGTCCCGGCGGCCGGTGTCCAGGCGGTAGTTGCGGGTGACGTCGATCCGGCCGAGGCCCAGCGCGTCGCCGAGCGAGCGCACCATGCGGGGCATCTCGCGGACGAACCCGGTGCCGAGCAGCAGCAGGTCGCAGCGGAGCTCGCGGACCTCGGCGGTACGGCGGTCGGTGAGCGTCAGGACGACGTCGTCGCCGTCCGTCCCGGCGCCGGTGATGTCGGTCATGGTGACCATGCCCAGGCGGTCCGTGCCGGTACGCCGGTCCTGGTAGAACTGCCGGTACAGCGAGTCCAGGGTGGCCGGGGCCAGACCGCCGTAGTTGGAGCGGTGCATCTCGGACAGCAGCTGGCGGCGGGCCTCGGCGTCGGCGGCGTGGAACTCGTCGACGAACGAGGAGTAGAACAGCTCGTTGGTGAACTTGCTGCTCTCGTAGCCGTTCAGACCGATCGAGCGCATGATCATCGTCGGCCGGCAGCCGGGCAGGTCCCGCAGGGCCGCGCCGAACAGCTCGGCCGCGCTCTGCGCCCCGCCGACCACGGCGACCCTGAGCGGCCGGTCCGCCGGCACCTCGGCGATCCGCTGGCTGTACTGGGTGGAGTGGATGACCCGCTCGGCCGGCAGCCCCTCGAACACGGCGGGCACATGCGCGTCGCGTCCGGCGCCGATCACCAGGTAGCGGCAGCCGATGGTGTCGCCGTCCGACATCGCCACGGTCCAGCCGGTGACCTCGCCGTCCGTGCCGTGCACGGGGGTGACCGAGGTGACGCCCCGGCCGTACTCCACCCGCACCTGCTCCAGCGAGTCCGCCACCCACTGGAGGTACTCGGATATCTCGCTGCGGTACGGCACGAAGCTGCCGAGGTTGACGAACGCGTCGAGCCGGCCGCGGTCGTGCAGGAAGCTGAGGAACGAGAACTCACTGCGCGGATTGCGCATCGTGACCAGGTCCTTGAGGAAGGAGACCTGGCTCAGGGCGTCCGGGAGCAGCATGCCCCGCTGCCATACGACGTTCTCCTCGCGTTCGACGACGAGGGCGCGGTCCGCGAGGTCGGGGGCCATTTCCTCGAGCGCGACCGCGAGCGCGAGGTTCGCCGGGCCGGCGCCGACGGCGAGCAGTTCGACTGTGCGGTGTGCCATGTGGATCTCCTCAGATGGGGTCGGCGGTCTGGTTCCGGGGACGGGTGGGCCGGTCGGACCCCGACGAGCCGGGCCGGTCGGCCCGGGTGGGTACCGCGCGGCTCTCTGCGGGTGGGCCGGCCGGCGTCCGGGCGGCGCCGGGGCCGGTGGGTCCGACCGTGCCCGGCGGCCGGCCGCGGGTGGGCCGGCGGGGCCGGGACGCTGCCGGGCGGCTCGGGGCGGGTGGGCCCGCCGGCAACCCGGCGACGCCGGGGCCGGTGGGCCCGGACGGGCCGGACGGTTGTCGGCCGGTGGCCCGGGTCACGCCGGGACGGGCACGTGCAGCGGCTCGTGGTCGAGGGTGACCAGGGCCGCCGCCGTGTCCAGGCGGGCGGTGGTCAGGGCGGGGTCCGCGCCGGTGACGATGACGTAGGAGTGGCGGGCGATGTAGCCGTTCGGGGGCAGCCGGAGTTCGGTGCCGGGGCCGGCCATCGCCTCGGCGGCGAGCAGGCCCTCGGCGGCGGTGGGCAGGGTGACGGAGCGGACCACGCAGTCCTCGGGCGGGTAGCCGAAGCGGATGCCGACCGTGCGGTGCTCGGTGTCGGTGAAGTCGGGGCGCTGCCCGAGCGCGGCGCGCACGGCGGCGCGGGCCGGGTCGATGCCGGTGGCGAGCTGGCCGAGACGCGGGATGAGGTCGCCGCCGAGCCGCCCGTTGATCTCGACGATGACCGGGCCGCGGGCGGTCAGCTTGACCTCGGTGTGGGTGATGCCGAAGCCGTAGCCGATGGCGCGGTGCGCGGCCCGCAGCATGGCCAGCAGCGCGGGGTCGGTGCGCAGCGGGTCGTCGGCGGCGACGTGGTGGCCGGTCTCCTCGAAGTAGGGGAAGAGGCCGACCTGTTTGCGGGCCACGAACATCGGGTGGTACTCGCCGTCGACGACGGCCGCGTCGATGCTGATCTCGGGTCCTTCGAGGTACTCCTCGACCAGCGCGCCGCCGCGGTAGGAGACCGCGCCGATCCGGCTCGCCTCGTCGGCGGTCCGGAACGCCTCGACGACCTCGCCGGCGTCCGCGGCGAGCACCACCCCGATGCTGGCGCCCATCCCGCGCGGCTTGACGACGACCGGGTAGCCGATCCGCTCCGCCGCCGCGAGCGCCTCCTCGGCGGTGTCCACCCAGGCGTATCCGGGCTGGTCGAGACCGGCGGCGGTGAGCAGCCGGCGGCTGCGGTACTTGTCCCGGCAGCCCTCCACGCCGTCCACGCCCGCGCCGGGCAGGCCCAGTTCGTCGGCCACCCGCGCGGTCGTCACGATCAGGGTCTCGTCCCAGCTGAGCACGCCCCGCACCGGGATCCGCGCCGCCAGCTCCCGGGCCGCCGCGAGCACGGCGTCCCGGTCGGTGACGTCCACGACCGTGTGACCGGTGAGGTAGGGGGTCTGCCAGTCGGGCTCCTCACCTGTGAACAGCCAGACCGGGTGCGTCGCCGCCGCTCCGGCCAGCAGGTACTCGCGGTACTTGCGCATCCCGCACCCGATGAGCAGGATCACGCCCTCCACGCCCTTGTCGGCACCGTTGTCGTCCACGCGCTGATCGCCTCCTGAATCCGAGTGACAGAGCGATTCCACGGGGTGCGCGGGTTGCCCGGAAGCCATGTCCGGAAGGGACAATCAACCTGGACGCGGACCGGGGCTCACGCTGTTCCGGCGAGGACGCCCCGGTGTTCACTCCGAGGTGGAGGTACCTCCCGCTTGCTGGGGAGAATCGCCTCCTCCTCCCAGCGACGCAGAGTGTCGCCGTCTCCGCTCTCCCCCGGGTGCGGAGTCCCCGCACGGTCGCCAGTGGAGCCGAGGATTGCGAACACCCGTCCCTACCGTCACCCGAACTGGTGAAGGTCGAGGAAGTGTCGGCCAGGTGTGCGGCGGTCGCACTACGGTCCGATGCCATGAAGTTGGTGGTGCAGGTGAAGCTGCTGCCGTCGCCGGAGCAGGCGTCGGCGCTTGAGGCGACCCTGCGCGCCTGTAACCGGGCCGCCACTCACGCCTCACAGGTTGCCTTCACCAAGCAGCTGACGGACCGCAACAGCCTGCACAAAGAGGTGTATGCGGACCTGAGGGCGACGTTCGGGCTGTCGGCCCAGCCGGCGGTGCGGGCGGTGAAGAAGGTCGTCGACGCCTACACGACGCTGAAGGCCAACCTGCGGGCCGGGAACCTGGGCCCGCCCGCGTCCAAGCGGTACCGAACGGCCATCGCCACTCCCATCAGCTTCCGTCCAGAGGCGGCCCAGCCGTTCGACGACCGCTGCCTGTCCTGGCAGTACGACGCCAGGACGGTGTCGATCTGGACCGTGGACGGGCGGATGAAAAACGTCCGGTTCGCCTGCTCCGCCGACCAGATGAAGTCGCTTGTCGCCCACCGTAAGGGCGAGAGCGATCTGGTGCGGCGGGACGGGAAGTGGTTCCTGATCGCCACCTGCGACATCCCGGATCCCGAGGTGTATGAGCCGGTCGACTGGATCGGGGTGGACCGGGGCATCGTGAACCTGGCAACCACCAGCGACGGCACCAATTACCAGGGGCGTCGGCTGGGCCGTTACCGGCGCTGGCAGGCCCGTAAGCGGGCCGAACTCCAGGCCAGGCAGACCCGCTCGGCCACCCGCCGCCTCGCACGCCGCGCACAGAAGGAAAAGCGTCATGCCACGCAGATGAACCATCGCATCAGCAAGGAGATCGTGTCCGTCGCTGGGGGCACCTCCCACGCCCTTAAGGCAGTGGGGGAGCACCGGTCGTGGGATCGCTGTCGAGAAACTCGTCGGGATCCGCGAGCGGGTACGGCTTCGCCGCGACCAGCGGGGCATCCTCTCCTCCTGGCCCTTCCATCAGCTCGGACAGCACCTCGCCTACAAGGCCAAGAAGGCCGGTGTGCCCTTCCTTGAGGTGGATGCGGCCTACACCTCGCAGCGCTGTCCGCGCTGCGGACATACCGAGCGGGCCAACCGGCCCGGCCGGGACCGATTTTGCTGCCGTCGGTGCGGGCTCGCTGGCCCCGCCGATGTCGTCGCCGGGGTCAACGTGCGCGATCGCGCACGCTCGGCGTGGGTGTTCGTCACCGCACCCGCACTCTCTCCCTGACATCCGCTGGGGGCTGGGTGGATGCGACCTGTGACCGTCCTGTCGTAGGGGACAGTCGGGAGCGCGACGAGGTGTGAACGACCGAGTACACAAGCTCGGCCGGTCACGGCCGAGAGGGTGACGTCCGGTTGATTGGCCATGGGCCCGGACTCTTCCAGGCAATTCCGCTGACCGGTTCCATGGCTGACGTGATCAATTACGACGGCAAGCGATTCCGGAAGGTCCTGGCCGACCCGGCCGACGACGCGCCCATCGCGCTGTACCGGCAGCGGGGCGATCTGGTCTGGGCCGAGTTCACCGGCGGTGACGTACGGCGCGGTTCCCTGGCGGGGACCCGCGACACCGACGGTGTGATCAGCTTCTCGTACAGCATGGTCCTCGACGACGGCCGGGTGATCTCCGGCCACAGCGTCAACACCCCCGAGCTGCTGGCCGACGGCCGGATACGGCTGCACGAGCGGTGGGAGCGCTACGGCGCCCACGCGGCGAGCGGCCTGTCGGCCATCGAGGAGGTGCGCTGACATGGCCGGCGTCGACTACTCCCGGCTGGCCGGCGAGGTGGCGGGGCGGGTCTTCCTGCCGGGCAGCGCGGGCTTCCGCGTCGGCTCCCACCTCTTCAACACCCGCTACAAGCACCGCGCCCCGGCGGCCGTGCTCACCGCGGCCCACGCGTCGGACGTACAGCGGGCCCTGGTCTGGGCGCGCGAGCAGGGCGTCCCGGTCGTCGCCCGCTCCGGCGGCCACAGCTTCGCCGGCTACTCCGTCAACGACGGCCTGGTCATCGACCTCAGCCGGCTCACCGAGACCCGCGCGGACGGCTCCACCGGCCTGGTCGTGGCGGGCGGCGGGGCCAGGATCAGCCATGTCTACGACGCGATGCAGCCGTACGAGATGGTCTTCTCCACCGGCACCAGCCCGACCGTCGGCGTGGCCGGCCTGGCGCTCGGCGGCGGCGCCGCGTTCGCCGCCCGCCGCTACGGCCTGACCGCCGACGCCCTGGTGGAGACCACCGTGGTGCTCGCCGACGGCTCCCTGGCGGTGGCCAACGAGCGGGAGAACCCCGACCTGTTCTGGGCCTGCAAGGGCGGCGGCGGCGGCAACTTCGGCATCAACGTCTCCCTCACCTTCCAGGCCCGGCCGGTCCCCGACGTCACCACCTTCCTCCTCACCTTCAAGTGGGCGGACGCCGCCGCCGTCCTGGAGGCCGGCCAGCGCATGGTGCGGCAGGCACCGGACGACTTCGCGGCCCGGCTCGGGGTGTGGACCCACGGCAGCGGGCCCGGCGCGGTCCGGGACAACGCCGAAGTCACCCTGCAGGGGCAGTACTTCGGTCCGGCCCACGCGTGCCTGGAGATCCTGGACCCGGTCCTGGCGGTGGCCGACCCGGTGTCCCGGGAGGTCACCGAGCGGACCTTCTGGGAGGCCAACAAGTACATGGTGCACGCCACTTCGGGGGACCAGTTCGCGCTCCGCTCCAACTACATCCGCGAGCCGCTGGCCGCCGACGGCGTCGAGACCATGCTGTCCTGGGTCGAGCGCTGGCCCGGCAGCCACAACGCCGACGGCGGCGGGGTCGGCCTGTTCTCCTGGGGCGGCGCCATCAACCGGGTCGCCCCGGACGCCACCGCCTTCGTCCACCGGGACACCCTGTTCCTGGTCTCCATGGACACCTCCTGGTCGGACGAGGACGAGCCCGGCCGGGTCGCCGCCGGCCTCGACTGGCTGGGCGGCCTGCACGCCGCCATGGCCCCGCACGTCACCGGGTCCGCCTACCAGAACTTCGTCGACCCGGAACTGACCGACTGGCGCGAGGCCTACTACGGCGCCAACTACGCGCGCCTGGTCCAGGTGAAGCAGAAGTACGACCCCGAGGGGGTCTTCTCCTTCGACCAGGCCATCGGTTCCTGACACCCCCTCTCTACGAAGGTGAAGCGATGAGTGTGTCCAAGCCCAAGGAGAACAAGTCCAAGGAGAACGCCGCACCCGGCGTCCTCGACGCCCTGCGGGCCACGCCCCGCTCGGTCCGCTACCTCCTCGGCGGTGTGCTGCTCAACCAGCTCGGCGCCTTCGTACAGACCTTCCTGGTGCTGTATCTGACCCACCGCGGCTACGGCGTCGACAAGGCGAGCTTCCTGCTCGGCGCCTACGGCGTGGGCGCCGTCGCGGGCACCCTGCTGGGCGGCGAACTGACCTCGCGGCTCGGCAGCCGCAACACCATCACCACGGCGATGAGCTGCTCGGCGGTGCTGGTCTTCGTCATTCCCTGGCTGGCCGGCCCCGGCCACTACCCGGTCCTGCTCGGCATCGTCGTCGTCCTCGGCATGATGACCCAGTCCTACCGTCCGGCCGCCTCCGCGCTGCTGAGCGATCTGATGCCGGACGAGTTCCGGGTCATGGGCTTCTCCATGCTGCGCATCGCCATGAACGTCGGCGCCGCCGCCGGTCCGCTGCTCGCCGCGGGGCTCATCCAGATCGACTGGAACCTGCTGTTCTGGGTGGACGGTTCCAGCGCGCTGGCGTACGCCCTGCTCGCCGCGTTCCTGCTGCCCCGCCCGGCACCGGCCGCCGACGAGCCGGAGCCCGGCACCGCCGCCGCGGCCCAGCGTTCGGCGTACGGGGCGATGGCCCGCGACGGCCGCTTCCTGCTCTACCTGACCTCGATGCTGCTCAGCGCCCTGGTGTACGCCCAGTTCTTCGCGGTGCTGCCGGTCGACCTGGACGAGGCGGGGCACTCCACCGCCCTGTACAGCGGGGTGCTGACCCTGTCCTCGGCGCTGCTGATCAGCTTCGAACTGGCGGTGACGGCCCGCATCCGCCGCTGGCGGGCCAGTACGGCCGCGACGGTGGGCACCTTCGTCTACTGCCTCGGCATCGCCGGGTTCGGCCTGCCCGGAAGCGTGCCCGCGCTGGTGCTGCTCACCACCGCCGTCAGCGTGGGCGGCCTGATGGTCAGCGGCCCGACCCTGTGGGCGCACCCCGCGAAGGCCGGCGAGAAGGTCCGCGGCCGCTACATCGCCGCCTCCCAGACCGTGTTCGGTCTCGGCTCGGCGGTCGGCCCGGCCCTCGGCATGCTGCTGTGGACCCACTACGGCGACGGCGTCTGGGCCACCTGCGCGGTCCTCGGCACCCTGGCGGCGGCCCTGGCCTTCTTCGGCCTGCGCCCCTCGGACGAACAGCCGGACACGAAGGCCGAGCGGACGGCGCAGGCGGAAGAGACCACCGCCACGGCCGAGGAGGCCACGGTCACGGCCGAGGAGACCACCGCCACGGCCGGGAGCGCCGTCCCCAGCGGAGCCTGAGCACCTCCTGAGCAACTCCCCACCCCGGCCCGCCCACCACCACCGCGCGCGGGCCGGGCACCCCTCACCACCCCTGAGTCCCGCCTCTTCCTCATCACCTCATCACCCATGAGCCCAGCAGAAGGAGCACCCGTGCCGGTCACCGACACCATCGCGCCCAGCGTCTCGACGCACCCGGCGGACCAGCCCACCCGGACCGCCACCCGTCGGCGGCTGCTGATGTGCCGGCCCCGGCACTACGACGTGACGTACTCGATCAACCCGTGGATGAACCCCGAGCGCGGCACCGACAACCTGCTCGCGGTGCGCCAGTGGGAGCAGTTGCGCGACCTCTACCGCGAACTCGGCCACAGCGTCGAGGAGATCAAGCCGGTCGAGGGGCTGCCCGACATGGTGTTCGCGGCCAACGGCGCCACCGTCGTGGACGGCAAGGTCTTCGGCGCGCGCTTCCGGCACGCCGAACGCACCGCCGAGGGGCCCGCCTACCTGCGCTGGTTCGAGGAGCAGGGCTACCGGGACGTGCTGTGGCCCGAGCACATCAACGAGGGCGAGGGCGACCTGCTCACCGTCGGCCGGCGGATCCTGGCCGGGACCGGCTTCCGTACCGACATCCGCGCGCACACCGAGGCCCAGGAGTTCTTCGGGCTGCCGGTCACCTCGCTGTCGCTGGTCAACCCGCGCCACTACCACCTGGACACCGCCCTCGCGGTGCTCTCCGACGACGAGATCATGTACTACCCCGAGGCGTTCACCCCGGGCAGCCGGGCCGTGCTGCGGGCGCTGTTCCCGCACGCCGTGATCGCCACCGCCGAGGACGCCGCCGTCTTCGGGCTCAACGCCTTCTCCGACGGCCGCCATGTGCTGCTGCCGACCGCGGCCCGGGGACTGCAGGCCCAGTTGCGGGCCCGCGGCTTCGAGCCGATCGGGGTCGAGCTCAGCGAACTGCTCAAGGCGGGCGGCAGCGTCAAGTGCTGCACCTTGGAGCTGCGCGACCGCTGACCCACCCGAGTCCTCCTCGGGGAAGCCCCTCAAGGAAGTCCTCCTCAGGGAAAGGATCACCATGTCCTCCGCGCTCGCGACTGCGGACAGCCGTAACCGCCTGCTCGACCTGCTCGCCCGGGGTGGCGCCCGCTACCGCCTCCTGCACCACGCGCCGCAGGGCCGCACCGATCTCGCCAGCACCCTGCGCGGCCACAGCCTGGACCAGGCCGCGAAGAGCCTGGTCATCAGGGTGGCGCTGAGCAGCAAGCGGCGCCGGTACGTGATCGCGGTGGTCCCCGGGGACCGCAGGGTCGACCTGCCCGCGGTCAACGCGCTGTACGCCGGCCGGGAGGCGTCCTTCGCGGCCCGGGACGTCGCCGAGCGGCTGACGGGCTGCGTCAGCGGTTCCATCATGCCGCTCAGCTTCGACCCGGACCTGGACGTGATCGCCGACCCCGACCTCTTCGCCCACGAGGAGATCTTCTTCAACACGGGCCGCCTCGACGAGTCGGTGGCGCTGCGCACGGAGTGCTACCGCACGCTGGTGGCCCCGCGCGTGGAGGCCATAGCGGGCTAGCAGTTGTGACAGGTTCTGGTCAAAGGCGTCCCAAACGTCGGACATCCTCACGGGCGCGTGGTCGGGTCTCCCCCGACGGCTGAATCAAGGCCCGTTCGGGAGGATCCGGTGTCAGCATCACCCCGCAGGAGATCGACCCTCAGAAACACTCTCGGAAACAGAAGACGATGGCTCACGATCTGCGCCATCGCCGCGGCGGCCGGGGGGGGGGGGGGGGCCCCCGGGGGGGCCGCCCCCCCCCCCCCCGGCGGGGGGCCCCCCCCCCCCCCCCCCCCCCCCCCCCCCCGCCCCCCGGGCCCCCCGGCCCCCCCCCCCCCCCCCCCCCCCCCCCCCCCCGGCTCCGTTCGGGGCCCGCGCCCTCGCCCGGCTCGCCGCCGACCGCACGCAGTCGGTGGGGGCCGTCTCCCCCAAGGTGACCGCCGAGGACGATGACGACGGCAACGAGGCGGACGAGATCGCCGAGGGCGCGGACCAGTACGCCGAGGCCCGCACCTCGCCCGGCATCGTCGCCCCGGGCGCGTACGGCGCCGCCTGGGACGACCTGAGCAACCTTCCCTCCACCGGCGGCGGTTGGCGCAACATCACCGACCTGCCGTACGACTCCGACGACCCCCGCTACCGCGACATCGACTCCAACTCCAGCGGCGGCTCGGGCAACGTGACCGGCCGGATGGCGGCGATGGCCGCCGACGACGACGGATACGTGTACGCGGGCAGCGCGGGCGGCGGCGTCTGGCGCTCGCGGACCGGCGGCGGGCACTGGCAGCCGATCAGCGACGGGCTCTCCTCCCAGTCCACCGGCGCGCTCGCACTCGACGGCACCGGCCGGCTGTGGCTGGGCACCGGCGAGGCCACCACCAACGCGGACGCCTACCTCGGCAGCGGCGTCTACGTCCTGTCCGACCCGCACCACGGCACCTTCGCCGCCCGCGGCCGGGTCGGCGGCGACGAACTGGAGTCCACCACCATCCACGAACTGCGCTTCGGCGGCGGCAAGGTGTGGGCGGCGACCAGCGAGGGCGTGTGGAGCCACTCCACGAGGACCCTCAAAGGCGCCTGGAAACTGGAGTTCGCGCCCAACCCCGCCTACCTGCCCGGCGGTTCCCTCGCGAGCGACCCGTCCGCCGCGTACAAGAACATCGCCAACGACATCGCGATCGACCCCAAGGACCCGAGCCGGGTGATCCTGGCGGTCGGCTGGCGCAGCGGCGACGACTACAACGGCTTCTACGCCAAGGACTCCGCCGGCACCTGGACCCGGATCAGCAGCGGCTTCGGCGACCTGCCGACCGACCCGGACGACGTCGGCAACGTCACCTTCGCCCGCTCCGCCGACGGCTCCCGCTACTACGCGATCGACCAGTCGCCGGAGCAGCTGAACACCAACCCGGACAGCGGCCTGGAGGGCATCTACCGCGCCGCCTCCCCGTCCGGACCCTGGACGAAGATCGCCGACTACACCCAACTGGCCGCCGACGGCTCGGCGTTGACCACCAGCGGGTACATGCCGGGCGTCCAGGCCTGGTACAACCAGTTCCTCACCGTCGACCCGAGCGACCCGGACCACGTGTACGCGGGCCTGGAGGAGGTCTACGAGACCAAGGACGGCGGCGGCACCTGGTCGACCGTGGGACCGTACTGGAACTTCTCCTTCCCCTGCTGGAGCATCGACCCGGCGAAGCAGACCGGCGACTGCGGCCAGACCACCCACTCCGACCAGCACGGCGTGGCCGTCGGCCGCTACCACGGCAAGAGCTTCGTCTACGTCGGCAACGACGGCGGCGCCTACAAGCGTCCGGTCGACGGCTCCCAGGACGCCTCCGGCCACGCCACCGACTGGACCTCGCTCAACGACGGCACCATCGACACCCTCCAGTACTACTCGGTGGGCATCGGCAAGGACCTGGCGCACGGCGGTGTCTCCGTCACCGGCGGCCTCCAGGACAACGGCCAGTCGATCCTGCGCGGCGACGACACGGTGATGGGCTCCGACTTCGGCGGCGACGGCGGCGACACCCTCACCGACCCCGCCGACGGCTGCGACCTGGCCGAGGAGTACGTCTACCTGGCCATCCAGGTGACCCAGAACTGCGCGGTGAACGACGGCGGTTGGATCACCGATCCGGCCAAGGCGACCTCCTACAACGTCGCCCCGGCCGACAACGCCACCGGCGAGGCCCGCTTCATCGCGCCGCTCGCGGCCGACCTGAAGGACAGCTCGACATGGATCGCGGGCGGCCGGCACGTCTGGGTGCAGACCCACGGCTACGCCATCCGCAGCGGCGACGAGTGGAAGAGCGTGTACGACCTCGGCGCCGGCCGCACCGCGACCGCCGTGGCGGCCTCGGGCGGCAAGGTCTACGCGGCCTGGTGCGGCCCCTGCAACAACCAGGGCTTCGCCCGCGGCATCTCGGTGGGCAACGCGGACGGCACCGGCTGGCACGACATCACCCTGCCCACGACGGGCGCGGACGGGACCGTACCCAACCGCTACCTCAGCGGTTTCGCCGTCGACCCGAAGAACGCCGACCACGTCTTCCTCGCCGTCAACGGCTTCTCCCGGCACTGGACGGAGGGCCCCGGCGCGGGCGTCGGCCATGTCTTCGAGTCGACGGACGGCGGCACCACCTGGAAGGACATCTCCGCGAACCTCCCCGACGTGCCCGCCGACTCCGCGGTGGTCACCCCGAACGGCGGCCTCGCCGTCGCCACCGACCTCGGCGTCGTCTACCGCGCCCCGGGCCGCACCCGGTGGGAGCGCGTCGGCTCGCTCCCGGCGGTCGCCGTGCTCCAGCTGAAGCTGGGCCCCGACGGCAGCACCCTGTACGCGGCGACCCACGGCCGCGGCATCTACACGATCAAGGTGCGCGACTGCCGCTGACGCACACCGCGAGGGGTGTCCCCCGGTCCGCTCCGGGCCGCGGGGTCACCCCTCCCGCGCGTACGGCACCACACGCACGTCCAGCGTGAAGGCCACGCCCGCCGCCCCCGCCACATCCGGCGCCTTCGCCGACACGGTGACCCGCGCGGCCCCGCCCCGGGCCCCCGCACAGCGCAGCGTGGCGTACCCGGTGCCGTCCCCGCCCACCATCCACCCGGACACCACGACGAAGACCGGGGCCGAACTCCGTACCGCCGTCCACCGCCTGTCGTCGCTCCGGGCCCCGAGGACCAGCGACACCACGGCCCCGGGCCGCACGCACAGCCGCCGTCCGGTCCCGTCCCCGGGCCGCACCACGACCTCCACCCGCCCGCCGAGGCAGCCGTCGGAGGCGGACGGCCCGGGCCCGGCCGAGGAGGGAGCCGCCGACGGCCCCGGGGACGTACCGCTGGTTCGCGAAGGGGTACCGGCGGTTCGGGGTGCCGTACCGCCCGAGGGCGTCGCCGACCGGCCGGCGGCCGGTGCGCCCGCCGGACCACCGCACGCCGCCAGCACGAACACGCCCGCGACGATCCGTCCTCCGGCCGCCCACCGCATACCGGCACCTCCCGCGTCGTCCCCTGCCCGCATGCTCCACCGCCCCCGCCGCGGCCACCAGTACCCCTCCGCCGTCGACCGCGGTGAGACCGCCGGCGGGGACGGTCCGGGACGGCGGCGATCGGAGCGGGGAGGAGACGCTACGTTGCTTTCCGTATTCCGAAACAACCGGCCGGGACGGCCGACCCCGAGGGAACCCCGAGGAGATCGCGATGCCGGGAGGCAGGCTCACCCAGCAGGAGCGCCAGCAGATCGCACTGGGGCTGGCCGACAGCCTCCCGTACGCCGAGATCGCCCGCCGTCTGGACCGGCCGACCTCGACGGTCACGCGCGAGGTGATGCGCAACGGCGGCCCCACCGCCTACCGCGCCGACCTGGCCCACCGCGCCACCGAACGCCGCGCCCACCGGCGCGGACCCGCCGCCCCCCGGGGCACACGGCCGGCCCCCCAGCCGCACGGGCGGGACGCCGAGGCCCTGATCGAGTACGAGGAGTCGCTCACCGCGGTCCTCATGGCCTCCGGTCTCCCGAAGATGGGGGCCCGGGTGCTGACCTGCCTGTTCACCACCGACGCGGGCAGCCTCACCGCGGCCCGGCTCGCCGAGCGTCTCCAGGTCAGCCCGGCGTCGGTCTCCAAGGCGATCGCGTTCCTGGAGAGCCAGAGCCTGGTCCGCCGGGAGCGCGACGAACGCCGCCGGGACCGCTACATCGTCGACGACGAACTCTTCTACCAGGCGACGATCGCCAGCGCCCGGGCCAACGACCGGCTCGTCGAGACCGCCCGCCAGGGTGTCGCCGTCCTCGGCGCCCACACCCCCGCCGCCGCCCGCATGGAGAACATCGCCCGCTTCCTCGACTTCATCAGCGAAAGCATCGTCCGGGCCGCCGAACAGGCCCGCGAGGTCCTGCGCACCGCACCCGGAACACCCCCGGACGAACCGTGATACTAATACCGGTATAAGAATTGGTTCGACGTGCCGTGGGGAGTCACACGCATGGTGGAGATCAAGACCGATACCGCGGTGGACGCGATGCGGGAGGCCGGGCGCGTGGTGGCCCGCGCCCTGGCCGCGGTCCGGGCGGCGGCCGGCGTGGGGGTGTCCCTGCGGGAGCTGGACGAGGCGGCCCGGACGGTGCTGACCGAGGCCGGCGCCGGCTCCCCGTTCCTCGGGTACCGGCCGTCCTTCGCCCCGGTCCCGTTCCCGGCCGTGATCTGCACGTCCGTCAACGACGCCGTGTCGCACGGCATCCCCACCGGCTACCGGCTGCGCGACGGCGACCTGCTGAGCGTCGACTGCGGCGCCGAACTCGACGGCTGGACCGGCGACGCGGCCGTCACCTTCCCCGTCGGAACCCCGCGCCCCGGCGACCTCGACCTGATCGACGCCACCCAGCGGGCCCTCGACGCCGGCATCGCCGCCGCCCGGGTGGGCGGCCGCGTCGGCGACATCGCCCACGCCGTCGGCACCGTCGCCCGCGAGGCGCGCTGCGGCATGCCCGCCGACTTCGGCGGCCACGGCATCGGCCGCCGGATGCACGAGGACCCCCACGTGCCCAACCGGGGCCGCCCCGGGCGCGGCTTCCCGCTCCGCCACGGCCTGGTCCTCGCCATCGAGCCCATGTTCATGGCCGGCGGCCGCGACACCTACCGCACCGACCCCGACGGCTGGACCCTCCGCACCACCGACGGCAGCCGCGCCGCCCACATCGAACACACCGTCGCCATCACCGACCGGGGCCCCCGCGTCCTGACCCTGCCCTGACGTTCCGGCGGTGTCACGGCGCCGGGGTGATCTCCTTCAGGGACCCGCCCGGGGCGGCCAGTTCGGAGACCCGCGACTTCGTCAGGTACTGCTCGCCGAGCCCCTTCTGACCGAACCAGGGCCTGATGGGCCCGGCCTCGACGGTGAGCGGCTTGACGACCCGGTACAGGTGGTAGTTGAAGGCCGGGTTGCCGCGGGCGTACGTGTCCAGGTTGGTCGGCGGGAGGGCGCGCTTCACGTACGGCGTGCCCTCGGGCGCGAGGAAGAAGCCGTTGCCGCTGCCGAAGAGGTCGACCCTGGCCCCCACCGGAAGGGTCCTCGGGGCCTGCACCGGGCGGCCGCCACGGAGGACGAAGCCGTTGTTGTCCGGGTACCACCACCCCGACTGGTTCTTCTGGTCGGTCTGCCAGTAGCAGCCCAGGAACCAGTACTGCGAGGTGCTGTCCTGCGGGTGGTAGCCCCGCAGCATCCGCCCGACGGCACCGGTCGTCGTGAGGTAGCTGGGGCCGAGCCGCCAGTCGTCGTGGTAGTAGTCCTGCAGCCCGGTCGGCGGCGCCGAGGTCGTGCTGGCCGTCCGGTGGCTGATCGGACAGTCGTGGGCCCCGGCTCGGGCAGAGGCCTCAAGTGCCTGGGCGGGGACTGGTGCTGCTCCGATCAGAAGGAGCGAAGACGCAAGTGCGCTCCAGAGGAGACGTCGCAGGGCGCGCATCCGATTCCCTTCTCCTCCGGTGCCGGCCGGCACCGGATACGCGGGCGTGTGTGGTCGCCGCGGAAGGGACTGCATCCCAGGGATCCCCGTGGTGCGGCACGGGGCAGTCAATGCGCGCCTGACGAACAGAGGACCGAGCTGCCACGACCAGGTCACCCACCCGGCACAACGGAACACCCCGAACAGCCGAAGAACGGGTCGTACGGTCGCACGATCACCACCGGCCGAAGCGCGGTGGCCGGCGGAACGTGTGTCACTCGAACGGCGGGCCGGGAGTGCAGCCGGCCGGCGGGCCCGGAACCCTAGGATCCATTACGGGATAAACGGGGCATATTTCCGCTGTCCGGCACGGGCGGGGTTCACCTCACCACCGAAGGAGACGGGATGGCGCACCGCGCCGGGAGAACGCGCTGGAGGCGTTTCGCGGTGGTCCTGGTGCCCTGCGTGGCGGCCTGCGCGAGCGTCGGCATCGCCATGGCGCAGGGCGCGCTCGCCGCGTCCTTCTTCATCTCCGGCCAGAAGTTCCAGGTCACCGCCGACTCGTTGACCGCCCGCGGGTTCAGCCTGTACGGCACCATCGACGCGACCAGGAAGCACGAACTCGTCCCCGTCGTGGTCAGCGGCTTCCGGCACGCGACGGTCCGCGGGCTCTGCCAGTCCGTGGTCGTCGACATCCCGGTGGTGGGCACCCGGACCCTGCGGCTCACCGGCGGTGACGGCCGGCCGGCCGAGGCGTCGAACCTGTTCATCGACGCGACGACCGAGACGGTCGCCGACGCGACCTTCGGCAACCTGGACATCGGTGTCGCCCAGGGCGCCCTCACCAAGGGCCCGGTCAGGTCCACGGACCGGAACTCGCGGTTCTTCGATCCCGACGCCGTCGCACAGCAGGCCACGTCGGCCACGCTGACCGACGTACGGGTGAACGCGGTCGCGGTCTCCGCCGGCACGTTCAACATTCCGGGCCTGGCCCTGCGGCTCGTGCGCGGCGACCAGGCATGCCCCTGACCCGGGCACCGAGGACCAGGACAGGACGCGTGATCACCAACCCCTTCGGCAGACGACACCAACCGGTCGCCACGGCAGCGGAGTTCCGGCGCAGGTTCCGGTGCTGGCGCGGTGAACGCCCCTTCTGGGCCGGGCTGTTCACCTTCGCCGCCGGTCCGCCCATCCTCTACTGGCCCTACGCCCACCTGGATCTGGGCGGGATCCCGCTCGCCCTGTCCACCACGTCCGGCGCCGGTTCCCTGGTGATCGGAATCCTGCTGCCGACCCTCGGCGTCACCCTCTGCTGCCGCCCCCACCTCCGGGTGTTCGCCGGCATCGCCACCCTCCTCCTCGCCCTCGTCTCCCTCCCCGTCGCCAACTTCGGCGGCCTCTTCCTCGGCGTCGTCTGCGGCCTGGTCGGCGGCGCCCTGGCCTGCGCCTGGCTGCCACCACCACCGGCCACGGAGCCGCACGACGACCCTGCGGTCACGGCGACCTCGGCCGTCACCACAGGTCCGGCGGAAGAAGGGCCCCATGGCAGCTGACCGTCGCGCCGGCGGGCGGGTCGGCGGCCGGGTCCCCCGTCCTCTCGTCTGTGCGCTGGCCGTGGTCTGCGTGCCGCCCGCCGTGTACTCCGCCGCGCCGTGGCCGGCCGTGGAGCGGGGCGGACGGGCGAGCACGGGGGTCTCCCCGGCGCCCGCCGACGACGCACCGGGCGACCGGCCCCCGGCCCGCGCGGCGAAGGGTTCCTGGGTGCTGCGCGCCGACCGGCTACGGCTGCGCGGTGCACGGTTCCGCGGGGTGGTCACCGTGCGCACCGCGGGCGGAACGGTCCGGGCGGTGAAACTCACCGTGCGCTCGCTGGAGGCCGTCGACCTGGATCTGACCGCGGGCCGGGGCCGGGCGGCGATCCGCCTGCGGACCGGTTCGACGACGTCCACCTTCAAAGGCGCGGGCACTCGGGGCGTGGTGACCCTCTATCTGCGCAGGCTGTCCGGCACGGTCACGGGCCTCGGCGGCCGCCCGCTCCCCGCGGACCGTACCGTCACCGTCACCCCCGACGCCGTACCCGACTGGCTCTCACGGCCCACCGCCACCACCCGCACGATCACCCTCACCACGGCGACCGCCACCCAGGCCGCCCAGTTCGGCGCCCACCTCTCCGTCAAAGGCGCCCGGCTGCGGGCCGCCACCGATTGACCGCCCCGCCCGCCCCCTCACCACGGCTGCCTGCCCTGTCCCCATGGACGCCCCGGCCCCGCACGGCCAGGACACCCGGCCCCACCCCTGGCACCCGCCTCCGTACGCACCGCTCCGTGAGCGGTCGGCGACCGTGTGTGCCTATGGTGGGCGGGTGACGGGCGTTTCCCCGTGGCCGCGGGTGTGGCGCAGGCTCCGGGTGCAGGGGCCGGCGGCGGCACGGATCCTGGTGGTGGCGGTGTCCTGCTGGCAGGTGGCGCTGTGGGCCGGTGCCGATCAGCCGCCGGTGTTCGCCGCCATCGTTCCGCTGCTGTGCCTGCGCGGGGACTCCGCCTCCTCCCTGGCCGCGCTGCTGCTGAGGATCCTCGGGGTGATGGCCGGGGTGGCGCTGGGCGTCACCGTGGTCAGCCTCTTCCGGCCGAGCACGGCCGTCCTCGCCGTCGTGCTGGGGATGGCGCTGCTGTGCGGGGCCGTCGTCAGTTCCGGGACGACACTGAACGTGCAGGTCGCGGTGACCTCGCTGCTGGTCTTCGCCAACCCGTCCCCGGAGTCGTACGGCTTCGCCCGGTTGTGGGAGAACGCGCTGGGCGGCGCGGTCACCGCCGTCCTCGCCCCGCTGCTGTGGCCGCGCGACCCCCGCCGGGAGACGGCCGCGCTGGCGCGGGAGTGCGCGGTCGGGCTGGCGGACGGCCTGGTGCGCAGTGTGCGGGTGATCGGGTCGGCCGACGAGGCGTCCGCGAACCGGGCGGCGGTGCAGACGGACGCGGACCGGCTGCGTGGTTACGGGGCCGAGGCGCGGGAGGCGGAGAAGGCCCTGCGGTTCAATCCGGTGCGACGGCGCCACCGGGCCGAGGTGGCCGAACTGGGCGACCGGATCGACCACGCCGTCCGGGCGGCACCGCATCTGCTGACCCTGGCCGCCGAGGTCGAACTCGCCACCGCGCGGCACGGGCCCACCCCGACGCTCACCCGCGCCCGGACCTGCCTGATCCCGGTCGCCGAGGCCACCGGGCGCGCCCTGGAGGCGCTGCTCGCGGGGCGGGATCCGGGGACGGACACGGATGCCGCCCGCGCCGCACTGGCCCGGTACGCCAAGGACGACACGGCACCGGCGGCCGTGATGCTCCGCCGGCCGTTCACCAGGATCCTCGACCTCTGCGACGGCGCGTAGAACCGAGGTGCGCGCAGCCGAGGGCCGAGCGGGCCGCGGCAGCGGGCACCCCCCTGCCGTCGTTTGCCGCAGCATCACTTACTCTTCGCTCACTCGCCACCTACGACCCACGGTGCACGGTGCACGTCCACCCGCACCCGACGGGACGAGTGGCACCCACTTGCGCTCATCTTCGTTCCGGGGGTTCGACACCGTGCGCCTGCGCACCCTTCCCGCCGCCACCGCGCTGGCGGCCCTGTTCGGCTCGGTGGTGCTCGCCGCACCGGCGTCCGCCGACTCCAGCACGTCCGTACCGGTCTGGGGCGTGGACGACACCGTGGTGGACGGCCTCCACCAGCGGGTCTTCATCAGCGACAGCTACCACAGCCAGATCGTCGTCACCGACCTCACCGGCAAGGTCGTCACCCAGCTCACCGGCCTGCCCCAGGTCGGCGACCTGGAGCTGAGCCCGGACTCCGGCACGCTGTGGGCCGCGGTCGGCGGCGCGGACAAGATCGTCGCCGTCGACACCGCGCAGCTCACGCAGAGCGCCGAGTACCCGACGGGCGACAAGACGGACCCCTCCCGGCTCGCCTACGCCGACGGCAGGCTCTGGTTCGGCTACGGCGACCAGTGGGACTCCGGGCTCGGCGAGGTCGACCTGAGTGCCGAAACGCCCACGGTGACCCTCGACCTCGCGGCCGGCCACGACTTCTCCAGCCCGCCCGAGCTGTACGCCGACCCCGACAACCCGGGCACGCTGCTCGCGCTCGACGCGCACATCAGCTCCGGCCCGGTCGTCGTCTACGACATCTCCTCCGGCACCCCGGTGATCCGTGTCTCCGCCGAGAAGAACGGCTTCTTCCACGACGCGGCCCTCACCCCGGACGGCCAGAACGTCGTCGTCGCCGGCCCCGGCACCCGGGCGCTCACCGAGTACCGCCTCTCCGACCTGTCCGAGGTGCGCACCTTCCCGGTCCCCTCGGAACCGGAGACGGTCAGCGTCGCCCCGGACGGCACGGTCGCGGCCACCGTCCTCGACACCGACAACACCGGCGACACCTACGTCTTCGCCACCGACCCGGCCCGGCCGGCCAGCGTCCGCGACCTGTCGCGCGACTGGATGCCGTGGGGCGGGCACTCCACCAGCTGGTCGGCCGACGGCTCGCGGCTGTACGTGCTGACCGGGTCCAGCGACTCCATGCGGTTCCAGGTAGTCGACGCGCCCCGCCTGTACGCGCCCACCCTGACCGCCGACGCCCCGGCGACCGCCACCCGCGCCAAGTCCCTCACCGTCAAGGGAAAGCTGACCGCGAACCTGGCGCTGCCCGCGGGCACCCCGCTCCAGGTCACCCGCACCGACCTCGACTCGCCGACCGGCAAGTCCCTCGGCACCAGATACCTCGGCACGGGCGGCGCGTACTCCTTCACGGACACCCCGCCGGCCGGCGGCAAGGTGACCTACAAGGTGACGTACGCCGGTGACGCCACGCACACCGCGGCGACCGCCTCGGACTCCGTCACCGTCTCGCGCGCCACCCCCGCGCTGACGCTGAACAACAACGGCAAGGTCTACGACTACGGCAAGTCCGTCACGTTCACCGCGCACCTCGGCACCACCTACAAGAACCGCAAGGTCGAGATCTGGGCCGACCCGTACGGCTCCGACAAGCCCAGCACCCTGGTGAAGTCCGGCACGGTCAGCTCCGCCGGCAACCTCTCGGTCACCCTCACCCTGAAGCGGAAGACCAAACTCACGGCGAAGTTCGCGGGCGACGCGCGCTACGCGCCGAGGACGACGACGAGCACGGCCGGCGCGCGGGTGAAGGTCTCCACCGCGCTCAGCGGCTACTACAGGACGAAGTACACGTGGAACCACACGTACTACTACTTCAAGCAGTCCAAGGACCCCGTCGTCACGGCCACCATGACGCCGTACCCGGGCCGCAAGCAGCTGCTGCAGATCCAGATCTACGCCGAAGGCGTCTGGCAGACCACGGACAAGGAGTACTTCAAGCTCGGCTCCAACGGGAAGTCCGCCGTCACGCTCACCGGCACCCCGCCCACCGACTACCGCTTCCGGGTCCGCAACTCGTACATCAGCGGCTCGGGCGACAGCGTGAACACGACGACGTACGGCGCCTGGAAGTACCTGACGTTCACGCGTTGAGCCGGTCCCACCGCTCCCTGGTCAGGGCGGTGGGCGGCGGCAGCGCGACACCGTCCACGGACAGGTCGACGCGCTCGTTGTAGAAGGCGACCATCCCGGCGACGGCGGAGCACGCCGCCGTCGGGAAGTCGTACGCCCAGGCCAGGTCGGCGTGGACGGCCGTGCCGTGCGCGAACGACCAGTACCCGCTGGTGCGGCCCTTGTACGGGCACTGCGTCACGGTGTCCGAGGGGCGCAGCAGGGTCCAGTCGACGCAGGTCCGCTCCAGGTAGTAGCGGGTGGGCAGGCCGGTCTCGAAGAGCTTCACCGAGGACGGCGCGTCCGCCAGGACCACGCCGTCCACCTCGACCCGCACGCTGCTGGACGAGCGCAGCGCGTCCACCCGGGTGTACGGGCTCCGGGGGTGCACGAAGACCTGTTCCTCCTCCTCGTACCACGCGTCGAGCGCGTCCCACCGGAACCGGGCGGTGCCGACGAGCCGCTCCGGGGCCCCCTCGGCCCAGACCCAGGCCGCTCCGGCACGGACCTCGGCGCCGATCCGCAGCGAGTGCCGCCGGGCGGGGCCGGGGGCGAGCCGGCCGGTGCGGCCGTCGTCGGTGAGCAGGACGCCCTCGGCGAGGTCCCGCAGCGGAACGGCGTACTGCGGATAGCCGGGCCACTCCCACACGTACCAGGCCCGCCGGGTGTCGAACACCCACCGGCCGCCGACCTGCGCGCGGATCCGCCGCGGCACCGGTTCGACATGCCCGGCCGGGACGACAAGACCCGGGTGGTCCACGCTCTGGTCCGGCATACGTCCTCCTGGTCAGGGACACCGTGGCCGGTCACCCGTTCGGCGACGGCCGATGGCCGGCGGCCCCGGAGACCCCCACGATGACGGAGAGGACGGGAGGCCGCCGTGGGACACGCTGTCGGTGACGTGCTGGGCCTGGCCGCGGGTGTCGCGGTCAGCCCCCTGCCGATCGTGGCGATCATCCTCATTCTCGCCACCCCGCGCGGGCGCCTCAACGGCACGCTGTTCGCCCTCGGCTGGCTGCTGGGGCTCGCCGCGCTCGGCGCGATCATGCTGGCCGTGGGCGGCTCGGGCGGCGCCTCGGACCACAAGCACCCCGCCACCTGGGTCGGCGTCCTCAAACTCGCCCTCGGCGCACTCCTCGCGCTCTTCGGTGCCGTCCAGTGGCGGCGCCGCCCCCGGGACCCCTCCCAGGCGCAGCTCCCCAAGTGGATGGCGGCGATCGACCACTTCACCCCGGGCAAGATCCTCGGCCTGGGGCTGCTGCTGTCGGCGGGCAACCTCAAGAACGCGCCCCTGACCATCGCCGCGGCCGCGTCGATCAGCTCCGCCGGAATCCCCGTGCCCCAGCAGATCGGCACCCTCGCGGTCTTCGTGGTCATCGCGTCCCTCGGCGTGCTCGCCCCGCTCGCCGTCTACCTGGTCATGGGAGACCGCGCCCAGGGCATCCTCGCCAACTGGCGGGAGTGGGCCGCCCGGCACAACGTCGCCGTCCTCGCCGTCCTGTTCTTCGTGCTCGGCCTCAAGCTCCTCGGCGACGGCATCAGCATCCTCGCCGGCTGAGGTGCTGCCCGCCGTTCCCGCCGGGGAACTACCCGCCGTTCCCCTCGACGTCGACCTGTAGATGGATCGGCCCGCGCAGGACGGGGCTGCGCCGGTACGGCGGCGGGTCGGCGACCAGGCCGGGGTGGTCGAGGCGGCGGGCCAGCTCGGTCAGCGCGATCTGGGCCTCCCGGCGAGCCAGCGGGCCGCCGAAGCACAGGTGGATGCCGCTGCCGAAGCCGAGGTGCTGGTTGTCGGTCCGGTCGGGGTCGAAGCGGTCCGGGTCGCGGAAGCGGTCCGGGTCGCGGCTGCCGGAGGCCAGCATCAGCATGATCTGGGAGCCCTTGGGGATGACGGTGTCGCCGACGGTGATGTCGCTGTACGCGGCCCGCCAGGGAATGATGTGGACCGGCGGTTCGTAGCGCAGCAGTTCCTCGACCAGCGGGACGACCAGGTCCGGTTCGTCGCGCAGCCGGCGCAGCACGTCCGGGTGGCGCAGCAGCGTCAGCATGCCGTTGGTGATCAGGTTGACGGTGGTCTCGTGACCGGCGATCAGCAGCAGGTTGGCGGTGCTGATGATCTCCTCGTCGGTCATCCGACCGTCCGGCCCGTCGTCGTTGGCCAGCCGGGACAGCAGGTCGTCGCTCGGGTGGCCGTGGCGCTGTTCCACCAGCCCGCCGAGGTACTCGCGCAGGTCCTGGCGGGCCCGTACGCCGGCGTCGAGTTTCTCCTTCGGGTCGGTCCTCGGGTCGTAGTCGATCGAGTTGATGATGTCGTTGACCCACACCCGGAACCGGGGTTCGTCCTCGCGGGGCACGCCGAGCAGGTGGCAGATCACCGTGACGGGGAACGGGTAGGCGAGGTCGTCGACGATGTCGACGCGGTCCTTGCCCGCGAAGCCGTCGATCAGGCCGCCGACCGTGGCCGCCAGGTCGGGTTCCAGGCCGGCCACCAGCCCCGGGGTGTGCGGGGGCCCGAAGTGGCGCATCGCCATCCGCCGCAGCCGGTCGTGCTCGGGCGGGTCCATGTTGATGAACGCCGGGGTGGCCCCGCCCGGGGCCGCGGGCATCGGGTGCGCCAGGTTGCGGACGTCGGAGCTGAGATGCGGGTTGTGCAGGATGTCGGCGAGTTCGCGGTACGTGCTGATGACGTAACTGCCGTCGTCCTGCCGGGCCACCGGGGTCCGGCGCAGCTCGGCGTAGAGCGGGTACGGGTCGGGGCGGGCGGAGTAGTCGAGGATCCGGTGCAGCGTGTCGGGTGTCTCGGTCGTGGTCATCTCGCGCTCCCTCCTACCGGTGGTGCTGGTACGCGGCCGTGACGCGTCGCTCGCTCGGGTCGTGTCCGGTGACGACCACCGTGGCGCCCTGCGCGAGCAGGGTGGGGCCGGGGAAGTCGACGGGGACCGGTTTCATGTCGAGGGGCTGGTCGGGTGCGGGGCAGGGCGGCGGGAAGGGCGCGGCCGTCTCGATGAGACGCCGGTAGTGGTCCAGCCACTTGGCGTTGTTGAAGCTCACCGCCGCGGTGACCCGGCCCCGGTAGCCGTACGCGGCGACGAAGCGGTGGTCGGGCACCGAGCCCTGGGTGACGACCACCTCGTCGGCGAAGGTCGGCACGCCCACGGACTTGATGTTGACGCCGAACTGGATCGACCAGAACAGCGGGACGGACAGGTGCGGCCAGCGGTCCGCCTGGCCGTGGACCATGTTGTGGGCCGCGACCTCGGCCTGCTCCACGGCGTTGGCCCAGTGCTCCAGCGAGATGAGCCGGTACTCGTAGACCGGGTTGGGGCAGCGTGCCACGTCCCCGGCGACGAAGATGTCGTCGGTGATGGTGCCGTTGAGGTCCATCGCGCGGCAGCCCGTGTCGCAGGCGATGCCCCAGACGCCCGCCGCGAGGCCCGAGCCGCGCAGCCACTCGGTGTTGCGGATGCCGCCGAGCGCGACCACGGCCACGTCGGTGTCGAGGGTGCTGCCGTCGTCGAAGTGGGCCCGGCGCAGCCGCCCCTGGGCGTCGCCCTCCAGCCGGGTGACCTTGACCCGGCAGCGCAGGTCGACGCCGTGGGCGCGCTGCAGGTCCGAGGCCACGTCGCCGATCATGGCGCCGAGCGCTCCGACCAGCGGGGCCGGCGCGAGTTCGGCGACGGTCACCGGGATGTCCCGCTCGCGGCAGATGGACGCGATCTCGGAGCCGGTGAACCCCGCGCCGATGACCAGCACCCGGGAGGGTCCGGCGGCCAGGGCCCGCTGGAGACCCTCGGCGTGCTCGCGGGTGCGCACGACGAACACGCCGTCCAGCGCCGCCTCGCTCTCCACGAACCAGGGCCTGGCCCGCACGCCGGTGCAGATCAGCAGCCGGTCGAAGGGGATCTCGCGTCCGTCGGCGAGCCGCACCTGGTTGGTGGCCAGGTCCAGGCCGCTGGCGGGCACCCCCAGCAGCCACTCGGCGTCGATCTCACGGCGCCGCGGCAGCAGGGTGCCGTCGGCGGGCACCCACCCCGTCAGCACCTGCTTGGACAAGGGGGGACGGTCGTAGGGCTCGCCCAGCTCGTCGCCGATCAGCGTCAGCGAGCCGGTGAAGCCCTCGTCGCGGAGCGCTTCCGCGGCCCGCAGTCCCGCCAGGGACGCCCCGACGATCACGATCCGGCCGTCGCGCTTGAACGCTCGCAGGTTGTCGGCGCTGGTCATGACCTCGACGCCTCCACCGGTACGTCCCGCCTCTCGGACCGCCCTTCCAGCCGGTCGACCAGGATCGCCTGGACCGGGCAGGCCGCCGCGGCCCGCAGCACCCGGTCGCGCTGGGCGTCGTCGGGGTTCGGGTCGTACATCAGCGCTTCCTCGCCGTGCATCCGGAACGCGTCCGGGGCCAGGAACGCGCACTGTGCGTACCCTTCACATCGGGAAAGATCAACGACGACTCGCATCCCGGCCTCCACAGGGATCACAGGCTGCGGACCTCGAAGCCGGCGCCCGCCGGGAGAAGGGGGCACGCCGCGGGTCTCCGCAGAGAGAATGGGGCATGGCGTCCGGGCCGGCTCCTGGCCGGCCCGAGGCGATCGGCGGCGGTGCGGAACCGCCCACAGATCCTGGCATTCCTGCAGTTCAGCCTATTCCGCGCGCACACCGCCCGCACCCCGGGAGACCATGTGCCGACAGGGGGGCCGACCGCAGCAGGAGGTTCCCCATGGCCTCGGACCAGCCCCTCACGGAGACCGCCTTCCGCGAGCTATACCGGCGGCTGCGCGGCCGGGCGCCGCGTGGGGCGCTGGACCGGCTGACGCCGGAACGGGTCGTGGCGGCCGCCGCCGGGGTCCGGTACGGGCGCCATGTGTCGCTGGCCGCGACCGTGGAGACCCGGCCCGCGACGGACTGCCCGGAGCCCGCGACCCACCGGATGACGGCGCCCGCGCCCGGCGAGAGCGCCGCGCCCGGGCTGGTGTTCGCCCGCGACCGGTTCGCCATGAACGTGCACGGCGACGTCGACAGCCACCTCGACGCGCTGTGCCATGTGATCTTCGACGGCGAGCTGTACGGCGGTGTCCCGGCGAGCACCGTGACACCGGACGGTGCCGGGGCGCTCACGCTCGACCTGGTGCGGGACGGCATCGTCGGCCGCGGTGTCCTGCTGGACGTCCCGCGGCTGCGCGGGGTGCGGTGGCTGGAGCCCGGCGACCAGGTGACCGCCGATGACCTGGCGGCGGCCGAGGCCGCCCAGGGGACCGAGGTCGGGCCGGGCGACCTGCTGTTCGTGCGGCTGGGGCACCGCCTGCGGCGCCGCACCCTCGGCCCCTGGGACGTGACGTCGGCCCGGGCGGGCCTGCATCCGACGGCGATGGACTTCCCCGCCGAGCGGGGCGTGGCGGTCCTGGGCTGCGACGGCAACAGCGACGCGGCCCCCAGCGCCGTCCCCGGCGTCGGGTTCCCGGTGCATGTGCTGGCCGTCAACGCCCTGGGCCTGCACCTGCTGGACTGGCTGGACTTCGAGGAGCTGACCGCGGTCTGCGAGCAGCAGGGACGCTGGCACTTCCTGTGCGTCATCGCCCCGCTGCGCCTGCCGGCGGCGACCGGCTCCCCGGTGAACCCGATCGCCGTCATGTGACGGCGCGCGGGCCGCGTCGGCTCCGAGTGCCGCGCCCCCGTACGACGCGTACGTTCGAAGGAGGGACGCAACAAGGACGGTGGTTGCCATGGACGCCCTGCCCCCGTACGACGTCATCGTCATCGGCACCGGTGCCGGCGGCGGCACGCTGGCCCACCGCCTCGCCCCGTCCGGGAAACGCGTACTGATCCTCGAACGCGGCGACTACCTGCCCCGCGAACGCGACAACTGGGACTCCACCGCCGTGTTCGTCAAGGCCAAGTACCGGGCCCCGGAGTTCTGGCTGGACCGGCACGGCAAGGAGTTCCCGCCCGAGGTGAACTACTACGTCGGCGGGAACACCAAGTTCTACGGCGCGGCCCTGTTCCGGCTGCGCCCCGAGGACTTCGGCGAACTCCGCCACCACGACGGCGTCTCCCCGGCCTGGCCGATCGGTTACGACGACCTGGAGCCGTACTACACCCAGGCCGAGCACCTCTACCTGGTGCACGGCCGGCACGGCGAGGACCCCTGGGAAGGGCCGTGCAGCGCCCAGTACGCGTACCCTCCGGTCGAACACGAGCCGCGCATCGAGCGGTTGAGCATGGACCTGGAGAAGCAGGGCCTGCACCCCTTCCACCTGCCGATCGGGGTCAACCTCACCCAGGACGAGGACGGCCGGGCCACCCACTCCAGCGTCTGCGTCCGCTGCGACCGCGTGGACGGCTTCCCCTGCCTGCTGCGCGCCAAGTCCGACGCCCAGGTGATCTGCGTGGAACCGGCCTTGGAGCACCCGAACGTGGAGCTGGTCACCAACGCCCGGGTGACCCGGCTGGAGACCGACCCCACCGGACGCAGCGTCACCTCCGTCGTCGCCGAACTCCCCGGCGAGCGGGAGGCCCGGTTCTCCGCCGACGTCGTGGTCGTCGCCTGCGGGGCCGTCAACTCGGCGGCGCTGCTGCTGGCTTCGGCGAACGACCGGCATCCGAACGGCCTCGCCAACAGCTCCGACGTGGTCGGCCGGCACTACATGCGTCACAACAACCTGGCGCTGATGGCCGTGTCCGAGGAACCCAACGACACCCGGTTCCAGAAGACCCTCGCCCTGCACGACTGGTACCTGGGCGCGGACGACTGGGAGTACCCGCTGGGCGGCATCCAGATGCTCGGCAAGTCGGACGCCGAGCAGATCCACGGCGAGGCCCCGCGCTGGGCCGGGGCGGTCCTGCCGGACATGCCGTTCGAGGTGCTGGCCCATCACGCCGTCGACTTCTGGCTGTGCGGGGAGGACCTGCCGCGGCCGGAGAACCGGGTGACCCTGGAGGACGACGGGCAGATCCGCCTCACCCTCGACGAGGGCAACAACATCGAGGGCCTGAACCGCCTGCGGCACAAGCTGCAGCACCTGCTCGGCCATCTGGGCATGCGCGAGCACCATCTGCTGTCCCACAGCATCTACCTGCACAAGGGCATGCCGATCGGCGCCACCGCGCACCAGGCCGGCACGGTGCGGTTCGGCACCGACCCGGCGGCCTCGGCCCTGGACGTGCACTGCAAGGCGCACGACCTGGACAACCTCTACGTCGTCGACACCAGCTTCTTCCCGAGCATCGGCGCGGTGAACCCGTCCCTGACGGCCATCGCGAACGCCCTGCGGGTCGGGGACCACCTGCTGGAGCGGCTCGGCTGAGCCGCCGTCACCGCCCTGACCCCGACCGGGCGAAGATCCTGCGCCGGGCAGCGCAACGCGGTCCGCCACGGCGTGCCGACATCCCTCCCCGGTGTTTGTCTGACGACCGGACCTCCGGGCGTCGCGCCCGGCGGAGGCGGGCACGGCAGTGGAGGAGCGGGACAGCGTGAGTTCCACCGAGGGGACATCCCGGGGCGTCATCCCGGCGCATCTGCTGAAGGGCCAGAAAGCCCTGGTCACCGGCGCGAACTCCGGGATCGGCAAGGCGACGGCCATCGCCCTGGGCCGGGCCGGGGCCGATGTGGTCGTCAACTACGTGGCCGGCGGCGAGGAGGCCGAGAAGGTGGTCGAGGAGATCACCGCCCTCGGCGTCCGGGCCGCCGCCTACGAGGCGGACGTCTCCGACGAGCAGCAGGTCGTCGCCATGACGGAGCGGATGGTCGAGGAGTTCGGCACCATCGACATCCTGGTCGCCAACGCCGGACTCCAGCGGGACGCCCCGTTCACCGACATGACCCTCGCCCAGTGGCAGAAGGTCCTGGACGTCAACCTCACCGGCCAGTTCCTGTGCGCCCGGGAGGCGACCAAGGAGTTCCTGCGCCGCGGTGTCGTGCCCGAGGTGTCCCGCGCGGCCGGGAAGATCATCTGCATGAGCTCGGTGCACCAGATCATCCCCTGGGCCGGGCACGTCAACTACGCCTCCTCCAAGGGCGGCGTGCAGATGATGATGGAGACGCTGGCCCAGGAACTCGCCCCGAAGAAGATCCGCGTCAACGCGATCGCCCCCGGCGCCATCAGGACCCCCATCAACCGCAGCGCCTGGGACACCCCCCAGGCCGAGCAGGACCTGCTGAAGCTGATCCCCTACGACCGGGTCGGCGACCCCGAGGACATCGGCTACGCGGCCGTCGGCCTCGCCTCCGACCTCATGGACTACGTCGTCGGCGCCACCCTCTACGTCGACGGCGGGATGACCCTCTTCCCGGGCTTCGCCACCGGCGGCTGACCCGTGCACACCGTTCTGTCGCTGACCGACGTACCACCACAGACGCTGCCGGCCCGCTCGATGATGGCCTTCACCTTGGCCTCGCACATCATCCTGGTGCCCCTGGGGGTGGCGCTGCCGCTGATCACGCTCGTCATGCACGGCTACGGCCTGCGCCGCGGCGACGCCACCGCCCTGCTGCTGGCCCGGCGGTGGTCGGCCGTCATGGCGGTGCAGTTCGCGATCGGCGTGGTCACCGGCACCGTGCTGTCCTTCGAGTTCGGGCTGCTGTGGCCGGGCATGATGGGCCGCTGGGGCGATGTCTTCGGCATCGGCTTCGGCGTCGAGGCATGGGCGTTCTTCCTGGAGGCCGTCCTCATCGCCATCTACCTCTACGGCTGGCGCCGGCTCCCCTCCCGCACCCACTTCCTGCTCGGGCTGCCCCTGCCGCTGGTGGCGCTGCTCGGCGCCTTCGGCATCCTCGCCGCCAACTCGTGGATGAACACCCCGCGCGGCTTCACCCTCGACTCCGCCGGCAACCCGGTCGACGTGAAGATCTGGAAGGCGGTCTTCACCCCCATGTTCGGCCCGGAGTACTGGCACTTCGTCTTCGCCATGTTCCTGACGGCGGGCTATGTCGTCGCCGGTGTCTACGCCGTGGGGTGGCTGCGCGGCCGCCGGGACCGCTACCACCGGCTCGGCTTCACCATCCCCTTCACGCTCGCCGCCGTCTGCACGCCCGTGCAGTTCGTGCTCGGCGACTCCATCGCCCGGCAGGTCTTCCAGAAGCAGCCGGTGAAGTTCGCCGCCATGGAGATCGTCTGGAAGACCGCCACCCACCAGCCGGAGTACCTGTACGGCCGGATCCACCCGGACGGCACCGTCTCCGGCGGCATCCGGATCCCCCAGCTCGACTCCATCCTGGCCGGCTTCCGCCCGGACACCAAGGTCACCGGCCTCACCTCGGTCCCCGCGGCCGACCGGCCGACGACCGCCCAGGCCACCATCGCCCACTTCGCCTTCGACACCATGGTCGGGATCGGCTCCCTGCTGCTCCTGCTCGCCCTCTGGTACGGCGTGCTGTGGCTGTGGCGCCGCCGGCTGCCCGCCTCCCCGTGGTTCTTCCGGGGCGCGGCCTGCGCGGGCGTGGCCTCCGTCGCCGCCGTCGAGTGCGGCTGGATCACCACCGAAGTGGGCCGCCAGCCCTGGATCGTGTACCAGAACATGCGGGTCGCCGAAGCGGTGACCGCGACCCGCTCCGCCGGCCTGTGGACCATGTTCGCGCTGGTCGTCGTCGTGTACGTGTTCGTCTTCGGATCCTTCCTCGCGGTGCTGCTGAGGATGCGCACCCGCTGGCGGCTCACCGACGAGCGGGGCGGGCCGGACGGACCCCGGCCGCCGCGGGAGACACCGGAGCCCGACACCCCCGAGACGGACACCCCGTACGGCCCGCGCTCCACCGGGAGCCGACTGTGATCGCCGGGGTCATCGCCGTCGTCCTGCTGCTCGCGATCGCCGCCTACGCCTGCGGCGGGGGCACCGACTACGGCGCCGGGTTCTGGGACCTGACCGCGGGCGGCGCCGAGCGCGGCAAGCGCCCCCGATGGCTGATCGACCACGCGATGGAGCCGGTCTGGGAGGTCAACAACGTCTGGCTGATCTTCGTGCTGGTGATCATGTGGACGGGTTTCCCGGTCTTCTTCCAGCAGGTGTTCACCACGATGTGGCTGCCCCTGGCGCTGGCCGCCGTCGGCATCGTGCTGCGCGGCGCCGGCTTCGCCCTGCGCAAGCCCGCCCGGCGGCTGGCCGGGCGGCGCCTGTACGGGGCGGTCTTCGCCGTCTCCTCCCTGCTGACGCCGTTCTTCCTCGGCGCCGCGGCCGGCGGGGTGGCCTCGGGCCGGGTCACCGCCACGACGACGGCGTCCACGGACGCCTGGGCCAACCCCACCTCCCTGCTGTTCGGCCTGCTCGCCGTCGCGGCCACCGCCACCCTCGGCGCCGTCTTCCTCGCCGCCGACGCCCGCCGCTTCGACGCGCCCGACCTCGACCGCTATTTCCGGCGGCGGGCCCTCGCCGCCCTCGCCGCCGTCGCCGTACTCGCCGTCATCACCCTCTTCGTCACCCACGGCGACGCGCCCCACGTCTGGCACGGCCTCACCCACGGCGTCGGCCTCGTCTTCGTCGTCATCGCCGTACTGGCCACGGCCGCCACCGCCTGGCTGCTGACCCGGCCCTCCGCGGCCTGGTCCCGGGTCACGGCCGTCGGCGTGGTCGCCTCGGCCGTCGTCGCCTGGGGCATGGCCCAGCGCCCCTACCTCGTCCCCACCTCCCTGACCATCGCCGACGGCGCGGGCGCCGACACCTCGCTGCGCTGGCTGGGCCTCGTCACCCTGGTCGCCCTGGTCCTCGTCGTCCCCGCCGTCGTCTTCCTGTACTGGCTGGACACCCACGGCGAACTGGAGGGCCTCACCGACGCCGACCTGCGGCGCCCTGAAGGAGGCGGCCCAGCAGCGCCCCGTTAGGGGCAGCACGCTCACCGCTTGTCGAGAGCGTCGTTCAAGGTGATCGCCGAATCGATGAGCGCGAGATGCGTGAACGCCTGCGGGAAGTTCCCGAGTTGCCGCCCCGTCGGGTCGATCTCCTCGGAGTACAGGCCCAGATGGTTGGCGTACCCCATCATCTTCTCGAACACCAGCCGGGCCCGGTCGGTCCGGCCGGCGCGAGCCAACGCGTCGACGTACATGAACGTGCACAGCGAGAACGTGCCCTCCGAGCCGCGCAGGCCGTCGGGCGAGGCGTCCGGGTTGTACCGGTAGACCAGGCTGTCGCTGACCAGCTCCTCCTCCATGGCGTCCAGGGTCGCCGACCACATCGGGTCACCGGGGGTGATGAAGCCGACCGTCGCCATCCGCAGCAGCGAGGAGTCCAGGACCTCGCTGCCGTAGTGCTGGACGAAGGCCTGCCGCTTGTGGCTCCAGCCCTTCTCCATGACCTGCTCGTAGACGGCGTCCCGTTCGGCCTTCCAGCGCTCGGCCGCGGACGGCCATCCGTTCGCGTCGGCGAGCCGCAGCGCGCGGTCGAACGCCACCCACGACATGACCCGGCCGTAGGTGAAGGCCTGCCGGCCGCCGCGGGTCTCCCAGATGCCCTCCTCCGCCTGGTCCCAGTGGTCGGCCAGCCACTCCAGGTCCGTGCGCAGCGAGGTCCAGCCCCCGTGCCCGACGGAGAAGCCGTGCTGGTGCGCGAAGTAGATGCTGTCCAGCGCCTCGCCGTAGATGTCCAGCTGGAGCTGGGTGGCGGCGCCGTTGCCGATCCGGACCGGGGCGGAACCCGCGTAGCCCTCCCAGTGGTCGAGGATCTGCTCGTCCAGGTCGGAGGAGCCGTCGACCTTGTACATGATGTGCAGCGGGCCCGAACCCCCGTCGCTGCCGGCCCGTTCCTTGACCCGCTCGCCCAGCCAGATGATGAACGCCCTGGCCTCCTCGGTGAAGCCCAGTCCCAGCAGGGCGTACACGGAGAAGGAGGCGTCCCGGATCCAGGTGAAGCGGTAGTCCCAGTTGCGTTCGCCGCCCAGTTGTTCCGGGAGGGCCGCCGTCGGGGCGGCCACCACGGCGCCGCTGGGGGCGAAGGTCATCAGCTTCAGGGTGATCGCGGACCGCTCCACCACCTCCCGCCAGCGCCCGGTGTACGAGCACTGGGCGAGCCAGGAGCGCCAGAACCCCACCGTCTCCTCGAAGAGCCGTTCGTGTTCCGCTCGGCGGATCTCCCGGGGCGGGCCCTCGGCCCCCATCTCCAGGATCAGCCCGCGCTGCTGGCCGGCCTCCAGGGTGAGCGAGACCTGGAGGTCGGCGTCCCGGCGCGTGAGGACGTCCGAGAGGCGTTCGTCGTCCGGCTCCCGGATGGGGTGCACGGTGAGTTCCGTGCCGTCCTCCGCGGCGAAGACCGCGCCGTGCGGGGTGACGTGCACCTCGTGCTTCATCAGCCCGTAGTCGAACCGCGGGGCGACCTCCACGTCGAAGGTCATGGTGCCGCGGACACAGCGGACCAGCCGGACCAGCCGGTGCCTGCGGGTGACCGTCGTACCGGTCACCGGCATGAAGTCGATCACCTCGCCGGCGCCCGCCTCGGTCATGAACCGGGTCACCAGGATCGCCGTGTCGGGCAGGTACAACTGCTTGGTCGAGTGCGTCGGATGGGCCGGCCGGACCGTGCAGTGGCCGCCGTTCTCCTTGTCCAGCAGCGCCCCGAACACACTCGGCGAGTCGAACCTCGGGGAGCAGAACCAGTCGACCGCCCCCTCGGTGGTCACCAGTGCCGCGGTCTGTAGGTCGCCGACCAGTCCGTGGTTCTCGATCAGCGGGTATTCGTCCATCGGGGCGCCCCTTCCGGTGTGCGATTCACCCGAATGACCCCCTCGCTCAGCGTATGCCGGGGCCTCTGCTCCGGCTCGTCGGGCGAGGCCCGGGCGAGGCTTGGTCACCGGTCCGGCGCCGTGCCCCCCGGCGCCGCCCGAACCGCCCGCACCGCGTCCGCCAGCACCTGCGCCGGGCTCTCCGCGGCGTTGACGTCGAGGGTGACGCCCGGTTCGTCGGGGTGCAGCGGGTCCAGGGTGGCGTACTGGGAGTCGAGCAGCGCCGGCGGCATGAAGTGGCCGGTGCGCCGGGCCAGGCGCCGCGCGGCCACGTCGTGGTCGAGGGCCAGGTACAGGAACCAGACGTCCGCGCCCGTGCCGCGGAACCGGTCGCGGTAGGCGCGCTTGAGCGCGGAACACGCGGCGACGCCTCCGGAGCCACCCGACGCGGTGGCCCGGATCCACTCCGTGACCGCCTCCAGCCAGGGCCGCCGGTCGGCGTCGTCCAGCGGGTGCCCGGACGCCATCTTGGCGCGGTTCGCCGCGGAGTGGAGGGCGTCCCCCTCCAGGAACGGCACCCCGAGCAGCCGCGCGAGCCCGGCGCCCACGGTGGACTTGCCGGACCCGGACACCCCCATCACGATCACCACGCGCGGGGCGGGGGCGGTCCGGCCGGGGGTGGGCCGACCGGAGGCGGGCCGACCGGGGGCGGGCCGACCGGGGGCGGGTCGCATGTCCCCACTATCACCCGGCACCCCGCTCGGGGCTCACCGCGGCCAGAACTGGGCGAGGGCCCCTTCCCGGTACGGGGCCGGGCTGACGCTGAGGTCACCGGCGAAGGGGCGGTCCAGGACGAAGACCAGGAGGAGGCTGAACCCGACCAGCCCGGCGACCGAGGCGACGAACAGCATCTGGACCCGCAGTTTGCGCATGCCGTAGAGGAACGTGAGCGGGACGAGCACGAGGGCGCCGCCGATGGCCAGCACCTGGAGCAGCACAGGGAGTTCCTGGCGCGCCATGGTGATGCGGGCGCGGCGCTGGGAGGCGACGTCGTCGAGATGGCCGACGGCCTGCTCGTAGAAGACCTGCTCCCGCTCGGTCTTCGGGTCGTACGTCTGGAGCACGTGGAAGGCGGCCTGGAGGTGGGACTCGGTTGCCCCGTAGCTGGGGTGGCCCGCGCGCATCCGGGGCCACTGGTCCTCGACGACGGCGTGGACGTAGCCGCTGAGGGTGGAGTCGAGCCGGGCCCGCACCGCCGCCGGGAACGCGGCGGCGTCCCGGGTGATGAGCGCCGTGTCGGTGGCCTCGGAGGAGACGATGGTCTGGGTGTCCTCCAGCTGCGTCCACAGGGTGACGATCACGAAGGCGAGGATGATGCCGTAGATCGCGCCGAACATCCCGAGCGTCACCCCGACCATGTCGTTGTGCTCGCCCCGGGCCAGCGACGGGTACCTGCGGCGCATCAGCACACTGCCGCCGACGGCCAGGACGACGGTCCCGCCGACGGTGAGGACGGCCAGCGTGAAGGTGCTGAAGTGGTTGAGCAGCCAGAGCGACATGTGCGCGGAGTCTAGGCCGGACACACCCGGCCAAAACCCCCGCTCCGCAGGCAACTGCGGTGCGTCCGAAAGCCGTTCACACCATCGAGTGAGAGCCCGACGGTGACGGCGGCTCGGCGCCCTGCATGGCCGGTTGTCCGGCGCGTCCGCCGCAGAAGGCCGGGCGCGGCTTCCACGGTGATGACGGCGGCCGACTCGCGGGCCGCGACGGTGGCGTCGGCGATGACGGTGGCTGCGCAGCCGTCCCGGGCGGAGGGGCCGGTGGGCTCGTCGCCGGTGGCGACCACGGCGGCGCCGTCGGGCAGCACCCGGGCGCCGACCGGCTCGGCGGCCTCCGCGGCGCGCGCCGGGTCGATGTCGGTGACGGCCGTGATCCGAGTGGCCTCTGGATCGAGAGCCGTGCCGCCCGGAAAATGGCGTGTCGATAGGTTCGCCGAGGCGGGATCCGGCCGCGCACGACAGGACAGTGCCAGCGAAGGAGCGCACGCTGGGAGGGGTGCGGGGGAGACGAGAGGTCACTCATGCCGCGATCCATGCGCGCGCTCGTAGCCGGCGAGGTCGGTGAGCCGAACGATGTCCTGCGGCTGGAGTCCCGGCCCGTTCCCGCGCCGGAAGCCGGTCAGGCGCTGATCCGGGTGCGGGCGACCCCGATCCACGCCAGCGATCTGCATGTACTGCGTGGCCGCTACGGTTTCGCCCCCGAGTTTCCGACCGTCGGCGGGCACATGGAGTGCGTGGGCCGTATCGAGGCCCTGGGCCCGGACACCGGGGGCCTGCGGATCGGCGAGCGGGTGGTGGCCGTCGCCGTGCCGGCCGTGCCCGGGCCGCGGGTGTCCGGCACCTGGCAGGAGTACCTGGTCGCCGACGCGCACCGGCTGCTGCCGGTCCCGGACCGGCTGAGCGACTCCAGCGCCTGCCAGCTCGCCGTCAACCCGCTGACCGCGCTGCTCCTGGTGGCCCGGGAACTCGACGTACAGCCGGGCGAATGGCTGTTGCAGACGGCGGCGGGCTCCACCGTCGGCCGGCTCGTCATCCAGCTGGCCAGGCATCTGGGCGTCCCCACCATCAATGTGGTGCGGCGGCGCACCGCCGTCGAGGAGATCAAGGCGCTCGGGGGCGACGAGGTCGTCTGCACCGAGGACGAGGACCTGGTGCGGCGGGTGAGCGAGATCGCCGGACTGGCCGGGGTGCGCAAGGCCGTCGACTGCGTCGCGGGCGAGACCGGCGCCCAGGTGTCCCGGGCCCTGGCTCCGGGAGGAGAGGTCGTGGTCTACGGCGCGCTCTCCACCCACCGGCAGACCGACCCGGCGGCGCTGACGGTTCCGCTGTCGGCGCGCTCGCTCATCTACGAGACCAAGGTGGTCCGCGGCTTCTGGCTGAACCGCTGGTTCGGCACCGCCGCACCCGCGGACGCGCTGAACGCGCTGGCCGAGGTGCGCACCCTCGTCGCCGACGGCGTGCTGACCATCCCCGAGGGCCGGCCGTTCCCGCTCGACCGCTTCGCGGAGGCCGTCGCGTTCGCCGAGGCACCCGCCCATGGCGCCAAGCCGCTCTTCGTCATCGACGACGGCCGGGGCGAGGACCATGCGTACAACGCGTAGGCGCTGAACGGGAGTAGGGAGCAGGAAGCGAGTAGGGGCGGCCCGGCCGCACGGCGCGGCCGGGCCGCCCAGGCGTGTCAGATGCCGGTGCGGCTGTCGGCCTCGGCGCGGGCGATGGCCTCGGCCTCGCTGGTGGCGAGGTCGAGGGCGACGCCGAAGGCCTGGGCGATGTGGCCGGCCGCGGACATGACGCGTGCCGTGCCCACGACGGGCGCGATGGCGACGAGGAGGTCCTGCAGCTGCTCGACGGTGAACTGGGCCTTGATCGCGGGGTTGACGTGGGCCAGATAGGAGATCGCCGGGGCGTCCATGGCCACGAGCGCGGCGATCCGGCTGAGGATGAGCGTCTGCTCGTCCATGTGGCAATGCTCGACGGAGTCGATCGTCATCGCGGCGATCGTGTCGAGGACGGGGGTGTCGAACTCAGGTGCAGTAGCCATGACGAGACTGCCTTCCGGTTCCGGTGCCGCAGGGAGCCGGACCGCCACCCGCCTCACGCGGGGCCCCCGTCATGCCCGGCGCGGTGATGAGTCCAGCGTAGGCATCGGCACGCGGTGACGCGCGGTGAGCCGGACGGCGGGGCCGGCTCGCGCGCGAGGAAGCGTCAGGCCGGCCGGGGCACGACGTCCACCGCCCGGTAGGCGTAGCCGTCCTGCCCGGAGCGGGGTTTCTCCCACCGGAGGTCCACCCGCTGCCCCGCCGACAGCGACACGCCTCTCGGGAGGTCGGAGAAGTGGGCCCAGCAGCCGCCGGGTGTCTCGGGAGAGTCGAGTACCCCCCACCCTTCCTCGTCGTGCCATGCACGGACCGTCGCGATCACCATGCGGCGACTCTACGGGGCCGCGTGGCCGAGCCGCTGCTCGGTCCAGATGACCTTGCCCGCGGAGGTGTAGCGGGTCCCCCAGCTGTCGGCGAACTGGGCCACCAGGAAGAGGCCGCGGCCGCCCTCCTCCATGGTGGTGGCCCGGCGCAGGTGCGGGGAGACGCTGCTGCCGTCGGCGACCTCGCAGATCAGGCTGCGGTCGTGGATCAGCCGCACCCCGATGGGGCCGGTGGCGTGCCGGATGGCGTTGGTGACCAGCTCGCTGAGGGTCAGCTCCAGGGTGAACGCCTCCTCCTCCAGGCCCCAGTCCCGCAGCTGCTCGGCGGCGGCGGCCCGCACCCCGGCCACGGCCGCGGGGTCGGACGGCACCTCCCAGGACGCGGTGTGCTTGTCGTCGAGCAGCCGGGTCCGGGCGACGACCAGGGCCACGTCGTCGCGGGGCGGCCCGGGCACCATGGCGTCCATCGCCGCCTGGCACATCTGGTCCGGGGTGCGCCCCGCCGGCTCGACGGCCCGGCGCAGCCTCTCGATGCGCTCGTCGATGTCGTGGTGCCGGTCCTCGACCAGACCGTCGGTGTAGACCACGATGCTGCTGCCCTCGGGCAGGAGCACCTCGGTCTTCTCGTACGGCAGCCCGCCCAGCCCCAGCGGCGGTCCGGCCGGTACCCCGGGCAGCCGGGCCCGGCCGTCGGGGTGCACGAGGATGGGTTCCAGATGGCCCCCGCTGGCCATCGTGCACCGGCCGGAGACCGGGTCGTAGATCGCGTACAGGCAGGTGGCGCCCGTGAGCGTGGGGGTCTCCGGGTCGCCGTCCCGGTCCTGGTCGATGCGGGTGACCAGCTCGTCCAGGTGCCAGAGGAGCTCGTCGGGCGGCAGGTCGAGCGTGGAGAGGTTGTGCACGGCGGTGCGCAGCTGCCCCATGGTGGCGGCGGCGTGCAGCCCGTGTCCCACGACGTCGCCGACGACGATCGCGACCCGCGCCCCGGGCAGCGGGATGACGTCGAACCAGTCTCCGCCGACGCCGAATCCGCCGAGCCCGGCCTCGGCCGGCAGGTAGCGGTGCGCCACGTCGACCGCGTTCTGCTCCGGCAGGGCGTGCGGCAGCAGGCTGCGCTGCAGCGTGACGGCCATGGTGTGCTCCCGCGTGAAGCGGCGCGCGTTGTCGATGCTCACCGCGGCGCGGGCGACCAGCTCCTCCGCGAGGGAGAGGTCCTCCTCGGTGAAGGGGGTCGGCTCCTTCGACCGCCAGAAGGTGACCACGCCGAGGATCGCCCCGCGGGCCCGCAGCGGAGCGGTGATCATCGAGTGGACGCCGTGTGCCAGGAGCCGGCGCGCCCGGTCCGGGTCCTGTGCCTGCCAGCCGGAGAACGCCGCCAGGTCGGCCTCCAGCACCATCTGCCCGGAACCGAAACCCGACGCCTGCGGGGTCGCGGGGTCGAAGTGGATGAGCACGCCGGGCGGGTAGAGCGGGACGTCCAGCCGGACGCCGCGCAGGGCGACCCGGCGCAGTTCGGCGGCGGGCATGTGGTTCGGTTCCTCGCCGCGCAGCACGGCGTCGGCCAGGTCGACGGTGGTGTAGTCGGCGAACCCGGGCACGGAGAACTCCGCCAGTTCCTCGGCGGTGCGGGTCACGTCGAGGGTGGTGCCGATGCGTATTCCGGCGTCGTAGAGCAGCCTGAGCCGTTCCTGGACCACTTCCACGCGGCCGATCAGCGCACTGAGTTCGGTCGTGTCCCGGAGCGTGGCGACCCAGCCCCCGGGGCCGGGCGGCCGGGCCATCGGGCGCTGGCTGATGGCCAGCAGCCGGTCGCCGACCTCGATCACCTCGTCCGTGGTCGCCCGGCCGGACAGGAGGAGCTGTTCGGCCCCCGGGTCCAGTCCCAGCTCCGCGACGGGCCGGCCCTCCAGGTCGGCCGCGAACCCCAGCAGGCGTCTGGCCTCGTCGTTGGCCAGGAGCAGCCGGCCCCGCGGGTCGACGATCAGGACACCTTCGCGCACCGAGTGCAGAACGGCGTCGTGATGCTCGTACATGCGCGTCATCTGCACCGGTCCGAGACCGTGCGTCTGGTGGCTCAGCCGCCGGCCGATGAGGGCGCTTCCGCCGGTGGCCGCCGCGAGCACCAGTCCCGCGGCCCCCAGGACGAGCGGCACCTGCCGGCCGGCCGCCGAACTCACCTGGTGGATGGTGATCCCCGCCGACACCAGCCCGATGACCTTGCCCTTCGCGTCGGTCACGGGGACCACGGTCCGGACGGAGGGGCCCAGCGTGCCGACGGTCGTCTCGGTGACGATGCCGCCGTGCTGGGCCGCCGTGATGCTGCCGATGTAGTGCTGCCCGATCTGGGCGGGGTTCGGGTGGGTGTAGCGGATGCCCGTGGGGGTCATCACGACGACGAAGTCCACGTGGGAGCGTTTGCGGGTCTCCTCTGCCTGCTGCTGGAGCGCGGCGCCCGGACGACCGTCCGCCAGCGCCTGCCGCACCGTGGGGGACGACGCGACGGAGGACGCCACGGCGAGCGTGCGGTTCTGCGCCTCGCGCTCGGCGTCGCCGCGCGACTGCAGCAGCAGGGCGAGGACTGCCGCCGCCACGAGAACCAGGACGACCGCGACCTGCAGAACGAACATCTGGCCCGCAACGCTGCGTATCCCGCGCCGGGACCACATCCGCAGGAGCAGTTGGTGCATACGGCTCATATAACACCAAAGGGGTAAGGAGACATCACCCCTGGGACGGCACGCATTCGTCGACGAATGCGTGCCGTATCCACGCGGGCACCTTCGGTGATCACCACCACGCGTGCGCCCGGTACGACATGTGCGCCTTTCACTCCGTGCCCCGCGCGGTAGGGCCGAACCGGGGCAGGGGAGTATCTGCTCAGTCGCCGCCTGCCTCTGAGGGGTCGTTATGCGCTCTGCCCGCCGTCTCGTGCCACCCGTCGTGTTCGCCTGTCTGTTGCTGACGGGGTGTAAGTCCACTTCGCTGGGCACGTCCACGCCGTCCGGGAGCGGCGGTCCCTCAGCGGCGGTGCCGGGCAACGGCGGCGCGGGACGGGCGATCGCGACCGGGGCGGGCCCGCAGAAGCACTACACCGTGCAGCAGCAGCCGGCGGCCGGCTCGTGCCACTACCGCTACGAGCACGGGGAGCCGCTGGAGGACCCGAAGTGCACGCCCGGCGCGATCTCCCCGGCCGTCACCCAGGCCGACCTGAACTCGACGATCTGCCGCAAGGGCGGCTACACCTCCGGCGTGCGCCCCTCCGCGTACGTCACCGGCAAGGAGAAGAAGCTCAACGCGGTCTCCTACGGCTACACGGGCAGCGCCTCGGAGGCCGAGTACGACCACCTCATAAGCCTCCAGCTCGGCGGCGACCCCAACGACTACCGGAACCTGTGGGTCGAACCCGCCGACCCCGGCCACAGGAGCAGCCAGGGAGTCAACAACAAGAAGGACCCGGTGGAGACCAAACTGCACACCGCCGTCTGCGCCGGCCGGGTCACCCTCGCCGCCGCCCAGCAGGCCATCGTCACCGACTGGACCACCGCCCTCACCCGCCTCCACCTGCAGTGAGCCGGTCGCTCGGGCAGTTCGGTCGGGTCAGTCGGGGCCGTCCGGACTTCGGGAGAAGGCCGTGTCGCCGGCTGTCGCCACGATCGCGTCCTTGATGAGCAGCACGCGCGGCGGATAGGCCTGCGTCTTGTCCCCCGGGTCGGCCAGTGCGGAGGTGCGCCAGACCTCCGCCCCGGTGCGGCTGTCCAGTGCCAGCAGGCGGCCGAAGCGGTTGGCGAAGTAGACCCGCCGGTACGTCGCCGACACCGCGGGCGCGGACAGGCTCTCCACGTCCGTCACCTTCCGCCACAGCCGCTTGCCGCTGTCCGCCGACACCGCGGTGACCGACCCGTCGGACCGGACGAAGTAGACGACGCCGTCCACCAGGGTGGCCGCGCCGGTCAGCGGCTGTGCCAGCGGTATCCGGCTGACCTGCCCGGTCTCCGTGGCCACCCGCAGCAGCGCGTTGTACGGCCGCTCGTACCCGGCCTCGTACACGTCCTTCGCGGTCTGCGGGGCGAGGAACAGCGGCTGCCCGCCGACGGCGCCGAGCGCCTGCGCCTTCCTGGGCAGCGTGGCGATCTCGCTCAGGCTGCCGGGTCCGAGCTTCATCAGCCCGACGGGGGCCTGGCCGGCCTCGGTGCCCTTGGAGCACAGGGCGTAGGGGCGCCGCCCAGCGCCGACGGGGTGCAGTACTCGTCCAGCGAGGGCGCCCGCCACAGTTCCCTGCCGGTCGGCCCGTAGGCCACGAACTCCGCGCGGTCGGGAGACAGGGTCAGCAGTCCGCCGTCGTACAGGACCGCGTCGTCGGACGCGTTGACGTCGCGCTGCCACCGCCGGTGCCCGGTCGCGGCGTCGAGGGCCACCACGCGCCGGTTGCTGTCGTCCGGTTCCTCGTAGATGTAGACCAGCCCGTCGCGCGCGCCGATCGGCCGCACTCCCTGGGGGCGGGTGCCAGCCCGCCACAGGGTGCGGCCGGAGGCCGGGTCGATGCCGGCGGCGGTGAAGCCGGTACCGCCGCAGAAGAGGCCGCCGTCCTCCGTCACGCATCCGGAGGTGTTGTAGTCGACGGGGATGCCCTGCACGGCGTACCGCAGCTGCTTCTGCCACGGCCGCCAGCCGGCGGGCAGTGACGCGGCACGGGCGGCGGCCGTGGCGGTGGCGGTCCCGGAGGCGGCCGTGGTGGCCGGGGCGGCCACGAGGGCCGCCGCCCCGACGCCCAGCCCCGAGAGGGCCAGCACCGCGGCGAGACCGGTGAGCAGCATCCGGGTTCGGCGGCGTTTCCCGGTACCGGCGCCGGCGGTGACGTCCGTGGCGTCCGTGGGGGTGGTGGCCGTGCCGCGGGACGTGGGGCGGCCGGGCGGCTGCGCGGACCGGCCGGTCCGCGGGGACGCGGTGGCGTCGGACTCCGGCAGCTCCTGGAGCATGCGGTGGATGTCCGCCAGTCCCGGCCGGGCGTCCGGCTCCTTGTCCAGGCAGCGCTCGACGATCTCCAGGAGCGCCGCGGGCACCCCGCCGAGGTCCGGGGTCCCGTACACCACCTGGTAGCCGGTGATGTACGGGCTGTCGGCGTCGAACGGTCCCGTGCCGACGGCCGCGAACACCAGCAGCGAGCCCAGCGAGAACACGTCCGAGGCCGGGGTGACGTCCCGGGGAGCGGCCAGTTGTTCCGGCGACATGAAGGGCGGGGTGCCGATCATCCGCCCGGTCGTGGTGAGGAGCTGGTTGTCGGCGGCGCGCGATATCCCGAAGTCGATGACGCGCGGGCCGTCCTCGGTCATCAGGACGTTGCCCGGCTTGAGGTCCCGGTGCACCAGGCCGGCCCGGTGGATGTCACGCAGCGCCTCGGCGAGCCCCAGCCCCAGCGCGCGCAGCCGGCGCAGGCTCAACGGGCCGTCCTTCGCGACGACTTCGGCGAGGTTGAGCCCCGGTACGTAGAGGGTCGCCATCCACGGCCGCTCGGCGTCCGGGTCGGCGTCCACGACCGGCGCGGTGAAGGCGCCGCTCACTCTGCGCGCCGCCGCGATCTCCTGCCGGAAGCGCGTGCGGAACTCCTCCTCCTGGGCATACGGCCCGTGCACGAGCTTGACCGCGACCTGCCGTCCGGAGGCGGAGACGCCCAGATAGACGACTCCCATGCCACCCGCCCCGAGCCGGCCGAGAAGGGTGTACCCGCCTATGGACTCCGGGTCCCCGGTGCTCAGGGGCGTCATCGCCGAACATCCTTCCCAACGCCTGCCTGCCTCACGGGGATCACAGTAGGCCCTGCCGTCCCGGAAGCGGAGCCGTACCCGCCGCACCGCGACCGCCGGTCCCGTTCCGTCCGGCGTTCCAGGCAGCCAACGTTTCCGCAGCTCAGAGCCAGTTCGATCATTCCAGCGTCCCGAAACCCCCAGGAGGAATGGCGGGCGGGACGGAGCAGGCCACAGTCTTCGGTCATCCGGACACGGCACCTCACCGGACACGGCCGGTGCCCACACCTGCGCACTTCCGCACTTCCGCGCCTCCAGAGAAAGCAGTCAACTCATGCGTATCGCCACCCGCTTCGCCTCCCGCACGGCCGCCTCCTCCATGGTCGTCGCCGCCGCCCTCGCGCTCGTCGGCCTCCAGGCCACCGGGCAGACCGCCTCCGCCGCCACCGCGAAGGCCTCCTCGGTCGTCACCTGCACCACGGCGAACACCAAGCTGACCGTCACCCGGGTGTCCCGCCCGATCAACCACCTGCTGCTGAAGGCCACCAACACCGGTACCAAGCCCTGCTACGCCTACATCGCCCCCTTCCTCCGCGCCGGCGCCGACGCCCAGGCCCCGCTGGCGTGGGCCGAGGAGACGACTCCGCAGGCCGTGGTGACCCTCAAGCCCGGCAAGTCCGCGTACGCGGGCATCACCACGTCCACCCCCGAGGGCGAGGGCGGCGCCAAGGAGAAGACCCTGGGCGTCTTCTTCACCGACCGCAAGGGCAACGCGATCAACAAGGAGAAGACCCTGAAGCTCCCCAAGACCGGCATCTTCTTCAACAGCACCGCCACCGTCACCTACTGGCAGGACAACGCCGAGGACGCCCTCGCCTGGTAACCGCCCGCGCAGATGGTGCGGGGCTAGGGCGTGTCCGGGTAGGTGATCACCAGCATGGTGACGCCGTCCCGGGAGGTCCAGGGGCCGTGCGGCATGCCGGGCGGACGGCAGGCGTACATGCCGGCGGTGAAGGTCCGCCCGAGTGTCAGGTCGTGGAGCGCGCCCTCGACGAGGTACACCTCCTCCCAGAAGTCGTGGCGGGTCACCCCGTCCGCCGAGGTGTCGGTCCCCGGCGCCCAGCGGACGAGCGCGGTACGGGATCCGCGCCCGGGGTCCTCGGCCAGGACGCGTTCCTCGACACCCGGCCCGCCGCCGGGCGGGGTCCGCCACGGTCCGTCGGGGAAGTGGAACTCCAGCTCGGGTTTGCTCACGGCGCGGTTCTCCTCGGAGCCTTCTTGCTCGGGGATGCCGACCTTCATCGGCGTCATCGGCCTCGTCGGCATACCTCTTGTATACCGGCGCCGAGCTGCTCCGTACGGCTGGTTCCGGTGGGGGTCTTGGTGAATTGGGCGTGTCCCGGTCGGGGGCTCTCGGGATGAGCGGTAACGCGGTGTAACAGTCGTCTGGCCTGATCAGCGGGTTTTCAGGCTGCCCGCACGCCGACCGGACCAGAAGGAGTGGGATGAGCGAAACCCGAGAGGGGGACCCCTGTTGAACAGCCGCGTTCAACGGCGGGTCCTCACCGTCGTCGGCAGCATGCTGCTCATGCTGCAGTCGCTCTTGATCGTCGGACCCGCCGCCCCCGCGTGGGCGGGTACCGACCGGAGTCTCGCCACCAACGGCAACGAGCCGCACAACGCCACCGTCAATCCCCGCAGGCCGAGCCAGGTCGCCGTGATGCAGGGATGCACCGTCCGTATCGACAACCACTTCGGCAAGGACGGCTTCCCGATCACGCGGACGTCGACCCTCCCCTGCTCGGGCGACCCCTCCCTCGCCTTCGACTCGCGGGGGCGGCTGTTCGTCGCGCATCTCTCCACGAGTTTCAACACCGCCCCCAGCTTCGGGGTGGGCGTCGCCCGGATCAACGATCTGACGACCCCGGGGACCCAGACGTACACGGCGACCCAGGTGAGCGCGAACAGCGCCGTCAACGACGACAAGCCCTGGCTGGTGGCCGACACCAACCCCGCCAGCCCGTACCGGGACAACCTCTACGTCGTCTGGTCGCACCTCGGCACCCCGTGGCAGATCCAGTTCTCCCGTCTCGTGAGCGGGACCACTGCGTGGTCGGCGCCGAGGGTCGTCTCCGCCGCCGGTGAGGGGAACGTATGGCCCTCCCACGCGGCCGTCGGCCCGAACGGCGACCTCTACGTCGCCTACCACGCCAACGGGTGCGTCGAGGGGACCGACGGACTGCCCGGCCAGGGCACCACGCAGCTCCTCCGGGACGGCTCCGGCGGCGCCGACTTCGCCGCCGGCACGGTCGAGCAGCGGACGACGGCGTTCGGCGCGGGGCAGGCCACCATCACCTGCAACGTGGTGAGTTCCCCGGGCGGTGACATCCCGGGGACCGACTTCTGGCTCCAGGGCAGCATGCAGCCGTGGGTCCTGGCCGACCCGGCCCGGCCGGGGAACGTCTACGTCGTCGCCAACGACGACCCGAACAACGTCTTCGCGAACGGCGACGACGCCGACGTCGTCATCGCCCGCTCCACGGACAACGGGCAGACCTTCACCCGCGGCCGGGTGGACCACGGGCCGGGCCAGACCTTCGCCGTGATGCCCACCGCCCACATCGACCAGGACGGCAACGCCGTGGTCACCTGGTACGACAACCGCGGCGGCCGGCGCAATTTCGGCACCGGGCCGAACGGCACCAACAACTTCCTGCTGGAGCTCTACGGCACCACGAGCCGCGACGGCGGCCAGACCTGGGCGCGGGACTTCCGGGTCAGCGACGCCCTCTTCGACCCCGACCGCAACGCCCCCTGCCGCTTCGCGTGCGGCGCCGGCTCCACCCAGCAGACCCTGCGCATCGGGGAGTACAACGGGCTGTGGGCGACCGACGGAATCGGCTACGCGAGCTGGACGGGCAACAGCACCCCGCCGACGGCCACCACCCCGGCCCAGGGCAACCAGACCACCTACTTCGACGTCTTCTCGCTGCTCGGGGCCTTCCCCGACCGCTTCGAACCGAACGACTCGATCGACACCGCCGTAGCCACCGCGCTCGACACGCGCAACAGGGTCACCAAACCGCGCCTGACCCTGCACAACGCGACCGACGTGGACTTCTTCCGGATCGAACCCCGCCGCACCGGGCACCTGCGGGCCGCCATCGCCTTCAACGAGGTGATCTCCGGGCTGCAGATCCGCGCGTACGACAAGTTCGGCACCAAGGTGGCCACCGGTACCGTCGCCACCACCAGGCCGGGCAGTTCGACCAGCGGGCTCAGCATCCCGGTCGTCAAGGACCAGCCGTACTTCCTCGCGGTCAGCGACGCCGGAGTCGCCGACCCGACCAGTCCGGGTGACGCCTCGCCGACCGACCCGCCGCAGGCCACCTACGACCTCACCGTCGTCGACCACGCGGCCCCCGTGCCCTTCGGCCTCGACCTCGCCCGCAGGTCCGACTCGGGCCGCTACGACAACGACGACGTCACCAGGTTCGCCGGACCGGAGATCTTCCTCCGGGTCGACGACTCGGAGCTGCGGGCCGCGGGCATCCCGCTGTCGCCGCAGAACGCCACGGCCACCCTCGCCGACGACACCCCCGGCTACAAGGTGGCCGTGGAACGCGACGGACGGCTCGTCGGCTTCGCCCGGCCGGTGGACCCGGTGACCAGACCGGGGCTGTACCGGATCCGCCTGCGCCCCGTCCTGGCGAAGGGCGAGAACCAGATCACCGCGGAGGTGGTGATCGTCGACCGCTCCGACGACCCGGCCGTCCCCGGGGTCTCCCACGTCGTCGGTTCCGGGGCGGAGAGCGCCCACCCCCTGCTGATCACCCTCGACACCACCGCGCCGAGGCGCCCGCACGCCCCTGACCTGCTGGCGTCCAGCGACACCGGCGACCACCGGGACAACATCACGTCGATGGGCAAGCCCGCCTTCCAGGGCTGGCGGGCCGAGCCCAACACCCTGGTCCGGCTGATCGCCGACCCGGCGGGCCGCGACCGCCCGGCGGTGGTCGGAACGGACACCGTCACCTCACGCGGCGCGTACGAGGTCCTCAGCGCCCCGCTCGATCTGGGCAGGTACGGCTTCTCCGTACGGCTCGAAGACCTCGCGGGCAATGTCGGCCCGGCGTCACCGCCCCTCAGGGTGACCATCACCAAGCGCCCGCCCCCGGGCGGCGCGCACCACCCGAAACCCGGCCACCACCGCTGAGCGAAAGGCGCCCGGGGACATCAAGTCCCCGGGCGCCTTCGGCGGAACCGACTCACCGGCTACGAAAGGGCCTTGTAGCCGCTCCAGCCGCTCGCGATCTGCACCCGCGCCCCGAACGAGCCCTTTCCGTCGCCGCTGTTGCGCCACACCTTGCCGCCGGTGTCACGGGAGACCAGGTCCGGGCGGCCGTCGCCGGTGATGTCGCCGACGCCGACGACCGCGTTGTACGAGCCGCCCCAGTTCGTGAACACCTTGACGCGGGCGGCGAAGGTGCCGTCGCCCTTGCCGTCGTAGCGGTAGAGGTTGTCGGACGTGTCCTGGGCCAGGAGGTCGGCCCTGCCGTCGCCGGTGAGGTCGCCGGTGAGGTCGCCGGTGCCGACGATCTTCTTGTAGCCCTTCCAGTTGTCGTAGAGCTTCACGCGGGCGGCGAGCTTGCCGGTGCTCGTCCCCTTGTAGAGGTAGACCGCGCCGGTGGACGCGTTCCGCGCGATCAGGTCCGGGCGGCCGTCGCCGCTCACGTCGCCGGGCGAGGTGAGCGCGTTGTACTGCGTCCAGCCGCTGGTCCCGAGGGTGGTGTACGACGTCGACGGCTTGACCGCCTTCCCGCAGCCCGGCTTGTACAGCCGGAGCGCGCCGCTGCTGTAGCGGACGAGGACGTCGTTGCAGCGGTCGCCGCCGAGGTCGCCGAAGGGAACCGCCATGACGGTCGTGGCCCAGCCGGTGCCCGTGTACTTGTCGCCGAACTTCCCCGTCCCCGTGCCGCTGTGGAAGGTCAGTCCGCCCGAGGAGTTCAGGGTGAGCAGGTCGCCCCGGCCGTCCGGGCCGTCGGGGCTGACGAAGTCGCGGCGCACCGGGGCGCCGCGCTGCAGGAAGCCCTCACCGCTGGTCACGGTGTTCGCGGCGGCGGTACCGAGGCCGGTCGCCCTCAGGGTCCAGGTGAAATGGCCGTTGGGGAAGTAACTCCCGCTCGCCGTCGTGCCGTTCCAGGTCGCCGCCACCCGGGCCGGGGTCGCGCCGCCGGTGAGGGTGCGGGTGGCCTTGCCGTTCGCGCCGCTCTGGAGCGAGGTGAGGGTGAGCGACCAGGAGGTGACCGGGCGGGACAGCACCCAGCTGCCCTCGAAGGGCGTTCCCGGGTCCGTGTAGCTGCCGGCCGACGTCCTGAAGGCCGTCACGGCGGACGGGGTGATGCCGGTGGTGGTGACGTGGGTGCGCTCGTAGTCGTCGAACCAGGCGACCAGACCGGTGTACTCGTCGACCGTCCAGCGGTAACGGCGGTCCACGGTCAGGCCCTTGTCGGCCAGGCCGGAGGCGATCGTGCGGGTGGTGCCGGTGGCCGCCTCGGTGAGCACGAGCGTGTCGGCGGTGTGGTCGTGGCGGACGGTGAAGCCGTCGCCGAGCAGCACGTCGCCGGGGGTGACCGCGGTCGCCGTACCGGCCTTGGTGTCGTACACGCCCGCCGAGTCCGTCCCGCAGGCCCAGTACACCCAGCGGCCCGCCGCCTGGAGTTCGCTCGGCACGCAGGCCAGGCCCGGCACGGTCACCGTGGTGAGCGTCTTCTCCAGCGGGATGCTGTACGAGGTCAGCTTGCCGCCGGTGGTGGTGGCGCTCCACAGGGTGGAGCCGTTCAGGGCGGCGGCGCGCACGGACCGCTTCAGCTTCTGGCCCTGGCCGAACTCGCCGACGTACTGGGCCGGGGCGGTGCCGCCGGAGTCGTAGACGGCGTAGCGGTCGGAGACGTCGACGATGTGACCGCCCTGGCCGCCGAAGTCCAGGTCGTTGCCGCCGACTTCCGCCAGCCGGTCGTCGCCGAGGCTCTCGCCCTCGTCGGTGCCGCCGTTCGCGTCGAGGTAGACGTCCCGGGCGTCGAGGTTCCCCCACAGCGCCGAGCAGGTGGTGCCCTCGTACGGGCAGAGGGCCTGGTAGACCGAGCGGCTCGCCGTGGCCTCGGACGCCGTCAGCGTGGCGGAGCCGTCGGTGGTGAGGGTGCGCACGGAGGTGGTGTCCGCGGTGGCGGCCGGGTCGTCCTCGGCGACCCGCAGGCTGCCTCGGCTGAGCGCGATGCCCGTCTTGGCGTTCTCCACCGCCGGGGACTGCTGGACCTTCGTCAGCCGCGGCGTGCCGTCCGCGGCCTGGCTCACCCGCCGCACCCACCAGTCGGTGGCGTCGGTGCCGCCGGTGACCAGGGCGGTGCCGTCGCCGGCCGCCAGCGTGTAGGCGCCGGCGCTGTCCAGCAGGGTCCGCTGCACCGAGGGGTCGTCGACATCGACGGCGACCAGGCGGGAGCCGAGCGAGTCGGAGGACAGCGGGAGCAGCAGCCAGTCGCCGGCCAGGACCGGGTCGCCGTCGAGGGTGCCCGGGTGCGCGGGCAGGGTGACGACCTGGTCGGCGGCGGTGAGGTCGGAGCGGGACTTCAGGTGCAGGGTGAAGGTGCTGGTGTCGTACCAGCCGACCCGGTCGCCGCTCATCACGTAGTGGTCGGCGTCGCCGGCGCCGGTGAAGGCGACGGCGTTCACGGCCGAATCGACGTCGATGTAGTCGACGGACCCGCCCCGCGCCCACAGCACACCGTCGGAGTCCGCGGCGACGACCTCGTCGTCCTGGATGTTCGTCCACTCGCCGGTCACCTTGCGGGTGCGCCACGCGCCGTCGGCCTTGTCGATCAGGGAGTAGCCGGTGACGATCGTGTCCCCGGCCAGGCCCCGGTAGTAGCCGTGGCTGGAGCTCGCCCAGCTCACGCTCCCGGACGTGGCCGTGGCCGGGTCCCAGAGGGTGACGGACGAGGTGGTCAGGGCCGTCGGCAGGGCGACCAGGTCGCTGTCCGACCCGTACCAGGCCGTACGGCACTCGGAACCGAGGTTGGTGCAGCCGGTGTGCGGGGTGTAGACGCCACCGGCGTTCTCGACGGTCACCGTCCGGCCGGTCGTGTAGTCGGTCCACAGCAGTCCCGTCCTGCCGGTCTGCCGGTGCAGGAAGCCGGTGTCGCCCGCGACGTACGGGCGGTCGGCGCGCGGTGTGGCGGAGCTCGGGTCGGCCAGGGTGATCGCGGTGGTCTCGGCCTCGGTCGCTTCGGCCGAGCCGCCGCCCTCCGACAGGACGACGACGGACGCGGCCACGACGGCGAGCGCGAGCGAGGAGACGACGGCGGCCGGCCCGCCCCGTCTCAGGGCGTGTCTGCCCACGTGTTGTTCCCTCCCCCTCCACGAGGGTCCACAGCCCTCGCACAAGTGGCCGGATCTTACCCGACTCTTACCTTCGTCAGTTCCTGTGGTCGGGGGCGATGCGGTCGACGAGCCGGAGCAGTGCCGACCAGGCGAGGCCGTAGGCCTGCTCGTCCTGGAGATCGGATCCGTGGTCCTCGCCGGTGAGCTGACGGGCGGTGAGTTCGCAGACCTCGGGGGCGGGGAGGACGAGCTTCGCGCCGCCGGCCATGGCGGTGGTCTGCAGCTCGCAGGCCTTGTCCAGGTAGTACATGCGCAGGAACGCCTGGGCGGGGGTCTCGCCGACGGTCAGCAGTCCGTGGTTGCGCAGGATCATCGCCGGGTGGCCGCCGAGGTCGGCGACCAGTCGCCGCTGCTCGGCGAGGTTGAGGGCGACGCCCTCGTAGGAGTGGTAGCCGAGCCTGCCGTAGAACTCCATGGAGATCTGGTTGAGCGGGAGCAGGCCCTCCTCCTGGGCGGCGACCGCGCAGCCGGCCCGGGTGTGGGTGTGCAGGACGCAGTGGGCGTCCTCGCGGGCGGAGTGGATCGCGCTGTGGATGACGAACCCGGCCGGGTTGACGGGGTAGGGGCTCTCCTCGACGGGGTTGCCGTCGAGGTCGATCTTCACCAGGTTCGAGGCGGTGATCTCCTCGAAGAGCAGCCCGTAGGGGTTGATCAGGAAGTGGTGTTCCGGGCCGGGGAGCCGTACCGAGATGTGCGTGAAGATCAGGTCGGTCATCCGGAAGTGGGCCACCAGGCGGTAGACGGCGGCGAGTTCACGGCGCAGTCGGAGCTCGTCCGCGGAGGGGGTGGGCATCGGGGGCCTTTCAGCGAGGTACGGGCACGTGCGGGTGCTGTCGGATGCGGGGGTGGTCAGGCCGCGTTGAGTTCCGGAGCCACGGCCGGTGCCGGGGCCTGCTCGCCCGCCAGGCGGCGGCGCCAGGTCTCCAGGACCGTCTCCTCGGTCGGCCGGGTCGCCACGCTGACGGCGACGTAGGCGACCAGGCTGGCGAGGAGGCCGTAGTAGATCGGCTCGTTGGCGAGCAGACCGTCGGTCACCATGAGGGTGATCACCGTCGTCCCGCCCGCGATCATCGCGGTCAGCGCGCCCGGCAGGTTGCCGCGCCGCCAGACCAGGCCGCCGAGGATCGGCACCAGCAGACCGCCGACGAGCAGGTTGTAGGCGACGGTGAGCGCCTCGATGACGTCCCCGAGGACACAGGCGATCGCCATGGCGACCACGCCGAGGACGGCGATGGCGAGCCGGTTGGAGCCGATCTCGTCGTGGTCGGCCGACGGGGTACGGCGGCGCAGCCGGGCCCAGATGTCCTGGTTGGCCACGGTCGCGGAGGCGATCAGGGCGCCGCTGGCGGTGGACATCATCGCGGACAGGGCGGCGGCCAGGACCAGACCGCGGACGCCGGTCGGCAGGGCGTGCCGGACGATGGTGGCGAAGGCCTGGTCGGCCTCGGCCAGGTTCGGGTAGAGGGCCTTCGTCGCCATCCCGATGAACGCGCCGGCCAGGGCGTACACCAGGCAGTAGACGCCGGCGACGGTCCCGCCCCAGGCGGCGACCCGGTCGTTGCGGGCGGTGAAGACGCGCTGCCAGATGTCCTGACCGATCAGCATGCCGAAGGTGTAGATCAGCACGAAGGTGACGATGGTCTGCCCGCCGATGGAGGTGAGAGAGAAGTAGCCGCCGGGCAGCCGGTCCGCCATGGCGCCGAAGCCGCCCGCCTTCACCACCGCGATCGGCAGCAGCAGGACCAGCACGCCGACGCTCTTCACGACGAACTGCACCATGTCGGTGAGCGTGATGGACCACATGCCGCCGAGCGCCGAGTAGCCGACGACGATCGTGCCGCCGACGACCACCGCGACCCAGCGCGGCACGTCGAAGAGGACGTCGAAGACACTGGCGTAGGCGATCGTCGAGGTCACCGCCAGCATGAGGGTGTAGACCCACATGACGACGCCCGAGATCACGCTCGCGGCGTCGCCGTAGCGCAGCGACAGCATCTCGGCGACCGTGTAGACGCGCAGCCGGGAGATGCGGGCCGAGAAGAAGACGCTCAGCGCGAGCAGCCCGAGGCCGATGGCGCCGACCATGGCGGCACCCGAGACGCCGTAGGTGTAGCCGAGGCGCACACCGCCGATGGTGGAGGCGCCGCCGAGGACGACGGCGGCCATGGTGCCGGTGTACATGAGCGGGCCGAGCCGGCGGCCGGCCACCAGGAAGTCGCTCTTGGAGGCGGCACGGCGTCTGCCCCACCAGCCGACACCGATGATGCCGAGCAGGTAGGCGGCCATGACGAGATAGTCGACGGTCACGGGGACCTCCGGGGAGGGAGCGGGGATGCGGGGGGGGGGTGACATGACCGTAGCGACGAGGTGTACTGGCCCTGAAGTGCCGCTTCTGTCCAATGTGGAGGCGTTCATTGGATGAAACCGCCAACGCCGAGCAGCCGTCCGTGCCGCTCGGCGTGCTCCTCGCCGACCCCGCCCTCGGTCTCACCCAGGTCGCCGGGCCGGCGGCCGAGGACCGTACGGTCGGCACGGTCGGCACCACGGAGCTGGAGGACCCCACGCCCTACCTGGTCGGCGGCGAGTTCCTCCTCACCTCGGGCGTGCGGCTGCCGGACGACGCGGACGGCATCGACACCTACGTACGACGGGTGGTCGCCGCCGGGGTCGCCGCGCTCGGCTTCGGCGTGGCCCCCGTGCACGCCGAGGTGCCGCCCGCACTCGTCCGCTCCTGCGACCGGCACGGTCTCCCGCTCCTGCGGCTCCCGCCCGCCACCCCGTTCGTCGCCGTCGGGCAGGCCGCCTACGCGGCGATCGCCGCGTCCCGCAACCGGGAGCTCCGGGAGATCTCCCGGGCCCAGTCGGCGCTGGCCTCGGCCGCCGCCCGCCCGGACGCCCTCCGGTCCGTCCTCGGCCAGCTCGCCGCCCACACCGGAGCCTGGTCGGTCCTGTACGACGCCCAGGGCACCGAACTCCTCTCGGCGGGCCACCGCCCCGCCTCCCCCCACCTGCTGCGCGACCTCGCCGTCCGCACGCTGCGGCGGGACGCCGGCCCCACGGCGGCGGCGGTCCACGACGCCGACCTGGGCGTCCACCTCACCGTCCACACCCTGCCGGCCGGCGACGGGCGTACGACCGCCGCGACGCTGGCACTGGGCCAGGCCGCCGCCACTCCCCCGACCGTCGTGCACCGCCAGGTGACCGGCACGGCGACGGTCCTGCTGGCCCTGCTGACCAGCCCGCGGCACGCCCTGAGCACCGACACCCACAGCGTCGGGGCACTGGTCCTGCTCATGCTCGGAGCCACCCCCGCCGAGGTCGCCCCGGCCCTGATCCCCGGCGACGGGTCGGCGGCGGGAGGGCCGGCGGCAGGCGGGTCTACGGCGGGAGGGCCGACGGCAGGCGGTCACTGGACGGTGGTTCACGGCCGCCACCGCGACGGCGCCCCCGCGACCGCCGGACCGGCTCAACTGGCCACCCTCTCCGGTCTGTTGGGCACCCCGTACGTGCACATCGACGGCCCCGCGCTCAAGGCACTGGTCCCCTGCGCCGCCGACGCCGGGCCCAGGGTCTCCGACCGGGCGGCCGACCTCGGCTGGGTCCTCGGCTACAGCGCACCGGCGGCCGCGGGCGACCTGCCGCACGCCGACATCCAGGCCGGACGCGCCCTGCAACGCGCCCTCGCGACCGGGACACCCGCCGTCGTCCACACCGCCGACCCCCTCACCCTCCACGCGCTCGTCGCACCGGCCGACGCCCGCGACCTGGCCCGCACCCGCTTCGCCCCGCTGGACGAGGCCGGTCCACCAGGCACCCCGGTCCTCCTCGGCACCCTGCGCACCTGGCTCACCCTGCACGGCAGCTGGGACCGCACCGCGACGGCCCTGGGGGTCCACCGCAACACCGTCCGCCACCGCCTGGCGCGGGTGGCGGACCTCCTCGACCTCGACCTCCAGGACCCCGGAACCCGCATGGAACTCTGGTTCGCCCTGCAATGGCTGCCGGGCGAGGCACCGCACCAGCACCCCTGAGGAACACCGTGTTCTATGACGTCGGTCACGGCTCTCCACCACCTCACCGGCGCGCTTAGTAGACACGGCGAGGCGGACATTTGGTTATTTGTCCGTCTTGTTTGAGATGTGATTCCCGGCGCGCGCCCCGGAACTCCGCCCACCCGGCTCGCGCGCCCGATTCCCGGTGACGCAAGGAATCTGACGCCGCGACAGCTTCTCCCTCCCGCCGCCGCGCGCGGACCGGAGACCCGCGCACCGCCCCGGCCAGGTTCCGGGGCCTACGAGGCGACGTAGTGGCAGGGACCCTTTGCGCTCCCTGTGGAGCCGTTCTAAGAATGTCGACCCACAGGACGTCGCCGCAGTTCGGAACCGGATTTCACGCAGGGTCTGCCCCGCACCGGCGCTCGGCGTCACCGAGTGAGGAGGAGCCCCCCACATGAACTCGTCCCGAACGTCCCCGAGACTCTTGGCCCTCGGCCTTGGCCTGGCCTCCAGCGTGCTGGGCGCGGCGGTGCCGGCGAGCGCCCAGACGGCCGCCGCCGCCCCGTCCGCCGCCACCGTCCCGTCCGCCGCCGCCACCTCCGTGGCGCGGTACGACGGGTCGGCCGAGGAGGCCGCGGACAACACGGCGTTCTTCCAGGCCGTGCTCAAGTCGGTCGCCGAGCGCCGCGCGGCGCAGCCGGGCGCACAGACGGTGACCGTCTACTACAACACCTCGCACGCCCCGAGCTTCCGTTCGCAGATAGCGAGCGCGGCCTCCATCTGGAACAGCTCCGAGTCCAACGTCAAGCTGCAGGAGTCGTCGAGCGGCGGCGACTTCTCCTACTACGAGGGCAACGACTCCCGCGGCTCCTACGCCTCCACCGACGGCCACGGGAGCGGCTACGTCTTCATCGACTACACCCAGAGCCGGCAGTACGACTCGATCCGCGTCGCCAGCCACGAGACCGGGCACGTGCTGGGCCTGTCGGACGACTACGGCGGCCCGTGCAGTGAGCTGATGTCCGGCGGCAGCGCCGGCACGTCCTGCACCAACCGCTACCCGAACGCCGCCGAGCGCGCACGGGTCGACCAGCTGTGGGCCACCGGACTCGCACAGGGCACGGGTGCGGGTTCGGGGACGGGCTCCGGTGCGGGGACGGGCTCCGGTGCGGGAACTGGTGCCGGTGCGGGTGCGGGTGCGGGTGCGGGCCAGTTGGGCACCGCCCCGCAGGTACCGACCCTGATACCGGGCGGCGTTCCGTGGGGGCTGCTGACCGGCTCGCCCTGGGGCTGACCGGGATCCGCGGAACGGTTCGGTGTCCGCCCGCGTCGTCCCTCTCCGGAGCACGGTGGCCGTGTTCCGGAGAGGGGAGACCGGGTGCGTACGGACGGCTTCGCCGGGTGGACCAGGCGCTTCGAGGCGGAGCGCGAGCGCAGACGTGCCCAGGGTGATCCGGACTGGAGCCGGAAGGCGACGCTGCATCCGGCGGTGTGGGCCGGCATCCAGCGGTTCCAGGTCGGCGAGGACGGCGACGGCGCCAACCTCGTCGGCAAGGCGGACCAGGCCGGGGACGCCGACTACGCGCGGGCGGTCCGGCTCTTCGTCGCCGAGGAACAGAACCACGCCCGGCTGCTGGCCGGGCTGCTGGCCGCGGGCGGCGTGCCGACGCTGACCGGGCACTGGAGCGACACGGTCTTCGTCCGGCTGCGGCGTCTCATGGGCCTGCGCATGGAGCTGCTGGTGCTGATGATCGCGGAAGTGGTGGCGCTGCGGTACTACCGGGCACTGCGCGACGGCACCGACGACCCGCTCACCACGGACGTGGCGGAGCGGATCCTCTCCGACGAGCAGCGCCACGTCCCGTTCCACTGCGAGCGGCTGCACGCCTCGCTCGCCGAGCTGCCCCGCGCCGTTCGCCGCCCGGTGATGACCCTGTGGCGCCTCCTGCTGCTCGCGGTCTGCCTCGTCGTCGCCATCGACCACGGCCCGGGACTGCGCCGGCTCGGCATCGGGCGCCTGCCCTTCGTGAACGACGTCATGGCCTCGTCCCGCACGGTGGTCTCCGCGGTACTGCCGCCCCGCCCGGCTGCGCACCCGGACGCACACCCCGTTCGGTTCCGGTGAGCCGGCTCGTCCCTTGCGAGGGGCCGGCTCCCTGACCGTGCGCGGGCGTCGATCGGTCAGCTGGGAAACATGCCGGCCGTCGCGTTGACCCTGGTGCCCGTGACGGCGGCACGGACGAGGCGCTGCTGGACGTCGGGGTCGCGGACGAGGCGGGCGGGCCGCCGGCCGGATGAACCGGATGAACGTGAACGTCAGTGGGACGCGATGGCGGCCGAGACCATCATCGGACCGACGATCAACAGGGCGGACCGCTCCACGGAGAGCAGGGACCGGAGGGCGGAGAGGCCGCGGGGAAGCGGCTCGACGCCCAGGTCGGCCCGGGCGAGACGGGACACGCGTATCGGACGGCTCGTGCGGGTGCCCCGGGGCCGCTCGACGGCGTATCGGCGAATGAGGCGATCCGCCTGGGGGCCGGTGAAGCCGAGCCGTGTACCGGAGGCGTCGGTGACGATCAGGTACGTGGTGGCGCCTCCGCGATAGACCTCTTTCCAGGTCCGGACGCTCCGTAGGCGGTGCAGGTCGAGGGTGCGGTGTCCGGTCCAGGTTCGGGTGGTCAGGAACCGCCCGCCGGGGCCGTGCCTGTGCCAGGGCTTTCGCGCCACACAGAGGTGGGGCAGGGCGCAGGCCCCGAACCCGGCGATGACGCCCGCCGTCATGAAGATCGGAGCGGGGTCCGCCAGCGGTGCCGCGAGCCAGGCCGGCACCACCATGATCACCGCCAGCCCCAGCACGATGCCGGCGGTGACCAGACGAACTCGCCCGGGAGACACCGGCATTGGGATGACGGAGTCGTCGGGATCCTCCGCGTGAGTCGGTCCGGGTTCCACCATGAAGGAAGGGTAGAGCCGCCACCTTCCGATGCGCCCGATGCGCCTGGGTAAATCTTCGATTGACAAGAGTGCATTTGATTCATGCGACCGCAGACCTTTGACTGTGACTGTCGACGCGACGCGGCGGCGACGACTACGTCGAGGCGAGGGGAAAAGACCATGACTGCGTACGACGGACTGCTGGACTCCGTGGTGGAGGCGGCGAACCGGGGAGCCGACTTCCTGAAGGCCAGGTTCGACCCGCGGGCGAGGCCCGCCGACCGGGCCGCCATGTACCACCTGGGCGCCGGTCTGGAGGCGGGCTCGGTCGCCGCCGTGCGCGAGGTGCTGGACGGGGTCCTGCCGAGCGCCGGCTGGTTCGACGACGAGGAGGAGCGGAACCTGCCGCCCGGGGAGTGGTGGATCGTGGACGGCGCGGAGGGCGGCGTCAACCACGTGCACGGCCTGCCGGAGTGGGCGGTGACGATCGCGCTGGTCAGGGACGGCGTCCCGCAGCTCAGCGTCGTACGGCAGCCGGTCGACGACCTGACCTACACGGCCGTCAGGGGCACGGGCGCGTGGCGCAACGGCGAGCCGCTGCGCGTGTCTTCCAAGACCGACCTGGACGCGGCGATCGCCGGTGCCAGCCAGGCCGGCAACAGCCCCGGGACGCACGCCAGGTTCGGCCGGGCGGTCGCGGCGATGTCGGACCGCGCGCTGCTGGTGCGCAACACCGTCCCGACGACGTTCCCGCTGCTCAGGGTCGCCTCCGGACAGTCCGACATCTTCTGGCAGTACGAGCCCGACCTGCCGGGCACGGCCGCGGGCACCCTGCTGGCCACCGAGGCCGGCGCCCTCGTCAGCGACCTGTCGGGGAAGCCCTGGGACCTGAACAGCCCGGACATCCTGGTCGCGGCCCCCGGCGTGCACGCCGCCGCACTGGAGGTGCTCTCGTCATGACGCTGACCGTCCTGGGCGCCTCCGGCGGCGTCGGTACCGAACTCACCCGGCAGGCCCTCGACCGCGGCGAGGAGGTCGTGGCGATCTGCCGGCACCCCGACCGCATCGCGCTCCCGGACTCACCCCGGCTGACCCGCGTGGCCGCCGACGTCCTCGACACGGAGGCGATCGCCCGGGCCCTGGACGGCCGCGACACGGTGCTGTCCGCCCTCGGGACGGGCGACGGGGAGAAGCCCGGCGTGCTCACCGCCGGTGCCCGGGCGATCGTCGCGGCCGCGCCGGCCCGGGTCGTGTCCGTCGGCGCCCTGGGCACCGGCCGGTCGGCGAAGGCCGCCGGGTGGCTGACCCGCACGCTGCTCGGCGTGTTCCTCCGCGCCGAACTCGACGACAAGGTCGGCGCGGACGAGACGATCCTGACCGCGGGCGGCACCGTCCTGCACGTCGGCCCGATGTCCGACGGACCGGTCAGCGCCACCTGGCGCAGCGTGTCCCTCGACGGGGTACCGCGGCGGATCTTCCCGGCCGGCGTCAGCAGGGCCACCGTGGCCGCCGCGATGCTCGACGCCGCGGACACGGGCCCGCACGGCCGGATCCTGGTCCCGCTCGCACGCTGACCGCCCCGCCCGCCCCTCTCCTTACTGCGCCAACGCCTCCGCCAGCGCCGTACGGCAGTGCCCGCGCAGCCAGGTGTGCTCGGGGTCCGTGTCGTACCGGCTGTGCCAGGCGAGCACCACCGGCGCGGCGGGCAGGTCCAGGTCGAGGTCGTGGGTGCGCAGCCCGAGATCGTCCCGGGTCCGCGCGCACAGATGGCGGGCGACCACCACGACGGTGTCGCTGTGCGCGGCGGCCTGCAGCGCCAGCGCGGCCGTGGGCAGTGCCGCGACGACCCTGCGCTCCAGTCCGCGCTCGGCGAGCAGTTCGTCGAGCCCGTCGCGCAGCCGGCCGCGCCGCGAGACGATGACGTGCGACGCGGTGGCGAACCGTTCGAGGGTGAAGTCCTCCTCCAGCGGGTGGCCGGCCCGGAACACCGCGACGAGCCGGTCGTGTCCCACGATCTCGTGGCTGATCTCCGGTGACGCGGGCACCGTCGCCCCCACCTCCAGGTCGACGTGCCCGCGCGCCAGGTCGGGCGTGTCCACCGCCGGCTCGGGCAGGAACCGCAGGTTCAGCCCCGGCGCCTCGACGGCGGCCCGGGTGAGCAGCGCCGGGTACAGCGCCCCGATCAGCGCGTCATGCCCCTGGACGGTGAACGTCCGCCGCAGCGCGGCCAGGTCCAACTCCTGCGCGGGCCCGAGCAGTTCGTTCGCGCGCTGCACCAGGGCCCGCACCTCGTCGCGCATCGCCACGGCCCGCGGCGTGGGCGTCATCGTGCGCCCCGTACGGACCAGGATGTCGTCCCCCGTCGACCGCCTGATCCTGGTCAGGGCCCGGCTCAGCGCGGGCGCGGACAAGTGGAGACGGTCGGCCGCCGCCTGCACGCTGTTCTCTTCCAGCAGCGCGTCGAGCGCGGTCAACAGGTTCAGGTCCACCCGCACCAGCGTAATCGCGCCCTTCTCCCGCATGCGTCCCGGTCAACTGCCGACGCCCCGCCGGGGCCGGTCACGCGCGGACGTGAAGCTCGACGGGGTTGAACCCGGCCGGATCCGGTACGCGGGGCGGGATCCGCCGGAAGCCGGCCCCGCGGAGCGTGGCGCGTACCCGGTCGCCGTCGATGTACTTGTCGTGGATCTCCATCACGATCCGGTCGACCCGGTCCAGCCAGGGGTGCGGGTCGGCGAAGATCTCCGCCTCGCTGCCCTCGACGTCGACCTTGAGCAGGTCCACGTGGGCGATGCCATGGTCGTCGAGGAGTTCCCCGACGGTCGTCGCGGGCACCGAGACCGGGGGCCGGACGAGGACGTTCTCCAGTCGGTACGGCCGTGAGCGGCGCAGTTCGGACACGGCGGGTACGGCGGTGCAGGTGTCCCAGAAGCCGCTGACGGCGAAGTCCAGGGTGCCCGGGGCGCCGGACACCGCGCGGGGGTCGACCAGCCAGTCCAGGCCGGACAGTTCGGCGTTGCGGTGCAGCACCGCGCGGCTCTGCGGGATCGGCTCGACGGTGAGCAGGGTGCGCGGCCGGTAGCGGGCGGTGAGGTAGGAGGCGGCCAGGCCGGTGTTGCCGCCGAGGTCGACGATCGTCTCCAGGGTGTCGAGGCGTTCGTCGAGTACGTACATCTCGTTCAACTCGTAGAAACGGCGCAGGAAGATCTGCCACAGGATCAGCAGGTCGCTCTGGTTCCTGCGGACGCACACCCGCGCCGGGCGGCCGGCCGTGCCGAAGTCCAGGGCCACCAGCCTGTCGTCGTCGAGCGGACGCCCCGCCGCGCCGACGAACCGCCTGGCCATCCAGTACGGCACGGACAGCCGACTCCCGCCGCGGGCCCGCCGGGCGCCCTGGAGCACATCACGGCCACAGCCGACGGCCTCCCTGACCAGCACCCGGCCGATACCGACGCCCAGTGCCCGGTCGGCGTCCGACCTCAGGTACGCCAGGCCCATCGCTCTCCCCGAAACTCGCTCAACACGCTTCCGATCCCTCGCGACGCGTCCGGGAGCCGAGGCGCACAGCGCCCCGCGCCACTCGTGGCGATATGCCCCACATGATCAGATTGCCGGTCGTCGGGCGGACCGTATCCCACCGGGTGGAGACCGGCCGGGCGGACACACCACACGGGCGGGGCGGTCACCTGGCGGGTGGGCACCGCCGGCCGAGTACCTCCACGCGAGAGGGCCGGTCAGCGCACCGACCGCTCGTGCGGATCAAGGGGCGGTACTCCCCGCGAGTGAGAGGGAAACCTTTCCGCAGGGATCGACCGAGTGCCCCCGCCCCGGGCCGGACAGATGTCCGGATGACCTTGGCCCCCACCCATGGAACGGGAACCTCCGTGCGTCTTCGACACCTCCTCGCCCCCGTCTGCGGAGCCCTCGCGCTCGCGGCCGCCCTGACCTCACCGGCCTATGCCGCGACGGGCGACTTCCACTACCAGTACGTCGGCCTCGACGGCCACCCCGCCACCGGCACCCTCCACGACCCGCCGAGCGACGAGTGCGTCACGCTCCCCGAGGTCGCCGACCCGAACTCCTCCGAGCCCGCCTTCGCTCCCCACAACGACACCGACGCCTACGCCCGGCTGTTCACCAACCCCGACTGCACCGGCGACTCCTGGACCCTGCGCCCCCACGGCAACCCCGCCTCGGACCGCCTGAAACTGCGCTCGGTCGTCTTCCTCCGCCCCTGACCGTCCGAGCACCGCACCAGACCCCCGGCGCCCCTACAGACCACCGAAGCCGCGGCACACAGCGCAGAGCCCGGCCAGGTGTGGGGCGACACGGGGGTCGACTCCCCCGACCGCACAGGCGGTTGCCGAGGCCGGGGCCGTCTCGGACGTCGGCGGCGTCGCCGCACTCCCCCCGCCGAGAGGTACGGGAAAGTTACGAAGAGCCGTACGAAGTGGTAACAGAAGGCAACCGCACGGGTGTTGGCGCAGTCCACACCATCATGAAGATCTCTTTCCTGCTGCACAACGGCTACGGGATCGGAGGCACCATCACCACCACCTTCAACCTGGCCCAGGCGCTGGCCGAACGGCACGAGGTGGAGATCGTCTCCGTACTGCGTCACCGGGAGCGCCCGAACCTCGACCTGGACCCGCGGGTGCGGCTGCGTCCGCTGGTCGACCTCCGGCACGAGAACGAGCACCCGTCACATCTCAGGCCGGCCCGGGTGTTCCCGCGCGCCGAGTACCGGTACGGGCAGTACAGCGAGTTGACCGACCGGCGGATCGGCGAGTGCCTGGCCGGCATCGACGCCGACGTGGTGATCGGGACCCGGCCCGGGCTGAACGTGCACCTCGCGCTCCAGGCTCCGCGGCACGTCGCCCGCATCGGGCAGGAGCACCTCACCCTGGACAACCACTCGCCCCGGCTGCGGACGGCGCTGCGCCGCGCCTACCGCGGGCTCGACGTGGTCACCACGGTGACGGAGGCGGACGCCGCCGCCTACCGGCGCAAGATGCGGCTGCCCGGCATACGGGTACGGGCCCTCCCGAACAGCGTGCCGGATCCCGCGCTGCCCGCCGCGGACGGCACGTCGAAGGTGGTCGTCGCGGCGGGCCGGCTGGTCCCGGTCAAGCGCTACGACCTGCTCATCGAGGCGTTCGCCGCCGTCGCCGCCGAGCACCCCGACTGGCGGCTGCGCATCTACGGCAAGGGCGAGGAGCGCGACCGGCTACGGCGGCTCATCGCGGAACTCGGCCTGTGGGACAACGTTTTCCTGATGGGCGCGGCGACACCGATGGAGGCGGAGTGGGTCAAGGGGTCGATCGGTGCGGCATCGTCCGACTTCGAGCCGTTCGGCATGACGATCGTCGAGGCGATGCGCTGCGGGCTGCCGGTGGTGAGCACGGACTGCCCGTACGGCCCCGGTGAGATCATCGCGGACGGCGTCGACGGCCGGCTCGTGCCCGTCGGGGACCGGGAGGCGCTGGGCGCGGCCCTGCTGGAACTCGTCCGCGACGACGAGCGGCGACGCCGCGCGGGCCGGGCGGCCCTGGAGAACGCGCGCCGGTTCGCTCCCGGGCCGGTTGTCGGGCAGGCCGAGCAACTGATCTCCGAGGCGGTCTCGGCGCGCAGGGCCGGCCGCCGGGTCGTACGAGAACGCGCCCGCGTGCACCGTGTCCTGTCCGGCCACGGCTTCGCCGCCCGCGACGCCGCGTACTCCGCGTACTCCGCGGCCGACGACATGCGGCGACGTGCGCTGCGCAGGAGGCAGCGGTGAGCACCGAACCACACGTGGACTGCACGGTCGACGCCGAAGGCCGGATCACCTTCGCCCTGCCGCCAGGACCGGCCGGGGGCGAGGAGCGGTTGCTGTTGCGGCTGCGTCCGAAGAAGGGGCAGCCCGAGAAGGTCCTGCACGTCCTCGATCTGGAGCCGGCCGCGGACGGTCGCCGACGTGCCGTCCTGGGCCCGGAACCCGTCCTCGCGGAAGGCCGCTGGGACGTCTACCTGCTCGGCGGACCAGAGGCGCGACGCGAGCGGCTGCGCCCGGGGCTGCGCGATCTGCGGGCCCTGGTCGACGGACACCTCCGCGACCGGCCCTCCCCGCTGGCCGTGCGCATCCCCTACGTCACCAAGGACGGCCATCTCACGGTCCGGGCCTGGCTGCGCCCCGCCCACGCGGAGGCCGACGGCATCGACGTCACGGACCGCTCGATGACGGTGACCGCACGCCTGCACGGCACGTCCCTCCGGAGCGGGGCCACCGTGCAACTGCGTCTGCGCGGAAGCGGCGGCACGGTACGGACCCTGCGGCCACGGCCAGAACCCGAGGACCGCGCCTTCTCCTTCACCGTCACCCACCAGGAATTGGCCGAGTTGGCCGAGGCCACGGGTTCCGGAGGCGGCGTCTGGAACGTCTTCGTCCGGCCCGCCCCCGAGACTCCCTTCATCCGCGTCGCCCGCCTCCTCGACGACGTGGCGGACCGCAAGGAGGTCTTCGTCTACCCGTCGGTCGATGTCGACGGCGCCATGGTGCGGCCGTACTACACAGTGGACAACGACCTCTCGGTCGAGGTGACGCGCGCCGACTGAGACCGCATGGCGCGAAGTGCCGCCCTCAGGGGCAGGTTCGCGCCGCGAGCCTTCCTCGCGGGGCGACGGCACCGGAGGCCGGGTTGTGGACGGTCGCCTGCCAGGCGGATCCGGAGTGCTTGACGGTCGCCTTGGCGAGCTTCGGCGCGCTGCGGCTGCCTCACGTGCTCGGCGGACCCCTCGCGGGAGGGTGTGAAGACGGCGGGCACACTTTGCGTGTTGTAGTCCCTTTGAGAGACAAGGACGAGCCACGGCATGATCACGCTCACCAAGGAAGACGGCCCGGCCGACCTGGACGGAGTGACCCATCTGTCCATCGGGGTGTCCTGGGATCCCACCGCCGGCAGCAGCGGCGGCGTGCTGGGCAAGCTGCGCCGCAAGTCCGGCACCGACCTCGACCTGATCGCCATCGCCCTGCAGGGCGGGGAACCGGTGCGCCTCGCGGGTCTCGACTCGCCCGACCCCATGGGCAATGGCTCGCTGGTCCACAGCGGCGACAACCAGACCGGCCACGGGGACGGTGACGACGAGACGGTGACCGTCGAGTTCGCCCGGATCCCGCCCAACATCACAGCGATCGTGTTCGTCGCCGCCGCGTACAAGAAGGGCAGCTCGTTCCAGAAGGCGCGCAACATCAGCTTCAAGGTCTACGACGCGACCGGAGGCAGCTCTCAGCAGGTCGCCGACATCTGGCCCAGCCTGCTCACCCAGGACAACGGCTGCGCCGTGGCCAAGGCGATACGGGTCGGCGGCAGCTGGAAGCTCGAAGTGATCAACACGACCGGCAGGATCAAGCAGGGGGACGAGCACGCCCTCATGCGTTTCGCCGTCAGCAACTAGTGCCGCATCAGGCAGTGTTCGTCCCGGCGGGGAGCGGGTGCTGATCTCCGTGATACGTTCGGCGCCGCCGTGCACGACCGCGAGTCCGAGGAGGTGAGACCGATCAACGCTGTGACAGGTCGGGGCTCCCTCCTCCGCGTGGTCTAGGGAGCGCCCGCACAAGGCATCCCGAAAGGCTTGACACGCTGATGCGCTTCACCTCCCTGACGTCGTCGGACGGCGTCACCGAGCGGTTCTTCACCCTCGACGAGATCCCCGGCGTGCTGTGGACGCCGGAAGACGCATCCGGTACCCGTCCCCTGATTCTGCTGGGCCATGGCGGCGGGCAGCACAAGACGGCCCCCGGCAACGTGGCCCGCGCTCGCCGCTACGCCGCCGAGGGTTTCGCGGTCGTCGCGATCGACGCGCCCCACCACGGCGACCGGCCCCAGGACGAGGCGTTCGGCCGGATCGCGGCCGGGATGCGGGCCGGCATCGCCGCCGGTGAGAACCCGGGCGCGCTGATCGCCGGCATGCACAGCCGGCTGGCCCCTCAGGCCGTCGCGGACTGGCGGACCGTGCTGACCGCGGTCCAGCGCCTCGACCAGGTCGGCGTCGGCCCGGTGGGCTACTGCGGTATGTCGATGGGCTGCGGGCTCGGCATCCCGCTCATCGTCGCGGAACCCCGGATCCGGGCCGCGGTGCTGGGCCTGCTCGGCGTGCACGGTCTGGCCGAGGACGCCGCGCGGATCACCGCACCGGTGCAGTTCGTGGTCCAGTGGGACGACCAGCTGGTCCCGCGTGACCAGAGCCTGGCGTTGTTCGACGCGCTGGCCTCACCCGAGAAGACGCTGCACGCCAACACCGGCCGGCACGGGGAGGTGCCGTCGTTCGAGATCGACAGCTCGCTGAGGTTCTTCGCCCGGCATGTGAACTGACACCGCATCACAGTCCCCGATGGGGTCCCGCGGACACCGCCGCACTCCACGGAGACGGCGGCTGGGCGTCGTACGGCGCCGACCTGTGCGGCCGACGTAGGCCGAATGGGTGACGCCTTGTCCGGCCCCGGCGAGTTCGGCGGTTCGCCGCCGACGCGTACCGCTGAGGCCGGCGCGCTCCCGCTCACTCACCGTCACCACCGGGGGTGCGTGACCGCACACCTGCCCATAACGTCGGAGGTGTAGACCAACCGGGGAGTAGACATGACCGGAACCAAGCGCAGCAAGACCCGCAGCAGGGCCCGTAAGCGGCCACCGAGGATCGCGCCCCGCATCGTGACGGCATCGACGGCGCTCACCCCCACGGCACCCGAGCCCGGGTCGTCGCACACGGCGCCGACCCGTGATCACACCCTCTCGCACGCTCCGCCGCGCCGGCCCACCCGGATGCGCATATCCGAGACCAACCCCTGGTCGGTCACGGTGATGAGCTTCCTCTTCCTGGGCTGCCTGGGAGTATGCGTCCTCGGTGCCCTGCTCGCCGCGTCGGTGGTTCTGGACATCGCGGCCCCGGGCGCGTGGCCGACGCCGGCGGACACGCTGGTCGTCGCCACCGGGGCTGTCGCGCTGGAGGTCCTCCTGGGCACCGCTCTGGCATGCCTGTGCAGCTTCATGTACAACTACACCGCACAGTTCAGCGGCGGCGTCGAGGTGTCACTGACCGACGATCTCACCGATCCGACACCGACCGCCCAGGCCCTCCAGTTCATGACCCGGCTGCACGCCCGCGCCCGTCGGCGTCTGCGCACCGTCCTGCCGATCAACTCCGTTGCCGGCAAGCGCCCTTACCGGCAGCCTCCCGACGACTCGTCCCCACCCGCCGTCGAAGCCGGCCACCGCTCCCAGCAGCCGTAGCCTCGGCGACGCACCGCGCTCAGCTCCGCGATGACGTGACGGTCAGGCCTCCTCGGCGGGGAACACGTCGTCGACAGCTCGGCGCAGGGTTTCGCGGACGACCGCCGGGTCGCCGAGTTCCGCCGCCTGGAACGCGCCGTCGTGCAGCAGGACGAGCACGCGTGCGGCGTGCCCGGGGTCCGGATGGCCCAGGTCGGTGGAGAGTTCGCGGAACACCTCGAACAGCCAGGTGCGTTGGTCGTCGATGACCGCGCGCACCGGATGGGTGCGGTCGGGGTACTCGGCGGCCGCGTTGAGGAACTGGCAGCCGCGGAAGCCGTCTTCGAGGGTCGCGTCGCCGAGGACGGCCATCACCGCACGGATCGCCTCGCGCGGTGACCTACCGTCTCGCGCACGGCCGACGGCGTCGCGGATCCCCTCGGCGGTCGTCGTGAGGTAGGCGGAGACCAGGTCGTCCTTGCTGGGGTAGTGCCGATAGAAGGTGGCGCGCGTGACCTGGGCCTCGGTGATGAGGCGCTCGACACCGACGGCGTGGATGCCCTCCGCGTAGAACAGGCGGGACGCGGTGCGCAGCAGCCGGTCCTTGGGGTGGAGCTCCGAGGCGGTCGTCATACACCCATCGTAAAGAAAGACCAGTCGTTCTGGACGGTCGCCCTCGTCACGTTGCCGCACCCAGGGAGAACGACTAGTCTTTCTCCCAGAAAGACCGATCATTCTCTCTGTGAGGTACGGACCCATGAGCAACACCCCCACCATCGTTCTCGTCCACGGCGCCTTCGGTGACTCCGGCATGTGGAAGGGCGTCATCGCCAAGCTCCAGGCACAGGGCTACACCACCCTCGCCGTCCCGAACCCGCTCCGCGGCCTGGAGTCCGACGCCCGGTACGCGGCCACCGTCACCAGGACCGTGGACGGCCCGGTCGTCCTGGTCGGCCACTCGTACGCCGGCGCGATCATCACCCGCGCCGCCCGCGACGCGTCGAACGTCCGGGCCCTGGTCTACGTGGCCGCCTTCCAGCCCGACGAGGGCGAGAGCTGCCTGGAGAACGCCTCCCGCTTCCCGGGCGCCAGGATGGGCCCGGACACGACCGTCGCCACCGAGTACGAGGGCGAGCCGGAGCTGCGCATCCTGCCCGAGCACTACCGGGACGTCATCGCCGGTGACCTGCCCGCCGAGGTCACCGACGTCCTCGCGGTCACCCAGCGCTCGGTGCGCGTGCAGGCCCTGACGGCGGAGCTGTCCGGCCCGCCGGCCTGGCGCACACTGCCGTCGTGGGCAGCGGTCGCGACTCAGGACAATGCCATCCCCGGCCAGGCGCAGGAGTTCATGGCCGAGCGCGCCGGATCGCACGTCGTACGCGTGGAGGCGTCGCACGCGGTGGCCATCTCCCAGCCCGACGCCGTGGCCGACCTCATCATCGAGGCCGCCAGGACCGCCGCCTGACCCCCTCCGTCACCACCACGGCCACTTCCAACTCCGGGGCGGAAGCCCTCCGGGAGAACCGCCACGCTCTACCAGCACCCGGACCACGACAGGCAACGGGACGTCGGGGCCGGGAATCAGCGTGCGCATCACGGCGGCGAGGCACCGCCCCGGCCCGCCTCATCCGCCTCACCCGCCTGGAGGCGGATTCCTGTCTACGGCCGTGACCTGGCCGTTCAGCAGGCGCGCGCCGGCCGCGGCGGCCGGTTTCAGCCGTGCCCGCACGAGAGGTCGCGGATTCAGGTATCCGTCGCCGTACCGCTCCAGGAGGCCGTCGACCGCGCCGGCCACCCATGAGGCTGTGGCCGCGGTGCCGTCCGGCAGAGCCGTGTCAGCCCTGGCAGCCGCATCCCGATCCCGGTGCGGTCTTGGCTTCGGCCGCCGTGGTCGAGGGGTCGTCGGCCTGCTCGTCCGGGGTGCGGCACGCGGAGACACCGCAGCACGAACCGGCTGTCGTAGCCGAACCGCTCTTCTCGACGGCACCGGAAGGCTTGACCGCGCGGACGACAGCGGAGTGCATGCCGTCGGCGACCAGGTGCGTCGGGGTGATCTCGATGTCCGTGAAGCCGGCGGACGCCAGACCCGCACGGTACTCGGCGAAGGACAGGGCGCCGGCGACGCAGCCGACATAGTCCCCGCGCTCGGCCCGCCGCTCCGGCGTGAGCGCGTCGTCGGCGACGACGTCCGAGACACCGATACGACCGCCGGGCCGCAGGACGCGGAAGGTCTCGGCGAAGACGGCGGGCTTGTCGACGGACAGGTTGATCACGCAGTTGGAGATGACCACGTCGATCGTGTTCGCGGGGAGCGGGATCGCCTCGATCGTGCCCTTGAGGAACTCGACGCCGGCCACGCCCGCCTTCCTCGCGTTGGCGAGCGCCAGGGCGAGCATCTCCTCGGTCATGTCGAGCCCGTACGCCTTGCCGGTCGGGCCGACGCGACGGGCGGACAGCAGGACGTCGATGCCGCCGCCGGAACCGAGGTCCAGAACGCGTTCGCCCTCGCGGAGTTCGGCTACGGCGGTCGGGTTGCCGCAGCCGAGGGAGGCGGCGACCGCCTCGGCGGGCAGGGCGCCCCGCTCGTCGTCGGTGTAGAGAGTGGCGCCGAAGTTCTCGTCGGCCTCGACCGGCTGCGCCCCGCAACAGGCGGCGGCACCCTCGGTCACCTGCACGGCTGCCGCGGCATACCGCCGCCGGACGGTCTCGCGCAGCTCGATGGACTGCTCGCTCATGACTCACTCCCAGGTGAGGGGGCACGGCAGGGCCCCGGAACGGCCTGTATCGACATTCGTTGATGCAACCTTGCGCCCTGAATCGAAGGACGTCAATATAGACACATGTCGAATCAAGAGCTTGAGGTGCTGGGCCGGGACACGGCCTGCTGCCCGGGACTGACCGCCTCACCGCTGGACGAGGACCAGGCGGCCGACCTGGCGAAGGCCTTCAAGGCCCTCGGCGATCCGGTCCGGCTCCGCCTGCTGTCGATGATCGCCTCCCGCGGGGAGGGCGGCGAGATCTGCGTCTGCGAGCTGACCCCGGCCTTCGACCTGTCCCAGCCGACCATCTCCCACCACCTCAAGCTCCTCCGGCAGGCCGGACTCATCGACTGCGAGCGCCGCGGCACCTGGGTCTACTACTGGGCACTCCCGAAGACACTCGACCGGCTCGCCACCTTCCTCACGACCACGACGACCGCGAAGACGACGACGTGACGGCCGCCCCTCTGCGACGCCGCGCCCTGACCGAGGCCGTCGGTACCGCCGCACTGGTCGCGGTCGTGGTCGGTTCGGGCATCCAGGCCACCGAACTGTCCCGGGACGTCGGCGTCCAACTGCTCGCCAACTCCCTGGCCACCATCCTCGGACTCGGCGTCCTCATCACGCTGCTCGGCCCCGTCTCGGGCGCCCACCTCAACCCCGTCGTCACCCTCGCGGCCTGGTTCACCGGTCGGCGCACAGACGACGAGGGGCTCAGCGGGCGGGACGTCGCCGCGTACGTCCCCGCCCAGATCGCGGGCGCGATCGCGGGCGCGGTCCTGGCCGACGCCATGTTCGGCAAGCCACTGGTGCACTGGTCGACACACGACCGCTCGGCCGGTCACCTGCTGCTGGGCGAGACCGTGGCCACCGCCGGCCTCGTCCTCCTGGTCTTCGGCCTGGCCCGAGCCGGCCGCGACCGCTTCACCCCGGTGGCGGTGGCGTCGTACATCGGCGCCGCGTACTGGTTCACGTCGTCGACGTCGTTCGCGAACCCGGCGGTGACGATCGGCCGCACCTTCACGGACACCTTCGCCGGCATCGCACCCGGCTCGATCGCACCGTTCACGGCAGCACAGGCCGGCGGCGCGGTACTCGGCCTGGCGCTCGTGACAGCGGTCTTCGGCCGCGCGACCCCACACGACCCGACACGCCCCGACACCCCGACGACCCACGGCGAGCCCGAACCCACCGCCCGCGCACTCCCCTGACCCGCCCCGCAGGAAGGCATCACCATGCCCGCCGCTCCCGCCGCCGACCGCCCCTCCGTCCTCTTCGTCTGCGTCCACAACGCCGGCCGCTCCCAGATGGCCGCCGCGTTCCTCATCCACCTCGCCGGAGACGCCGTGGAGGTCCGCTCGGCCGGCTCCGCCCCCGCGGACACGGTCAACCCCGCCGTCGTAGAGGCGATGAGCGAGGTCGGCATCGACATCTCCGCCGAGACCCCCAAGATCCTGACCACGGACGCCGTCCAGGCGTCGGACGTGGTGATCACGATGGGCTGCGGCGACACCTGCCCCGTCTTCCCCGGCAAGACCTACCTGGACTGGAAGCTGGACGACCCCGCCGGGCAGGGTGCCGACGCCGTACGCCCCATCCGCGACGAGATCGAGGCCCTCGTCGGTGACCTGCTCGTCGATCTCGGCGTGGCGCCCCGCACCCACCGATAGTCCACGCTTTCCTGAATTCAGGGTTCTGTGTACTCTCGAAGGGTGCTGACCGCTGCTCCCGACATCGAGGTGCTGGCCCGTTTCGGCCGCGCGCTCGCAGATCCGATCCGCTGCCGCGTCCTGCTCGCCCTGCGCGAAGCCCCCGCCTACCCGGCCGACCTCGCGGACACCCTCGGCGTCTCACGCACCCGGCTCTCCAATCACCTGGCCTGCCTGCGTGACTGCGGTCTCGTCGTCACGGTCCCCGACGGCCGCCGCACTCGCTACGAACTCGCCGACGAGCGCCTCGGCCACGCGCTCGACGACCTACGCTCCGCCGTGGTCGCCGTGGAGGCCGACCGCACCTGCCCGGACGCGGATACGAAGGGCTGCTGCTGACCATGGCCCAGGAGACCTCCCTGCCCCTCGGCCCCGCCCCCGCGCCCGCCCGGCGTGACGCGCTCACCCGCCGGATACGGCTGCTGGTAGCCGCGACCATCGGCTACAACATCGTCGAGGCGGTCGTCGCGATCGCCGCAGGCACGGTCGCCTCCTCCTCCGCCCTGGTCGGCTTCGGCCTGGACTCCGTCATCGAGGTCTCCTCCGCGGCCGCGGTCGCCTGGCAGTTCTCCGCGCGCGAGCACGCCGTACGGGACAGCCGGGAGAAGACCACGCTGCGGATCATCGCCGTCTCGTTCTTCGCGCTCGCCGCCTACGTCTCCGTCGACGCCGTACGGGCACTGGCCGGCACGGGTGAGGCCGACCGTTCCGTCCCCGGCATCGTGCTCGCCGCCCTGTCCCTCGCGGTCATGCCGTTCCTGTCCGCGGCCCAGCGCCGCGCCGGGCGGGAACTCGGCTCGGCCTCCGCGGTCGCGGACTCCAAGCAGACCCTGCTCTGCACCTACCTGTCGGCCGTGCTCCTGGTCGGCCTGGTCCTCAACGCCACCCTCGGCTGGTCCTGGGCCGACCCGATCGCCGCCCTCCTCATCGCGGCCGTCGCGGTCAAGGAGGGCCGGGACGCATGGCAGGGCAAGGGGTGCTGCGAGGCCCCCGTATCCACGGCCGAGACGGCACACGCGGAGGCGGACGTGTGCGGTTGCCGGCCAGGGTGCGACTGCTGCGGCTGACCGCGGGCAGACGTCACGGCCCGTACGACTGGGGCGACTTGGAGTACACCGCAGCCGGCCCCGTCCCGAGAACCGCCGCATCCCGTAGGGGAACGCGCGCACGCCGGTGACGTTTCCGCGAGGGGAGGCGGTCCGCGCCCGTCGCCTACCGCACGGCGACGTAGTCCCCGGTCGACGACTTCGCCCCGGAGGTGGAGTTCCCGTAGTACGTCCACCGCCACGTCCCCGGCTTGGTGGCCTTCACCGTGGTCCTGAGCGCCCCCGTACCACTCGACGTCACCTTCTTGACCGTCGTGTACGAGGAAGCACCCGCCGCCTTGAACTGCAGGCTCACCGTGCGGCCCGCGTACCCCTGGTACGTGTGGGTGTTCCAGTTCGCCCGTGTGACCCGTCCGGTCACGGTGAGCGTCTTCCCGGCCGCGACCGGCTCCGGCGAGGCGTTGACCGTGACGCGGGTGGCCCGCTTGACCCGCAACGGGAGGTTCACGTCGTCGGTGTCCTGGGCGTCACCGGCGAGAAAGACCTGAGCGGCGGTTTTCCAGGTGCCGGCGTCCTCGTTCCCGAAGTCGACGTGCCGCGGGTCGATGTACAGCCATTCGTCGAAGTCGCAGATCCCCTTCGCCTTGTCCACGACCTCGCAGTCACTGGTGATGACGGAGCTGTACAGCCTGTCCCCCGAGTCGAGCTTCCCCCGGTACGGGAGCACCGTCGGCCCGAAGTCGTATGTGAGCTTGGTCGTCATCCGGAAGGCGGCCCGCACCTCGACCTCCTCCTTCACCCCGATCACGATCGGCTTCCCGCCGTTCACCATGACCCGGCTGAACGAGACCCCGCCCTCCGCCGCCCCGGCCGGCACCGCAGCCACCCCCGTGAACACGATCGCCGCTCCACCGGCCACCACCGCGCTCCACATCGCCTTCCCCATCTTCGAACCCGCCCTTCCCCCTGCGATCCGCACCGAGCGCACGAACGCCCCGGCCAGAAGTTCATCCCTCAGCGACTAACTGTCGGACAGGAAACAGCTGTTCGCGGTTGTACGCGCCACAGCAACAATTTGATCACCCCGGCATCCCTCCGGCCCGGTGGGGCAGCAAGCAACCTCCAGGTCATCGGCCCGGGGGTTTGTCATGGAGCGGGTGACGAGAACCGAACTCGCGCTCTCAGCTTGGGAAGCTTGGGTCTTCCGACACGGGTAGCTCTGCTGACCTGGGGAGACAGGGCCTGACGCCCTAGGTGACCGTGACTCGATGCCCCTGTACTCCCCGTAGCTCCCCGCACGACCTGGCACGCGTCTGGCACGACCTCCTCGCTGCGATGAGTTTCGCAACGCGTGGCGTATGGGAAGCGCGCTGAGTAGGCAGAGTCCGCAGGGCAGCGACGTGGGGGGTTGCGTTGGATTGGGCTACGGTCATCACCATCATCGGAGGAGTGGCCACCGCCTTGATTGGTGTAGTGGCCGGTTCACTGCTCACCAGTCGAACTGAGCGCAAACATTGGTCGCGGGACAAGCAGATCGAGGCATGCGCGGCCGTGGTCGCAGAGTCCACTCGCATTCAGCTGGCACTCCGGCGAGCCTGGCGTGAAGGCGAGACGGTGGATTGGATTCCCTGGAACGTTGCTTTAGGCACAGTCTGGATGGTCGGCAGCCCCGCCGTTGTGGCTGCTGCGGCAGCGATCGACGAAGTGTTCTGGGAGCATGGCGATCAGTTCGTGCATCGGACTGCGGCCAGTGAGGAGCTTTGGGCCGAGGCACGGGACTCCATGGAGACTGCACGCCTCCACTTCATAAACGTCGCCCGTCTGCAGGTGGATCCACGGCACACACGCCTTGTTCAGGGACCGGTGAATCGCCCTCCGCGATCAAGTTTCTCCGGCTACGGATCTCCAGATCTTGAGAGGTAACCAGGGCGAGGTAGTTCGCTAGAACCGAACACCGCTTTAGGAGTTCGATCCGAGCCCGCTCCGGCTGCTGCTAGCCATTGACGCGATGGCCAGACAGAGGCGCTGGTGTACGCCTCTGTTCGGCGTCGTCGATGTCAGCCTTGGACGTCAGATGGCTTCTGATCCGTAGCTCTCTGGCCGGGGCAACGGGTCAGCACTGGCTGCCGGTCAGGACTCGCGTCTGTTTTCCTCGCAGCGCTTGAAGAGGTAGTAGCCCACGGTTTCCCCCTTGATCGCGACGTTCTGACCGGATGACATGAACTTGTCGCGGCTCTGCTGGCCCTGCTCTACGAAGACGAATGAGCCGTTCACCAGCTCCCACCCCTCCCGACACACGGCGTTGAGGACGACTACAGCATCCGCTGTTCGCTGTGTAGTCGCGCTACCAACCATGGCAACGATGATCGCTTGCTGGCTCATAACGTCGATTGAGCACTGATATACCAGGTCCCCCCGCTCAAAGCACTGGCGTGCTTGCCCCACGGGTGTGGCCAGGAACGCCTGCCGCTCACGTTCTAGTCGCTCGGCCCGCTGCTTCGCTTCGGCCTCCTGCCGCTTGCGCTCCTTCTCTGCGGCTGTCTGGGCCTGTTGCTCTGGGCTCTTCTTCGAGATGAATGCCATGCCGTCCCCCTCCAGGTATGACGGCCGTCACGCTACCTTGCTGAGGTGGCCGACGGGGAGGGTAGTTGCGACAACTGGACGGCAGCGTCAGCGTTGCTCCTTGAGTAGGCACAAGGAGCCCGCTGGGCCTATGTGCCCAACACACTTTCCAGCTGTGACGGTGGGGCGATAGGCGTCGTTCAGGGGCGTTCACCCGTGTTCATTGAGGTTTGACGCATGGACGGAAATCAGGCTGCGGTGCTGCCTGGACGACCGTGAACGTAGCTGAATGAGACGGAAACTAAGACAGGGCGGGTCCCAACCTCTTGCGGGTGCTTGGCGCGTCTTGGGGGTATCCGTGATGAACAGGGCACGCTTCTTCAACAGCTATCAACGGGGGTTCAGATGGCGACGCAGCCGAGTTCGGAGGAGCGCCTCGTCATGTACCAAGTTGTCGCAGCCCGCCATGCTGGTCTTGATCAGATGGTCTGGCAGGTACCCGGCATCGCCCTCACGGCCCAAGCGTTCCTGATGACGATTGGCCTTGGGCCCGGATCCGGTCAACTCGCCCGCCTTGGGTCTGGGCTTCTCTCGGTAGTGGTCGCGTTCATGTCGGTTGAGCTACTGATGAGACACCGGCTCAGTGCGATTGCGGATGCAGTTTGGCTGGAGAAGTTCGAGCAAGACCAGGGATGGGACGTGCTCCACAGACCGCTGAACGATCGGTGCACTCAGCTCAACGTGGCCATGCCGCGCGTGGCCCGTCTTCGCGCCTATTCCGTATGGATCGCAGGGCTCTCGACCTTCGGGCTCGTCGGGGCCGGCATCGCGGTTAACGCACTCGTTGGGTAGCCGGAGCGAAGGAGCAGAAGCACGACGTCACGCGCCGCTTCGGGCTAGCCGCCGAGATCTCAGCTTGGGAAGCTGCGGGCATTTGAGGGTGGTTCGGGGGCTGGCCTGGGGGAACGGCCGGACGCGGGCCTCGGTGGGCTCGGTTGCCTTTACCGTGGTTCCCCGCTGTCCCCCCCCTCGATCTGGTGCACTTGTGGTGCGGCTCTCGGATCGTCTGATGCGGGTATCCGGCGCGTACCGCTTTTGCGCATCGGAGAGTTGGTTCACCACTTTCGCCATCGGTCAGTCAGTTCGTACCGCCCGAGACCGTGGCGGGCGGTGAGCGCCATGACGTCCACCCGGTGTTCAGTCAGGGACTCGTCGATGTAGGTGCACAGCTCCTCGCGCTCACCGGTCTCGAAGGCACCTCCGCCATGGACTTCGTTCACAGCATTCAGTGCCAGGACGACGCGCTCAACCACAACGAAGATCCGCGCGTCCTCGGCCTCGGCCAGCGGGGGCAACGCAGCCTCGAAGGCATCAAGGACGGCGTCGGTTGCCACGAGCATCTCTTCGGGGAAGAGCTCGGCCATACAGACGCAGTCGGGGTCCAGGGTGCCGGCTGCAAGTGCGTCGGCTTCCTGGGCTACGCCTCTGCGCCAACTCGTTGTCGGTCTCTCAGCCATGGAGCGGACCGTACAGGGCGCGTCTGACAGCGAGACGCGGGGTCTCTTTGGGGACGTTCACCTGCGTTCATGGACGGCCGGTCGCCTGAACGCCAGTTGCCTTCGGTCTCGCCTGAACGGCCGTGAACGGCGAAGAATGAGACGGCGCCGTCTGACAGCCATGCGTGGCCGCTGGCATACCTTCGGTCCTGAGCCGCCTCCACGCACCGTGCGCCTCTACCTTGCTCTGATGGAGTGGTCCTCACTTGTCAGCACCCTTGTGGGTGGCATGATCGCCGCTGTTGCAGCGCTCCTCGTGGAGAGCCGGCGCTGGAAACGGGAACGGGGCAATCAGCGTTCAGAAGTCCGCCGCACCTTGTATGGGAACTACCTTGCGAGCCTGACGCAAGCCAGGCACACATGCAGCGCGTTGGCGCGCGACCCGGATGCGTCGCTGGCAGCAAGGCGCAGTGCAATCCACGCCGCCTTCGATCCGTGCAACGCCCTTCGGGCACAGATAACCATCGTCGCTCCGCGTGGACTGGTTGATCCATCTCGTCGTGCCTACTTCGACCTCCAAGAGTTCGGCGACCGCATCGCAGAAGGGCTGCGCCTGGAGAACCCGGAGTACGGAGTACGACGAACCAGGCACGACCAAGTTCTCACGGTGCTGATCGATGCCATGCGGCAGGACTTGGACAACGGCTGATCCCTGCCAACCACCCGATGCATGGCACATGGCCGAATTCTCTGCCGGGACTCGTAGATCCCGGCTTGGGAAGCTTGGGTCCTCGACAGGCGATTCGCGGGCTGACCAGCGGCGGAGCGGTTGACGGAGTCGGACCTGTCGGCGGGTGCTCCCCGCCATTCCCCGTAGTTCCCCGCACGACCTGGCACGAATCTGGTATGGCGTTTGGGCCGCGGCTCTACAGGACCAGGCTCAGCACAGTCGCAGCACATAGCAGGGAGACTCCAGCCAGGATGAGGTTAATTCCAAGACGGAGCCGGCGGAACTTGACCACGACTGTGCGAGACAGGAAGGAAACCCGCTCGGCTCGCAGATCCGCGCGCATGTGGTCGCGTAGCATGTCGGGCTCCAGAGTCGCCCAACGAGACCAACCTTCGGCGGTCACAGTATCGATGTGGACTGGCCGGACGGTGATGAGCAGAACCACGATGGCAATCACTAGGCAGGTCGCGCCGGCCGAGCCGACGGCCAACACGGCGGCTCCCTGATGTCTGGAGCTCTGCGTCACCACGAAACCAAGGCCCACGCTGGTCATCGCCAGCACGATGCTTGCTTTGGCATCAGCCCGTGAGAGTTCGCTGGTGAGCGTCCTGAGCGCGTCATTCAAGTTCTCGGACGAATGGTCCGTGCCACTGTTCAATCCCTGTGCCATGAGGCCTCCGTCCCTTGACACAGAGACGTTGACGGGAGGTCTCCGGTTCGTCCGCGCCGAGCAAGGCCGAGATGCCTTGTTCGCGGACCTCTTCGTCCCGAACCATGGGAGGGACGGTCGTCGAAGTCCGCTCGGTAGGTCACGTGGGCTCTCCCGCCATACTGCTGGGCGCTGCTGCAATGCGGCAGTCGTTGAGTGCCGTCCCTGGACATCGTCGGCCGCATGCCTGACGAGTGTTCCGGACACCCACGGCCGGCCGCGATCCACGACTCGCTCGATCTCGATCGCAGCGGCCCGAGTGCGCGCCAGCCATAAAAAATGCCCGGCTTCTGGGCGGCATCCAGTGGGACCTGCGGAAACCTGCACAGGTGTGCCGTACAACCCTGATGGGGCTCCAGGGGTCTTGTGGGCATCCTGTCTTCCTAGTGGGGGTTGCATCACTGTGCGTGTGCGCAGCATTTCGGCCGTTACGGCGCTCGCGGTCGCTCTCGGTTCTGTCGCGCTGATCGGGTCGGCGGCGGGCTCTGCTGTCGCCGACAGCAGTGCCGCGCTGCCCATCACGTCCAGCGGCGACATCATCGTGGACGGCGTCCACCAGCGGGTCTTCATAAGTGACCCGTCGGGAGGCAAGGTCGTCGCCACCGACTACAACGGCACCGTCATCGGAACGATCACCTCGCTGCCGGAGGCTGACGGCCTGGAACTCTCCGCCGACTCGGCAACGGTCTACGTCGCCGTGCCGGGAGCCGATGAGATCGTGGCCATCGACACGGCGACGCTCACCGAGGCCGCGCGGTACGCGACGGGTGACGGTACGGATCCGCAGCACCTGGCGCTCGCCGGCGGCAAGCTCTGGTTCGGCTACGGCAGCGTCGGCCACGGCAACATCGGCTCTCTCGACCTGTCCGGCGGACAGCCGCAGGTCTCCCTCGCCCAGGAGGCCGAGGGGACGTGGAAGGACGCCCCCCTGCTGGACTCGGCACCCGGCGCTCCCGACACCCTGGCGGCCGGCTCGCGCCAGTACTACTTCACCCTCGGCGTCTACGACGTGTCGTCCGGCACGGCCGACCGGACCGCGTTCCTCGGCGGGCAGGACGCCGCCATCGGCAACACCGCGGAGGACCTGGCGCTCACCCCGGACGGCACAGAACTGGTGGTGGCCACCACCGCGGGCGACTTCCAGCAGGTCTTCCGGACGTCGGACCTGTCGCAGACCATCAGGTATCCGAGCGGCTACTGGGCACAACGGTCGGTGGATGTCGCGCCGGACGGCCTCGTCGCGGTGGGCACGGACACCTACGCCAACTTCTCCCCCCATGTGTCCATCTACGAGCAGGGCGGCACGACCCCGAGGCGGACCGCCAATTTCACCGACGAACGGGGTGGAGTCGCCCAAGAGGCCCTGCTCGACCACGGCGACCTCGCCTTCGCACCCGACAGCAGCCGGCTCTTCGCGGTCACACACAGCCTCAACAGCAAGTACAGCCTGCGCGTCGTCACCGACCCCGGCAAGGCGGTCACCACCGTCACGGTGAACGCCCCGGCGACCGCCGACCGAGCCAAGTCGCTGACCGTCTCCGGCAAGGTCACGAACACGCTCGGGCTGCCCGCGGGGACCACCGTCGCGGTGACCCGGACGGACATGGAGTCCCCGAACGGCAAGGCGCTCCCGGCCGCGACGGTGAAGGCGGACGGGACCTTCTCCTTCACCGACACCCCGCCCGCGGGCAGCAAGGTCACGTACAAGGTCTCGTATGCCGGCGACGCCGATCGCACGGCTGCCTCCGCCTCGGACACGGTCGAGGTCTCCCGGACCTCGCCGTCCCTGACCGTGAACAAGAACGGCGCCGTCTACGACTACGCCAGTAACGTGACGTTCACCGCCCACCTCGGCACGACGTACAAGAACCGGACGCTCTCGCTGTACGCGGACACCGCGGGCGACGGCAAGGGCAAGTACCTGGTCAGGACCGGCAAGGTCAACAGCGGGGGCAACCTGTCCGTCACCCTGCCCCTGAAGCGCGACACCACGGTGAGCGCCTCCTTCTCCGGCGACGCGCGGACCGCCCCGAAGACGGCCACGAGCCGGGTGGGCGCGAAGGTCAAGGTGTCGCTGAGTCTGAGCCGCTACTACAAGACGGCCAAGGTCAACGGGTACACCAAGTACTACTTCCGGAAGAAGACCGACCCGCTCCTCACGACCACGATGACGGCCTACCCCGGCCGCGCGCAGAAGCTGGAGTTCCAGATCTACTCCGCCGGCGCCTGGCGGTCGGCGGGGTACGACTACTTCAAGCTCGGCTCCACGGGCAAGTCGGTGGTGACTCTGAGCGGCACGCACCAGACCGGCTACTCGATGCGCGTGCGGTCGTCCTACATCGACAACTCCTCGAACGACACCGTGAACTCGACCACGCACGGCTCCTGGAAGTACTTCACCTTCACCAGCTGAGGCCCCCGGGCCCGGGGATACGTCTTCCTCAGGAGGCGCGATCGAGCCGAGTGTCACGCTCAAGGACACGATGGCGTATGCCGGGCAGTCGTCGGAGAAAGCGGCGCTGGTCTACCAGCACTCCGACGACGAGCGGCAAGAAGAGACGGGCGTTCTGGCACGGATCTGCCACGCATGGAGCGGGTGACGAGAATCGAACTCGCGCTCTCAGCTTGGGAAGCGACGGCGCTTCGGCAGTCGGATGGCCTGTGACCTGGGCATACGTACTCTGACGCGGCGGCCGGGAGCGCGTGATCGCACCGTAGTTGACCGTGGTTCACCGGTCTTACGGGGTCGTCCGCGCCAAGGCCGATTGCGCGGAACCATTGCGTGCGCACATGCGCCACGTCGAGCGGCTTGTGGATCAGGGTTCAGGGACGGGCGTTGTCCGAGAAGGTCTTCAGACCGACTGTGCGCCGGTGCTGATCTGATGGGTGAGCTTGAGCAGTTCTTCGACGTGGTAGATCTCGGCGATCTTGCCGTCGGCAATGCGCATGATGTCCTGACCGTTGATGTCGACCGGGTTGCCGCTGGCGGAGAACCCGAAGGCGTCTCCGGTGTGGGTCGCGGTCATCCGCCAGTGGAGGACCACCCAGCCGCCGGAAAGCTCCTGCTGGAAGAGAATCCGGTGCTGCGTGTCGGTGAATCCGTCGCGGACCGCGGCGATGGACGCTCGCATGCCGTCGATGCCCGAGGCGGCGTCGGAAGCGGGGTTGTGGTCGATCACATCCGCGGCGAACACCTCGTCCGCCCCGGCGACGTTGCCCGTGTCGTAGAGCTCCAGCTCGCGCGCGGCGACCCGCAACGCGGTGCTCGTCGCCGAGCGCACCATCTCGCTTGCGGTGTTATTCGTAGTGATCGCGGTCATGAGGTCCTCCAAGGTGTCCGGTGCTGGCTGTCCGGCTATAGTTCCCTGAGGGAACCAGTTCCCTCAAATGAACTAATGGGGAGAGCATGAGTGATCTGGAGCACCCTCTGCCGGAATGCCCGATCGCCCGGTTCCTGACCGTGCTGGACGGGCCCTGGGCGACGCTGATCGTGCGGGAGCTGCTGACCGGCCCGAAACGCTTCACCGAGTTGCGCGCCGCACTACCGGGGATCAGCCCCAAGACCTTGTCCTCACGGCTGCGGCGATTCGTACTCACCGGGCTGGTCACCCGCACCGCCTACCCGGAGATCCCACCCCGGGTGGAGTACCAGCTCACCCCGGAAGGCGCACGACTTCAGGTCGTCTTCGACGCCATGGCCGCCTGGGCCGACCGAGACCTTCCCCGCACCGACTCCTTCCCCGCACCGGCCCCTTCCGCGTCACAGACCGGTGACCCGAGCCGACCTGTCGACGCAGCGGGGACCGGGTGACGCTTGAGCTTGCACCGTGAAACCGATCGGTTTACTCTTCTTGAAACCGATCGGTTTCACGTCTTCTGGAGGTAGTCATGACCGCTCTGAAGGGCGCCAACGTCTTCGTCACCGGCGGCAGCCGCGGCATCGGCAAGGCCCTGGTGGAGGAGCTGTACGCGCGCGGCGCCGGCAAGGTCTACGCCACCGCCCGCGACCCGCGCACCGTGACGCACCCCGACGCGGTCCCGGTGGCGCTGGAGGTCACCGACCCGGCCTCGGTGGCCTCGGCCGCCGCACAGGCGGGGGACGTCACCGTGCTGATCAACAACGCCGGTGCCTCGGTCGGCGCGTCCTTCCTCGACTCCCCGGTCGACGACGTACGCCGGGAGTTCGAGACCAACTTCTACGGCCCGCTCCTCGTCGCCCGGGCCTTCGTGCCGGTCATCGAGCGCAACGGTGGCGGCCACCTCCTCAACGTGCACTCCGTGCTCTCCTGGATCGCGCTCGGCGGCTCCTACAGCGCCTCCAAGGCCGCCCTGTGGTCACAGACCAACTCCCTGCGCCTGGAGCTGCAGCCGCGCGGCATCGCCGTCACCGGACTGCACGTCGGCTACGTCGACACCGACCTGACGACAGGCGTCGACGCCCCCAAGTCCGACCCCCGTGACGTGGCGGCACTCGCCCTCGACGGCATCGAGGCCGGCGCCCACGAGGTCCTCGCCGACGACATCTCGCGGCAGGTCAAGGCGGGCCTGGCCGGTGACCTGGCCGGGCTGTACCCCCAGCTCGCCCAGTAGGCGGAGAGGGTATGGGCAATGAGTGCGAATTCAGAGAAGAAGAAGTTCTACGCCCTGAATATGTTCGACGTGGTCGACCTGGAGAAATACCTGGCGTATTTCAGCCGCCTGCCGGAAGCGGCTCCGCACTACGGTGGTCGCATGGTGGCGTTTGGCCGCTTCCGGGACAATGTGGCCGGCGACCTCACGCCGCGGCAGGTTCTGTTCCTCGTTGAATGGGAGTCCGAAGAAGCGTTCGACAGCTTCCGGGACGATCCGGACCTGGCCGACTTGCATCCGTTGCGGGAGAGCGGGACAGCGTCCTATATCTGGCAGACATTCGATGGTTCCGACATGAGCGACCCCGCCGACGTTTCGCTCGACGATGTGCTGGCGGTGCTCAAGCCCTAGCCTCGATCTTTCGTGAGGGTCCGCCGACGGAGTCGGTGGGCCCTTTCCCTTTCCGGAGCCGATGGTGGGCGACGGCGACCTCGCCGGTCCACGCCCAGTGGCTGCGGTCGGTGCCGACGTGGCCGTTCGGAACTCGGCGCTACCAGCGCGTCGCAGTAAAACGATCGGTTTCCATGCGCGAGTTCCAGCAGAGGGTGAGGTCATGGGCGGAGTCAGTGCGCGCGAGCGGCGCGAGAACGTCATTCGCGCGGCGATCGCCGAGTTCGCGATCGCCGGCTACCGCGGCACCACCACGGCTGCGATCGCCGAGCGGGTCGGCGTCTCACAGCCGTATCTCTTCCGGCTTTTCCCGGACAAGAGGGCGATCTTCGTCGCCGCTCTGGTGCGGAGCGCGGAAGACACTCGCCTGGCTTTCGAAAGGGCGGCCGACGGGGTGGAGGGAGGCGAGCGAGCCCGGCAGGTGATGGCGGACGCCTATGCGCGGCTGATCTCGACGCGGCCCGAGACGCTCCTGATGCAGATGCAGGGATACCTCGCCGTGGCGGCCGCCGAGGCGCAGGGCGACGACCTGATCGGTGAGGTCGTCCGGGCCGGCTGGATGAGCGTCTGGGAAGCCGTGCACGTGGCGCTGGGTGCCGATGGCGAGAAGACCGCGGGTTTCTTCGCCTGCGGCATGCTCGGCAACACGCTCACGGCCATCGGGCTTCCCGCGAACGCCGGGAGGTGAGGGGGTCTTCCGAACAGGGACGCGTCAGTGCACGCCTGCCGCGTCGAGCAGGGTGGTCACGGTGGGTGCGACGAGCCCGGTCAGGCTGTCGGCCTGAATTCCGGCGCGGGCGCTCGCGCCGTCGAAGACCAGGCTGAGCTGCCGGGCCAGCAGATCGGGATCGCCCGCCCCGCCCTGCTCGGCCTCGGCACGGAAGAAGGCCGTCAGATTCGCCTTGACCTGGTGAGCCACGCGGCTCGCCGGGTGACTCTGGTCCTTGAGCTCGACCTGCACCGCCAGATACCGGCAGCCCCGGAACTCGGGCACCCCCGCCTGCGATTCCACCTGCTCGAAGACGTGCAGGATCCGCTCGCGGGGCGACCGGCCGTCGTCCGCCGCAGGGAGGAGAGTTGCCGCGTAGGCGGAGGCACGCTCCTTCAGGCTCACCGCCAGGAGCTCGTCCTTGCTCTCGAACAGCTGATACATGGAGCGCTTCGAAACCCCCGCCGCCTTGCACAACGCCTCGACTCCGATGCCGACGCCGTCTCGGTAGGTGAGCGTGGCCGCCGCCTCCAGCAGGCGCTCCCTGGGGCTCAGTTTCACTTCGGTGCTCATACCGTGAGGTTAACCCGGAGCGGACGAAATGAAAACCGATCGGTTTTCGGGGGCTTCCGGCGGGGCTCTCCGAGTACTGGCCCGTCCTGGGTGACCTGCCGTCATGCCCGTGCGGCGGCCTTCTCCGGCTTCGCCTCCGCCGGGATGCGGTGCGGTCCCCCCGCGGTCGTAAGGGGGGGACCGCAGCTCATGACGTACGTGGCTCCCGGTCGTCGGTGGAGGCTGAACGCCTCGCCGGAGGGTGCCAGCCGCCGGTGACCTCCTTGGCGGGCTTGTGGGGGAAGCGGCGCCGGGCGTACTCCTGCGCGTGGGAGCCCGGCAGGACGTACAGGGTCTCCTTCTTCTCCTGGAGCGGCCGCAGCACGGTGTCCATGAACGTCTTGCGGTCGTCCAGGTAGGGGCCCAGAACGTCCTCGCCGGCGGGGCAGACGGCGAGGCAGTAGCCGGACTTGTAGCCGGGAGGCGAGGACAGGCTCTGCCACATCGACGCGCTCTCGGAATCGCCGACCCGGGAGCGGTAGTCGGCGGCGTCCTCGCTGTCGGCCACGGTCTGCGCCCAGTCGGTGAACCCGCTCATGAACTCGCGGTAGTTGTGCGTGGTGCAGGCCAGCGCGTCGAAGGCGCCGTCCTTGGCGATGGCGCCGACCGGGCAGGCGGCGACGCACAACTTGCAGTCGATGCACGGGTTGTAGTCCAGCGCCTGCCCGTACTCGCTCACCTCGGCGTCCACCAGGACGGTGACCAGCAGGACGAAGCTGCCGAACTTCGGGTGGATGACGTTGCGGTGCAGGCCCATCACGCCGAGCCCGGCGGCCACCGCGACCGTCTTGTGCGCCACCACCCAGATCCGCTCCTCGGGGAAGCGGTCCATCTCCTGGGGGAAGCCGACAGAGGGATTGAGCGCGCGGTAGCCGGCGTCCTGGAGTGCCTGGGTGACGCTGCGGGCGGCGTGGTTGGCCTGTTCGTCGGCCTGGTGGAACTCCTGGTTGGCCACGCTGCGGGCGGGGGAGCGGCAGTTGTCGCGGTTCATCCGGACCGCCATCGCGATCAGGGTGCGGGTGCCGGGCAGCGCGGACCGCGCGTACTCGCGCTCGCCGGCCAGGTCGGGGTGGTCCAGGCTGACCGCGGCCGCGTCGTCCGCACCGGCGGCCAGACACAGTTCCCGCAGCCAGGTCGCGTCTATCACCGCCGGCGGGCCGACCGCGTCACCGGTCCTGCGCCGGGCGAGTACGGCCTTTACGGAGGGGTGGGCGGCGAGCTTCGCCGGAAGCCTGGGAGGCGGGGCCGTCGGTTGCCCCTCGGCGTTGCGCGCGGCAGTCATCCGTACTCCTCGGGATTCGGGGCACCGGCTCTCCCGCACAGCGAGAAACCGATCGGTTTCACCACCGTAAACCGATCGGTTTCCGTGCGCAACCCCGCGCGGTGAGCACCTCCTTCGGGCCGGCGATCGAGCCCCTCCCCGACGTCGGCGTTCAATCGCCGGCCGATCAGACCGAGCCCTCCGCGGCCGCCGGACTCCCCTCAACCGGAACAGGGCGGGGGCGCCATGGGGGTCGGCCGGTCGCCGGAGGCCGGTGTCACGCGAGGCGTCAGCGCATGTCCGCCGCATCGAGCAGGGCGGTCACGGTGGGTGCGACGAGCCCGCCGCGCGTCTCGGCCTTGATTCCCGCACGGGCACTGGCGCCGTCGAAGACCAGGATCAGCTGACGGGCCAGCAGGTCCGGGTCGCTCACCCCGCCCCGTTCGGCCTCGGCACGGAAGAAGGCCGTCAGGCCGTCCTTGACCCGATGGGCCACCTGGCTCGCGGGGTGGCTCGGGTCCTTGAGCTCGATCTGCACGACGAGGTACCGGCAGCCCTGGAAGTCGGGTGTACCCGCCTGCGCCTCCGCCCGTTCGAAGACGTGCAGGATCCGCTCGCGGGGTGGACGGTTGTCGTCAGCCTCGGGGAGGAGTGCCGCCATATAGGCGGAGGCGCGTTCCTCCAGGCTTGCCGCCAGCAGGTCGCCTTTGCTCTCGAACAGCTTGTACATGGAGCGCTTGGACACCCCCGCCGCCCTGCACAGCGCATCGACGCCGATATGGACGCCGTCTCGGTAGGTGAGCGTGGCCGCTGCCTCCAGCAGGCGCTCTCGGGAGCCTGGCATTGCTTCGGTGGTCATATTGCGAGGTTAACTCGATTCCGACCTTATGGAAACCGATCGGTTTACGGGTGGATGCCGGGAGGAAGCGACAGAAGCCGGGCGGCGCCTTGCCCTTCTGGGCCGCGCTCGGTGCGCCCGGCGTCTCCCGCCACGCCGGGTTCGGGCTCAGTGGGCGATCACTGGTTCGCCCTCCGACGGCGCCAGGGCCCGATTCGGCATCAGGAACGCCATGAGCGCCGCGCCGGCCACGAAGATCCCGGCGCCCCACGCCAGGGTGGCCGTGTAGCTCTCGACCCCGGCCTGGGCCATGGTCAGTGCGCTGGGCCTGTGCGAGGACAGGTAGTCGGTCGCGGCCGACGAGGCGACGGTGGTCAGCAGTGCCGTGCTGATCGAGCCGCCCACCTGCTGGCTGGTGTTGATCAGTGCCGAGGCGACGCCCGCGTCCTCGTGGTGCACGCCCGCGGTCGCACCCTGGAACGCGGTGGTCATCACGGCGCCGATGCCGAGGCCCAGCAGGATCATGCCCGGCATGATGTCGGCGACGTAGGCGCTGTTCAGCATGAGCCGCGTCAGCAGGGCCATGCCGGACGCGGAGACCAGGAAGCCGGCGCTGACCACGACCTTCGGGCCGACCTTGGGCAGCAGCAGCGAAGGCACCGTGGTCGACGCGGCGACGATGCCGCCGACCATCGGCAGGAAGGACAGACCGGCCTCGATCGGCGAGTAGCCGATGCTGGCCTCCAGGTAGTAGGTCAGGAACAGGAAGATCGAGAACATCCCCATGCCCAGGACGAACACGGCCAGGAACGAACCGCCACGGGTCCGGTCCAGCACGAGTCGCAGCGGCAGCAGTGGATGCGCGGCCCTGGACTCCAGCCAGGCGAACACCGCGAGCAGCACCACGCCACTGATCATGGAGCCGAGGGCGACCGGGTCGGTCCAGCTGGTGGATTCGACGTGCGCGAAGCCGTAGACGATGCCGAACAGGGCGGCGCTCACCACGACGGTGCCAGGAATGTCGATCCTGGGTCGCTCGGTGACCACGGGCTTGGCCAGCAACAGCAGCGCACCGACCAGCGCGACGCCCGCGAAAACGACGTTCACGTACATCACCCAGCGCCACGACGCCCATTCGGTGAGCATGCCGCCGAGCAGGAGTCCGACCGCGGCACCCGCACCGGACAACGCGCTGAAGATGCCGAACGCCTTCGGCCTCTCGGCCGGGTCGGTGAAGGTCACGCTGAGCAGCGAGAGCGCCGCGGGCGCGAGCAGCGCGGCGAAGAGGCCCTGGGCCACGCGTGCCGCGACGAGTATGTGGAAGCTGGTGGCCGCGCCGCCGACGACGGATGCGGCCGCGAAACCGACCAGGCCGGTCACGAAGGTCGTACGCCGGCCGAACAGGTCTCCGAGGCGGCCCCCGAGCAGCAGCAGGCCGCCGAACGCCAGGGCGTACCCCGTGATGACCCACTGCCGGCTGCCGTCACTGAAACCGAGGGCGTGCTGCGCTTCGGGCAGCGCGATGTTCACGACGGTCGCGTCGAGCGTGACCATGAGCTGCGCCGTGCCCAGCACGACCAGCACCCACCAGCGCACGGCATGTGAGCCGCGGCGGCCCGAGTCTGTTGTCCCGGAGGCGGGCGCCCCGCGGTCGAAGGTGGTACTCACTTTTCCCCTTAATCGCTGGTCATGGGCCGACCATGGGTCGGAAACCGATCTGTTTCCACTTAGGAAAACAGATCGGTTTCCTCGGTGCAAGTGAACGGGTCGGTTCCGACCCGGGGCCGCCGCGCCACTCGGCGGCGTGGCGACCGCGGACACGGCACCCAGACCCGAGCGGGTGCCCAAGTCCTCCGAGGCGGCCGCATCACCATGCACATCGAGAGCACGAAGGGCACCCGCTCCGACTGGGCTCGACCACGCCGGCATCGACCAGGCCGGACAGACGGGTGGGGGAACTCGCCGCCACAGGGATCCACGGGGATCCACGGGGCTCCACAGGTGCGGAACTCCCTCGCACAGCCGGAGCCGGCCGGGCTTGCGCTGCAAAACCGATCGGTTTACCTTGTTGGAAACCGATCGGTTTCCCGTTCTCCGGAGAGGGTCATGACCGTTTGGTTACTCCCTCACACCCAAGGAGCCGGCGAGATGCCCAGCCAGGAGTCACGTCCCACCATTCACATTCCGGGGACCACCAGCCACACCATCGCCCCGCGTGCAGGCCTCGACGGCCGTGAGGGAACCCTGCGCTACCTCAAGGCCGGCACCGGCGCCCCCCTCGTCCTGCTGCACACCGTGCGCACCCAGGCCGAGCACTTCCGCCTCCTCATCCCGCTGATCGCGCAGCGGTACACCGTGTACGCCCTCGACCTGCCGGGGATGGGCTACTCCGAGATCGTGCCCGGGGCGTCGTACGACGAGCCCGCGATGCGTGCGGGCGTCGAGCGGCTGCTGACCGAACTCGACCTGCACGACGTGACGTTGGTCGGTGAGTCCATGGGTGCGGTGCTCGCCCTGACCGCCGCGGCCGAGCTACCGGAGCGGGTACGACGCGTCGTCGCGGTCAACGCCTACGACTTCCGCGACGGAATCGCCCGGTCCGGCCTCCTCGCCCGCGTGGTGGTCGGCGGTGCCCTCGCCCCGGTGGTGGGCCCGGTGATCGCCGGGGTGGAACCCAAGTCCGCCCTCCGCAAGATCCTTCAGGGCGGCCTCGGCGACAAGAGCGCGTTGCGCGAGGACTACGTGGACGAACTCCTCCGGGTGGGCAGCCGCCCCGGCTACCCGACCGTCGCCCGGGCCGTGTACCAGGCCCTGCCCAGCCTCATCGCGGCCCGCTCGCACTACCCCGAGATCAAGGCGCCCATCCACCTCGTCTACGGCGAAAAGGACTGGTCCCGCCCGTCGGACCGGGAAGCCAACAAGCGACTGCTTCCGGCCGCCGACTTCACACAGGTCCCCAGGGCAGGCCACTTCATCGCCCTGGAACGGCCCGACGTGCTGGCCGACCTGCTGAACGCGGTGGCCTGACCCGCGCGGTCACTGACCTGAGGAGCAGTGCATGGCGCAGGTCCAGATCGAGGTCGACGTTCCGGCGTGAATGCGTGACGGCACGGTCCCGCGCGCCTCCATTCCACCGTCCACAGTGCTCGCGTCGTGCCGCCCTGGGGTGGTGCGCCTCCTGGAAGGACACATCATGAAAATCTCCGTTATCGGCGCCGGAGCAATCGGTGGCAACCTCGCGCGCAAGTTCGGCGCAGCCGGTCACGACGTCCAGGTGGCCGACGCCCGCGGGCCCGAGGCCGTCGCACCCGGCGTACTGGAGACCGGCGCCCGCGCCGTGGCTCTCGACGACGCCGTCAAGGACAGGGACGCCGTCATTCTGGCCATCCCCTTCGGGGCGGCGGGACAGCTGGCCGATCTGTTCGCCTCCGTCCCCGCCGGGACGGTGGTCATCGACACCTCCAACTACTACCCGCACCTCAGCGGACGGGTCGAGGCGGTGGAAGCCGGCGCCATCGAGAGCGTGTACATCTCCGAACTCCTCGGACGCCCCGTGATCAAGGCATGGAACGCGGCCCTGGCCGAAACCCAGCGAACGAAGGGTGTCCCGGCGGGCACTCCGGGCCGCATCGCCATCCCGGTGGCCGGCGATGCCGGGGAAGCGAAGCGGGTGGCCATGCGTCTGGTGGACGACACCGGATTCGACCCCTACGACGCGGGAGCACTGGCCGACTCCTGGCGTCAGCAGCCGATGGGCCCGGCCTACTGCACCGAGCTGACCCTGGACGAGTTGCCGGCAGCCCTGGCCGCGGCCGACCGCGTCAAGGACGCGGCCGTCCGGGAGAACATGGCGGAGCGCTTCGCCGCCCTCGGTGCCGATCCCACCCTGGAGGACGTCGTCGAGATGAACCGCGCCGCCCACAGGTGACCGCGCCTGTCGTCGGCGTCACGACTGCCACCCCGATGTCCGACACCTCCGCCCGGCCTGCGTTCCACGACGCCATGGCCGCCACCGCCTCCCCGGTCGCCATGGTCACCGCTCTGGACGGCAGGCGCCCGCACGGCACCACGGACGGCGCCTTCGGCTCTCTGTCCCTGACGCCCCCGATGGTGCGGTGTCCCCGGACAACCGGTCGCGGGCCAGAGCAGAGCGATCTCGACAGCGAGGGCGCCGAGGGCTTCCTTCTCAGGTGGGTAGATGGCGCGGATGTCGGATAGTTGCTGGTCGCGGATGGCGGTCGGGTCGACGTCGGCCGTCCCCTCACCGTCTGGCAGGGCCGCGAAGTCGGCGTACTCGCTGACCCGGACGATTCCGACCTCGCAGGTCTCGTCTGTGCCCTTGATACGGAACCGGATGGTGCCGCCTGCGGCGAGGCCGGCGAGGTGCGGGTACTTCACGCGCACCTCGGTGGTCTTCGTGCCGGCGGCGAGGTCGAAGTGCCGGCGACAGAGGTCGAGTTCGCGGACGCGGGCGTGAGTCTCGGTCATGGAGCGGGAACGCTTGTGGGCGCTGGCGCGGTGATCAGGCGGCCGATCCCGGCTGGAGAGTACAAGCGGAAGAAGCCCCGGTCATGACCAGCAGTCGGTCAGCGTATGCGGCGACGCGGCCTTCGCGGATCAAGGGATCGAGCACCGCATCCGCGCCCTCCTCACCGACCTCGGCGCGCAGACCGGGACCTGACACACCCCACTACGTGACTCCGGCTTTGCTCACGCGACTTCGAAGGTACGCCCTAGCACTTGTGGCACAGGGCACACAAAGCGCGTCTCGCTCTTCGCGATGAATCGAAGTGAGGGCGTCCGAAGTGACGCCTGAGCAGTCCTCATGCATAGATAACAAACGAACCCCAGGCCACTGACCTGGGGTTCCCCTTGGAGGGGGTGACGAGAATCGAACTCGCGCTCCCAGCTTGGGAAGCGACGGCGCTTGGCAGGCCATGTGATCGTTGACCTGCGCGTCTGTGGCGTGGCGGCCGCCGTGCGAGAACTGGCTCGCTCCACTGTTGACCGCGGTTGTCCGCTCTTACGGGCACACTATCGGCACGGCTTGGAAGTGTGCCGGGCCGAGCGCCAGGGCGAACGGACTTCACTCTCGGATCGGCTTGCTCGCATGTCCGACGCGGGGCCCGCCCGCACCTGGCTCGCTTGCCGGCTTCAGGGCCTGAGGGTGTCGTCGAGCCAGTCGTAGATACGGGCCTGGGCCAAGCGCATGGCGCCGGGGTGGCAGTGGGCTCCCGCGCCTTCCTCGATGGTGAAGACCATGAAGGTCTTGGGGCAGGTGAGGTGGTCGAAGAGCTGTTCCGGCTGGCCCTTGAAGAACATGTCCTCCACGGCGTCGCAGACGAGGGTGGGGCACTCGATCTGTTCGGCGATGCCGTCGGCGAGGGTGTAGTCGAGGTAGGAGGCGTTGAAGGCGCGGGGGGTGTCGACGCCCATGACGTACATGCCGTGGTTGAGGGCCCAGCGGGAGATCGGGTCCTCGGCCATGAGTTGTTCGAGGGCCGTGTCGAGCTCGGGGGCGGACTCGGCTCGCAGGAGGCGTTCGGCTTCCTGACGGGTGCCGGCGATGTTGCGGACGGAGATCTGGCCGAGGTCGTAGAGGCCGTCGACGGCTATCAGCGCGGCGAGACGGTGTTCGAAGGCGGCGGCCCTGGGGGCGAGGACACCGCCCATGCTGAGACCCAGGAGCGCTATGCGGTTGTTGTCGATCCCGGGGATGGTTTCGGCGAAGTCGACGACGGGTGTGATGACGTTCTCCCAGTCGGGGCGGAAGACCAGGCCCTCGTGGTGTCGTGGCCCGGGCATGCCGGGACCGTCGAAGACCAGCACGTTGTAGCCCCGCTCGACGCCGGCCATCGCTCCGAAGAAGTGCATCTCCTCCGCGGTGCCGTCGAAGCCGTTGTGCATGATCAGGGTCGGGCGCGGTGTCCCGGAGTCGTCGACGCGGTACAGGTAGCCCGGCAGGGTGGTGTTCTCGTAGGGGATCTCGACGGGCTCGATGCGCGGGGTGGTGTAGAGGGCCGCGGCGGCCTTGAAGCACTCCACGGAGCGGTCGTAGGCGTGGTCATGGCGGGGGTCGCAGGGGTGGCCGTGCAGGAAGAACTCCGCAGACCGGTAGTAGTTCGACGCCCGCAGGAATCCGTCCCGGGCACTCACCTTGTGGTCGGTCTCCAGCGCCTTCTGGGCCTCGGCGGAGACGCGATCGGCCGTGGCGGCCCACTCGGTGTACCAGCTGTCGTAGTCACCCTCGGTGATCCGCTCGCCGGTGGAGACGACCTCGCCGAAGTCCGCGCCGCCGTAGGCGATGTGGCTCATCGAGCGCAGGGTCTCGTACCAGAACTGGATGTTGCCGGGGAACAGAAGCTGCTGCATGGCGCTCTCCTCAAAGCATCGGCCATCGGCCTCGGGCTTCCACAAGCACAGATCTGTGCTTGCAATGAGGGAGACTGTAGACACATCGGGCACGGGAAGCAAACATCTGTGCTTACGATGGGTGCGTGAGCCCGAAACAGCCACTTCCACGTATCCGCAAGAGCCCCGAGCAGGTCCGCTCGGCCGTCCACCAAGCGGTCATCGACCTGCTCTCCGACCCGGAAGGAGCCGACCTCTCCATCCCCGCGATCGCACAACGCGCGGGGGTCAACCACACCAGCGTCTACCGGCGTTGGGGCAGTCGTGAAGCCTTGCTGGCCGACGTGGTCACCACCCGTCTCGAACGGGACTCGCCACTGGCCGACACCGGCAGCCTGCGCGGGGATCTCATCGCGTGGGTGGAAGCCGGAGTGGCGAGCATCCGCACAACGGAGGGCCGGCTCCTCATCCGCGCCGTCGCCCTGTCCATGTCCGGCGGCACCGCCGCACAGGGGGAACGCGCACTGCAGTTCCAGCGCCGGATCGCCTCCATCGAGAGAATCAGGGAACGGGCAGCCGCCCGTGGCGAGAACGCTCCGCTCCTGGAGGAGATCCTGGACCAGCTCATCGCACCGCTCTACCTTCGGGCGATCTTCGGTATCGAACCACCGGCCACCGGCTACCCGGAACTCCTCGTGGACCGGCTGCTCGGCGACACGCACCCGCCCGACACGGCCTGAACCTGGCCCCCCCAACACCCGGCGCCCGGAAGCCGGGGCGCACAGCCTCCCCGAGGCTGTCATGGAGGCAGCAGTCGATGACGAGTTGTTCCAGAGCAACCCGTGCCGAAGCCTTCTGGCGTAAATCTCGCACGCGGCAACCAACCGCCGCCCACAGCAACAAGGCCCAGGTCTCCGACCTGGGCCTCAACAATGGAGCGGGTCACGAGAATCGAACTCGCGCTCTCAGCTTGGGAAGCGACGGCGCTTGGAGGACGGGGTGGCTCCTCAGCTGCGCTGATGTATTCCACGCGCGATACCTCCAAGCGCGATGACGCGAGGCCCGTCTCAAGCCCTTGTTGACCGTGGTTGTCCGCCCTTATGGGCACGGAGTGGGCACGCCATCGCTCAGGCTGTTCTGCAGCCCCGTCTCGCCTTTGGGGAGGTGCACCAGGCGCAAGTTCGACGAGGCATGAGCGGCTGCCGTTGCACGCACGATCATGTAGCGAGCACGAGGTAATGGGAGGCTCAAGCGTCTGCCGTGCAATGCCCTTCTGGTGATCAAGTTTTTCCCTCAAGGGCGTGGTCGGCAGCAGGAGGTTCGTATTTTCGTCATCCGGCCCGCCTGACCTGCCGTACCGTTCCGCCAACTCCAGCTGACAGGTGACTGGATCTTTAACGGCTGTTCGGGTCGGCGTTCGACGTCCCCTACGGCCCAGGGGGAGCACGTCCATGAGCCGCAGGCGACTGCTGGTGAGATCCGCTGCCGTCCTCTCCGTACTGTTCGGCGGTCTCGGTACCGGCGTCGCCCACGCCACGACCGGTACAGCCCTGTACGTCGACGACGCCGCCGCCGGTTGCAGCGACACCGGACCCGGCTCACAGACGGAGCCCTTCTGCCAGATCCAGCCGGCCGCGGACTCGGCGGGCCCCGGGGACACCGTCCACGTGGCCCGGAACACGACCCGGTACGCCCCCGTCACCATCGGGTCGGCCGGCACCCCGGACGCGCCCGTCACCTTTGTCGCGGCTCCCGGCGACAATCCGGCGGCCACCGCCACCGTCCGCGTTCTGGCCGGGACCTCGACACCGGCGATGACCTTCTCCGGCGCCCGGTACGTCGACGTGTCAGGGTTCAGCCTCTTGTCGAGCGGGCCGAGCACGCTGGTGTTCTCCCTGTCCCAGCACATCTCCTACGACACGGGTTCGGTCAGCACGGCCCAGGCGGGAACCGGTACCGGCGGGACGATCGCCGTCGACGGTTCCTCCTCCGGCATCGCGCTCACCCGGCTGCAGATCGCCCCCGAGTCCGGTGGTCCGGCCTTCGCGAGTGCGGCCGGAGCACAGGACATCACGCTGGCCGACGACACCACGCCGCTCGGCGGAGGCATATCGGCCACCGGCACCACGGGCATCCATCTGGCCGGCGACACCATCGTGACGACCTGCGGCAACGGCATCAGCCTGACCGACGGCACCTCCGGGTCCGTGGAGAACACCGTCGTACGCCCCGACACGACGGCATCCTGCCCGGACACCGGCACCCCCGCCGAGATCACGGTGGACGCCGCCTCCGCGCCGCAGGTCACCGCGGACTACAACGCGGTCAACCCCCTGTCGACCGGAACCGACTACGACTGGGCCGGCACCGCGTACGGGACCAGCCAGGCGTTCCTGACCGGCACCGGTCAGGGGGCTCACGACCTGGACCAGACGGATGTGACGCTGTCCACGCAGAACACGCCGCTGATCGACTCCGCGGACGCCGACGCACCCGGTGAACTCGCCACCGACCTCCACGGCGCGCAACGGGTCGACGATCCCCTGGTCGCCGACACCGGCACGGGCGCCGGCGACTACGACCGGGGCGCGACCGAGGTACAGGACCCGCTGAGCCTCGGGATCGCGGGCCGCTCGTCCGCGGACGTCTACGTCGGCGTCCCCGTCACCTTCACCGCCGGCTTCGTCAACCCGTGGTCGGACACCCTCGACGGCTACCGCTACACCTTCGGCTTCGGGGACGGCACCACGGCCACGTCCACCACGGGTTCGGTCGCACACACATACACGCAACCCACCACGAGCACCGAGATCTACGCCACGGTCACGGTGTACCGGCCGGACGGCACCACGATGGGCACCGAGGTCAGCCTCTACTTGGCCGTGCGTCCGCTGCCGGCGCTGACCGGGAGCCTCAACTGCCGGAGCGCCTCCTTCCAGATCGCCCCCTCCCTGCCGGACACCGCGGGCTGCGCCTTCACCGCCGCCGGCTTCAGCGGCTACCCGATCACCAGCGACCTGATCTCCTTCGGCGACGGCTCGAAGGCGGTCTCCGCGACAGGTTCAAAGGGCGTGGTCCGGCACACGTACGCCGCCGCCGGGACGTACACCGTCACCCAGCGGCTCACCGACTCCGACGGACGCACCGCCACCGACACCACCCTGACCACCGTCGGCCCGTCCTACGTCGCCACCGGCCCGAGCCGCGTCCTGGACACCCGCAAGGGCACCGGTGCCGCCAAGCGGCAGGTCGGCCCCGGCGGCGTGGTCCGCCTCAAGGTCCTCGGCGTGGGCGGCGTCCCGGCTTCCGGGGTGACCGCGGTCACCCTGAACGTCACCGACACCGGCGCGACCGCGAGCAGCTACGTCACGGTGTACCCGGACGGCACGAGGCGCCCGACCGCGTCCGACCTCGACTTCACCGCCGGGCGGACCAACCCGAACCTGGTCACGGTCCGGGTGGGCGCGGGCGGCTATGTCGACCTGTACAACGCGCACGGCCATGTCGACCTCATCGCCGACGTACAGGGTTACTTCACGACCAGGGCCGGCTCCAGCTCCAGCTCCAGCGACAACCGCATGAGCAACCTCGCTCCCGTCACCCCGACACGGGTCCTGGACACCCGCTACGGCACCGGCGCCGCCAAGGGCAAGGTCGCGTCCGGCAGCACGACGACCGTCACCCTGCCGAAGGAGGGACGGGGCTCGGGCACCGTCGGCGCCGTCCTCGACGTCACCGTGACCGGAGGCACCGGCAGCGGCGTGGTCACCGTCTACTGCGGCAGCCGCCCCAGCACGTCGAACCTCAACTACCGTGCCGGGCAGACCGTTTCCAACCTGGTCGTGACGAAGGTGTGCACCGGCGGCAAGATCAGGCTCTACAACAGCGGCGGCCACGTCCACCTGATCGCCGACCTCCAGGGCCTCTACACCAACGCCGTCGACGGCACCTCCCCCTGGGGCAGCCCCTTCGTGCCGGCCGATCCCACCCGCTTCCTCGACACCCGTAACGGCACGGGTGCCCCGGCCGGGCGGCTCGGCGCGAACCGCACCCTCACCGTGAAGGTCGCCGGTACCCACGGCGTCCCGGCCGACGCGACCGCCGTACTGGTCAACCTCACCGGCGTCGCCCCGACCACCGCCACCCACCTGACCGCCTACGGCGCCGGCACCCTCCCGAACGTGTACGACGACAACCTGAGCGCCGGCGAGACCAGGCCGGTCCTGGCTGTGATCCCCCTCGACGCCAACGGCTCCCTCCACCTCCACAACGCCAGCGGCTCCCTCGACATCGTCGCCGACCTCGAGGGCTACATCGGCTGACCGAGCCTGACCGCGCTCGGGCCCCGTGACCTCGCGGCGGGCTCCGATCGGGCTGTGCCCCTGGGGCCGCCCGGGGCGGCACGCCGACCGCAGTTCGGTATCGACCTGGCCCGACGAGGCGAAGAAGGCACACCGCTCCGGACAATCAACGTCCTGGCCAACCGACGTCCGATCACTGAGCACAGCCACCAGGCCCAGATCTCCGACCTGAGCCTTCTCCATGGAGCGGGTGGCGAGAATCGAACTCGCGCTCTCGGCTCGGGAATCTCGGGTTTTTCGGCGGCGGTTCCCCATGGTTCCCCGCAGGATCCGGCACACGAATGGCACGGCCCCTTACTGGCAGCTGGCCACTGTGGCCTCGACGTCATCGAGGAGCCGCGCGTCGCCGTGTGGTGCCGACGCGGGGAGGCGGCGCGGCGCCGGGCGACATGGCTCTCGATCGCTGTTGCCGCCCTTGCCGGGGCTGGGCGCGAACGCAACCGGCGCGGTGTGACAAGTACGGGGTGAGACCGTCGTCCGGCGGTCGGAGACGGAGCTTCCGTGGAATCGGAGCACGACGCGTACGGCGATTTTGACAGTGACACCCAACTGTCCATGTCCGCCGCGGATCCGGCGGCGTTCACGCCCCTGGTCGAGAGGTACTCGGTGGCCCTGCACGGCTACTTCGCGCGGCGGATGCCCGGCGCGGCGGACGATCTGCTGGCCGAGGCCTGGCTGCAGGCGTTCGCCGCGCGGCACACGTTCGACGCCTCGCGCGGATCGGCGCGAGGCTGGCTGTTCGGGGTGGCCCGCAACGTCCTCGCAGGCACCGTGCGGCGGGCGGCGCGGACAGAGGGCCCACCGGGGGAACAGGTCACCGACCCGTGGCAGGCGGTGGACCAGCGGCTGGACGCGGCGGCACTGGCGCCCGCACTGCGTGGCGCGCTGGCCGAACTGCCCGCAGAGGAGCGGGAGGTGATGCTCCTCGTCAGCTGGGAGCAGCTGACGCCGGCCGAGGCGGCCGCCGCCGTGGGCATCCCGGCGGGGACGGCCCGCTCGCGGCTGCACCGGGCCCGGGGCCGGTTGCGCGAACGGCTCGCGCCGGCCCGCCTGGCGGGCCGGCGCCCTGCCGTGACAGGAGACCTGGCATGAGTACACACGACATGGAGGAGACGGGCGTGATCGAGCGGCAGGCACTGATGGACTTCCCGGGCGGCAAGGCGCTACAGGCGGCGGGCCGGGTCGAGCCCCCGTCGGCGCAGGTGCTGGCCCGGGCGCTGGCGGCAGTCGAGGAAGCCGTGCGGGAGGACGTGGGCCGGGCCCCGCGGGAGGAGGTACGGAAGGACGCCGTGGCGACGCCGTCGCGTAGGCGCCGTCGCGTCCTCGCCGTCCTGGCGTTGGCCGCGGTCTCGGCCGGCGTCACGGTGGTGGGCGTGAACACGGAAACAGGTACCCGGCACGGGACGCAGCCGCAGTCCGCCTCGGTCTTCCTCAACAACGTCGCCGAGGTCGCCGCCACGCAGTCGGCCGGCTCGGGGAGGTACTGGAAGGTCCGAACCAACTCCGCCGAGTCGTACATCACGCGTTCCATGGACGCCACCTACGTCATCTCCGGCAAGACCCCCCGCAAGACACGGTTTCCCGGCTGGAGGCTCGGGTCGAAGACCTACGACTGGAACGGTCTGGACAGGCTGACCACGAACCCGGCGCAGCTGCTGCGGCAGATCGAGACCACGACCAAGGCCTCCGCCGATCAGGACGAGGACGCGGGAACGCTCGGCTTCGTCCAGGCGACGACCCTCCTCGCCAACGCCCCCGCCGGCCCGCGACTGCGCAGCGGCCTGTTCAGGGCGCTGGCCGAACTCAAGGGCGTGACCGTCGTCGGCACCGTCAAGGACAGCGCCGGGCGCACCGGGACGGAGCTGGCCTACCACGGGGGCGTCGGCACCACCAAGGTGATCATCGCCCCGAAGACCGGCACCCTCCTGGAACTCACCGAGCCCTGGAGGACCGAGAAGGACCAGCGCCGGGCGACATACCTGTCCACCGGCCTGACCGACACGATCGGCTGACGGACGCCCCGGAACGGCGCACAGCCCCGTCCCGGGGACCGTGCGCCGTGGCCGCGGGGCCCCGCGCCGGCATCCCTCGCATGTGACGCGAGGCATCCACCGGACGCGGCGTGATCGACCCGTACCAGCAGGACGCTTCCGCACCGCAGCAGTTGAGCAGCGCGAGACGAGATCTCCCTCAAGCGACCCGGCACACGATGGTCGGAACCGGTGCGGCGAGGTGAGAGGTGAGGCGAACTGGTGGCCTTGACCTGCTGGGACACGCGCGTCGGAACCATCTGGTCATGCCATGCTTCTCGCGACGTTCGGCGCATTGCCGTTCACGTGGGAACCAGCTCCGGACTTCTCGGGCCTGCGGTGTCCGTGGCCGCCTTCGTGGAAGGTGTGGAACCGAACGTCGGCGGCGTCGTCGTCCCTGCCAGGCTTACCGTTCGCCCGTGCCGCCGCCGGATCCAGGATGGCCGTGACCCGCGCCGGTCGTACGCCGCGACGGGTCGTCGTCGAGTAAGAGGCTGTGGTCCGCTCCCCTGGCCGACAGGTCAGAACGGGCGGCTGAGGGCGCCAAGTCGGTCGGCCAGACCCTCGAACCGCCTGCTCCATGCGCTGAAGGACCTCGACGGAACCCCCGCCTACGGCAGTCAGCGCACCGCCTGAGACGCTGGCTGCCACCACAACTACCAGAACCCCGAGCACCGGTAGCGAGACACCGAAGGCAAATCGCGAGCGTCCGCCGGGTCCGGCACCACCCGGTGGATCGCGACGCGACACCGAGGGCAGGCCGGGAAACACGTGCGGAAGCGGCTGAAGCCTGTACCGGCCGTCAGGGCGGCAAGGTGCCCAAGGCACCACTCGCACCCGCACCCGCACAGCGACGCAGCGACGCAGCGACGCAGCGACGCAGCGCATCGGGCAGCAGCCCCCTCCCCCATGGCCGTGCCCACCCGGGTCCCGGCGCAGTCCGATCCGCGGACGTCGCCCCTCGAAGCCGTCTCCGGCAGGCCCCTGTGGCTCCGCCTGGCCGATCGCGGACTGCCCTCCCCGGAGCAATGCGCCGCGCACACGGAGGGCTGGGCACACCACGTGGGGCAATTCGTCATTGCCGCGCGCGGGACGGCGATCCTGACGACGTGCGGAAGTGAGCACCGGGGCGACGTCCGACATCGAAGCCGTACACCGGCCTTGACACCACCCGGCGCCCACGCAGGAGGAGCCCCGGACCGTCCGGAACTCCCCCCCTGCCGTGGCAGTCGCTTCCCAACACCACGGAGCCGCCCATCTGTTCGCAGACGAGCAGAACGAGAATGGCGCGCTCCTCAGCGAGCATCCCGGCACCCGCACACCTGGTCAGAACTTCCTAAGCGTTCCGGCGCCACCGTCGGGGGGGACGGCAGGCTGATGGCTCGAACACCGGCATACCGTCGACAGACGCGTGAAACCGCAGTCCAGCGACATCTTTCGCGCGCGAGACCGGCCGCTGCACGGCACCCACCTGGTACTCGTGCCCCCGCGTGCCCGATCTTTCTGCGCTCAATGGGTCGAATTCCGCCGGAGAGCCCCGGAAAAACAGCAACCCCAGGCCTTTGACCTGGGGTTTCACATCGGAGCGGGTGACGAGAATCGAACTCGCGCTCTCAGCTTGGGAAGCTGCGGGCATCTGAGGGCGGTTGGGGTGCTGACCTGGGTGAACGTTCGGCCTGTGGTCCTTCTGGGTTGCTCCCCGCTCGTTCTGGTGCGGTAGTGGTGCAGAGCTGCGGCGACCAGGGGGTAGTCAGCTGGGCACATGCCATTCGTCGAGACGGATCTTCACCTGACGGTTGTGGTCCGCGTGCCAGATCACCTCACCGGCGACGGTGGCGCCCAAGGCAGGCAGTTCCATGCAGTGAGGCATGGCGGTGATCTCGGCAAGGCCGACTGCATTCGGCACGCCATCGAGGAGGAGGAAGACGCCGAACGGCTGTCGGCCGATAACCCGTCCGCTGACGGGAGATCCAAGGGGTAGTGCGGAGACTGTTGCTGGCCAGCTCTGGTCAATGACATCCGAGGCCGGCACCAGGGAGAGGTCCGGCCAGCTGAACTCAGGCATTGGCCAATCATGGTCAGGGCGGCCAGCGTTGTCGACAGGAGGTCACAACGCCTCACCGCTCGGCCGCGCGAGACCAACACGCTTTCCAATCTGTGGTGGTGGTCCTGGAGGCCTCGGCCGGGGCCGTTCACCTGCGTTCATGAGAGGCCAACTGGTGGGGCAAGCCCCATGAGCGATCCCCGCTGAACGGCTGTGAACGCGGCTGAATGAGACGGAAACTGAGACGGCTCAACTGGCCGCCGATACGGCTCCGTACCTCGTTCAAGTGCTGCCGCTACATGGGAGTATGTGGGCGTGGAGACCATGGCAGACCTGCGAGTGATGCTTGCGTCGTTGGCCAAGGAGGACGGTGTCTTCGGCCGGGTCGAACGCGGGGATGCGGGCTCCGTCGAAGAGCACGTGTACGGCTTGGTTCTTGATGCGCAGGAAGCCTGGGAGCCCTATGCGATCGAGGGTTCTCGGGGACCGACCCGCCCCGCTGACATCGCTGATGCCCTGACGGCCATCGACAGGGAAGAGGTGGGAACCGTCATGACCTACCTGTCTGCGGGTGATCTGGTCTTCCCCGGCCAATTGCATCGTGATCGTGAGCACGCCCATCGAGCGGCGCAGCGAGTGGTGAAGCTGCTGGGATGGGACTCCACATGGTGGACGAACATCGAACTGTCGGATGCGGGGCATAAGTGGAACCCGGTATCTCGGTTCACCTTCGATGGAGTGGTCGCAGGCACGGGCAACGGGTTTGTCGTGACCCTGCTCCAAGTCGGAGAAGACTGACGCATTACGCGTCGCGCTTCTGAACACCGCTTTAGGAATTCGATCCGAACCCGCTCCGGAGGCTGTCGTCGATGGGTACGACAGCCGGACAGGGGCGCCGGTGTACGCCATCGTTCGGCGTCGTTGATGTCAGCTCTGGATGTCAGAAGCCTTCTGATCCGTAGCTCTACAGAGATCGGTCATCGGCGGTCATACAGGCTGCCGGATGGGTGCTGATGGGCACTGCCGTGCGTAGTCGGTTGCTGTGGTTGCTGTACTTCGCTGCTGTACAGCCGGGGTCCGGTGGGGACTACTCAGGACGCCGATCGCGCGCCACGCTCGTACGGCCACCCCGCGAGCCGCCTCTTACTCCCACCGGTTCGGCCTACGCCTCGGGCACCCCCGGGCACCTGTTGTCGGGACGGCCCGACTCTACGAGTCTTCGTGACGGATGAGCGTCATCTTTATCAGGTCGATCGTGAGGGCTCGGCATAGTGGGTCAACCGGTCTTCTGCCTGGATCGCTAGTCCGCCAAAGTTTCGTGCTGGTCGTCCTCGTCGGCGCCTGTTGGTGTCAGGCATTGGTGTCAGAGATCAGGGACCGCTTGACATATCCGTTGCGGCACGACAGCTCTCACAGGGACACGAGAAAGATCGCTATCGCCCAGCATGCGACTCCGGCGATCAAGAGTGTTTTCAGGGTCCGCGGCCTCTGTGGATCACCACGCTCAAAAAAACCGGTTACGACAGCACCAAAGGTGCAATACATGGCGATCGCACAAAATGGTATTGCCATGACGAAATACCAGACACGCATGCTTCCCCCCACCGCTGAACGTCCTTGCCCGGAGACTACAAGCGCAACATCGCTTCCACAGCCCAGCCCACCACTCACCCCGGCTCCCATCCCGTCCGCCGTCGACCCACACACCGTGGAGCGGGCGTGGTTCATGGCGTCCAGGTGGAGCGCGCCACCGTACGAACGACCTGGACGCCATGAACCGCGTCTGCTCGGCTCTGCCTGGGTCGACGGACCGACGGCCGGGAACGGCGCCCCCTCCATCCCGGTGCCGGCCGATCCCCCGCCGGAGGCATCGCCTTGACCGTGGCATGCGTACGGTGATCACCCATCGCCCCGGCCTCTCACGTGGGCGCGCGTTGGCGCAGCCCGCCGGAGCGGGCCGAAGGCAGGAGCGGCGGCGGAGCGGAGCGCAGCCGCGGCTTGACCAGCACTCCGATGACGAGCGGCAACGGGAGGTCGCCGCAGGGCTGGACGGCATGGTGCGCTCCGAGCGGGCGAAGCACCACAAGGAGGACCGCGAGAACGGCCGTCCGCACCACACGCAGGAGTCATCAGCGGGCTAATGGTGCGCTAGTGGTGCGGCACCCACCCACCGGCCTAGACAACAAAGAACCCCCGGGTCCACGACCTGGGGGTTTCTGCTGGAGCGGGTGACGAGAATCGAACTCGCGCTCTCAGCTTGGGAAGCTGATGTTCTACCATTAAACTACACCCGCGTAAGACGCCGACGGGGTCGGTGTCTGAACGCTCGCTCACTGTACCTCATGGTGGACCACCGGTGCCGGGACCGTGGGGTTCGGCTGTGTTTCGGGGGTGGGATCGGGCTGCGGTGGGCCGGAGTTGGGGCGTACGGTGGGGCTGTGGGAGAGGGTCCGGGTGGGCCGGAGTGCCGCCTGGAGAGCCGTCCCTTTGATCCCGTAATGTGGCTTTCCGTCGTCACGGCAGTAAGCCCGACGCGGCTCCTGGGGAAGGGACTCAAGGGACTTGATGGAACGCACCGTCGTCCGCTGTGCCGAAGGGCACGTGTTCAGCACCGCTTCGTTCCCGATGCAGCAGGCCGAGCGGCTCGGCCCCGGCCGGCTGGTCCGGTGTCCGAAGTGCGCCCGGCTGCGCAGTGTCGTGCCGGTCGCGCTCGAGAAGCATGAGCCGGCGTAGAGCGGCATAGCCGCATAGCTGCAGAGGCACAGCAGCGGCAGAAGCAGTAGGAAATCGCAGTCACACAGGCGCGTGGACTCGTCACGATTGTCGTGGGTCCGCGCGCCTTGCGTATCCTCGGGGCGTGCTTCTCTCAGACAAGGACATCCGGGCCGAGATCGACGCCGGGCGGGTACGGATCGATCCCTACGACGAATCCATGGTGCAGCCGTCGAGCATCGACGTGCGGCTGGACCGGTTCTTCCGGGTGTTCGAGAACCACCGGTACCCGCACATCGACCCTTCCGTCGAGCAGCCGGACCTCACCCGGCTGGTGGAGCCGGAGGGCGACGAGCCCTTCATCCTCCACCCCGGTGAGTTCGTGCTCGCGTCGACGTACGAGGTCATCTCGCTTCCCGACGATCTCGCCTCGCGGCTGGAGGGGAAGTCCTCGCTCGGGCGGCTCGGGCTCGTCACCCACTCCACCGCCGGGTTCATCGACCCGGGGTTCAGCGGGCACGTGACCCTGGAGCTCTCCAATCTCGCGACCCTTCCCATCAAGCTGTGGCCGGGCATGAAGATCGGGCAGCTGTGCATGTTCCGGCTCTCCTCCCCCGCCGAGCACTCCTACGGCAGTGAGCGCTACGGCTCCCGCTACCAGGGGCAGCGCGGTCCCACCGCCTCCCGCTCCTTCCTCAATTTCCATCGGACGCAGGTGTGAGGGGCCGGGCATGAGCGGTGACGTACGGGAGAACCTGACCTACGAGCGGTTCGGCGTCGCCGTGCGGGAGCTCGCGCAGACCATCGCCGACGACGGGTACGAGCCGGACATAGTGCTCTCCATCGCGCGCGGCGGGGTGTTCGTCGCCGGCGGGCTCGCCTACGCCCTCGACTGCAAGAACCTGCATCTGGTGAACGTCGAGTTCTACACCGGGGTGGGGACGACCCTCGACATGCCGGTCATGCTCGCGCCCGTCCCCAACGCCATCGACTTCAGCGACAAGAAGGTGCTGATCACCGACGATGTCGCCGACACCGGCAAGACGCTCAAGCTCGTCCGCGACTTCTGCCTGGACACGGTCGCCGAGGTGCGGTCCGCCGTGATCTATGAGAAGTCCCACTCCCTCGTGAAGTGCGAGTACGTGTGGAAGCGGACCGACGACTGGATCAACTTCCCGTGGAGCGTCGAACCGCCCGTGGTGAAGCGGGCCGGGCAGGTGCTGGACGCGTGAGGTAGGTGCGCGCGCACCGAGGAAGGGCCCCCGGCGAGGCAGCCGGGGGCCCTTCTCGTGTCGGCGGTGACGGTGGTCAGAAGGTGCCGAGTTTCACGATCGACAGCAGGGCGATCAGCTGGATCGCCGACGCGCCCAGGGCCTTCGGCCAGGGCAGGTCGTGGGACTTGCCGACCATGAGGGTGAGGAGGGCGCCCGCCGCGATCCAGGTGACCCAGCCGAGGATCTGGACGAAGCCCGCGTCGCCGCCGAAGAACATCGCGAAGAGGAGGCGCGGGGCGTCGGTGATCGACATGATCAGCATGGAGAGGCCGACCGTGGGCTGCCAGGCGCCGTCGCCGCCCAGCTGGCGGGCGAGGGTGTGGGTCACCACGCCGAGCACGAACGCGGAGATCACCATCGCGATCGCCGTCACCAGGACGATCGGCACCGCGTTGGTGAGGGTGGCGTTGATCGCGTCCTTGCGGGCGCCGTCGAAGCCGAAGACGGCGAGCAGGCCGTAGAGGAAGGTGACGATGAGGGCGGGGGCCCACATCGCGTAGTCCCGCATCTGGAGGAAGGTCTGGTTCGGGGCGAGGACGATCCCCCGCAGCAGGTCCTTCCAGTGCAGGCGCGGCCCGATCGGCCCGGACGGCGCCGCCGCCGAGCCGGCGTGGTAGGTGGCGCCCTGCGTGTAGGCACCGGCCTCGTCGACCGAGAAGGCCTGGGTGTGACCCGGCTGGTTCGCCGCGTACGGGTCGGGGCCGCCGGCGCCGTATCCGCCGCCGTAGCCGTGGTCGTCGCCGAAGTACTCCGGGCCGTCGCCGCCGCCCTGTCCCGGGTGGCCGCCGCGCGACTGCGCCTGCGGCCAGCCGGACGCGCCGCCCTGCTGCGGGTACGGCGGCCGCGGGGCCGACGGGTACCCGTACGACGGTCCCGCCGGCTGCCCGCCGAAGCTCTGCGGCGGTGCCTGCTGCCCGTACGCGGGTTGTTGCGGTCGCGCTTGCGGGGCACGGTTGTCCCGGCCGCCGCGTCCGTTCCTGAATCCAGCCACGTCATCGAACGTACCTGGTCCCGGAGATCCGTGTGGCGGGCTCGGGCACCCGAGCCCGCCATTGCGGCAGAGCTGTGACATCCCCTAGGGGCCCCCTAGGGGCTTCCCCAGGGGGCGTCACAGGGTGTCATAGGGCGTCTCGGGGCCGCTTCGTGCGGGTCACCGCGCGAACAGGGAGCCCAGCTGCGCCCCGGTGCCCGGCAGCCCTGCCCGCGCCGCGGTGAAGCTCACCGCGCCGGTCGTCGTCAGGCCCGAGGAGGAGCCGCGCAGGGCCCATACGGCGCCCCGTCCGCCGTTCTCGTGCCGGGCGCCGACCGCCAGATCGGCGCGGCCGTCGCCGTCGAGGTCGGCCAGGTGGACGGCGCTGCCCCAGAAGTCGTCGGTCTCGTCGAGGTCGGGGACGCCGGGGGTGTTCTGGGTCCAGCGGGTGGCGCCCTCGCCCGTGAGGCCGGCGGCGGAGCCGCGCAGCAGCGTGACGGTGCCGGTCCGCGGGGCCGTGGTGACCCCTTCGTAGGGCGTGCCGACCGCCACGTCGGCGTAGCCGTCGCCGTCGACGTCGCCGACGGAGAGCGCGGCGCCGAAGGAGGAGGTGCCCGGTGCCCGGGTGGCGCCGGGGACGCCGGGGCTGTCCTGGGTGAGGGACGCCTGCGGGGTGGGGCTCACGCCGTGGGCGCCACCCAGGTAGGCGAGGACCCGGCCCGGCCCGGCCTTGTCGCCGTAGACGAGGACGTCGGAGGTGACGATGTCGTCGTAGCCGTCCCCGTTGACGTCGCCGAGGACCGCCCGCTGCCTGCCGCCGTCCACCAGCATCCGCAGCGCCCTCGGCCGGGAGTCCGCGCCCAGGTACACCAGGTTGCCGTCGGCGTATTCGCCGCTCCCGGTCCGGAACCTGCCGCTGATCACCAGGTCGTCGACGCCGTTGCCGTTGATGTCGCCCGCGGCCAGCGACCGGGAGCCGTAGCTGTCGCCGGTGGCCAGGGAGGGCACCACCCAGGTGCGGGACGCGGCTCCGTGGGTCCTGGTGAAGCCGCCCCGGAAGATCTGCACGTCGGCGCCGGTGCTGCCGACGGCCAGGTCGGCCCGGCCGTCCGCGGTGAAGTCGCCGACGGCCAGGGACATGCCGAAGCGCTGGTGGGAGGAGGCGGCCGGGTCGGGGACGGTACGGCCCCCGGACAGGCCCCTGCCGCTCCCCCAGAGGATCGTCACCGTCCCGGCGCCGCCGTTCTCGCCCTCGGCGCCGACGACCAGGTCCGCGTAGCCGTCCCGGTTCAGGTCCCCGGAGGCGAGCGCCGACCCGAACGTGTCGCCCTTCTCGGCGGTGCCGGGGACGGCCGCCGAGTTCTGGGTGACGACCGTGCGGTGCGAGGCCCGGACGCCGGACGCGGAGCCGTAGGTGACGACCACGGCACCGGCCCGCGCCCGGCCGCCGACCGTGGCGCCGGGAGCGGCGGAGGCGAGGTCGTGGTAGCCGTCGCCGTTGAAGTCGTCCGTGTACCTGGCGGGCGCGGCGGAGGCCTGCCCGGCGAGCGGGACGAGGCCCGCGGTGAGGAGGGCGGCGAGGGCCGCCGCCGTACGGACGCGCATGGTCAGCCCTCCAGTACGTCGCCGAAGTAGGCGGTGCCCGACGGGCCGCCCAGGGTGGGGCCGGTGAAGGTCTTGGAGCCGCTTGCCGTGACGCCGGCGGTGGTGGACTTGAAGAGCCAGACGGCGCCTGCGCCGCGGCCCTCGCCGTAGGCGCCCGCGACCAGTTCGGCGCGGCCGTCGCGGTTGGCGTCGGTGAGGCGGACCGAGGAGCCGAAGAAGTCCTGGGACTGGGCGGTGCCGGGCACGCCCGCGGTGTCCTGGGAGAAGAGCTTGGCGCCGCTGCCGGTCAGGCCGCTCGCCGAGCCGCGCAGCACGGTGACCGTGCCCGCCTGCTTCTTCGCGCCGAGCGTCTCGGCGTAGGCGCCGACGGCGATGTCCGCGTACCCGTCGCCGTTGACGTCCCCGGCGGACAGGCTCCAGCCGAAGCCGTCGTTCTTCTCGCCCTTCTCCGGGACGCCCCCCGTGTCCTGGGTGATGCGGACCGGCGTACGGCTGCTGAGGCCGCCGGCCGCGCCGTACGTCACGGTGACCGCGCCGCCGAGGCCGCCGTTGGGCTCATCGGCCGACTTCTCCATGAAGTTGCCGGTGACGATGTCGCCGTAGCCGTCCTTGTTCACGTCGGCGATGACCGCGTCGTAGCCGCCCGCGAGTTTCTTGCCGACCTTGAGGGTGCCGCCGGTGGCGCTGGTCCCGGTGTAGAGGACGCTGCGGGTGCGGTAGCCGCCGGAGGAGGTCTCCTCCTGGCCCATGACCAGCAGGTCGGTCTTTCCGTCGGCGTTGACGTCGCCCGCGATCAGCTTGTCGGAGTAGATCGTGGTCTGGTCGACCGTGTCGATGCCGACCAGGGCGGCCGCCTTGCCCTTGCGGGTGAAGGGGCCGCGGAAGATGTTCAGGGACGGCGTGGAGTTGTTGCCGACGGCCAGGTCGGTGTGGCCGTCGCCGTCGAAGTCGCCCGCCGCCAGCGCCCAGCCGAGTTCGTTGCGGTACCTCGGCAGCGGCGAGGAGAGGTTGCTGGCGCCCTTGAGGCCGCTCGCGCCGCCCCAGAGCACGGTCACGTTGCCGTAGGAGTCGGTGGTGCCGATCCGCTCGCTGTGCACGCCCACGACCAGGTCGGTGTAGCCGTCGCCGTCCAGGTCGCCGGAGGTGAGCCGGTCGCCGAAGTAGTCGCCGGAGGCCGGGTTGCCGGGGACGCCGGTGGTGGCCTGGCTGATGATCTGGCGCTTGGTGGTGTCGAGGCCGCTCTTGGTGCCGTAGACGACCGCCACATAGCCGGCCCCGGACTTGCCGGAGACCTTGGCGACGGGCGCGGCGATCGCGAGGTCGCGGTAGCCGTCGCCGTTGAAGTCCCCGGACAGGCCCGAGGGGGCGGCGGAGGCGGTGGCGGCGGGCAGGGCGGTGAGCAGGCCGGTGGTGAGGGCCGTGGCGAGGAGCAGGGTGGTGCGCTTGTGCATGGTTTTCCCCCGTGAGGCAGTGAGATGACGTGACATCCGGTGATGGCGCGTCAGCCGGTGAGGCCCGTGCCGAACGCGCCGTACGTGCGGGAGAGCCCGAAGGTGCCCGGGCCGAAGGACTTGGCACCCGTGGCGGTGATGCCGGACGCGCTGCCGCGCAGGGCGGTGACCGCGCCGACGCCCCCGTCCTCGAAGCCGGCCGCGACGGTCAGGTCCGCCTTGCCGTCCTTGTTGACGTCCGAGAGCACGAGGTCGGAGCCGAAGTAGTCCGTGGACTCGTTGGTGCCGGGAACCCCCACGGTGTTCTGGGAGATCGTGCGGGCGCCGGTGCGGGAGACGCCGTCGGCCGAGCCGTTCATCAGCACGACGAGGCCGGTGTCCTCGGCCGCGCCGATGTCCTTGAAGACGACACCGATGGCGAGGTCGCCGTAGCCGTCGCCGTTGGTGTCCCCGATGGAGACGGAGCCGCCGAAGCCGTCGCCCTCCTTGTCGGTGCCGGGGACGCCGGTGGCGGACTGGGTGAGCTCGGCCATGGGCGCGTCGCCGTTGACCGGGCCGCCCTTGCTGCCGCGGATGACGGTGACCTGGCCGCCGAGGGTGCCGGTGTGGTCGTCCTCCTTCGCGAAGACGTTGCCGATGGCGATCTCGTCGTAGCCGTCGCCGTCGATGTCGCCCAGGGCGAGGGAGGTGCCGCCGTTCAGCGGGCGCGGCTTGGTGGTGACCACGCCGGTGGACGCGCCGAGGTAGGCGGCGCCCTTGGACCAGCTGTCCGACGGGTCCGAGGCGAGCGCGGTGCGGTAGGTGAGGACGAGGTCGGCCTTCTTGTCGCCGTTGGTGTCGCCCGCGGCGAGCGCGTCGATGCCGAACTCCGCCTTCTCCGGGGTGGGGACCTTCTGGGTGCCGCCGGTGGTGCCGGACTTGGTGAAGCCGCCCTTGACGATGTAGGCGTACGACCCGGCCGTGCCGGACGCCAGGTCCGCCTTGCCGTCGCCGTTGAAGTCGCCGGCGGCCAGGACCGAGCCCCAGGCCTCGTGCTTGGTCGCGGAGGGGTCCTTGACCGTCGTCCCGTTCTTCAGGCCGCTCGCCGAACCCCACAGGATCGTGACCGAACCGCCTTCGGTGTCCGTGCCGGTGTCCTCGCCGGGCGCGCCGACGGCGAGGTCGGTGTAGCCGTCCTTGTTGAAGTCGGCCACGGCGAGCGCGCGGCCGAAGAAGTCCTCGGTCTCGGCGGTGCCGGGGACACCGGTGGTGTTCTGGCTGACGATGGTGCGCTTGGCGGGGTTGAGCCCGGAGGAGCTGCCGTAGACCACGGCGACGTACCCGGCCATGTTCTTGCCGCCGACCTTGGCGTAGGGGGCGGCGAAGGCGACGTCGCCGTAACCGTCGTGGTTGAAGTCGGCCTTGTAGGCACGGGCCGTGGCGGCGGAGGCGGCGGGGGCCGAGAGGGTCAGCAGTCCGCCGGTCAGCGCGGCGGCGGTGACGGTCGCGAGGGCGAGGCGACGACGGTGGTGTCCGTTCACGGGAGAGAACTCCTGAGGTCGGCGGCGTGAAGGGTGGCGCAGGTGCGCGGGTGCGCGGGTGCGCGGAGGAGGTGTGCCGGAGGACCGTCCCCGCACGGCGTGCGGGGACGGTCGGCCGGCCGGTGGATCGTGGATCAGTCGCCGAAGATGGCGCCGAACTGCGGGACGCCGGTCGTCGAGATGCCCACCTTGCTCGCGGCGAGGGCCCGCGATCCGGTCGTGGTGATCTTCGAGCCGTTGGACGGCAGGTAGGTCACCGCGCCGTCGCCGCCGTTCTCGTACGAGCCGATGACGAGGTCGGCGCGGCCGTCGCCGGTGACGTCGTCGAGCTTGACGTCGGCGCCGAAGAGGTCGTTCTTCTCGTCGTCGCCGGGGACGCCGGCCGTGCTCTGGGCGAAGGACTGGGCGCCGGAGGCGAGGTTGATCCCGGTCTTCGCGCCGTACAGGACGGTGACCTGGCCGGTGTTGGTGTTGCTGCCGATGTCCTCGTTGGGCGTGGAGACGACCAGGTCGGCGTAGCCGTCGCCGTTGACGTCACCGAGGTCGAGGTCCCAGCCGAAGCCGTCGCCCTTCTCGGAGGTGCCGGGGACGCTGCTGCTGTTCTGGTTGAACATGGTGGCCTTGGCCGGGCCGGAGGCGCTGCCGTAGGTGATGGCCACCCGGCCCCCGTTGGCGGAGTCCGGGAAGACGGTCCCGCCGCTGCTGGCGTCCCAGGAGGCGCCGCTGACGATGTCGCCGAAGCCGTCGCCGTTGATGTCGCCGACGCCGGTGACGATGCCGCTCTTGAGGGCCTTGGCGCCGGTGGCGGTCAGGCCGTTCGCGGTGCCGGGCAGCCAGTAGTTGGTGTTCCAGTGGTCGCTGGTCTTCGTCTCGTACCCGTCGACGACCAGGTCGGTACGGCCGTCGCCGTTGACGTCACCGGCGGTGAGGTGCATCGGGCCGTACGGGTAGGAGTCGGTGCCCGGCTCGATCGGCGGCTTGACGGTGTACCGGCCGCCGGGGGTGCCGTTGCTCGCGATGCCGCCCTTGAACACCCACAGGGTGGCGGCGGAGCTGCCGATGGCGAGGTCGGCCTTGCCGTCGCCGTCGAAGTCACCGGCGGCGAGGGTCTGCCCCCAGTAGTCGTGACCGCTCGGCGAGGGGTCCTTGAGGTCGACGCCCTTGCCGGTGAGGCCGCTCTTGGAGCCCCACAGCAGGGTGACGGTGCCGCCGTTGGTGTCGGTGCCGACCTTCTCGGTCGGGGAGGCGACGGCGAGGTCGTCGTAGCCGTCGGCGTTGAAGTCGGCGTACGCCAGGTCGTAGCCGAACTGGTCGCCGGCCTCGGCGGTGCCGGGGACGCCGGTGCTGTTCTGGCTGAGGGTGGTGCGCTTGGTGGTCGTGACGCCGGTGGCGGAGCCGTAGAGGGCGACGACCTGGCCGGCGCCCTTGTGGCCGCTGACGTAGGCGGTGGCCGCCGAGGTGGCGATGTCGCCGTAGCCGTCACCGTTGAAGTCGGCGTGTGCGACCTTGACGGAGTCCGCGGCCGATGCCGAAGCGGCCGAGAACGTGAGCAGACCGCCCGTCAGCGCGGCCGCGGTGGCCGTCGCGAGGGCGAGTCGCGGGAACGTGTGCATGCGGGTTGTCTCCTGCGGCATGCGGGGGCCGTCCGCACCCGGCGGACGTCCGGACTCGAAGCTGTCCGGCGCTCAGGAGACCCCCTTGAAGGGGTAAGGGTTGTACGTGAGTTCGATGAATTCTTGGGAGTGGCTGTGAGCGCTGCCGTGTGCGGCCGGGCTCACTCTCCGTCCAGCCGGGCGAGGGCCTCGCGCATCGTCTCGGTGAAGCGCAGGCCGGCCGGGAGGAGTTCGCCGCTGCCGAGGAGCGTGTCCACGGCAACGGAGGTGTGCCCGTACCAGGTGGCGTGCTCGCGCTCGGCCCGGGGACACGGCGCGACGGCCCGCTGTTCGGTGTGCCAGAAGTCGCAGACCCCCAGGTGGGCGTAGGTTCCCTGGAGGAGCGCGTCCACCGGCCGGGGGTCGGGGCGCCAGGGGGCGTGATAGCGGCGTGGTGACGCCGGTCCGTGCAGGGGGACCACGTCCAGCAGGGCCCCGAGCTGGATGTGCAGGAACTCGTGGACCAGGGTGAGGGCCAGCAGCACGGGATCGCCGGGCGGGGAGAGGGCGACGGCGCCGTGGGCCCGGCGGGCCGCGGAACTCACCGATGTGCCGCCCGGCGCCGGGTGGACCGGCACCAGGGTGGACACGCAGGCGGCGACGGCCCGGGCGTGCCAGGGATGCCGGCGGACCAGGACCTGCCAGGCACCGTCCAGGGCCCGCTGCCACTGCTCGACCTCGTCGGCGCCCAGCGGCTCGGCGGGGGTGTAGCCGTGGGCGTCGCGGAACGGGCCGCGGTCGGCCAGCCGCACGCGCAGCACCACGCCGTCGCACTCGGTGGACAGCCGGTGCGGTCCGGACAGCGCGGCCGGTCCGCCGTCGACCAGCTCGCCGAACCAGGAGAGGTCGGGCCGAGCCCCGTGGGCGCACTCGGACAGTGCCCGGGCCAGGCCCTCGTGCAGATAGGGGTGGAGCATCGTCTTTCGCCAGCGGTCCGGGTCGTCGCGGTACAGGGCGGCCAGCCGCCGGTACGGCTCGTCGAAGCCGGTGCCGGACGGCAGCGACCGGCGGGCGGCCAGCAACAGCAGCTTGCGCTTGCTGAGCTGACCGCGCCTCAGCTCGGTCACGGCCGCGGGGCCGCCGCGGGCGCGGGCGACGGCGTCGAACAGGTCCGGTGCCAGGTCGTGCGTGCCGAGGGCGGGGGGTGGGACGGAGGGCGGTACGGGCACGGGGGCTTGCTCCTCGCGGGTGGACCGGACGCCGGACGCCGTCATGTCGTCGCCGGCTCCGCCGCCGCACGGAGCGCCGTGACGTCCCGGCGCAGCCGGTCGGCGATGTGGTCGACGAGAACGGCGAGATCCCGGCAGTAGACGGACGGCGCGGCGAAGGGGGTCGGCGTCGACCCGGGGTGGTAGCGGTGGGCGTACAGTCCGCCGCCGCAGACCGTCGCGCGGGGGCAGGCGGTGCAGACCGGGCCGAGGCCGGCCAGCCCCCGCTGCCGGGCCCGGAAGGCCTCGTGGCGGGCGGCGTCGGCGAAGGTGTGCCGGAAGACGTCCAGACCGGTGCCCGGGGCTCCGGGGTAGGTCACCTTGAGCGAGTCGGCCTGCTCGATCGTGCCGTCGGTCTCGACCACCACGAGGTCGACCGGGGTGAGTCCGACGGTCTCGCTGCGGGCGGAGCCGCCGAGCAGCAGCGCCAGGATCTCCTCGAAGAGCCGGATCCCGGTCTCCCGGCGCGGTGCGTCGTACCAGCGGTCGAACACCGCGCACAGCCAGCGCGCGTACGGCACCGGTTCCTCGGGGACGGTGCCGGGCGCCGTGCGGGGTGGGCCGGTCCGGTCGGCCAGGCCGGGCGGCGGACTGTCCCAGGTGCCGTGCGGCAGAAGGAGGTTGAGCTGGGGCGGCGCGAACTCCAGCAGCGCCTCGTAGGTCTCGACGGGGTCGGCGGCGAGGTCGACGGTGCACAGCACACCGGCATAGAGGGCGCGGTACCGGCCGTCGGCGAGAAGGCGCAGCGCCCGCGCCACGTCGGTGTGGCTGCCGCGGCCGTCGGGGCGTCGGCGGTGCCGGTCGTGCGTGGCGGCCGTGCCGTCGAGGCTGACCCCGACCCGGACTCCGTGCCGGGCCAGCACCGGCAGCAGCGCCGGGTCCTCGACCAGCCGCAGGCCGTTGGTCTGCAGCGTGAGCCGCAGCTCCGCCACCCCGCGCAGGGCGTCGGTGAGTTGGCGCAGCATGGCGTCCAGCCGTGCCGCCCCCACCAGCAGCGGCTCGCCGCCGTGCAGCACGACGTGGACCTCGGTCAGGCCGTTCCGGCGGGCGTGCTCGGCAATCAGCGCGGCCGTCCGGCGCACGGTGCCGGGGGCCATGGCACGGGGGCGGTCGCGCCAGCTCTGGTCCACCGACTCGTAGACGTAGCAGTAGTCGCACGCGAGGTTGCAGCGACTGTGGATCTTCAACAGGAACTGCCGGAACGGGACCATGGGCCAGCCTCGCTGGGGCGCACCGGAGCCGCTCCCGCCGACGGCCGGGTCGACACGGGAACGGGTGCTGGCGGGTGGCGGCATCCTACAGCCCGTCAGTTCCCGGACTCACCGGTTTCCGGACGGCCCGGCTCGGGCCGCGCCGCGCCGCCGGGCGCCTCTCACGTGGTCGGCGGCTCGATGTCGGAGTCCAGTCGCACCCCGTGTGCGATCGCCAGCGTCGTCGGGTGCTGCTCACCCAGGGTGCGCCTGGCGCGGGCCAGGGCGTCCGCGCGCAGGTCGTCCGCCTCCGCCGTACGGCCGAGCTCGCGCAGGGTGAGCGAGAGGTTGGAGGTGCTGCCGATGGCGTCGTAGTGGTCGGGCTCCAGCGTGGCCAGCAGTCCCTGCCGCACCGTCTCCTCGAGGTCGGCGGCCTCCTGGATCCGGCCCGCCGCCACCAGGTCGTTGGCGTGGTTGAGCATGCAGCAATAGGTGTGCGGGTGGGTCTCGCCGAGGACCTCGCGCAGGTGTTGGGCGGTACTTCCCGAGAGCGCGAGGGCCTCCGCCGCGCGGCCCTCCAGTCTCAGGTACACCGCCATGTTGTTGGCGCAGACCAGGGTGACCGGATGCCTCTCGCCCAGGTAGTCCTTGTAGCGGCCGAGGGCCCGTTCGGTGAGTTCCAGCGCCCGCGCGGTGTCGCCGAGCGCGGCCAGGTCGCCGGCCAGGCTGCAGGCGGCGCCCAGGGTGTCGTAGTGGTCGGGGCCATGGGCCTGCTGGTAGCGGTGGTGGATGTCCTCGTCGATGTCGCGGGCCTCGGCGTACCGGCCGTACCGGCACAGGGCCACGGCCAGGTTCTTGCGCGCCCGCAGGGTGTCGCTGTGCCCGTCGCCGAGCAGCTGCTGGTACTGGCGCGTGGTCGTCTCCAGCAGGGACAGCGCCTGCCGGAGGTCCCCGGTCTCGCGCAGGTCGCGCGCGTAGTTGTTGGCCAGGTTCAGGGTGCGCGGTTTCGTGCTGCTCTGGTTCTGCCGCTGCCGTTCGTAGGCCGAGCGGTGCAGCTCCAGGGCGGCCCGGCGGTCACCCGCGAGATATTCGGACATGCCCAGGTTGTTGGCGTACATGAGGGTGCGCTGGTGGTCCTCGCCGAACGCGGCGTATGCCGCCTGATAGGTGTTCCGGTCCAGCTCGCGGGCCTCCTGGTAGCGGCCGAGGGCACGCAGGTCGGCGCCGACGTTGCCGGCGGCGGCGAGGGTGCCCGAATACTCGGGGCCCTTGGTGCGGGTGAACCTCTCCAGCACGTCGCGGTCGAGTTCGTACGCGTCGTCCAACAGCCCCTGCGAGCGGAGCACATTGCCCAGCTGGGTACGGAGCAAGAGGGTGTTCGTGTCGTCGGGGCCGCCGGGGAAGTCCGGCCGCCCCCAGCGTTCCAGGGTGCGTTCGGCGAGGCCGTGGGCCGTGCTGTACAGGCTGCGCTTCCACAGATAGCGCACCGAGTCGACGATCAGCTTGCGGACCTCGGGGTTGGGGTCGGCGGACGCGCGGGAGGGCTCCAGGTGGGGCAGGAGTTCGTCGTACTTGTCCCAGTCGCCCGGGGCCTCCGGGTTGTTGCCCCGATTGGCGTCCACCAGCGCCGTGTGCACCACCCTGCGCAGTTCCGTCCAGCGCTGCTCGCCGACCCCGTCCCGGATGACCGCCTGGACCAGTCGGTGCACGGTCAGGGTCTCGCTGCCCTGGTCGCTGCGGGCCAGGCCGTACCGGTTGAGGAGGCGCAGCAGTTGGGCGACGGCCATCTCGTCAGGGGGTTCGTCCGTGTCCGCGGTCAGGGCCCGGGTGACGGCCTGGCCGTAGAGCAGCCGCATGGGGATGGGTTCGGGGCCGAAGAAGGAGCAGATCTCCAGCATCTCGGCGGCGGCCCGGTCGCGCCTGCGCAGGTCCGCCACGGCGATCTGCCAGGTCCGGGCGGCGGAGTTGGGGTACTCCCGGGGTGACAGTTGGGTGGTCTCGAGGATGTCGGCGGGGCGGTCGCGCAACTGGGCGAGGTAGCGGTCGACGGGCATGTTGCTCTCGCTCAGCCAGGTCGCCGTCTGTCCCACCGCGAGGGGCAGGTCGCCGAGTTCGAGGGCGATCTCCCCCGCGTCCTCGGTGGAGAGCAACGGGCTGTACCTGTGCAGCAGTTCGACGCTCTCCGCACGGGTGAAGACCTCCACCTCGGCCCGCCCCGCACTGTTGACCCAGGCCCGGTCCCGTGAGGTGACCAGCACATGTCCGCCGGGCGGTCCCGACGGCAGGAGTCCGTCGAGTTCCTTGGGGTTGCCGGCGTTGTCGTACACCAGGAGCCAGCGTCCGTACGGCTGTCCCTGCCCGAGGGCGCGCAGCACGGCCTCGGCGGTGCTGCCCACGTCCTCGCCCTTCACCAGGCCGAGATGGGGGGCGAGGTCTGCGAGGGCCGAGCGGATGAAGCCCGGCTGGGCTGCGTCCATCCACCAGACCACGTCGTACGAGGACTTGTACCGGTGCGCGTACTCGAGTGCCGTCTGCGTCTTCCCCATGCCGCCGAGCCCGTACAGCGCCTGGCTGGGCACGGCGGCGGCGGGCCCGCCGGTGAAGTGGTCACGCAGCCGTTCCAGGAGCGGGCCGCGTCCGGTGAAGGTGATGTTGCGGGACGGCAGGCGCAGGGCCTCCGGTATGGAGCGGGGGAAGCCGGGCAGGGCCGCCGCGGCGGCCGCGGCGGCCCCGTCCGGGAGACGCCGGCCCGAGGGCGGCCCGAGGACCGTCAGCAGCTGGTCGACGGCCTCGGCCGGACCGCCCCGGCTGAGGTCGGCGAGCGTGCTGTCCAGGTACGGGCCCGTGCCCGCCGGGTCGAGGTCCTGGAGACGGACGCCGACCAGGCCGGGGCCGCCGAGCGTCTCGTGCCCGGCCAGCTGGAGGCGGATCGTGGCGGCCCGCGACTGGCTCGCGTAGTCCGGCGACAGCAGGGCGAGTACCCGGCCCTGGCCGCTCAGGGTGCCGGCCACCTCGGGCAGGACGCTGCTGTCCGGGGCGACCGTGCTGTGCATCGAGACCTGGTAGCCGACCGCCTCCAGGGCCTCCGCCGTCCACTCCGCCCAGACCCGGCCGAGCGGCGCGTAGCTGAGGTAGATCTGGGTGGGCAGGGTGCGGGGAGCCCGCAGATAGGCGGCGCGCAGCTCGGCCCGCCGCTCCGCGGGCAGCGGGGCGAGCCGGCGTACCCGGCCGTCCGAGATCCATTCGGTGAGCCGCTCGAACGCGGTGAGCAGCGAGCGCTCCTGGCGGGGCCGGTCGGCGATGGTGGCGGGGATCTCCTCGTAGGCGTAGAACGCCTTGTACGGGATCTCGATCTCGCCCCAGTAGCGGCTGCGGTCCTCCTCCGGGAGCCAGTGCAGGAAGGGGTCGAACTCGGCGCGGGAGAAGTCCCGTCCGGCCTCCAGGCGTTCGGTCTCCGCCTCCTCGACTCGCATGGGGACCGGCAGCACCTTGATGTCGCGGAACGCGGAGTGTCGTACGGCGACCGCCGCGTCCACACCGCCGCGGATGCTCTGGGCGCTCATCGTGAAGCAGTCGACGAGGACGTCGGGCAGGACGACGGTGCAGATGCCGGAGGTGTCACTGACGCCCGTCCGGCTGTCGATCAGCACATAGTCATAGGTGGCGATCATCTTCTCGCGCAGTGCCTGGAGGAAGTACCCGCCATGGTGCCGGTCGTAGAAGCTGTGCCAGTTGAAGCTGGTGACGGCCGGGGAGTAGGCGGCCGACTGCCGGCCGGCGGGCAGGAAGTCCAGCCTGCCGCCGTCGGGCAGTTCCAGCAGCAGACCGACGGTGTACGGGGTCAGGTCCGCGGCAGCCTGCAGCCAGTCGTCGGCCTCGGCGGTGGCGGTCGCGGCCCGCCGCGGCCCGGAGCCGCCCACCGGCTCCCGGACCGTGGGCGGGTCGGGGCTCAGCACCGCGCGCACGTAGGCCTGCATCATGTTGATCAGGCCGTCGGACGAGCGCAGTTCGGGGTCGACCAGCAGGGGGTGCAGATAGCGGTGCAGACCGGGTGCTTCCAGGTCCCAGTCGACCAGCAGCACCCGGTGGCCGCCGCTGGCGAGGATCCAGCCGACGTTGGCGAGCGCCATGGTCCGTCCGGTGCCGCCCTTGTACGAGTAGAACGTGACGATCTTGCCCGGTCCGCCGGGACTACTGGTCATCGTCTGGGTCCTTCGGAACGAGTGGTCCGCCGAGCGGCCGCTGCGCAGGCGCGGCGGCGTCCAGACGGGGTGTGGGTGCGGCGCCGAGGTACGGGAACCGCGGCGGCATGTCGGGCGGAATGGCCGGGCCCGGGATGGTGAGCCCGGCCATCGGGGGCGGCGTCGGCCCCGTGGGGGTCCGGAGGGACGTGGTGCCCTCCATCTCCATCAGCCGGTTCTGGGCCACCGCCAGCATCACGGCGAGCTGGTCGTCGAACTCGTCCCCGCCCACGCGCACCCGGAACAGGGGATCGTGCGGATCGTTCTGCCGACGCCAGTTGCGCCAGAACACCCGGCTCAGGTCCTCCCAGATCGGCTCGTCACCGGACTCCTCGTCAGAGTCATGACAGGGCACGAGGACACCGGTGGCCGGCCGGTTCTGGCCGTCGTAGTCCGCGAGGACGTCCCGGTAGGCCGGGTTGCGCACGGCCCACGGATCGATCAGCAGGATGCTCGTCTGGTTGTTGGCCATCGATTCGTCGAGGCGGCTGCTCAGTTCGGCGTCGACGATCTCGACACTGCTGGTGTAGGGCCCCGACTCCATGATCACCCGCTGCGCCCGCCGGGCGACCGTGGGGTCCTTGGGCGGGTGGTACGGCGTCCACTCCCGCGGCGAGCGCCCGTAGTACTCCGACCGGTGCCGCCCTTCGGGCAGTTCGTCGGCGACGCCGGCGGCCAGGAAGACCTCCACGTGCCCGGCGCCCGGCGCGGCGGCCCGCCGGCGCCCTGCCACCGGGAAGAGGCCGCGCACCTCACCGAGGTCGAGACCGGACGTGAAAGGGAGCCGGAAGCGGTCCGCGGCGATCTTCACCCGGGCGGCGACCTTCTGGACGGCCCGGCGGTACCCCGGGCCCATCGGGTCGGTACGCAGAATCTGCATCAGGCCCTGCGTGACGTACTCCGGGCCCATGTCGGCCTCGTGGTACTGGAAGCGGGCGATCTCCTCCGGCAACTCCCCCTCCATGGGCGCCCACAGGACCGGCACCAGCGCGGGGACGTCGATCTCGGTCTCCCTGCGGTACTCCCGCAGCCTCGCCCGGAAGGCCGTCCACTCCTTGCCGCAGTACTCGCTGTTCAGATACGCCGGGGAGTACAGCGCGACGAACGCACGGCAGTGCCCGACCGCGGCGCCGAGCACCCGCGCCCAGTCGTCGCCCAGACCCAGCCCCTCGACGTCCCGGAACGGCGGCTGCGCCGCCGGATCGGCGCCGATCCGGCGCAGCTCCAGCACGAGATCGTCGTAGAACCGCTTGACGAACTCGTCAGGACTGTCCTTCCGCGCGTAGCTGAGGAAGAAGTACGGCTCCTGAACCAAGGCGCCCCCCGAATGCTCTCCGGCCGACCTGACGGCGTGCCACCTGTGTGCCAGAGCGTGTCCGGGGTCATACCCCGAGGGGCGATGCCTCAAGCTGCCGGATTCTGATCACCTGTCAGAGGGGCGCGAGGGGAGGGAGAAAGCGGCGGGACGCTCAGATCATCGCGGAGTCGAAGGCCGCGTACGGCACGCCGACCGGGGTGACCGCCTCGTCGACCATACGTCGCAGCGCCGCGCCCAGCGCGTTGTCGGGCAGCTCCTCCAGGAGCCCGTCCAACGCTTCCATGCTCAGGTCTGCGACGTCCAGCAGACATGAGTCGATCCGAGCGCTAGCGTCCATCGGCATCCTTCACACATGGGCGTGTCGATGGTCCGGCACGCATGAGTTTGCTCACCCTACAGGCCCCGAGCCGCCTGAAATCAAGCAACGTCGCCCTCCTTGTCCCTTGTTGTGATGAGGCAGCGGGGACGATGCCGACCGCGCCGCACGGCGCGCAAGCACCCCACGGTGCCCACATCGCCCCCGGGCCGGGCCCGCCTGCTGCCCTCGGCTCGGTCATCCGCGCCGACGGGACGTCAATTCCTTGCCGTACAAGGCGTCCAGGGCCCGTTGGTCCGGGCGCCTGTTAGCTTGCGCGGATGGCAGATCTGGGATCCGTGGCATGGCCGCCCGAGCCGATCAGGACCGGGCGGCTCGTGCTCCGTGAACCCGGGGGCCGGGACCGCGCGGCGTTCGTCGAACTGCTCGCCTCGCCTGAGGTGCACACCTACCTCGGTGGCCCCCGCCCGCGTGACGAGCTCGAGCGGGAACTGCCCGGGGTGCCCGAGCGGTGGCCCGGGAGCTTCGTCGTCGATCTCGACGGGTCGATGATCGGCCAGATCCTGCTCAGGAGGGCGACGGGACACCGTCGCCCGGCTGCCGCGGGGAAGGCCGATCTCGGCTATCTGTTCCTGCCGCGGGCGTGGGGATTCGGGTATGCCGCCGAGGCGTGCGCGGCGGCACTCGGCTGGTTTGCCGGCGCGCTTCCCGGCGAGCCGGTGGTGCTCACCACCCAGACCGCCAACGTCGCCTCGATGCGTCTCGCGGCGAAGCTGGGGTTCACCGAGGTGGAACGGTTCGAGGCCTGGGGCGCCGAGCAGTGGCTCGGCATGTGGTCCCCGGTCACGGCGTCCAGGTGAGTCCCAGCCGGCACGTGCCGTCACTTGAACGGGGCCGCCGAGGCTACGGCGGTGTCCTGGGAACAGGGTCACGCGCGGCATCGTGCGCCGATGCGGGTGGCTTGTAGCAGAGGTGACCGGTGGAGCCGGGCCGTCCGTGGACGGCCCGGGCTCCGTGTGGGGTGGGGTGGGGTCGGTCAGCGGTGGAGGTCGATCGTGAAGCGCCGCTTGCCCGTGCCGATCGTGTCGGCGTGGACCTGGCCGCGGGCCTCGCGGAACTCCCCGGTGCCGCCGGTGATCGCGTTGTCGAACGAGGGAGGAGGAATCGTCGGGCTGCCGTCGGTGAGGATGCCGAAGACCATCCCCTGTACGGAGATCTGGCCGCCCTGGAGCGTGTAGGTCACGACACACTCCTCCGCTCCGCCGTTCTCGACCGTGGTGGTGGTGCAGGTGCCGTCGGTCTCGCCGACCTGGATCTTGTCGTTCTTGTCGAAGAGGAGCGAGCGGAAGACGGTCCGGTCGCCCTGGGCGGGGCCGCGGGTGCTGACGGGGAAGCGCGACTGCTGGACGAGGTGGCCGATGAGCGTGATGACGTGGTGTCCGCTCTTGGCGTGTTCGGCATCGGTGTGCGTCGCGGCGGCCGCGCCAGGGGCGCAGGCGAGAAGCGTGACCAGCGCGGTGGCCGTGCCGAGACAGGCTGCCCTGATGGGGCGCATCGTATGGCTCCTGAGGTTGGGGTTCACGGATGGTCAGGTGCCGCCTTCATAACCTCGGCTCCGCCGCCGCCCGGAACGTCCCGGCGCGACCCACCGTCAGATCCGACCGGTCGGACCAACCCTGGGCAGCGGGAGTGCTGGTCGCTCACGCCCTCCTGATCACCCCTGCGGCAGGATGGGGTCCATGAGCGTAGTCAAGATCAATGTGCTGACCGTGCCCGCCGAGCAGCGGGAGGTGCTGGAGAAGCGGTTCGCGTCCCGGGCCCATGCCGTGGAGAACTCGGACGGGTTCGAGTGGTTCGAGTTGCTGCGGCCGGTCGAGGGGACCGACCAGTACCTGGTGTACACGCGGTGGCGGGACGAGGAGGCGTTCCAGGCGTGGATGGAGGGGCCGATGAAGGACGCGCACCGGGGTGGTGCGGAGGGGGAGCGGCCGAGGCCGGCGGCGTCCGGGTCGACGCTGTGGTCGTTCGAGGTGGTGCAGTCGGCGGGGCCGAAGGGCGCGTAGTCGCGTAGGTGGGGTCAGGGCTCCGACTGGCATTTGACGACCGCGTCGCCGGATTCGGCGGCCTGGCTGTAGAAGGCTCGGAGTTCGTGGTGGGCGGCGGCGAACGCGCCCCAGGTCCGGGGTTCCGCGGCGGTGCCGCCGTAGCGGGGCAGGAGTGTGTCGCGGGCGGCGTCCCAGAGGGCGTCGAAGTCGGCGGTCGTCAGGAAGCCGGCCACGCGGCGGGCCTGGGCGGCGGTCAGCACCAGCAGCGGCGGCCGGTGCGGGTCGGTGCGGAAGACGGGACGGCCGCCGAGCACCACCTGGGTGTGCGGGTGGTGCCCGGAACGGTGCGCGGGGGTGCCGGCGTAGATGCGCTCCTGGTCCGGGTAGCGCTGGTCCAGCACCTCCTCGCGGTGGCGGCCGACCCGTTGCCGGACGGTCTCCGCGTCGCTCTCGAAGAGCCGTTCCAGCCAGGCCGGGCTGTTGCGCAGTGCCGGGGCCGGCACCGCTCGCAGACGGAGGTACTCGCTCATGCCCTAAGGAGCGCACGGGGGCGCCCGGGCATTACGCCGGAGTGCCGGCCGCCGGTACGGCCTGCGGAACCGCCTGCGCTACGACGCGGCGGCGCCGGGCCGGGATGCCGAGCAGCGGGTTGGCGACGGCCCAGGCCGCGCCCTTGCAGACCAGTTCCTTGTAGACGGCGGCGGTCCGGCCGGTCAGGGCGGCGCGTACGGCGCGGTCGTCGGCCGTGACGTACTGGATCAGCCCCTCCTTGCGGCCCAGGGAGATGCACTGGTTGAAGTAGCGGATCGGGGTGTTCGGGAGCTTGCCGCCGGTCAGGCGGGCCGCGATGGCGTCGGCGGCCTGCCAGGCCATGGGGACGCCCGAGGCGCAGGACATCCGCAGCGGCCTGCCGCCGGGGCCGGTCGCCGTCGCCGCGTCGCCGATCGCGTACACGTCCGGGTGCGAGACGGAGCGCATGGTGCCGTCGACGACGATCCGGCCGGCGTCGGTGACCTCCAGCGCGGTGGCCCCGGAGATCGGGTGGACGGCGAAGCCGGTGGTCCACACCGTGACCGCGGCCGGGAGCGTGCCGCCCCCGGCGGTGCTGACCTGGCCGGCCGACACGGCGGTGACGGCGGTGTGTTCGTGCACCGTGACACCCAGCTCGTCGACGACCTTCCGCAGGTGCCCGCGGCCCTTGAGCGAGAGCCAGTCACCTAGGCCGGCGCGGGCCGCGAGGGCCACGTCGAGGTCCGGGCGGGCCTCGGCGATCTCGGTCGCGGCCTCCAGGCCGGTCAGGCCGCCGCCGACCACGACCACCGGCTCCCCGGCGCCCAGCGCGGCGAGCCGCTCGCGCAGGCGGAGCGCTCCGGGGCGGCTCGCGATCTCGTCGGCGTGCTCGGCGGTGCCGGGGACACCCTGGTCGTGCCAGGCGCTGCCGAGGGCGTACACGAGGGTGTCGTACTCCAGCAGGTCCTCGGTGCCGTCCGCGGCGGCCACGGTGACCGTCTTCCGGTCCACGTCCACGGCGGTGACCCGCGCGAGCCGCAGCGCCACCCCGGTGCCCGCGAACATCTCGGCGAGGGGCCGGGGCCGTAGCTCCTGGCCGGTCGCGAGCTGGTGCATGCGGACGCGCTCGACGAAGTCGGGCTCGGCGCTGACGAGGGTGAGGGCGACGTCCTCGCGGCGCAGCCGCCTGGCGAGGCGGCCGGCCGCGCTGGCTCCGGTGTATCCGGCTCCGAGGACGACGATGCGGTGCTGCATGTCCGTACTCCTGTCATCCGGTTCTGAGGGTTCTGAGGGTTCTTCGGGCTCTCTGGGCTCTTCGAGTTCTTCGAGTTCTTCGAGTTCTTCGGGGAGCCGCCCCTTGAACCGGGCAGGCCGGCGTTTCCTGACAGAAGTGCGATGTGAAGCAGGTCACATGGGAGAGAGGGGGTGGTCGGGTGGTCAGAAGAGGCGGAGCAGGGGGGTGCCGTGGTCGGTGGCCGCCCACTGGCGGGTCGCGCGTTCCAGCTTGTCGGGGTTGACCTGGTTGCGGAACGCGGCGATGCCCTCGTCGGTGATCTCCAGGCACATGACGCCGAAGACCCGGCCGCCGACCACCGCCACCAGGGCCGGGCCGCCGTTCGCGGACGTGACGTAGAGGTCGACCGGGCCGCCGGCCAGGGCCCGCTGGGCCGGGCCCGGCTTGAACAGGCCCCGCATGAACGTGGCGACCGCGACGGCGCCCTCGAACGCCCGGGCGCGGGCCGGGACCTTCCCGCCGCCGTCGCCGACCGCGACGGCGTCCTCGGTGAGCAGCCGGACCAGCGGCTCGGTCCGGCCGCTGGTGGCGGCCGCGAGGAACTCCTCGATGATCCGCCGGGCGGCGGCCTCGTCGACCTCGGCGCGGGCCCTGCCCTCCGCGACGTGCTTCTTGGCCCGGTGGAAGATCTGCTGGCTGGCGGCCTCGGTGAGGTCGAGGATCCCGGCGATCTCCCGGTGCGGGTAGTCGAAGGCCTCCCGCAGCACATAGACCGCGCGCTCGCTGGGCGTCAGGCGCTCCAGCAGGGCGAGCACGGCGTACGACACCGACTCGCGCCGTTCCGCGCTGTCGGCGGGGCCGAGCATCGGGTCGCCCGCCAGCAGCGGCTCGGGGAGCCACTCACCCACGTAGGTCTCGCGGCGGGCGCGGGCCGAGGTGAGCTGGTTGAGGCAGAGGTTGGTGAGCACCTTCGTCAGCCAGGCCTCGGGGACCTCGATCCGGTCGGTGTCGGTGCCCTGCCAGCGCAGATACGTCTCCTGCACGGCGTCCTCGGCCTCGCTCGCGGAGCCGAGGAGGCGATAGGCGATCGCCTCCAGCCGGGGCCTGGAGCTCTCGAACCGGTCCACGTCGGTCATGGTCAGGGCCATGGGCGGGATCCTAGCCCGCGCCGCTCCCCGGGGAGCGGGGGCAGCCGGAGGAGAGGAGACGGGTCAGCCGGAGCAGGCGGGTTCAGTGGTGGTGGCCGTAGGAGGTGGTGGTGGTCCCGGCGCGGGCGGCGGCCTCGTCGGCGCGGTTCCTGGCGTGGGCGGCCTCGGCGGTGCGGCCGGTGCCGTCCAGGACCCGGGCGAGGTTGTTCCAGGTCAGGCTGGTGGCATGCCAGTTGTCGTCGTCATGGCGGATCCGGAGGCACTCCCGCAGGGCGGCTACGGCCAGGTCGGTGCGGCCCGCCGTGTGCAGCACGCAGCCGAGGCTGTTGAGGGAGTCGCCGTGCAGGAAACGGTTGCCGGTGGCGTGGTGGAGCTCGCAGGCCCGCCGGAGCGCGGCGGCCGCCTCGGCGTACCGGCCCAGGGTTTCCAGCACCAGACCGAGGTTGTGCCAGGCCCGGCCCTCGTGGGAGAGGTCACCGGTGTCGCGGAAGCGGTCGCGGGCCCGCCGGTGGGTGGCGGCGGACTCGTGCAGCAGGCCCGACCTGCGCTGCGCGAGTCCGAGGTTGTTCCACGCGATGGCCTCGCCGGTCGTGTCCCCGAGCGCGCGGAACAGGTCCGCCGCGTGGACGAGGGGTTCGACGGCCTCCTCGGACCGGTCGGCCCGCAGCAGCGCGTTGCCGAGGTGGTTGCAGACGGCCGCCTCCGCCTGCCGGTCCGGCGACTTGCGCGCCCGTTCCCTGGCGGCGCGGCCGACGGCGACCCAGTCCTCGAAGAACCGCCGCTCGCGCAGGAACTCGGCGAGGTGCAGCGCGAGCGCCACGGTGCAGTCGGTGTCGAGTTCGTCCGGCCACAGGGTGGCCGCGACCAGGTTGACGCGCTCGGCGTCGAGCCAGGCGACCGCCTCCGCCCGCTCCTCGAACGGGCCGGACGACCGGCCGGACGAGAAGTCGGACCACGGGCCGGATGACGGGCGGGACGAGAAGTCGGCCAACGGGCCGGTCGACGGACCGGACGAGACGTCGGGCAGCAGGCCGGACGACGAGTCGAACGAGGAGTCGGGCGACCGGTCCGACGGGGAGTCGGACGGCGGGTCCGACGGCGGGTCGGGCAGCGCGCCGGACAGCGAGCTCGGCAGCGGGCCTGTCGGCGGGCCCGGCTGGGGGTTGGCCGGGGGCGCCGCCCGCAGCCGGCGGCAGGCCGCCTCGGTCTTGGCGCGGTAGTGGTCCCGTATCCGCCGGCGGGCCCGGCCGCCCTCCTCGACGAGCGTGGGGTCCTCGACGGCCAGCGCGCTCGCGTAGCCGCGGACCAGGTCATGGATGCGCCAGCGGCCGGGGAACCCGTCGCCCGGCTCCTCCCCGGTGATCAGGTGGGCGCCCACGAGGTCGTCGAGGAGTTCCAGCGCCTCGGAGCGGGGCCGGCCGGTGGCCACCACCGCCGTCTCGGTGCTGAAGTCCGCGAACGGCACCTGGGCCAGCGCGCACAGCGACCGGGCCCGGTCCCGGGGCAGCCGGCGGAAGGACATGTCGAAGACGGGGGCGAGCGCGAGGACCCTGCCGTACTCGTCGACCCCTCGGCTGGTCAGGACCCGGGTGGGGTCGGCTGCCGCGCGCAACTCCCCGACCAGGGACGGGAGCGGGTCGCCGACCCGGCGCCGGTGCAGCAGGGCGGTGGCGATCCGCAGGGCGAGCGGCATACGGCCGCAGAGCCGGGTCAGTTCGCGTACGGCCTCGGCCTCCTCCGGCGTCCACCCGTCCGCGGCGGCGGTGCGGCGGCGGACCGCCGGGGCGATCAGCCGGACGGAGTCGTCGGGGCTGAGGGGGCCGAGGGGTAACTCGGCGGCCGTCAGCGACTCCTGGCACTCCCGGGTGGTGATCAGGACGCAGTGCAGACCGCTGGCGGGCAGCAGCGGTGAGACCTGCGCCGAGTCCGAGACGTTGTCGAGCACCAGCAGGACCCGTCGGCCGGCGTCGGCGAGGGCCGCGAGACGGCTCCGGTACGCGTCCAGCTGGTGGACCTCCTCCCCGAAGTGGCCGACCGGTTCGGAGCCGAGCCGGACGTCGCCGTCACCGAGGGCGTGCAGCAGCGACGTCACCGCCCGGGTGGGGGTGACGGGGTGGTCGTCGTAGCCGGCGAGGTCGAGGAAGAGGGCACCGCCGGTGAACCAGCCCTCCTTGCGCGCCCGGTGCGCGGCCTTCAGGGCGAGCGCGGTCTTGCCCATCCCGCCGAGCCCGGTGACGACACAGACGACGGGTGTGTCCGGGGCGGGGTCGGCGGGCGGACAGAGCCGTGCCTCCAGCGCCGCCAGCTCCGCGGCCCGCCCGGTGAAGCCGGGCTGGGCCATCGGCAACGTGCAGGGCCCGGGGCGCTCGGGAAGCTCCGGCCGCTCGGGTCGCTCCGGCCGCTCGGGGCGGCGCGGGCCGTGATTCACGATCATCTTCCCGACGACCTGCCCCCGGAAGACACCTCGCCGGAAGTCGATGTGGTCGTCGCCGCGGCCCGGATCCGGGTCCCCGCCCCCGTCCCCGTCCCGGCGGGAGTCCGGTGTCCCGTCGTCGCCCTCCCCTGCCCGCACCTGTGGCCCCCCTCGCCCCGTATCCGCCAGGCTCGCACCGCTTTGAGGGGCTTCACGGTAGGGCATGCCCCGGGTGCCGCGGGACCGTTCCGCGTCCTTCGCGCCGCACTTCTTTGTCCTTCGCGCCGCACTTCTTTTGCACATCGCGTTCCTACGCTCCCGGGGCACCGTCCACCCAGCCCAGGGAGTCGTCCATGGCACTGATCATCGCCGCCGCAACGCCGTTCCACGGCCATGTCCAGCCCGTTCTCACCGTGGCCGCGGACCTGGTGCGGCGCGGGCACGAGGTCGTCGTACTGACGGGGAGCCGGTTCGCCGAGGACGTCCGGGCCGCCGGTGCCCAGCATGTGGCGCTGCCGCCCGCCGCGGACTTCGACGACCGGCGGCTGGAGCTGTACTTCCCGGACCGCGCCGCCTTCCCGACCGGTCCGGCGCAGCTGGACTACGACATGAAGCACGTCTTCGGCGACCCGACCGCCGCCCAGTACCGCGCGCTGCGCACCCTGCTGGCCCGCCGCTTCCCGGCGTCCGTGGTCATCGGCGACCCGCTGTTCCTGGGGACCACCGCCCTCACCCTGTCCGCTCCGCCCGGGCACCGGCCGGTCACCGTCGGCCTCGGCATCACCATGCCGACCGTGCTCAGCGAGGACGCGCCGCCCATCGGGCTCGCGCTGCCGCCGCTGGCCGGGGAGGGCGCGAAGAAACGGCACCGGGAGATGAACGAGCAGGTCAAGGAGGTCTTCGGCGGCGCCCAGCGGCACATCGAGGAGAACTTCGGCGAGTGCGGCACCGAGCTGCCGGGCTTCGTCCTCGACTGCCTGGTGACCGTGCCGGACCACTATCTCCAGCTGACCGTCCCGGGGTTCGAGTATCCGCGCGGCGACCTGCCTCCGACGTTCCGGTTCGTCGGCCCGCTGCCGGCCGCGCCGCGCGCACCGCACGCGCGGCGGCCGCTGCCCGAGTGGTGGGCGGAGGTGGAGCGGGCGGACCGGCCGGTCGTCGTGGTCACCCAGGGCTCGTTCGACAACCGCGATCTGGGGCGGCTGATACGGCCCGCCGTCGACGGGCTGGCCGGTCGGGACGTACTGGTCGTGGCCGCGACGGGACGCGCGGACGGTCCGGCCGAGATCGAGGCGGCCGGCCCCGTTCCGGCGAACGCGCGCATCGGCGGGTACGTGCCCTTCGACGCCCTCCTCCCCCATGCCTCCGTGCTGGTCACCAACGGCGGCTACGGCGGTGTGCACCAGGCCCTGCGGCACGGCGTCCCGCTCGTCGTGGGCGGGGACGGCGAGGACAAGCCCGAGGTCGCGGCCCGCGTGGAGTGGAGCGGGACCGGGGTCGACCTGCGCACCGGACAGCCGTCGGCGGAGGCCGTACGGGACGCGGTGACGAAGGTGCTGGGCGAACCCGGATACCGCGAACGCGCGGCCGCGCTGCGGGCGGAGATCGAGCGGCATGACGCCCTCGCCGCGATCGCGGAGGTGGTCGCCGGGGCGGCGTAGCCCACCGTCCGCCCCCGACGTCCCCCCTCCGAGCCACGCCTGAAATGTCCTGCCCCGTGGGCGCCGTCCCGCCGCTGCCTAGCATGAGGCGGGCGGGGGCTGGGAAGGGCGGGGCCATGACATCTGTGCCGTTACGGTTCACGGTGCTCGGGGAGACACGGGTCTGGCGGGACGAGGTCGAGCTGGATCCGGGGCCGCCACTGCGCCGGACCCTCCTCGCCCTGCTGCTGGCCCGGTCCGGCTCCCCGGTGCCGCTGCCGGACATCGTCGAGGCGCTGTGGGCGGACCGCCCGCCCGCCCGCGCGGTGAACATGGTGCACCGTCATGTGGGGCGGCTACGACGGCTGCTGGAGCCGGAGCTGCCCAACCGGGCCGAGGGCAGCCTGCTGCTGCGCGGCGGGGGCGGCTACCGGCTCCTCGCCCCGGCCGGCTCCGTGGACCTGGTGCGGTTCCGCGCCCTGGTGGCGACGGCCAGGGACCACGGCGATCCGGCGCGGGCCGTCGAGGCGTACACCGACGCGCTCGCGCTACGGCGGGGCCCGGCCGCCGGCTGTCCTTCCTCGGCACCCCCGCACCCCGTCTTCACCGAGCTGGACCGGGAGTACGACGCGGTGGTGCGCGAGGCCGCCGACCTGGCGCTGCGCCGCGGTCTCGCCCACCGGGTGCTGCCCGCCCTGTCCGAGAGCGCGGTCCGGCACCCGCTCGACGAGGGGCTCCAGGCCCTGCTCGTCGACGCCCTCGCGGCGACCGGCCGCCGGACCCAGGCGCTGGACGTCCTCCGCTCGACGGCCACCCGGCTCACCGACGAACTGGGCGTCGACCCCGGCCCCGAACTGACCGCCGCCCGCCACCGGGTGACCACGGAACCGGCCACGGAACCGGCCACGGCGCAAGCACGGGAAGAGAGCGGAGGGGGCGGAGGGGGAGAAGGAGGAGAAGGGGAACACGGGTGGCCCGAGGGCGAGGGTGAGGGCGCGGCAGAACCGGATGCCGCCGTCCACCCCGCCCCGCACCCGACCTCACCGGTCCCGTCGGGACCGACCACCCCAGCCACCCCGTCCGCCACCCCGTCCGCCACCCCGTCCGCCCCTTCGTCCCCCCTCATCCGCCCCGCCCAACTCCCGCCCGCCCTGACCGTCTTCGCCGGCCGCACCGCCGAACTCGCCCATCTGCGCACGCTGATCCAGAACACCGGCAACACCCCTGACCCCGGCACCGCCCCCTCCACCATCGCCACCGTCCGGGGCCCCGCCGGTGTCGGCAAGACCACGCTCGCCGTACGTCTGGCCCATGACGTGGCCGACCGGTTTCCGGACGGGCAGCTGTACGTCAATCTGCGGGGTTTCGACCCCGCCGCCCGGCCCACCCGGCCCGAGGACGCCCTGCGGGGATTCCTGGCCGCCCTCGGTGTGCCGCCCGCCCGCATGCCCGAAGGGCTGGACGCCCGGGCCGCCCTGTACCGCAGTCTGTCGGCGGGCCGCAGACTGCTGGTGCTGCTCGACAACGCGCGGGAGGCGGCCCAGGTGCGGCCGCTGCTGCCGGGCGGCCCCGGCTGTCTGGTGCTGGTCACCAGCCGCTCGGGGCTGGGCGGGCTGGCCTCCGCCGACGGCGCCCGTCCGGTCGTCCTGGACGTGCTCTCGGCGGCCGAGGCCCGTACGGCCCTGGCCCGTCGGATCGGCGGCGCGCGAGTGGCGGCCGAGCCCCGGGCGGTGGCGGAGATCGTCGCGCGCACCGCGCGGCTGCCGCTCGCCCTGGCGATCGTGGCGGCCCGCGCCGCCTACCGGCCCGCGTTCCCGCTGGCGGCCCTGGCCGAGCAGCTGCGGGACGCGCACGGCGGCCTGGACGCGTTCCGGGCCGCCGACGGCGGCGACGACCCCGTGACCGACGTACGGGCGGTGTTCTCGTGGTCGTACGAGGAACTGGGGGCCGAGGCCGCCCGCCTCTTCCGGCTGCTCGCCCTGCACCCCGGCCCGGACCTCGGCGCGGATGCCGCGGCGGCTCTCGCCGGCCGCGCGCCCGCCCGGACCCGGGCGCTGCTCACCGAGCTGACCGACGCCCATCTCCTCACCGAGCACGCCCCCGGCCGGTACGGCTGCCACGACCTGCTGCGCGCCTACGCCACCGAACTCGTCGACGCCACCGAGCCCGAGGAGGAGCGCCGGGCGGCCCGGCGCCGGATGCTCGACCACTATCTGCACACCGCGCACGCCGCCGCACTGCTCTTCGACCCGCCGACCGCCGCGATCACCCCGGTCGCACCGGCCGGGCCCGCCGCGGCACCGCGGCCCCTCGCCGACGCGGCCGCCGCCCTGGCCTGGCTCACCGCCGAGCGGGCGGTGCTGCTCGGCGTCCTGCGGCAGGCCGTCGTACTCGGATTCGACGCGCACGTCTGGCAGTTGGTTTGGTGCCTGGAGCGTTTCCACGAACGGTACGGCCACTGGCCGGAGTACCTCGCCCTGCAACGCACCGCCCTGGAGGCCGCCGGCCGCCTGGCCGACCCGGCCGCCCTCGCCCACGCCCACCGCGGCCTCGGCCGCGCCTGCATGATGCTGCGCCGCTACGACGAGGCCGACCGCCGGCTCCGGTCAGCGCTGGACCTGTTCGGCGTCGACGACACCCACGGGCGGGCGCAGACGCACCTGTCCCGCTGGGAACTGCTGACCCGTCAGGGCGCGTACGAGGAAGGGCTGGACGAGCTGCGGCCCGCGCTCTCGCTGTACCGGGCGTCCGGCAACCGGCGCGGCCAGGCCGACGTGCTGGTGGCGACGGCCTGGGGGCGGGCCTGTCTCGGCGACGCCCGCGGCGCGCTCCCGCACGCGCACCGGGCCCTCGCGCTCTTCCAGGAACTGGGGATCCGGCTCGCCGAGGGCTACACCTGGGACACCCTCGGCCATGTCCACCGGGGGCTCGGCCGGCACCGGCGGTCGGTGAGCTGCCACCGCCGTGCCGTCGCCCTGTTCCGGGAGGCCGGCGACCTGTTCAACGAGGCCTGCGCCCTGGACCGGCTCGGCGACGCCCACCACGCGGCCGGCAGTCCCGGCGAGGCCCTCGGTGCCTGGCGGGACGCCCGGGACGCGCTGGGCGACTTCGACCCGGTCTGGGCCGCCGAGGTGCGGCGGAAGATCGAACGCCACCGGGTGCGGCCACCGGTCACAAGCCAGGCACATTCCCTCCACTGCGCGCTGCCTACGCTCCCGCCACCTGACCGGGGCCGACCGTGCCCATGACCGAGGAGCGGGATCCAGTGACGTACAGCGTGATCAACGACAACCGGCTGTTCTACACCGACGAAGGACCCGACGAAGGACCCGACGACGGGCCGGGCGAAGGGCCGGGCGAAGGGCCGGGCGAAGGGCCCGGCGCGGGACGCTCCCGGCGCGTGGGCGAGACGCTGCTGCTGGTGCACGGCGCGACCTGCGACTCGCACGACTGGTCGGCGCAGATCGGGGCGTTCGCGGCCCGGCACCGGGTGATCGCGCCCGATCTGCGCGGGCACGGCCGGTCCTCGGGGCTGTCGGGGGGCCAGCGGCCGCGCGAGTTCGCGGCGGACCTGGCGGAGCTGCTCGACGGTGCCGACGCCGGTCCTGTGGTGGTCGTGGGGCACTCGATGGGCGCCGTGATCGCCTCGGTCCTCGCGGTCGAGTACCCGTCCCTGGTGCGGGCCGTGGTCGCGGTGGACCCGGGCTACGGCTTCGAGGCGGGGTTCGTGCCGCAGCTCGCCGCCGCCTTCCGCGTCCCGGACCCGGTCGGCACCGCCGCGCTGGTCCTGGCCGGACTGGAGAACCCGGCGGCGGACGGCCCGGAGGCGGACGCGCTGCGCGTCTGGCACCGGCGGCGGATCCTCGGCATGGACCCGATGACCGTACGGGACGTCTTCCACGGCATGTTCGACGAGGCGGCGGCCCCGCTGACCGCGCGCCCGGGCGTCGAGGCGTACCTGTCGCGCCGCGCCTGCCCGGTGCTCACGCTGTCGGCGGCCTCCTCCCTCAAGGCCAAGGGCGTCGACGGCGACTGGGAGGAGTCGCTGAGCCGGCACCCGTACAGCGCGTCGGTGGTGCTCGACGGGGTCGGCCACTGGCTGTTCCAGGAGCGGCCGGCCGAGTTCAACGCGCTGGTCCTCGGCTGGATCGAGGGCCTGCCGCCCGCGTGACGGCGGCACACCGAATCGGGGGGCACGGCGACACGGGGATGCAGGGATTACGACGGTGACGATGCGGTTCGCGGTCCTGGGACCGGTACGGGTCTGGCGCGACGGCGACGACGTGGGGCTCGGCGCGGCCCAGCAGCGGCTGCTGCTGGCCCTGCTGATGGCGCACGCCGGGCGGCCGGTGGCCATGGAGGAGCTGCAGCAGGCGCTCTGGGGCGAGTCGCCGCCGGGCTCGCCCGCCAACGCGGTCTACCGGCACATCGGGGTGCTGCGCCGGCTGCTGGAGCCGGAGCTGCCGATGCGGGCGGCCGGGCGGTGGCTGGTCCGGGACGCGGGCGGCTACCGGCTGAACGCCACCCCCGAGACGCTGGACGTGCTGCGGTTCGGGGAACTGACCCGGCAGGCCCGGCGGAACGGGACCCGGGGCACGGCGGCGGCCCTGCCCCCGCTGCTCGAAGCGCTGGGCCTGCACACCGGGCCGGTCGCCACCGGCGTCCCCGTCGAGGCCCGCTCCCACCCCGCGTTCCACGCCCTGGAGCGCGAGCACCTGGCTGTGGTGAAGGAGGCCTCCGACGTGGCGCTGGCCACCGGGGCCGCCGGGCGGCTGCTCTCCGTGCTGCACCGGGCGGCGGCCGAGCACCCGCTCGACGAGCCGTTGCAGGCCCGCCTGGTGCGGGCGCTCGCGGCCACCGGGCAGCGGGCGGCCGCGCTCGACACCTGGCAGCGGGTACGGTCCCGGCTCACCGCCGAGCTGGGCGTCGAGCCCGGCACCGAACTGCGCTCCGCGCAACGGGAGGTGCTCCGCGAGGACGGCCCCCGCCCGCCCCGGACCGCCGGCACGGCACCCCCGCCACCGACCCGACTGTCCGTCGTCCGCAACACACCGCCAACACCGGGGGCCCCGGCCCCCGCCACCACACCGCCATACCCCACCGCCCCCTTCGTCCGCCCCGCCCAACTCCCCGCCGACCTCGCCGCATTCGCGGGCCGCCGCACCGAACTCGCCCGAGTGGCCGAACTGTCGACACCGGAAGCACCGGAAGCACCGGAGACGCCGGAGACGCCGGGGACCCCAGGCACCCCGGAGGCGCACGAGTTGCCCGGGACGCGGATTGCTGTGATCAGTGGGATGGGGGGGATCGGCAAGACCACGCTGGCGGTGCACTGGGCGCACCGGGTGGCTCATCGTTACCCGGACGGGCAGTTGTACGTGAACCTGCGCGGCTTCGACCCGGGCGGTGCCGTGACGGACCTGGGCCAGGTGCTGCGGGCGTTCCTGGAGGCGCTCGGGGTGCCTCCGCAGCGCATCCCGGACGGGGCGGACGCCCAGACCGGTCTGTATCGCAGTCTGCTGGCCCGGCGCCGGGTGCTGATCCTGCTCGACAACGCGCGGGACGCCGAGCAGGTCCGGCCGCTGCTGCCGGGCAGCCCGGGCTGCGTGGTCGTCGTCACCAGCCGGGACCGGCTGCTCGGCCTGGTCACCGCGGAGGCGGCCCGCCCGCTGGCGCTGGACCGGCTGCCGGACGCCGAGGCCCGCGAGTCGCTGGCCCGCAGGCTCGGCGCCGACCGGGTGCTGGCCGATCCGGCGGCCGTCGACGAGATCGTCACCCGGTGCGCGGGGCTGCCGCTCGCCCTGGCCGTGGTCGCCACCCGGGCCGCCGCCCACCCCGGCTTCCCGCTCGCCGCGATCGCGGACGAACTGCGCGCCGCGCACGGCAGCCTGGACGCGTTCACGGACGCGGACCCGGCCGGGGACGTACGGGCGGTGTTCTCCTGGTCGTACCGGGCACTGAGCCCCGGCGCGGCCCGGCTGCTGCGGCTGCTGTCCCTGCACCCGGGCCCGGACGTCACCCCGGCCGCCGCGGCGGCCGTCGCGGGCGACGACCCGGCCGGGGTCCGCGGGCTGCTGGCCGAGCTGACCCGCTCCCATCTGCTCACCGAGCACGCGCCCGGCCGGTACGGCTGCCACGACCTGCTGCGCACCTACGCCGCCGAACGCGCCCTGGAGCACGAGGACGCCGACGCCCGGGAAGCCGCCGTCCGCCGGCTCCTCGACCACTACCTGCACACCGCGCACGCCGCCGGCCGCGTCTACTCCCCATACTGGCGGCTGTGTCCGCCGCCCGCCGCCGCCCAGGGCGCGCGGCCCGGGGCGTTCGCCGACGACGGGCAGGCGCTGCGCTGGTACACGGCCGAGAACCAGGTGCTGCGCGCGGTCACCAGGACGGCGATCGCGCGCGGCGACCACGCCCATGTGTGGGGAATGGCCTGGTGCCTGGAGCGCTTCATGGACCGGCAGGGCCACTGGCACGACGGGGCGCTGCTCCAGCGCGCCGGTCTCGACGCGGCCGTGCGCGACGGCCACCGCACGGCCGAGGCCCATCTGCACCGCGGCCTGGCCCGCGCCTCGGCCCGGCTGGGCCGGCACGACGACGCCCGCACCCACATCCGGCACTCCCTCGGCCTGTTCGCCGAGCTGGGGGACCGGCTCGGGCTCGCGCACGCCCACCGCAGTCACGGCTGGCTCCTGGACCGGCTCGGCGACCACGACGGCGCCCTCGACGCGGCCGGCCGCGCCCTCGCCCTCTACCGGGAGCTCGGCGACCGCCCCGCCGAGACCAGCGCCCTGCACGCCCTGGGCTGGACGCATGTGCTGCGGGGCGAACACCGGCGGGCCGCCGCCTACTTCGAGGAGGCCCTCGGCGGCCTCGCCGGACTGGACGGCACCCGGTACGCGGAGGCCGGTGCCTGGGACAGCCTCGGGGTCGCCCGGCACCACCTCGGCGAGCCCGCGCGGGCCGTCGCCGCGTACCAGTGCGCGCTGCGGCTCTACCGGGAGATCGGCGACACGTTCAGCGAGGCCGGCACCCTGCGCCACCTCGGCGACACCTACCTCGCCACCGGCGACCCCGGCGCGGCCCGCACCCTGTGGGAGCGGGCGCTGCGGCTGCTGGCCCCGACCGACCCGACGGCGGCCGAGGAACTCCGCACGAAGCTGCTGGCCCTCGGCGACGAGGTGCCCGCGCCCCGGATCACCGCGGTCTCCGCCACCCCGGCGACGACGACCGCACCCGACGAGGGCACTCCTTGAAGAGGACACCCGTTGAAGAGGACACCCGTTGAAGAGGGCCTGACCTCCTGAAGGGATACTCGCCTCATGCCGACGCTCTTTTCCCGGATCCTCGACGGAGAACTGCCCGCCCGGTTCGTCTGGCAGGACGCCGAGGTCGCCGCGTTCCTCAGCATCGCCCCGCTGACCCCCGGCCACACGCTGGTGGTGCCCCGGCGGGAGGTGGACCGGTGGACGGACGCGGACGGCGCGCTGCTCGCCCGCTGTGTCACCGTGGCGCAGGCGATCGGCCGCGGGGTGCGGCACGCCTGGGACGCGCCCCGGGCCGCCCTGGTCATCGCGGGCTTCGAGGTGCCGCATCTGCACATCCATGTCGCGCCCGCCTGGAGCATGGCCGACTTCGACTTCTCCCGGGCCCAGGTGGAGAAGGACGAGGCCGTGATGGACGACGCGGCGGCCCGGCTGCGCACCGCGCTGCGCGACCTCGGCTTCGCCGAGCACGTGGCGTCGTAGACAGACGCTCCGGAGGTGCGTCCTAGAGCCCGGCGGCCAGCCTCCGCAGCACGGCGTCCGACACCGGTGCGGGCAGCGCCCGCAGGGTGCGCACCAGCGCCGCCGCGGGCCGGGGGAAGCACGCCTGCGCCGGTTCCCGCTCCAGGGCGCGTACGACGTGCCGGGCGGCCCGCTCCTGGCTGATCTGGAAGGGCTTGGGCAGGCCGTCGCCGCCGACCCGCTCGGTGGCGACGAAGCCGGGGTGGATCGAGGTGAACCGGACGCCGTGCGGGGCGAGTTCGACGCGCGCGGTGTCGAGGAGCGTGCGCACGGCCGCCTTCGCCGCCGAGTACGGCCCCTGCCGGGGGACGCCCATCAGCCCGGCCAGCGAGTTGGTGTGGGCGATCAGACCGCCGCCGGCCTGCCCGCGCAGCTGCGCGATCAGCGGGACGAGGTAGTTGACGGCCACGTCGTAGTTGAGCGCCATGATCCGCGAGACGTCCGCGACGCCGACCCGGTCCATGGACATGTCCGGGCCCTGGCCGGCGTTGAGCAGGGCGATGTCGACGGAGCCGTACTCCGTGACGGCGGCGGCCACCACCCCGGCGGCGGCCGTCGGGTCCAGGGCGTCCGCGGGCAGGTCCAGGCAGACGCTGCCCGCGGCCCGTATCTCCGCCGCCACGGCGGCGAGTTCGGCGGCGCGCCGGGCCGTGATGACGAACCGGTTGCCGCCGCCCGCGAGTTGACGTGCCACCTCGGCGCCGATGCCCGACGAGGCGCCGACGATCAGAACCGTCCGTCCGGTGATGCGTGCCATGGTGTCCCTCCGCCCGGCGCGTGCGGCGCACGCGACGCCAGGGTAGGCCGGGCGGGTGGGCGAAGAGTGGCCGCGGTCAGGCGGCCTGCGCCGTCCTGACCAACTGCTCGACTCTGCGGTGCAGTTGTTCGACGTGGTCCTCCGACTCCGGCTTCATGAGGACGCTGCGCAGGATCCGGGCGCCGTCCGCGTCCGCCGTGATCTTGGGGTGGCGGGCGGCGAAGGCGTCGCGGTCGGCCTTGAGGGTGCTGAGGAAGACCGGGTCGGGGCCGGTCATGCCGTCCGTGAGGACCCGGGCGGAGACGGCGTCGATCGCGGTGAGGGACGCGGGGTCGGTGGCCGGGAAGTAGGTGACGATGTCGAGCGAGGGCCGCTGGTAGAGCTCCAGGGAGTCGGACGCCTCGATCAGGTCCGCCCAGCGCAGGGCGGCCCGCCGCCCGGCCGCCAGCACCCGGCCGAGGCCGTCGGGGGTGGGCGGGAGCAGCCGGAAGGTGAGCCAGAGGGCGGCCGCGGCGGCGCCGGCCCGGGAGCACTCCAGGCTGATCTCGCCGAGGTGGAGCTCGGTGGAGGTGAAGTAGGTGTAGGGCGAGTCGTGCAGGTAGAAGCGGCCCACGTCGGGGTCGCGGAAGAGGACGGCCCCGCAGCCGTAGGGCTGGAGTCCGTGCTTGTGCGGGTCGACGACGATCGAGTCGGCGCGGGCGAGGGCCCGCCACGGCTCGGGCGGGAGGCCCTCGGGGCCGTCGGCGCCGGCGAGGAGCGTGAAGAAGCCGCCGTAGGCCGCGTCGACGTGGACGCGGACGCCGTACCGCTCGGCGAGCGGCAGGATCTCGTGGACGGGGTCGACGGCGCCCAGTCCGGTGGTGCCGGTGGTGAGGACGACGGTGCCGACGTCTCCCGTCTCCAGCACTTCCTCCAGCGCGTCGAGGTCCATCCGGCCCCGGCCGTCGGTGCGGACGGGGTGGCTGGTCATGTCCAGGACGTGGCACATCCGGCCGTGGGTGTAGTGGGCGTCGGCGCTGTGCGCGATGCCCCGCCCGGGATGGAGTTCGCGGGCGACGAAGAGGGCTTCGAGGTTGGCGATGGTGCCGCTGGTGGTGAGGTGGCCGAGGTGGGTGTCGTACCCGAACATCGCGGCGAGCTGGGCCACGGCCTCGCGTTCCATCGCCGCCGTCGCGGGGCCGCCGTCCAGGGCGTGGTTGTTGGGGTTGATCAGCATCGCGGTGAGGTGGCCGACCACCGCGGCGGGGTGCGGGGGCTTGAGCATCTGGCCCGCGTAGTGCGGATGGAAGAAGGGGTAGTTGTCCTTCAGCCGGTCCGTGAACTCCTCGAAGACCGGTGCGAAACGGTCGTCGGCCACGTCGAGGGACGGGTGCGGCCGGTACGGGCCGAAGGTGTCGGCCCACTCCTGTATCGCCTCGGTGGCCCGGCCGAGCCAGTGCTGCAGATCCACGGGGTCCGCCTTCCTCTCGTTCGCGGGTGCTCGTCCCACCGTACGATTTCATTGACTAGTCAGCAATTGATTGCTCAGCGATTGAGACAGCAGTGACTGAGGTGGCAGTGACTGAAACGGCAGTAAGTGCCCTCGCAGTAAAGTCGCCGGCGATGAACTCCACCCCGCAGCACGACGACGAAGCCGCCGCCCGCGCCGCCAACAGCCCGCTCGTCCGGGACTTCGGGCTGCTGATCAAGTCCGCCACCCGGCTGGAGCAGCGCATCGACGGCGCGCTGCGCCGCGAGTGCGGGATCAGCCACACCATGCTGGAGGTGCTGATACGGCTCTGCCGCCGGCCCGGCGAGGAGGTCTCCCAGCGGCAGCTGGCCGACGATCTGACGCTCACCAGCAGCGGCACCACCCGGCTGATCGACCGCATGGAGGAGGCCGGTCTCGTCCGGCGCGTGCCGTCCCCCGGGGACCGGCGGGTGGCCCTGGTGGAGCCGACCGGCGAGGGGCGCACGGTGTTCCTGGGAGCGGCGGCCGTGCACGCCCGGGTGGTCGAGGAGTTCTTCGTCCGGCCGCTGGCCGCCGACGACTACACCCGGCTGACCGCCGCGCTGGGCACGATCGACCGGGCACTGCGGGAGCAGACCGGCTGACCGCTTGGCTACCCTGACATCAGACCCCCATAGGGGGTCATTTCGGCAGAAGTCCGCAAGGAACCGAAGATGGGTCTCGGTGTCGGTGTTCCGAAGCGCAGGTCCCTGTCCCGCGCGGCCGTCGCGGTCACGGTCGGCGCCGGACTGGCGCTGACCGGCGCCTGCGGCGGGAGCGGAAGCGCACACGGCGACGCCCTCAGCGTCGGCGTGCTGCTGCCCGGCGGCGGGGCCTCGCGGTTCGGGCAGTTCGACCGGCCGCTGATCGAGCGGAAGCTGAAGGAGCTGTGCCCGCGCTGCCCGGCACCGGCCGTCGCCGCCACCCCCGAGCCGGACGTCCAGCAGCAACAGCTCGACGCCATGATCACCCGGGGCGTGGACGTCCTGATCCTCTCCGCGATCGACCCCAAGGCGCTGCGCTCGTCCGTCGAGGCCGCCCACCGGGCCGGTATCCCGGTCGTCGCCTACGACCGGCTCGCGCAGGGCCCGGTCTCCGGTTACGTCACCTTCGACGGCGACACGATCGGCCGGCTCCAGGGCGAGGCCCTGCTGAAGGGCATGGGCGCGAAGGCCCGCGGCGGCCAGATCGTCATGATGAACGGCGCCGCGACCGACCCGAACTCCGGCTGGTTCAAGCGGGGGGCGCTCTCCGTGCTCCGGGGCAAGGTCAGGATCGGCAAGTCGTACGACACCGCCGGCTGGCGGCCGGAGAACGCCTTCGCCGACATGACCGGCGCCATCGCCGCCCTGGGCCCCGGCCGCATCGACGGGGTGCTCGCCGCCAACGACACCCTCGCCGGTGCCGTGATCTCCGCGCTCGACGCCGGCGCGGTCCGGCCGCTGCCCCCGGTGACCGGGCAGGACGCCGACCTCTCGGCGGTGCGGCGGATCGTCGCGGGCCGGCAGTACATGACCGTCTACAAGTCCTACCGGGCCGAGGCCGACGCGGCCGTCGAGATGGCCGTGGCACTGGGGCACGGCGAGCCGGTCGGGTCCTCCGCCACCGCCGCCGTCGACAGCCCGACCACCAGGAACATCCCCTCGGTGCTGCTGCCGTCCTACTCGGTGACGACCGGCACGATCAAGGACACTCTGATGAAGGACGGTATATACACCCTCGACCAGATATGCACCCCCAAGCTCCGGTCCGCCTGCGACCGGGCCGGACTCACCTGACGCCTCGGCGGGGGAAGGAGGTGGCCTCGTGGTGCAGCCCCTGCTGGCGCTGCGCGGCGTCTCCAAACGCTTCGCCGCCGTCCAGGCGCTGGTCGACGTCGACCTGGAGATCCGGGCCGGGGAGGTGGTGGCCCTGGTCGGCGGCAACGCCGCAGGCAAGTCGACGCTGGTCAAGGTGGTCTCGGGGGTGCTCTCCCCGGACCGGGGCGTCCTCGTGTGGGAGGGCCGCCCGGTCCAGATCAGACGCCCGCACGACGCCCGCGCCCTCGGGATCGCGACCGTCTACCAGGACCTCGCGATGTGCGGGAACCTCGACGTCGTCGGCAACCTCTTCCTCGGCCGGGAGATCCACCGGTACGGCGTCCTGGACGAGGTGGAGATGGAGCGCCGCACCCGTGAGCTGCTGCGGACCCTGCCCGTCGACGTCCCCGACGTGCGGGCGCCGCTCGCCACCCTGTCCAGCGGCCAGCGGCAGGCCGTCGCGATCACCCGCTCGTTCCTCAGCGCACCGCGGCTGCTGCTGCTCGACGAGCCCACCGCGTCGCTCGGCATCGAACAGACCAACCAGCTCCTCGACCTCGTCGAGGAACTCCGCGACCGGGGCACCGGGGTGCTGCTGATCAGCCACAACATGGGGGACATCAAGGCCGTCGCCGACCGCGTCGCCGTGCTGCGCCTCGGCCGCAACAACGGCCTCTTCGACGTGGGCCGGACCTCCCAGGAACAGATCATCGCCTCCATCACGGGCGCGGCGGACCACTCCGGACGGCAGCGCCCGCCGGCCGACCCGCAGGAGAGATGGTCGTGAGGGGGCAGCCCGCCGGACGGCTGGGGAACTGCGGGGACACCGCGCGCCGCCGACTGCACCAGGGCGGTCTCGGCCCGGCGCCGGTGGTGCTCGCCCTCGCCGTGATCTGGGCGGTCTTCCAGAGCCTCAACGCGAACTTCCTCTCGCCGCGCAACCTGTCCGTGCTCAGCGTGGACATCGTGGGGACCGGGCTGGTCGCCGTCGGGGTCGTCTTCGTGCTGCTGATCGGCGAGATCGACCTGTCGGTGGGCTCGCTCGCGGGCCTGTCGGGCGCCCTGTTCGCGACGCTGAACGTGAACCACGGAATGCCCGAGGGGCCGGCCGTGCTGGTCGCGGTGGCGGTGGGCGGGGCCGCCGGGGCCTTCCACGGGTTCGTCTTCACCAAGACCGGGGTCCCGGCCTTCGTGGTGACCCTCGCCGGGCTGCTGACCTGGAACGGCCTGATGCTCTACCTGCTGGGCGCGGAGGGTTCCATCGGCTTCGACGGCGACGGACTGGTCGCCATGCTCACCAGCCGCCACTTCCCGACCGCCGTCGCCACCTACGGCCTGGCGGCCCTCGGCACGGCGGCCCACCTCGCCGTCTCCCTGCACGACCGCGGCCGGCGCGCCGCCACCGGCATGCCGTGCCGCCCGGCGGCCGAGGTCTGGGGCCGTACGGCCCTGCTCGCCGCGGCCGCCTTCGCCGCCGCGTACGTCCTGAACCGGTTCCAGGGCCTGCCTCTCGCCCTGCTGGTCTTCCTCGCCGTCCTCGTCGCCTCCGATCTCCTGCTGCGCCGCACCACCTACGGCCGCCAGGTGCACGCCCTGGGCGGCGGCGCGGAGGCGGCCCTGCGGGCGGGCGTCAACGTGGCGCGGGTACGGGTCTCGGTGTTCCTGGTGTCGGGCGCGCTGGCCGCGGCCGGCGGCCTGTTCGTGGCCTCCCGGCTCACCTCGGCGACCCAGGTGGCGGGCTCCGGCATGCTGCTGATCAACGCGATCGCCGCCGCCGTCATCGGCGGCACCAGCCTCTTCGGCGGCCGCGGCTCGACCTGGTCCGCGCTGCTCGGCGTCCTCGTCATCCAGTCCATCGCCTCCGGCATGGCCCTGCTGGGCGTCCAGCCCGCCGTCCAGTTCATGATCACCGGTGGGGTGCTGCTGATCGCGGTGGTCTTCGACTCCCTGGCCCAGCGGGCGGCGGCCGCACGGGGGCGGGCCTAGCACCGGGAGGTGTCCGGCAGCCCGTGCCGCAGACTGGGGCCGGCCGGGGAAGCGGGTGAGCCAACGGGTGGGACAACGGGTGTGATCCATATCACGGGAAGTCGGTGTCGCGTGCCGGACAGCTCAGTGACGTGAGCACACATATGCGTACCCGGGTACGGGCCGGGGAGTCGAGCGCGTTCGCGGAGCTGTTCGACAGCTATGCCAACGCCGTCTACAACCATGCCTTCCGGCTCACCGCCGACCGGTCGGTCGCCGAGGACGTGATGGCGGCGACCTTCCTGGAGGCATGGCGACTGCGCGAGCGGGTCGACCCCGAGGGCGGTTCGCTCCGTCCGTGGCTGCTGGGCATCGCCACCAACACCGCCCGCAACCAGTACCGGAGCAACCGCCGCTACCGGGCCGCCGCCCAGGCCGCGGCGGCGGCCGAACTCGCGGTGCCCGACCACGCGGACGAGGTGGCCGACCGGATCGACAGCCGGCGCCGTCTCGCCACGGCCCTCACCGCCCTCGCCGGACTGCGCAGGCCGGAGCGCGAGGTCGTCACGCTCTGCCTGGGCGAGGGCCTGGACTACGAGGCCGCGGCGGAGGCGCTCGGCATCCCCGTCGGCACGGTGGCCTCCCGGCTCTCCCGCGCCCGAAGAAAGCTGCGCCACCTCACCGACGCGCCGATCACGGCCGTACCGCCCGCCGGCGCATCGCCCGCCGGAGTACCGCCCGGCGGCGCACCGGCGAAAAAAGTTCGCGGAGATCGGGAAGGCGACCGCCCCGCCCGACAGACAAGAGGTGATCACACCCACGTGATCCGGCCCGCGCAGGAAGGAAGACGATGACCGCGAAAGCCTCCCGGAAGCACCCGGCCGAGGTGGACGGCGGCGCCGAGCGGCTGCTGTCCGCCACGGCGCGGGACCTGCCGCCGGGCCGCCACCAGTTCCACAAGGAGCGACTGATGGCCCAGATCCACGACCTGCAGCAGACGGAGTCCGCGGCGACGGCCCCCGCGCAGGAGCGGCGCCGCCGCTTTCCGCGTCCGGTGATCGCGCTGCCCCTGACGGCGGCGGCGCTGGCCGCGGCGGTCGTCGCCGGACTGACCCTGTCCGGCGGCGGCAACGGCGTACAGGACTACGGCCCGGCCCTCACCACCAGCATCGGCGCGGCCAGCAGCAAGGGCGTGCCGCAGCTCCTCGACCAGATCTCCCTGGCGGCCGCCAAGACCTCCCGCCCGGACGTCCGGCCCGGCCAGTACATCTACATCAGGTCCGAGTCGGCCGACACCTACGTCAGGCACGTCGGCGACACGGCCTCCCTGGCGAGCCACCCGCTGCACACCCGGCAGATCTGGAAGTCCGCGGACGGCACCAAGGGCTGGCTGATCGACCCGGCCGTCAACGACAGCCCCGAGGGCGAGACCCTGTCCCTCCCGGACGAGCAGGGCAACACCCCCGAGCCGACCCTGAACGGCCCGTCGTACGACTACCTCACCCAGCTCACCACCGACCCCGACCAGCTGCTGGCCAAGATCTACAAGGAGACGAAGGGCCAGGGGAACTCCCCCGACCAGGAGGCGTTCACCACCATCGGCGACCTGCTCGGCGAGAGCTACCCGCCGGCGGAGCTGTATCCGGCGCTGTTCAAGGCCGCCGAGAAGATCCCCGGTGTCGTCGTGGTCGACGACTCGACCGACGCGGTGGGCCGGCACGGTGTGGCGGTGGCCCGGCTGGACGAGACCAGCGGGGAGCGCGAGGAGTGGATCTTCGACAAGAAGACCCATGTCTTCCTCGGCGAACGCACGGTCCAGGTCCGCAAGAACAGCGGCGACGACGCGCTGATCACCCCCGGCACCATCCTCTTCACCAGCGCCGTCATGGAGCGCAGCGTCGTGGACGGCATCAGGCAGACCCCCTCCGCGAAGTCCTGACCGCCGCCCGTTCGCGGTGGTCCCCCCGTGCCGCCGGTTGAGCGGGACGGGGCGCGGCGGGATCCTGGGAAGCGGGTGCGGACACAGGGACACCCGGAGGCACCATGGAGGGACGCGTACCGGAGGACCTGGCGGTCGTCGTCGACGCCGGTGGGGCGGTGCTGGTGTGGAGTGCGGGTGCCCGGCGGCTGCTCGGCTACGAGCCCGCCGAGGTCGTCGGCCGGCCCGCGCGGAGCCTGCTCGCCGCCGACCTGCCCGCCTCCGCCCGCCGTCATCTCGCCGCCGGCCACCGCTGGTCCACCGAGGTGGCGCTGCGGCACCGCGACGGCGACCGGGTCGTCGTACGCCTCCAGGGCACCCCGCTCGCGGACACCGGTCCCAAGCCGCTGTGGCTGGTGACCGGTGCCGCGCAGACCACCGTGGCCGGGCGCGACCAGCCCGGGGCGGCGGCCCTGTGGGACCTCACGCTCGCCCAGCTGCCGATGCCGGTGGCGATCTACGACCGTGAGGCGAGGTTCGTCGCCGCCAACGACGTCATGAGCCGGATCATGGGCCGGCCCGCGGCGGAGATGCGCGGTCTGACCCTGTGGGAGATCGAGCCCAGCTTCCCCTTCGACGTGTACGACCGCCTCCAGCGGCAGGTGCTGCGCACCGGGCGGACGGTCTTCCACGAGCAGCACGGCCAGGCGCCCGGCGAGACCCGGGAGCACTCCTGGTCGATGTACTTCTCCGCGCTGAAGGACGAGACGGGCACGGTGCAGGGTCTGTCCGCGATCGTCTTCGACACCACGGAGCAGTACTGGGCCCGCCGCCACCTGGCCGTCCTCAACGACGCCAGCATGCGCATCGGCACCACCCTGGACGTGATCCGGACCGCCGAGGAACTGGCCGAGGTGGCGGTGGGCGGGTTCGCGGACTTCGTCACCGTCGACCTGCTGGAGTCCGTCGCCCTCGGGGACGAACCGGAGCCGCTGCCGCCGGGCCGGGCGGTCACCGTACGCCGTACCGCACAGCGCTCGGTGCTGCCGGGCTGCCCGGAGGCGGTGGCCGACCCCGGCGACCCGATCCGCTACCCGGCCGGGACCCCGCCGCTGCGGGCCCTGCTCGCGGGCCGCGGCACCCGGCACACCCCGGGCGAACCCGGGATGCGGGAGTGGATCACGTCGTCCCAGGCCCGTGCCGACTCGGTCGCCCGGCACATGATCCACTCGGTGCTGATGGTCCCGCTGCGCGCCCGCGGGGTCACCCTCGGCCTGGCGCACTTCCTGCGGCACCGCACGCCCGAGTCGTTCACCGAGGACGACCAGCGGCTCGCCGAGGAGATCGTCGCCCGGGCCGCGGTGAGCGTGGACAACGCCCGCCGCTACACCCGCGAGCGCCGCACCGCCCTGGCCCTGCAGCGCAGCCTGCTGCCCGGCCGGCCGCCGGGGCTGGTGGCGACGGAGGTGGCCTACCGGTATCTGCCCACCGGGTCCGGCGAGGACGTCGGCGGCGACTGGTTCGACGTGATCCCGCTGTCCGGCGCCCGGGTCGCCCTGGTGGTCGGGGACGTGGTCGGCCACGGCATCCGCGCCTCCGCCACGATGGGCCGGCTGCGGACGGCGGTGCGCACCCTGGCCGACGTCGACCTGGCCCCCGACGAACTCCTCACCCAGCTCGACGACCTCGTGATCCGGCTCGACCGCGAGGAGGGCCCGGACGTGCCCGGCCGGGCCGAGGCGACGTCCGGCGAGGTCGGCGCGACCTGCCTGTACGCCGTCTACGACCCGGTGACCCGGCGCTGCACCATGGCCCGCGCCGGCCATCCGGCCCCGGCCCTGGTCCCGCCCGACGGCGCGGCCCGCCTCCTCGACCTCCCGGCCGGGCCGCCGCTGGGCCTGGGCGGCCTGCCCTTCGAGTCGGCCGAGGTGGAACTGGCGGAGGGCAGCGTGCTCGCCCTCTACACCGACGGCCTGGTACGGACGGCCGGCCAGGACATGGAGGCGGGCGTGGGCCTGCTGTGCCGGGCGCTGGCCGATCCGGCCGCGCCCCTGGAGGAGACCTGCGACCACGTGCTGCGCACGGTCCTCACCGACCGGCCCGGCGACGACATCGTCCTGCTCCTCGCCCGCACCTCCGCCCTGGACACCGCGCAGGTCCGCACCTGGCAGCTCCCGAGGCACCCGGCCGCCGTCGCCGGGGCCCGGAAGATGGCGTGCGAGCAGCTGGAGACCTGGGGCCTGACAGAGGCGTCCTTCGCCACGGAACTGATCGTCAGCGAGCTGGTCACCAACGCGGTCCGCTACGGCGACAGCCCGATCTCCCTGCGCCTGATCCGTGACACGTCCCTGATCTGCGAGGTCTCCGACGGCAGCAGCACGGCCCCGCACCTGCGCCGGGCCCGGGTCTACGACGAGGGCGGCCGGGGGCTGCTCCTGGTCGCCCAGATCGCGGAACGCTGGGGCAGCCGTCAGACCCCGACCGGCAAGACGATCTGGGCGGAACAGCCGCTGCCCGCCTGACTCAGCGGGCGAGCGGCCGGTCCCGGCGCGGGGTGTCCAGCCCGGTCGACACGACGGCCGCCACGACGGCCGAGCCGATGAAACTCCCCACCATGACCAGCGCCACGCCGACCATGAAGAGCCCGCTGGCGTCGTCCGACCAGTCCACACCGGCGGCGAGGGTGAGCCCGGCGGTCGTCCCCGCCACGGCGGCCGCGCTGTGCCCCCGCGCCGCCGCCCAGCCCACCGCCGCCAGCAGCGTCACCACCAGCCCCGCGACCTGCCACACCGCGTACGGCCCGCTCACCGAGCCGTCGGCGGCCACGTCGTACTCCTGGTCCCAGCCCAGCCAGCCGGCCCAGGCCGCCACCGACACCCCGGCCGACACCGACGTCGGCACCAGCACCCGCAGAACGGATCTCTGAAGTCCCATGCCCCCAGCGTCACGGCCGGGCGCGGCACCGGACAGAGCACGGATACTCAGACGGATCCGAGTACCTCGGGGCGCGTGGGTGATGTCCGGGCGGTTCTGTATTCGCTGACCGGCCACGGAATCGCCGCTCGTCTCAGCCGGTGACCTCGTTGAGCCTCGCGTCGTAGCCCGCCAGGTAGCCCATCAGGGTGGGGTGGAAGACCTCGGTGCCGGCGCTCAGATCGTTGATCCACGGGTCGGAGCCGCACGCCCCGTGGCCCTGGAAGGCGGCGCGTACGTCGACGAACTCCACCGACTCCTCGGCCGCCGCGGCGGCGGTGCCCTCCGCCAGCGCGTCGGCCAGCCCGTTCATGGCGGTGCGCTTGGCCGCACTCAGGTCGATCAGCGGGCAGGTGCCGGTCGGGGAGAGGGTGCGCGGGTAACCGAGAACGACGATCCGGGCGTTCGGCGCCTTGCTCCTGATGTCCTGGTACAGCTCGGCCAGTTCCGTGACCATCTGGTTCCTGGCGTAGGACGACATCCACAGCGTGGCCGTGGCGCAGTAGCTGTCGCTCTGGGTGAGGCACGCCTGGACCACGGAGGAGAACTGGGCGTCGTTGCCGCCCACGGTGAGCGTGACGAGATCGGTGCCGGTACCCAGCGCGGACAGCTGCTTGTCGCGCACGTCCGCGATGGTCGCGCCGCTGCAGGAGACGTCCTTCAGCGTGTAGTCCGCGTGCGCGGCCGCCCACAGGGCCGGGTAGTCGGCCGGGCTGCGCTTGCAGTCGCCGCCGGCGCTGTCGTAGTAACCCGTGCCGACCCCGGAGGCGTACGAATCCCCCAGCGCCACGTACTCCTGGCCCGTCGCCGCCTGGGCGGGCGTGCTCATCACCCCGGCCGTCCCGGCGAAGGCCAGCACCGCGCCGACGACGGCCGACATCAATTTACGCATGAGTACCTTTGATTTCCTTGTGGATCTTGGCGGTTGGATCCTACTCACGCCTGTTGTTCGTCAATTGCCGTTGTGTTGTCATCAATTGAGCCTCCGTCAGCCATTCGAGGCACTACCGTCGACGGTCCACCGGCACGCGGACGACACCACGAGCACGACCACGAGCGCGACCACGAAAAGCACCACGAACCGCGTGGAACAACACCCCGACAACGCGCAGGCAACGGACCATTGGTTGACTGCTTCGCCGAACCGTCATATGAACCCCGTACCAGCCCTTCGCGCCCGGTACCGCCCAGGAGGGCCCGACCCCGATGAACCACCGGCCCGGACAGGAGACGCGGTTCTGCCTGCTCGGGCCCGTCGAGGTGCTGAGGGACGGGGTCCCCCTCGATCTGGGGCCCCGGCAGCGCCGGCTGCTGCTCGTCCGGCTGCTCGTCGAGGACGGCCGGCCCGTCTCGCAGGACACGATCCTGCGGGACCTGTGGCCCACGGACCGGCCGACCGGCGCCGCCTCCTCGGTGCGCGCCCACATCAGCCGGCTGCGCGCGGTCCTCGACCCGGCCCGGCAGGGCCCGTCCACCATGCTGGTGAGCAGCCCCGCCGGGTACGCGCTGAAGATGCCCCCCGAGGCACGGGACACCGCCCTGTTCGAGCTGGGCGTGAGCAGGGCGCGCGAGGCTCTGAGGACCCGTCAACTGGTCCTCGCCCGGCGGGAGATCGACGCGGCGCTCACGCTGTGGCGCGGTGAGGCGCTGGCCGAGGCCGGAGAGCACGCCTTCGCGATCCGCGAGCGCGCCCGGCTCGACGGCGCACTGCACGACGCCAGGGAGTTGCGGGCCACGATCCTCGTCCAGCAGGGCGAGACGGAACAGGCGATCGACGTCGCCCAGAGCCTCGTGCTCAAGGCCCCGCTGCGGGAGACCTCCTGGGCGCTGCTGATGCGCGCGCTGTACACGGCCGGGCGGCCCGTCGAGGCGCTGAAGCAGTACGAGCGGTTCCGCGACATGCTCGCCACCGAGCTCGGCCTGGACCCCAGCCCCCAGCTCCGGGACCTGCACACCGCGATCCTGCGGCACGACGTCGTCGTCCTCGGCAGCGCGGGCTCCACCTCGCACGCCCCGGCGCGCGACCTCACCGCCGCCCGCGTGCACCCGCGCCCGTCCTCCGTGACCGCGCCCTTCGTGGGCCGCGGCGAGGAGATGGCCCAACTGGCCGCCCTGCTGTCGGCCGCGACCTCCGACCGCCCCCAGTGGGCCGTGGTCAACGGGGAGCAGGGGTCCGGGAAGACCCGGCTGGTGGAGGAGATCTCCGCCAAGGCCGCCGCGGCCGGATTCACCGTCGCCCGCACCCTGGCCGGCCAGGCCCTCAGCGGCAACCGGGGTGTCAGCCAGACCTGCGCCGCCAAGCAGCTCCTGGACGCGCTGCGGCAGGACGGCAAGGACTCCGCCGAGGACAAGGACGCGCAGAAGGGCCCCCTGGCGGCGGTCGTACGGCAACTCACCCTGGGACCCACGCTGGTGGTCGCCGACGACCTCGACCGGGCATCGCAGAGCTTCCACAAACTGATGCGCCGGCTCGCCCAGGTGCTCCGGGAGGCCCCGGTCCTCTTCGTGTGCACCATGCGCGACCCCGACACCCCCGTCTCCAGCCTGCTGCTCGCCGAACTCGCCCTGCGCGGCGCGTCCTGGCTGCCCCTGCGACCGCTGACCGTCGGCGACGTGGCCGAACTCCTGGCGGCGAGCGGCGAGCAGGCCCCGTCCGGGGCGGCCCAGGCCCTGCACCGGCGGGCCGAGGGACACCCGTTCGCCCTGACCGAGTTGCTCCGGCTGCCGCCGGACCGGCGTCTCGGGCCGGACGCCCAGGTACCGGCCGCCGTACGCAACATCGTCCACGCCCGCCTGCTCGAACTGCCCGAACCGGCCCGCACGATGCTCGCCTACGCCGCCGCCGACGAAGATCCGCTGGACCTCGGTCTGCTCGCCGACGTCCAGGGCCTCGCCCCCGACGAGCTGCTGCGTCTGATCGACGCCGCGGTGACCGCCCGGATCCTGGTCTGGGACGCCGACCCCGGCGCGCCCGGCACCGGCCGCTACCGGCTGCCCGAGCTCCCGCGCGACGTGGTGCTGAGCACCCAGACCCCCTCCTCCCGACAGCTTCGGCACGCCGCACTCGCCCGTGCGCTCGCGAGCCGTGCCGACGGCGATCCGGCCCGCCTGGACCGGCATCGCCACGCGGCGGGCCCGACGGCCCTCACCGCCCCATGACAAGACCACCCCCCTTTCCATCACACTCACCTCAGGAGTTGAGATGAGCACCAAGACGGGACCCCAGCGTTACCCCGGCGCCAGCCGCGCCAACTGGTACCAGGACGACTTCGGCGGCGACCCGATGCAGGTCAACGTCGTCGTCCTGCACACCACCGAGGGCTACAGCCTGCCCGGCTACGACGGCGGGGCCACCGCGCCGAACCTGACGGCGGTCCCCGATCTCGCCGCGAAGAAGCTGAAGTGGTACCAGCACTTCGACATCGAGACCTCCTCCCGGGCACTGGTCAACCTGAAGGGCGGTGTGGAGACCAACACCCTCAACGTGTGCCAGGTCGAGCTGACCGGCACCTGCGACCCGAAGACCCACGCCAAGTGGCAGGCCGCCGGCCACGACCACATCTACTGGCCGGACGCGCCGGAATGGGCCCTGCAGGGCGTCGCCCGGTTCCTGGCCTGGATGCACGAGGAGCACGGCGTACCGCTGTCCGGCCCGACGTCCTGGCCCGCCTATCCCACGTCGTACGGCACCGGCGGCGGCCAGCGGATGACCGGCGCGCAGTGGAGCGACTTCAAGGGTGTCTGCGGGCACATGCACGTCCCCGAGAACGTCCACGGCGACCCCGGCGCGATCGACTTCGCCAGGATCCTCAAGGACGCGAAGGCCGACCTGGACGTGGACGACGACACCCCGGTGACGAAGACACCCACCAAGCCGAAGGTCCCCGCCTTCCCGGGCCGCAAGTACTTCACGGCCGGGGCCTCGAACGCCTATGTCCTCCAGCTCGGCAAGCAGCTGGTCAAGCGCGGTTTCGGCGACCACTACAAGGTCGGCCCGAGCAGAAACTGGGGCGAGGCCGACCGGCTGAACGTCCGCGACTTCCAGAAGTCCCGCAAGGAGCTGCGCGGCGACGCCGACGGCACCCCCGGCCCACTGACCTGGCGCCTCCTCTTCTCCTGACACGGCAGGCCGACCCCCGGCGGTGGGGGGGGGGGGGGCGCCCCCCCCCCCCGGGGGGGGGGGCCGCGGGGGGCGGCCCGGGCGCCGGGGGGGT
>NZ_JBIVDZ010000003.1:229291-476363 GCF_044747345.1 Streptomyces sp. NPDC090088 | reverse complement strand
CGACGCCCCGCACGGCGCGGCGCGGCGCCGCCCCCGCCCCCCCCGCCCCACTGCCCGGGCCCCCCCTCTCCCCCGCACCCGGCCGGCCGCCCCCCGGGGGGGGGGCCCCCGCCCCCCCCACCGGTCCGGGTGGCCGGGTCCTCGTGACGGCGGCCCGGCCGCGGGAGGGTTGTTCTCGCAAGGCCGACCCCCTCCCCACGGACAGGACGCCACGATGCCGCACACCGCCGCCATGAACCGCAGCCCCCGCACCGCCCGCCCGGCCCCGGGCACCCCCGCCCCGGCCCGCCCGGCCCGCGGAGCCACGACCGTGCAGGTCATGCCCCTCTGGGAAGCCATGGCACTGCTCTTCGCCCCGGCGAAGACCGTCGAACGCCCCTGAGTCACCTCTCGACGTGACCCAGCACACCGCGATTTAACTTGCGTAAGTCAAGCAACTTATTTTATGCTTGCGTAAGTCAAGTAAATGCCTCGTCGACGGACACCACGACCGCCCCGCCCCGCCCCGCCCCGCCCCGCCCCGCCCCGGAGAGGAAACGCCATGCAGTCACAGGAAGGGAACCAGGCCGCCCCGTCCGCCTCCGGCCCGCTGGCCTCCTTCGCGCGGTTCGTCCTGTTCGGCGGCGGGGTCGGAGTCCTCTCCAGCGGTGCCGTGACTCTGCTGGCCGGAGCCATGCCCTGGGCACTGGCCAACGCCGTGATCACGGTCGCCTCCACCCTCCTCTGCACCGAGCTGCACGCACGATTCACCTTCGGCACCGGCAGACGGGCCGGCTGGCGCGAACACTGGCAGTCCGCCGGCTCGGCCGCCGCCGCCTACGCGGTGACCTGCGCCGCCATGTTCCTGCTGCACCTCGTGCAGTCTTCGCCCGGCGCGCTCATGGAACAGATCGTCTACCTCGGCGCCTCCGCACTGGCCGGCCTCGGCCGCTTCCTGGTCCTGCGCCTGTGCGTGTTCGCCACCGGCCGCACCCGCGCCCGGACCCACACCAGCACCCCGCGCCCGGTCGCGGCCCCGGCCAGGTCCCTTCCGATGCGGACCCCGAGGCAGGGCGCCACGCCCCCGCTGCCCCTGAGCACGCTCGCGACGGCCTGACCCGACACTCCCCAGGCGATCCAGACCGGGTGCCCAGGCCTCTCCCGCTCCAGTTAATACATGCCCGGGCCTCTCCCTCTCCGGTAATACATAGGGCTGTCCCCCACAGCCCCCAAGGGAGATCACCATGTCCGAGGAGTTCCCGCCCATCGAGCCCTACGCCCACGGGCTCCTCGACGTCGGCGACGGCGAGCGGATCTACTGGGAGACCAGCGGCGCCCCCGACGGAAAGGCCGCCTTGTGCGTGCACGGCGGCACGGGCAGCGGGGGGCGCCGCCACGCCCGCAGGCAGTTCGACCCCGAGGTCTACCGGATCGTGCTCTTCGACCAACGCGGCTGCGGTGAGAGCCGCCCGCACGCCTCCGACCCCGCCGTGAGTCTCGCCCACAACACCACCGACCACCTGATCGCCGACATGGAACGGCTGCGCGAGCACCTCGGCATCGAACGCTGGCTCCTCTACGGCGGTTCCTGGGGCTCCACGCTGATCCTCGCCTACGCCGAACGCCACCCGGAGCGGGTCTCCGGGATCGTCATCGCCGGTGTCACCATGACGCGCCCGGAGGAGACCGACTGGCTCTACCACGGCGTCGGCCGTCTGCTGCCCGGCCCCTGGGAGGCCTTCCGCGACGCCCTGCCGGCCACGGACCGCACCGGCAACCTCATCACCGCCTACAACCGTCTGCTGAACAGCCCGGACGAGGCGGTCCGGGTCGCCGCCGCCCGCGCCTGGACCACGTGGGAGGACGCGGTCATCGCCCATGAGGCACTGGGCAGTCCCGGCGCCTACAGCGACCGCCCCGACGACTCCCTGATGGCCTTCGTCCGCATCTGCGCGCACTACTTCGCCCATGACGCCTGGCTGGAGGACGGTCAACTGCTCCGCGACGCCCACCGGTTGGCCGGGATCCCAGGGGTACTGATCCACGGCCGGCTCGACCTCGGCAGCCCGCTGAAGACCGCTTGGGAGCTGGCCAAGGCCTGGCCGGACGCGGAACTGAAGGTGATCGACGACTCGGGCCACACCGGCAGTCCCGCGATGCGGCAGACGATCCTGTCGGCGATCGCACGGTTCGGAGAGGGAGGTGAGGGAGGTGAGGGAGGTCAGGTGAGGAGAGAGATGTGAGGGGGCGGTCCGTCGGGGCGGGGAGGCTTGCCCGCCGTGTCAGGCCGACTTGGCTATGAGTTCGTCGGCCACCCACCGGGCGACACCCTCCGGGTAGGGCGCCGGCAGGCCGAGGACGAGGTGGTGGAAGCCTGCGTCGAGGGCCTCGGCGATGGCGGTGCGGGTGGTCTCCGGGTGGGTGTAGGAGACGGGGAGGTGCATGGAGCGGGTGATCTCGGCGGGGTCGCGGCCGAGTTCGGCGCAGTAGCGGTCGAGGAGGGCGCTGCGGCGGACGCAGTCCTCGATGTCGCCGCCGGGGATGTTCCAGAGGTCGGCGTGCTCGGCGACCACGCGCAGGGTCGCCGAGGAACGGCCGCCGATCAGGATCGGGGGGTGGGGGCGCTGGACGGGTTTCGGGTTGGCGAACGCTCCGGTGAGGCGGTGGTGGGTGCCGTGGAAGTCGAAGGGCTCGGGGGCCGTCCACAGGCGGCGGATCAGGGCGCAGGACTCGGCGAGGCTCTCGACGGCCTGGGCGGGATCGGTGAAGGGCAGCCCGTGCGCCGGGTATTCACGCCGGGCCTCGGGCGGGTTCGGGCGGGAGCCGACGCCGATGCCGAAGTCGAGGCGGCCGTCGGAGACGACGTCGACGGTCGTGGCGATCTTGGCCAGTATCGCGGGCGGCCGGAAACGGTTGCTGGTCACCAGGACCCCCAGGCGCAGCCGCCGTGTCCGGGCGGCCAGGGCGGACAGCAGCGTCCAGCCTTCGTGGACCGGTCCGTCGAGGTCGCCGCCGATGGGCATGAGGTGGTCGAAGAGCCACGCGTGCTCGATCTCGGGGATCGCGTCCGCCTCCTGCCAGACCCGCAGGACGTCCGCGTAGGACACCCGCATGGGGGCGGTCATGATCCCGAAGCGGGGCGGTGAAGAGGGTGCCATGAGGGGGCCTCTCTGCCGTCGGTCAGCGGCGGCGCAGGGTCGGGTCGAGCAGGGCGGGCGGGGTGTCGAACTTCTCGTGGGCGGCCAGGTCGGTGCCGGGGGCGACGATCGCGTCGATCGCGTCGAGGACGTCGGCGGAGAGCACGGTGTCGGCGGCGGCGAGCTGGGCGCGGAGGTGGTCGGGGGTGCGGGGGCCGATGAGGGCGCTGGTGACACCGGGGTGGGCGGTGACGAAGCCGAGCGCGAGCTGGATCAGGGTCAGCCCGGCCTCGTCGGCGACGGCGGCCAGCCGCTCCACGGCGTCGAGCCGGGCCTGGTTGGCGGGCACGGTGAGGTCGAAGCGGTCGGGCAGGAACCGGGACCGGCTGGTGGCGATGGCACGGCCCCTGCGCACGGCGCCCGAGAGCCAGCCCGAGGCCAGCGGGCTCCACACCAGCACGCCCATCCCGTACTCCTCGGTCACCGGCAGCACATGGGCCTCGGCACCGCGCTGGAGTATGGAGTAGCTGGGCTGTTCGGTGACATACCGGCTCAGGTGGTGCTCGCGGGCGGCCCATTGACCCTGCACGATGCGGTAGGCCGGGAAGGTCGAGGAGCCGAAGTAGCGGATCTTCCCGGCGCGTTGCAGATCGGTGAGCGCCGACAGGGTCTCCTCGTCGCTCGCGGCCGGGTCCCAGCGGTGTATCTGGTAGAGGTCCACGTGATCGACGCCGAGTCGCCGCAGGCTGTTCTCCAGCTCGGTGACCAGCCAACGCCGTGATCCGCCCCGGTGGTTGCGCTCCTCGCCCATCGGCATGCCCGCCTTCGTGGCCAGCACGATGTCGTCACGGCGGCCGGCGATGGCCTTGCCCACCATCTCCTCCGACTCGCCCTCCCCGTACATGTCGGCGGTGTCGATCAGGTTGATCCCGGCGTCCAGGGCGGCGTCGACGATCGCGGTCGCCTCCTCCTGACCGGTGCGCCCGATCGCGCCGAAGTTCATCGCGCCGAGCGCGAGCGCACTGACCTGCACTCCGGTACGGCCCAAGGTGCGGTACTGCATGACCGGTCTCCTCGCATGACGTCCACATAAACGGGACAGTGTTCCGTGCGAAGCGGGACGGTGTCCCGTTTCATGTCTCCGACGATACGGAACGCTGTCCCGTTTAGCAACGCCCCGATAGGGTGACGGCGGAGGGAGCGCACGATGAAGAACGAGGACCAGTCGGCCCGGCCCCGGCGGGCGGACGCCCGGCGCAACGAGACGACCCTGCTGGAAGCGGCGGCCGCGGCGTTCGTCGCCTCGGGCGTGGAGGCACCGGTCCGCGACATCGCGGCCCGGGCGGGCGTCGGCACGGCCACCATCTACCGGCACTTCCCGACCCGCGCCGACCTGATCATCGCCGTCTACCGGCACCAGGTGGAGGCCTGCGCCGAGGCCGGACCGGCGCTGCTGACCACCGCGCCGAGCCCGTACGACGCACTGCGCGGGTGGATCGACCTCTTCGTGGACTTCCTCGCCACCAAGCACGGCCTCGCCGCCGCCCTCCACTCCGACCAGGCGGGCTTCGACACCCTCCACACCTATTTCCTGGACCGCCTCGTCCCCGTCTGCACCCGGCTCCTCGACGCGGCGACCGAGTCCGGCGAGATCCGCTCCGACCTGACGGCGTACGAGCTGATGCGCGGCGTCGGCAACCTCTGCATCGGCGCGGAGAACGACCCCCGTTACGACGCCCGCCGACTGGTCACCCTCCTGATCGGCGGACTGCGTCGCGCGTGACGCGGAGGGCCGAGCGTGATGTGGGGCCGGGCGCGTGCAACGCGGGGGCTGGCGCGTGCAACGCGGGGGCCACATGTGAAATGGACGGCCACATGTGACAGGGAGGCGGGCACGTGCGGCATGGGGGGCGGGCACGAGTAACACGGGGATCCGCATGCGACATGGAAGGCTACGTGCGGCATGAGGGCGGCCGCATGTGACGCGGGTGGCGCATGTGGCAGGGCGGGCGGGGGAGGCGGCTGGGGAGGCCTTGCGGAGTCGGTTTCGATGGAGGGTCCGCCCGACCGGCCGGCGGCTACGGCGCCGGAGTCGACGCGCCCGGGTCTGCGAGCGCGGCGGTGATCATCGTCTCCAGTTGGCGCGCGACCCGGTCCAGCGGACCCATGTCCCGGCGGGCCCGGCACATGGCGATGGCGCCCTCGACCGAGGCCACGACCAGGGTGGCCAGCTCGTCCGCGTGATCGGCCCCGCGGTCGCGCAGGGACCGGTCGAGGAGGCGCTCCCAGTCGTCGAACACCTCGGCGGCGGCCAGCAGTGCCGGGGGGAGTTCGCCGCCGGGAGGGGGCTCCTCGACCGAGACGGCCAGCACGGGACAGCCCGCTCGGAAGTCGCTCGCCACGACGATCTCCCGCCACAGGGCGAGAAAGGCGCGCAGCCCCGCGACCGGCCCCGCGTCCAGCTCCCTGCGCAGCAGGCGTTCGACGGCCGTACCGGCGTACCGCACCGCCTCCGTGGCCAGCTGCTGCTTGCCGTCGGGGAAGTAGTGGTACGTCGAACCGAGCGGCGCCTCGGCGTGTTTGGCCAGTTCGCGGATGCTCGTGGCGTTCAGGCCGCGCCGGCTGATCAGGTCGGCCGCACCGGCCACGATGCGCTCGCGTGACGGCGCGCCACTGGACTTGGCCAAGGCTCCGCTCCCTCCACCCCTCTGGCTATAACGCTCGTCATAGTCTAGCGTGACCTCGGTTTATAACGACCGTCATAACCCCACTCCCCGACCGAGGTGACATCCATGCCGATGATCCGGCTCACCGTCCCGTCCGGCTCGCTGACCGACGAGGGCCGCAGGACCGTCCGACACGACCTGGCCGCCGTACTGCTGCGCTGGGAGGGCGCACCCGACACCGCCTTCTTCCGCGCCCAGGCCTGGAGCTACCTCGTCGAACTGCCCGACGGCGCCCAGACCACCGCCGAGGACGACGCGCCCCGCTTCCTCGTGGACGTCACGGTCCCCGCGGGCGCGCTGTCCGAGCGCCGCAAGGCGGGGCTGGTGGCCGACGCCACCCGGACCGTCCTGGAGGCGGCCGGGCTCACCGAGGCCGACGCCCTGCGGGTGTGGGTGCTGGTCCACGAACAGCCGGACGGCACCTGGGGCGCGGGCGGTTCGGTCGTCCGGTACGCCGACCTGGTGGCGCTGGCGAAGGGGGCCGGGGCGGATGCGTGAGCTGACCTACGTCGGCCGCGACACCGTCGAGTGGCGCGAGGCACCGGACCCCAGGCCGCGCTCCGGAGCGGAGGCGATCGTGGCGCCCGTGGCGGCGACCTCCTGCGACGTGGACACCGCGATCCTCGCCGGGCACGGGTTCCTCGACCCGCCGTTCGCGCTGGGCCACGAGTGCGTCGCGAAGGTCGTCGAGACCGGGGACGCCGTCACCACCGTGACCCCGGGCGACCTGGTGGTCGTCCCCTGGTCGGTCAACTGCGGAGCCTGCGACCACTGCCGCGCCGGCCGCACCGCCCACTGCGCGGCCGTCCCGCACATGGCGATGTACGGCGCCCCGATCGGCGGCTCCTGGGGCGGGCTCTTCTCCGACCTGGTCCGGGTCCCGTACGCGGACGCCATGCTCGTGCCGCTGCCCGCCGACCTCGACCCGGTCGCCATGGCCTCGGCGAGCGACAACTGGTCGTTGTCGTGGCGCCTGGTGACCCCGCACCTGAGGAGTCGGCCGGGCGCCCGTGTCGTCGTGGTGGCGCGGGGCAGCATCGGCCTGTACGTCGTGGACATCGCCCGCGCGCTGGGCGCCTCGACCGTGCTCTACGTCGACCCCGACCCCGGACACCGGGAGATCGCCCGGGGTTTCGGCGCCGCCACGGCCGAGACCCTCGACCCGCCCGTCCACCACGGCTTCGACATCGCGGTGGAGGCGACCGGCCGGGTGGACCAACTGGCCCTGGCGGTACGGTCCCTCGCGCCCGAGGGTGTCTGCGAGTCGGCGGGCAATCACTTCCGCCCCGGCGAACTGCCCCTCCTCGACATGTACCTCACCGGCGTCACCCTCCGCATCGCCCGCGACAACGTCCGCGACCACCTCCCCGACGCCCTCGAACTGGCCCGCTCCGGCACGGTCGACCCGGCTCGCGTCGTCTCCCACGTGCTGGACTGGGAGCAGCTCCCGGAGGCCCTCCCGGAGAAACACCTCAAGCCGGTCTTCGTACGGACGGACATCTGAACGCCCGCGTGCCGCCGTGCGCCGCAGCTTCACGACGCCTCCTCATCCCGGCGCCTCGGCGGCCTGGCTCGACCCGGCCCGGCAGCACTGCGGCCAGGTACGACGGCCGGACAACACAGCCCGGCGGAAGAACGACAGCACAGCACGCCGACCACACGGCTCAGCCCGGCCGCACCGCGGCACGGCGGCACAGCGGCGCCGCAGCACTGCGGCCAGCCATCACAGCCAGACAACACAGCCCGGCGGAAGAACGACGGCACAGCACGCCGACCGAGCGGCTCGGCCGGCGGCCCAGCCGGGCAGCCCATTGCTCACCGATAACCCCTGGCATCCCCGCCCCGCCGGAGCGGAGACTCGTCCCATGGCGGACATGGGGGTGTTCCGGGAGGCGGTCGCCGAGTGGGCCGGTGGTGGGGCCGAGGGCCCTGCCCGCGCGCTGGCGGGGCGGCTGGGCGTGCGGGTCGCCGTGCTGCTCGAAGGGCCGAGTGATGTCGCGGCGGTCGACGCGCTGGCCGAGCGGCGCGGGCGGGACCTGGCGGCCGAGGGGGTGTGCGTGCTGCCGATGGGCGGTGCGATGAGCGTCGGGCGCTACGCCCGGCTCCTCGGACCGCCCGGCCTGGGCCTGCGCCTGACCGGGCTGTGCGACGAGCGGGAGCGGCCCTACTACGTCCGCGGCCTGGAGCGGGCCGGTGCCGACCAACACGCCTTCTTCGTCTGCGCGGCCGACCTGGAGGACGAACTCATCCGCGCGCTCGGCCCGGACCGGGTCGTCGACCTGGTCCGGGCCGAGGGCGACCAGCGCCCCCTGCGCACCTTCCTGAACCAGCCCGCCCAGCAAGGCCGCACCGCGCAGCAGCAACTGCGCCGCTTCTTCGGCACCACCTCGGGCCGCAAGATCCATTACGGCCGGGTCCTCGTCGAGGCCCTGGACCCCGACCGCGTACCCGCCCCGCTCGACGGACTCCTCGCCGCGCTCTGAGCGAACGCGAACGCGGACGCGGACGCAGACGCAGACGCAGACGCAGACGCGCAGCGGAGCGCCGGTTCGCCCGGCAGGGCCCCCTCAGCCACCCAGCCCCAGCGCCCCCGCCAGCACCCGGTACCCCGGAAGCGGGTCCGTGTCGCCGTCGGTCAGGAGTTGCAGCGTCACATGGTCGGCGCCGGCGTCGAGGTGGGCCCGTAGACCCGCCGCCACCTCGGCCGGGCCGCCGTGCACGATCAGGGCGTCGAAGAGGCGGTCGCTGCCGCCGTTCGCGAAGTCGGTGTCGTCGAAGCCGAGGCGGCGCAGGTTGCCGACGTAGTTGCTGAGGCCCAGGTAGCGGCCGAGCGTGAGGTCGCCGGTGGCGCGGGCCCGGGCGCGGTCCGTCTCCAGGACCACCTTCTGCTCGGGGGCCAGCAGGGTGCCGGGGCCGAGGATCTCGCGGGCCTGGCGGGTGTGCGCGGGGGTGACGAGGTAGGGGTGCGCGGCGGCCGTCCGTTCGGCGGCCAGCCGCAGCACGCGGGGGCCGAGCGCGGCCAGCGCCCGGCGCGCCACCGGTACGCCGCCCGCGTCGAGGGCGTCCAGGTAGTCGTTGAGCGCCTGGTAGGGCCGTACGAACTCCTGGGTCATCTCGCGATGCCCGGCGCCGATGCCGAGCAGGAAGCGGTCCGGGTGGCGTTCGGCGATGCGCCGGTAGGCGTGGACGACCTCCTCGGCCGGGTTGGCCCAGATGTTCACGATGCCGGTGGCGAGGACGAGGCGCTCGGTGGCGTCGAGCAGCCGCTCGATGTCGGCCAGGTCCGCGAGGGACGCGTTGCCCAGCCAGAGGGTGCCGTAGCCCAGGTCCTCCAGCGCGACCGCCAGCTCGGGCTCGGTCCTGTCGTGGCGCCACACACCGACGGCACCGAGGTCGATCTTGCCTGTGGTCTCTGTCATATCAGGGGCAACGGAGGGTCCACGACAGCTATTCCGATCGCCATCGAAATACGACCAGGAAGTGACGCCGAGCGATCACACCTGCGAACGCTCTTTACATACATGACTCTTGACGCGCCCACGACACCCTCTCTAGCTTCACGGAGAAAGCGCTTTCTGAACCTTCCGCATCTCGACACCCGCACCCGAACGGAGACGAACGATGCACGTGAGACCAGTCATCGCGGCCGTCGGCCTGCTCGCCGGCACGCTCGCCGCACTCTCCGGAACCCCCGCACAGGCCGCGTCCAGCGTGCTGTACGTGGCGCCGGGCGGCACCGACAGCGCGGCCGGCACCCAGTCGGCACCGACCACGCTCACCTCGGCGATCAGCCGGATCGCGGCCGGCGGCACGATCTACCTGCGCGGCGGGACGTACGCCTACTCCTCCACGGTGACCGTCCCGGCCGGTTCCAACGGCAGCTCCGGCGCGCTCACCACCCTGTCCGCCTACCCGGGCGAGACCCCGGTGCTCGACTTCTCGGCACAGAGCGAGAGTTCGTCGAACCGGGGGATCCAGCTCTTCGCCAACTACTGGCACCTGTACGGGCTCACGGTCGAGCACGCGGGCGACAACGGCATCTACGTCGGCGGCAGCAACAACGTCGTCGAGCGGACCGTGACCGCGTACAACCGCGACACCGGACTGCAGCTCGGCCGGATCTCCTCCAGCACGTCGAGCAGCGCGTGGCCGGCGAACAACCTGGTCGTCAGCTCCGAGTCGCACGACAACGCCGACAGCGACGGCGAGGACGCGGACGGCTTCGCCGCCAAGCTGACCACGGGCACCGGGAACGTGTTCCGGTACGACGTCTCGCACAACAACATCGACGACGGCTGGGACCTGTACACGAAGACCGACACGGGCGCCATCGGCCCGGTCACCATCGAGTACTCGCTCTCCTACGGCAACGGCACGCTCAGCGACGGCAGCCAGAGCGGGGACGGCGACCGCAACGGCTACAAGCTCGGCGGCGACGACATCGCCGTCAACCACGTGGTCCAGCACAACATCGCCTACGGCAACGGCCACCACGGGTTCACCTACAACAGCAACCCGGGCACGATGACCGTCTCCAACAACGTGGGCATCGACAACGCCGAGCGCAACTTCTCCTTCGACAAGGGCACTTCGGTGTTCCGGACCAACACCTCGTGCCGGTTCGCCGTCAGCGGCTCGAACGACAAGACCGTGGGCGACGCCGACAGCACGAACCAGTTCTGGACGGGCACCAACGGCTCCCGGTGCTCCTCCTACTCGGGCAGCCTCGGCTGGTCCTTCGCCTCCAGCGGCAAGCTGAACGTCACCTTCGGCGGGACGGTCGTCAACCCGTAACCGCGCACGCGGTTCGGCCCGGGCGTCCACACCCTGTGGACGCCCGGGCCGAACTGCCGGGGGAGCTACCGCCGCAGACCGGTGACCCGGGCGAAGGTGTGGCTGAAGTACCAGGTGTCCTGGGCGATTCCGGAGCAGGAGTCGGAGCCGCCGGTGCCGACGCAGGTGCCGTTGTCGCGCTGGAGGGCCCAGAAGGAGAGGGTGTCGATGCCCTGGGCGGCGGCCCAGCGGGCGACGGTGGCGGCGTTCTGGGTGGTGAAGGTCTCGGCGGGGCCGTAGTCGTCGATGCCGGGCATCTCGGTGACGCCGACCATGCCCCACAGCTGCCGGGAGCTCTTGTGCGGGTAGAGGGCGTGCAGTTGGCCGTGGAGGCCGGTCGCCGCGGTCTTCGTGTCGGTGGCCATGTCGTGGGTGGCGCCGTCGTAGTAGTCGAAGGTCATGATGTTGACGACGTCGACGCGCGCGTGGTTGGCGACGGCGTTCTGGAGGACGGCGAGACCGTCGGCCTCCAGGCCCTTGGTGGTGGTCGGCAGGGTGTAGGAGAACTGGAGCGGGCGGTGGGTGCGTTCGGCCCAGTGCTCGGCCTTGGCGATCGCCTTGTTGCGGCGGTCGATGCCTGCCGTGTTCGCGAGGGAGTCGGCCTCGACGTCGAGGTCGATGCGGCTGATGCCGTACGTCGTGACGAGCTTCTCGTAGACCCCGGCGATGGCGTCCACGTCGGTGCAGCTGTCGGCGAGTTCGGTGCCGGTGGTGTCGGCGCTGTAGCCGCCGAAGGAGGGGATGGCGTCGCCGCCGCGGGCCTGGAGGGTGGCGATGTCGGCGCCGAACACCGAGGGGGAGACGGGCTGGGCCGCGTCACCGTTCCAGTCGGCGGTGCAGGAGCCGGCGGCGGGCGTCTGGAGGAAGGCCAGGGTCAGGTACTTGTTGCCGGACTGGGCGGCGAGCGCGGCGGGGCTCTGGCCGGTCCAGGCCTCGAAGTAGGGGGCGGAGACATGCGCGGGCAGGGGCTTCGCGCGGTGCTGGGCCGAGGCGTGCGCGGCGCCGGCCCCGAAGGCAACGAGCGCGGCGGACAGGGCGGTTGCGGTCAGGGCGTGCAGGGCACGGGTGGGTCTCATGGGCGCCCATATTTGGACTAGACCACTTAACTGTCAAGGTTCCTAACAGTCACGGGCGGCACACCCCGCGACCCGGCCGCCGAAGAAGCCCTGCTGGAGACCCCTGGCAGATTTTTTTCATGCGGAGATTTGAACTGATCATTAGTGAGTCATTAATGTCTGATGCTCGTACCACTAGTTGACCCGTCAGCTGACCCGTTGCTCGACTCATCCGCTCGGAAGGAGCTCGCCTCCGTGGCGTCCCACCGTCGTCCCAAGCAGCCGAGCCGCGCTCGCGTCACCGTGCTCACCACCGCCGCCGCGGCAGCCGTGGTCCTCTCCTCGCAGGCGGCCGAGGCCGCGCCCGCCGCCAAGCCCAAGAAGGACGAGGTCAAGTCCCGGGTCGACAAGCTGTACGAGGAGGCCGAGCAGGCCACCGAGAAGCTCAACGGCGCCAAGGAGAAGCAGGAGAAGCTGCAGAAGCAGATATCCGCGCTGCAGGACTCGGTCGCGCGCGGCCAGGACGAGCTGAACGACCTGCGGGACGGCATCGGCAGCATGGCCACCGCCCAGTACCGCAGCGGCGGCATCGACCCGTCCCTGCAGCTGTTCCTCTCCTCCGACCCGGACAGCTACCTGGACAAGGCCTCCACCCTCGACCAGTTGAGCAGCCAGCAGGTCGAGACGCTGAAGAAGATCCAGGCCAAGCAGCGCGAACTGGCCCAGGAACGGGCCGAGGCCACCGGCAAGCTCAAGGACCTGGCCGCCACCCGGACCGAACTCGCGGAGAAGAAGAAGGAGGTCCAGGGCAAGCTCGCCGAGGCGCAGAAGCTGCTCAACAGCCTCACCGCCGCCGAGAAGGCCGCCCTCGCCGCCGACCAGGAGCGCGCCAGCCGCTCCTCCAGCGAGCGGGTGGACCTCGGCAGCGACACCTCCGCCACCGGCCGGGCCGCCGCCGCCTTCGCCGCCGCCAAGACGAAGATCGGCACCCCGTACGTCTACGGCGCCACCGGCCCGTCCTCCTTCGACTGCTCGGGCCTGACCTCCTGGGCCTACGCGCAGGCCGGGGTCTCCATCCCCCGTACCTCCGAGTCCCAGTCGACGATCGGCACCAAGATCTACTCGACGTCCGGCCTCCAGGTCGGCGACCTGGTCTTCTTCTTCAACGACCTGCACCACGTGGGCCTGTACGCGGGCAACGGGCAGATCCTGCACGCCCCGCGCACCGGCACCGTCGTCCGCTACGAGTCGATGAGCACCATCGGCGGACCCTTCATGTTCGGCGTCCGCGTCTAGCTACTGGCGCGAGCGCACGCGCGCGTCCTCCAGGTAGTGCAGGACCGCCGCCACCCGGCGGTCCACCCGGTCCGCCGGGGACAGGTCGAGCTTGGCGAAGATGGACCGGATGTGCTTGTGCACGGCGCCGTCGGTGACGACGAGGCGTTCCGCGATGGCCGAGTTGCCGAGGCCCTCGGCCATCAGGGCCAGCACATCGCGTTCGCGCGGGCTGAGCCGTTCCAGGCGGGTGTCCTGGCGGGAACGGGTGAAGAGCTGGGCGACGACCTCGGGGTCGATGGCCGTCCCGCCGGACGCCACCCGGTGCAGTGCGTCGAGGAACTCCTCGACCCGGCCCACCCGTTCCTTGAGCAGATAGCCGAGCCCGCCGACCCCGCCGGTGAGCAGCTGCGTCGCGAAGCTCTGCTCGACGTATGCCGACAGGACGAGAACGGCGAGCCCCGGGTGGCGGCGCCGGGCCTCCACGGCCGCGCGGATGCCCTCGTCGGTGTGGGTGGGCGGCATCCGGACGTCCAGGATCGCGATGTCGGGGCGGTGCGCGTCGATGGCGTCCAGGGCGGCGTCGGCCGTGCCGGCGGTGGCCGCCACGTCGAGGCCCTCGGCGCGCAGGAGGAGGGCGAGGCCCTCGCGGAGGAGCGGGTCGTCCTCGGCCATCACGATGCGCAGTGGCATGTCACATTCCACAGGGCAGTTCCACCTCCAGGTCCGTCGGCCCGCCCACCGGACTGGTCAGGCGCAGGATGCCGTCGTGCGCCGCGACCCGGCGCCGGATGCCGGTGAGCCCGGAGCCGCCGTCGGGGTCCGCGCCGCCCCGGCCGTCGTCGGTGACGGTCAGCCGGAGCCGTCCGCCCCGGGCCCGCACGGTGACCGAAGCGCGCCCCGCACCGCTGTGCTTGGCGACGTTGGTGAGGGCCTCGGCGACGACGAAGTAGGCGGTCGCCTCGACGGAGGCGGCACAGCGTTCGGGCGCGTCGACGTCGATCCGGCACGGCACCGGCGACTCGGCGGCCAGCCCCGACAGGGCCCCGGCGAGGCCCCGGTCGTCGAGCACCGGCGGCAGGATGCTCCGCGAGACCGTGCGCAGTTCGGCCAGCGCCTGCTCGGCGGCGGACTGGGCGCGCTCCAGGATCTCGTCGGCGCGGGACGGGTCTCGGGCCACCTGGCGGCGGGCGGCGCCGAGCAGCACGGTGACCGAGACCAGCCGGTTCTGGGTGCCGTCGTGCAACGCCCGCTCGATGCGCCGCAGTTCGATGGCGTGCGCGTCCAGGGCGGCGGCCCGGGTGGCGGTCAGCTCGGCGACCCGCAGGGAGAGGTCCTGGCCGGGCCCGGCGGCCAGCAGCCGTCGCCCCGGCTCGGCCTGGAGCCGGGCCATCCCGGGGGTCAGCCCCAGGATGACCGCGATCGACCCGACGCCGAACGCGCCGACGGCGAAGGCGTCCGCCCAGGAGTGCGCGACGCCGTAGCCGAAGGAGGTGGCGGTCGTGTCCGCGGGCGAGAACCGCCAGTACAGCGGGAAGAGGGTGTCCCGTACGGCGGACAGCGTCAGATAGACCCCGAGCAGCCCCAGGGCCGGCCCGGCGGTGCCGTGCCGGAGCAGCCAGCGCAGTTCGCGCCGGGTGGTGGGGTCGGCGAGCGCCGGCCGCAGCCGGGCGGGCGGCGGATCCGGCGCGATCACCTCGGGACCGCGCCGTCCGAGCCGCTCCCGCTCCCGGCCGGCCAGCGCGTGCAGGGCACGCAGCGCGAGGGGGGCGAGCAGCAGGCCCACGCCCAGCGGCGCGGTCACCGCCGTCACCGCGAGCAGGAGCAGCAGGCCGAACGCCGGAACGGCCGTACCGAGCCCGCCGACCAGCTCGGCCAGCGCGGCGCCCGCGGCCCGCAGCGTCCGTTCGGCGAGGGCCCGGACACCCTCCGCCCGCGCACCGGTGACGGCCATCGGCACCCCTTCCGTCGTCGTCGACGACCCTAAGGCGTACGGGAGTTCGGCGGGCCCGCCGAAGCCGAAAGGTACAGCCTGCTGTACCTCGGACCGGGCGGCCCACGGGATCGGCCGAGGGGGGTCACGGTCCGTAGCGTCGGTGCCCTGATCCCAGGAAGCAGCGCCAGGAGGACCGTGTGACCGGCACCGACCCCTACCGTTTCACCAGCCCGCCGCCCCCGGCGACGGATCCGGGCCGCGGCGCGGACCTCACCCGCACCCTGCTCTGGTCCCTGCTGGTGCTCAGCGCGGCCGCCAACATGGCGACCTCGTACAGCGGTGTCACCCCCTGGGCGAACGTGGCCTGCGGAGTGGTGACCCTGCTCAGCGCGGGCGCCCTGGCGGTACGACGACTGCGGGGCCGTCGATGAACACGACCGCGCACCCGGCCACGACGGACACCGCACGGCGGGCCCCGGCGATCGCGCTGACCGGCGTCGGCAAGACGTACGCGGGCGGGGTACGGGCCCTGGACGACGTGTCGCTCACCGTGGAACACGGCACCTTCCTCGCCGTGATGGGGCCCTCCGGCTCCGGCAAGAGCACGCTGATGCACTGCGCGGCCGGGCTGGACACGCCGACCTCGGGCAGCGTCCGCATCGACGGCCGGGAGATCGCCGGGCTGAACGAGACCAGGCGCACCGAACTCCGCCGGGAGCGCGTCGGTTTCGTCTTCCAGGCGTACAACCTGATCCCGTCCCTCTCGGTCGAGGACAACATCACGCTGCCGCTGCGGCTGGCCGGCCGCCGCCCCGACCGGGAGTGGATCGGCACCCTCGTCGAACGGGTCGGACTGGCCGACCGGCTCCACCACCGCCCCGCCGAACTCTCCGGCGGCCAGCAGCAACGAGCGGCCCTGGTACGGGCGTTGGCGACCCGTCCGGCGGTCGTCTTCGCCGACGAGCCGACCGGCGCGCTCGACCTGCGCAGCGCCCACCAGGTCCTCGACCTGCTCCGGACGCTCGTCGACGACCTCGGCCAGACCGTCGTCATGGTCACCCACGACCCGGCCGCCGCGGCCCGCGCGCACACCGCGCTGGTGATGGCCGACGGCCGGGTGGTCGAGGCCGTGGACCGCCCGGCGGCCGCGGAACTGGCGGCCCGGCTGGCCGCGTTGGGAGAGCACTGATCACCATGCTGCACTTCGCCCTGCGGATGGCCGCCCACCGGATCGCCTCGCTGCTCGCCGTGGCCTGCGCGGTCCTCGGCGGCGCGGCCCTGATCACCGCCACGGGGGTGCTGGCCGAGTCCGGCCTGCGCTCCCAGCTGCCGCCCGGACGGCTCGGCGGCGCGGCCGTCGTGGTCGCCGCCGACCAGGAGTACCACCCGTCCGGCGACCTGCCGATCGCGCTGCCCGAGCGGGCCGCGGTCCCGGCCGCCCTCACCGCCCGGCTGGCGGGCCTGCCCGGCGTCACGGCGGCGGTCGGCGACCTCGGCCTCCCGGCCGCGCTGACCGACCCGCACGGCCGCCTCCTCGCGGTCGCCGACCAGGACCCGGCGGCCGCGGGCCACGGCTGGTCCTCGACGAAGCTGCTCGACGCCCCGCGCGTCGAGGGCCGGGCCCCGGCGCACGCGAACGAGGTGGCGGTGGACGCGTCGACCGGCCTCGCCGTCGGCGACCGGGTGCGCGTCGCCGCGAACGGCCGCACCGCCACCGCCTACCGGGTGACGGCCCTGGTCCACGCCCCGGACGCGGGGATCTACTTCGCGGACGCGACGGCGGCACGCCTCCGCGCGAACACCGGCGCCGTCGACCTCGTCGGCCTGCGCACCGCCCCCGGAGCCGAGGAGCGGGTCGCCTCCGAGGTCCGGGAGGCGGTCGCCGGTACCGGCCTGAAGGTCCTCACCGGGGCCGACCGGGGCGTGGCCGTCGCCCCGGGCGTCGGCTCGGCCCGCTCCCTGCTCGTGCTGCTCTCCGGTTCGCTCGCCGGGATCGTGCTGCTGATCACCGGGTTCGTCACGGCGGGCGCGCTGGGTGTGGCGATCGCGGGCCAGCGCCGGGACCTGGCGCTGATGCGGGCGGTCGGGGCGACACCCCGGCAGATCCGCCGGCTGGCGGCGGCCCAGTCCACGGCGGTGACGGCCGCGGCCCTGATCCCCGGCATCGCCCTCGGCTATCTCCTCGCGGCCCGCTTCCGCACCCTCCTCGTCCACCGGGACGTGCTGCCGCCCCGACTCCCCCTCACCCTCAGCCCGTTGCCCGCCCTGGCCGCGATCCTGCTGCTCGTCGCGACCGTCTGCCTCGCGGCCCGCTGCGCGGCCTGGCGCACCTCGAAGATGCCGGCCACCGAGGCGGTCGCCGAGTCCCGCAGCGAACCCCGCACCCCGTCCCGGGCCCGGACAGCCACGGGCCTGCTCCTGATGGCCGTCTCCCTCGTGCTGTCCGTCCCCCCGCTGCTGCAACGCACCCTGATCGGCGCCTCCGCCACCTCCATCGCGGGCATCGTCGCCGCGATCGGCCTGGCACTGGCGGGCCCCGCGCTGGTCCGCTCGGCGGGCGAGACGGTCGTACGACGGCTGCGCCCCGGGGTGTCCGCGCCTACCTGGCTGGCGATGTCCAACGTACGGGCGTACGCGCAGCGCGTGACCGGGGTGATCAGCCCGCTCGCCATGGCCGTCGTGTTCGTGCTGACGTACACGCTCGCGCAGACCACGGTGCTGGCCGCGACCTCGGACGACACCCGTACGGGCACGCTCGCCGGGTACCGGCTGAGCGCGCCGGCGCTGGGCGGGCTGCCGACGGACACGCTCTCCGAGGTACGGCGGCTGCCGGGGGTGCGGGCGGCGGCGCCGGTCAGTACGACCACCGTGGTGTGGCCGTACCGCATGTTCGACGACACCGAGACCGAGTCGGCCGCCGCGCTGATCCTCACCCCGGCCGCGCGGGACGTCCTCGACCTGGGTGTGAAGGAGGGCAGCGTGTCCGGCCTGACCGGCGCGACGGTGGCCGTCAGCAGCGAGGTGGCGGGGCCGCGCGACGCCCGACTCGGCGCCCGTATCAAGCTGTTCCTCGGCGACGGCGCGCCCGTCGAGGCGAAGGTGGTGGCCGTGTACGGCCGCGGGCTGGGCTTCGGACCGGTCGTCCTCTCCCACGACCTGGCCGCCGGGCACACCACGTCCGGCCTCGACCAGAGCGTCCTGGTCCGCACCGACGGCACGGCCACCGCCGAGCGCGGGCTCACCGCCCTGGCCGCCGCCCGCCCCGGCCTCGCCCTCTCGGACACGGCCCCCGACGCGGGCGCGGACACCCCGCCCGAGGTGTGGGTGAACCTCGCCGTCATCGTCGTCCTGCTCGGCTATCTGCTGCTCAGCATCGCCAACCGGCTGGTCGCGGCGACGGCCCAGCGCCGTACGGAGATCGCCGCGTTGCGCCTGGTCGGCACCACGCCCCGGCAGATCCTCGCGATGATGCGCCGGGAGGCCGGGGTGATCGCGGTCGCCGCGCTGGTGTCGGGGGCCGCGCTGTCCGCGGTGCCGCTGGCGCTGCTGGGCCAGGGCTTCCTGGACCGGCCCTGGCCGGCGGGGCCGGCCTGGCTGGCGCCGGCCGCCGCGGTGACGGTGATCGTCACGGCGTACGTCACGATCGAGCTGCCGACGCGAAGGGCGTTGCGGGTGCCTCCGGCGGAGGCCGTGAGAGCCCCGTGAGGAGAGCCCCGTAAGGGGCGCGAGGAACTGCGCGATCAGCCACGACGGACCGTCACGGGTCGAACGGTGCTCAGCCGTCCGCGGCGCCGTCGTGGCTTGTCGCGCAGTTCCCCGCGCCCCTTACGGGGCGCCTGATCAGCCCTCTGTTTCAGGGCGGCCCTCGGTTGCCCAGTGGGTGTGGAAGGCGCCCTCGCGGTCCGTACGACCGTAGGTGTGGGCGCCGAAGTAGTCGCGCTGGCCCTGGAGCAGCGCCGCAGGCAACCGGTCGGCGCGGAGGGTGTCGTAGTGGGAGAGGGCCGCCGAGAACGCCGGGACGGGGATGCCGCGGCGGGCGGCGGAGGCGACGGTCTCGCGCCACGGCACCTGCGCGTCGGCGATCTCCCGGGCGAACTCCTCCTGGGCGAGCAGGCTGACGAGGTCGGGGTCGGCGCGGTAGGCCGCGCGGATGCGGTCGAGGAAGGAGGCGCGGATGATGCAGCCGCCGCGCCAGATCCGGGCGACCGCGCCGAGGTCGATCTTCCAGCCGTACTCGGCGGCGGCGTCCTGGATCATCGTCCAGCCCTGGTCGTAGGCGATGACCTTGGAGGCGTACAGGGCGTGTTCGACGCGGGAGGCGAAGCGGTCGGCCTCGGTGGCGCTGAGCGGTGGGGTCGTGCCGCCGGGCAGTCCGGCGTAGGCGGCGCGCAGTTCGCGACGGCCGGAGGCGGCGCGGGCGAAGGTGGCCTGGGCGATCGCGGTGACCGGCGAGGCTAGGTCCAGGGCGGTCTGCACGGTCCAGCGCCCGGTGCCCTTCTGACCGGCCGCGTCGGCGACGATGTCGACGAAGGGCGCGCCGGTGGCGGCGTCGACGTGGGCGAGGACGTCCGCCGTGATCTCGATGAGGTAGGAGCCGAGGCGGCCGCCGTTCCACTCGCGGAAGATGTCCGCGATCTCGGCGGGGGCGTAGCCGCCGACCTGGCGGAGCAGGTCGTAGGCCTCGGCGATGAGCTGCATGTCGGCGTACTCGATGCCGTTGTGGACCATCTTCACGAAGTGCCCGGCGCCGTCGGCGCCGACGTGCGTGGCGCAGGGCTCACCGCCCACCTTCGCGCTGATGTCCTCGAACATCGGCCCGAGCACGGCGTACGACTCGGCGGATCCGCCCGGCATGACGGACGGCCCGTTGAGCGCGCCCTCCTCGCCGCCGGAGACGCCGACACCCACGAAGTGCAGCCCCTTCTCGCGCAGCGCGGCCTCGCGGCGGCGGGTGTCGGCGAAGTGGGCGTTGCCGCCGTCGATGACGATGTCACCGGGTTCCAGGAGGGGCACGAACTCGTCGATGACGGCGTCGGTGGCGGCGCCCGCCTGCACCATGATCATGATGCGGCGGGGGCGTTCCAGGGCGGCGACGAACTCGGCGGCCGTCTCGGCGCCGACGAAGCTGCCCTCGTCCCCGTACTCCTCGACCAGCGCGCGGGTGCGGGCGGGGGTGCGGTTGTGGACGGCGACCGGGTAACCGTGCCGGGCGAAGTTCCGGGCCAGGTTGCGGCCCATCACGCCCAGGCCGGTCACGCCGATGGCTGCGGATGCGTTCACGGGGGACTCCGATCTGCGGACGAACGCTGACGTGCCCCGTGGTACGGGCGGACGGTGGGCGTCCGTTCAGCCCGCCGGGACACCGGTGCCGATCCCGGACCCGAACGGGCGAAAGTCGCGGCTCCGGGCGTGTGTGTGCGGCCCGGGACCGTCCGCTCGTCCGAGGATCCGACAATGCGAACGGATGATCTACGACTGCTCACGGCCGCGCTCGTCCTCCTGCTGACCGGCGCGTTCCTCGCCACGCCCGCCAAGGCCGACCCCGGAGCCACCGAGCGCTGCGCCTTCGGGGCCCCCGGGATCGCGGATCCCGACCCGCCGGCCGGCGCCGACGGCTGGACCGCGCCGACGGTCCGCTACCGGCTCTCCGCCGGCTACGCCGCCAAGGGCCGCCTGTGGAAACACCGGCACACCGGCCAGGACTTCGCGGTGGACGCCGGTACGCCCGTGTACGCCGTCGGCCCCGGCCAGGTGGTGACCACGTCCTGCGGAGACGGCTACGGCAACCAGATCGTCTTACGTCACCCGGACGGGTACTGGACGCAGTACGCCCATCTGTCCGTGATCCTGGTCCGCCCGGGACAGCGGGTCGCGGCGGGCGAGCGGATCGGCTCGGCCGGCGCGACCGGCAACGCGGACGGCCCCCACCTCCACTTCGAGGTCCGCACCAGCCCGTACCCGGGCTCCGCGGTGGCGCCGCTGCCCTGGCTGCGCGGGCACGGGGTCCAGGTCTCCGGCGATCCGGCGGGCCTCGCACAAAGTTCGAAGATGCCCGCACCGCGCCCGCCGGCTCCCGGCAACGACCAGACTTCCCCTCATGGCTCGTTTGAGGTTCGTCCTCCTCATCACGATGGCCGTCCTCCTGCTGCTGCCGGTCTCCCGGCCGGAGACCCCACGGCCCGCCGCCCCCGGACCCTTCGGCGCGTACGTCGGCTACGGCGCCGAAGGGGTACGGCGGGTGAGCGCGCTCGGTGACTGGCTGGGGCACGACGAGCCCCGGGTCGGCCACACCTACCTCCCGGGCGACGTGTGGCGGAACATCGAGGGCGCCCCGGACTTCGTACGGCTGTGGGCGCACTGGCGGCGGGCCGAGCCGGACCGCCTCCTCGTCCTCAACGTGCCGATGCTGGAGCGGACCGAGGACCACCTGCCCGACGCCGAGGTACGACGGCAGCTGCGGCTCGGGGCGGCCGGGGCCTACGACGGCCACTTCCGCACGCTGGCCCGGCGGCTGGTCTCGGTCGGCGCGCCGGACACCGTCGTCGTCCTCGGCTGGGAGATGAACGGGGAGACGTACAGCCACCGCTGCGGGCCGGACCCGGCCGCCTGGAAGGCGTACTGGGTGCGGATCGTCACCGCGATGCGGTCGGTGCCGGGCGCGCGGTTCCGGTTCGACTTCACGCCGAACCGGGGGCGCGACGCCGTGCCCTGGACCCGCTGCTATCCCGGGGACCTCTTCGTGGACGTCATCGGGATGGACGCCTACGACTCCCCGCGCGGGCTCTCCTTCGAGGAACAGGTCGCGGAGCCGTACGGGCTGCGGGCCCAGGTCGACTTCGCCCGGGCCCACGGCAAACCCGTGTCCTATCCCGAGTGGGGGCTGTACGCGAACGGGGACGATCCGGCGTACCTGCGGGGCATGCTGGAGTGGTTCGCGGCCAACCGGCCGCTGTACCAGACCATCACCGACTACTGCCCGCACGGGGTGTGGGGCTGCCGGGGCAACCCGCGGTCGACGGCGGTCTACCGGTCGCTGATGCGGGGCTAGACCTGGCCCTGCCCCTGGCTCTGGCCCGGTGGGTTCGCCCCGCGCCGCCACTTCCGGACGCGGGTGAAGAGCCAGAGGCAGAGGCCGGCGATCAGCAGGCGCCCGACGAGGTCCAGGACGGCATCCGCCAGCCGCCCGGCGGAGAAACCGCCGGAACCGAAGGCGAGGGAGAACAGGGCGACGAGGAACTTCACCACCACGTTGCCGACGAGGAGGAAGGCGATCGGGGCCAGCGGCACGTCGCGCCAGCTTCTGCGCGCGGTGCGCCGCTTCCCCGTGTCGTCCCCGGTCATGGGCCGGATCCTCGCATCACTCCCTGTGAGGCGGGCCGCCGGGCCGGGCGGGTGCGGCCGTCAGGAGGAGCTCGCGCTCGACGGGCCGAACAACTCGATCTCGGCGATGGCGACCTGGGTCTCCGCCGAGGCCTGGTAGGAGGACTCGATCGTGAAGCGGACGGAGACGACGTCCGCCGCGCGCAGGTTGCGGGTCTGGCCGCCGACCATCTGGTCGAGGGTCAGCTCGCGGTCCTCGGTCTTGCCGTCGGCCGTCTTGATCGTCACCTTCACGCGGTGCGGCAGCGCCGACTTCTTGAGCTGGTCGAAGTGGTTCGACTCGCCCGAGGAGACGATGACGTTCAGGAGGCGGGTCGGCTCGTCGAAACGGGCCTCGATCCACTCGCCCTCGCCGCCCTGGATCACGCCGGGGCCCCACCAGGTGTTGCTCACCTTGTCGAAGGCCAGGTCCGGCTTGTGCCCCGCGTACGAACGGGACGCGGTGATCCGGTCCGGGGAGACCTGGGCCCGTTGGGCGAAGTGGTCGCGGGTGGCGCTCACCGCGTTCGGGATGTTGAACGCCAGGACGGTGACGAGGGCGAGGACGACGGCCGCGACGATCCAGGTCAGCACGCGGTCGAAGGTGCGGCGCAGGCGGGGGCGGTCGCCGGCCCAGGGGGTCTCGCGGTTGCGGAAGTCGAGGATGCGGCGCCACCAGGGGCGGGGGGCCGAGGGGGAGGTGCTGTCATGGCCGGCCATGGGCATGGCGCAGCGGGTGCAGAAGTGGCGGTCGGGGCGGTTGGGGGTGGCGCACCAGGGGCAGGGGGTGCCGCCGTGGGCGCCGAGGTCCTCGCCGGGGGTGCGGACGGAGGCGGGGCGCTGGGGGGTGGGGCGGCCGGGGAGGACGGGGGCGACGGAGGGGGCCGGGGGCGGGGTGGCGTCGGGGTCCTGTACGGGGACGAGGAGGCGGCGGGCCCGGTCGTGGGCGTCGTCGGCGTCTTCGCCTTCGGCGGCCTGGGGGAGGGGGGTGGTTTCGGCCGTGGGAGTGGTGACGGCCGGTGGGGGCTGGTCGCGCTCACGCGGCGGTAGCCGCACATCGGATTCAGCCCCGCGCCCCTGAAGGGGCGCTGTGGTGGGCGGGGTTGAGAGGTCCCCCGGCTCCTGACGGGGCACGTCCCCTTGCTCCTCACGGGGCGCTGTCGTGGTCGTGGCCCGGACTTCTCGTTGCGGTAGACCCGAGCCGCCGTCTCTCCGGGTGAAGGCGTCCCAGGCAGGAGCCGCCGTGCCGGAGTTCGGCGCGGTGGCCGGGGTCGGTTCGGGGGTCGGGGTGTCGCGGTTGCCGGTCCAGCTGAGGACGGCTCCGCAGGCGTCGCAGAAGGACTGGCCCGGTTCGGCGACCGTGCCGCACTCTGTGCAGTTCTGGGTGGTCGTCATGGCTGCGGGGTCCTTTCGGCGGACGCGGTCACCTGGACCGTGTAGGGCATGTGAGCGGGGCGGGCGGCGGCGACGAGGTGTTCCAGGCGGACCTCGTCGGCGGCGGTGGGGGCGGGGAGCGTGAGGTGGACGTGGAGGCGGGGGCGCGGGGTGCCGGGGAAGGCGCCGAGGGGGCGGGCGCTCCAGGTCGCGCCGCCGCTCTCGGTGATCTCCGGGGCGACGCCGAAGGCCAGCCGGACCGCCTCCGCGAGGCCCCGGCGGGTGCCGCGGATGCGGTGCAGGTAGGCGGCCGCGGCGACGGCGGCACGCAGCAGCGGTTCCGGTTCGGTGCCGTCGGTCTCCGCGCCGACCCAGGTGCCCAGCCACTCCGTGAAGTCGAGGGGGGCGAGGGCCGGGTCGAAGTAGGTCGGGAGGCAGTCGAGGACGTTGGGGATGGGGGCGATCACGTCGTCGAGGCCGGCGACGAACCGCAGGGCGAGGTCGTCGTCGGCGAAGACCGCCGGGAGCATCGGGCCGATGGGAACGGAGGAGCCCAGGCCGTCGATGGAGCCCCTCATTCGCCGATCACCCGGACCCGGTGGTCGTAGGAGAAGACGAGGGAGGGGGCTTCGAGGTCGATGCGGTCGGTCGGGTCGCCGCGCTTGCCGGTGAGCGGGTCGGCGGGGTGGAGGACGACCTCGTCGACGAGTTCGACGCCGGGGACGCGCTGCAAAACAGCGAAGACCTCGCCGGACTGCACCGGGCGCCCGAACGGCCAGCCCTTGCCGTCCGCGCCGCCGGTCAGCGGGTCGAGGTGGCGGTAGAGGGCGTCGTGGGCCTGGCGGCGGACCCGGTCGACGTCCACCCCGCGGAAGGCGTGGACGGTGGCGACCACGGTGACGCCCTGGTAGAAGGGCGGGCCGACCGCCAGCCGGGTGCCGATCAGGCGGCGTTCGTCCAGGTGGCGGGTGATGCGGTCCAGCAGGGCGTCGCCGGGGACGAGTTGTTCGAAGCGGAGCCGGCCACCGGGGTCGGGGACCGCCTGGGGCACCACCAGGACCCGTACCGCGTACGACCCGTACTCGGTCTCCGCGCCCTCCAGGCAGGTGATCCGGGCCGTCTCGGGGGCGGCGCGGCGGGCCAGCTCCTCGTAGTCGCGCAGGGTCACCGCGCGTTCCTGGGCGCGCAGGGTGATGGGGGCGCGGACCTTGGCCTCGGCGACCGTCTCGCCGTCCACTCCGCCGCGCGCGGCCTCGCGGTTGACGACCTCCGAGACGTACGGGATGGAGGAGCGCAGGATCTGTACGGCGCCCCGGGCCACGTTGCCGTCCCGGCCGCCGCCCGTGCGGTAGCGGCGGGCCCGGATCACCGCGCCCTTGGGGGCCACCGCGCCGTACTGGCGCAGGGAGCCGTCGGGTTCGCGGACCGCGGGGCCGAAGGCGATCTCGCCGGTGGTCGCGTCGAGGGTGAGGTGGCGGTCGTAGGGGCCGGAGGCCGCGAAGTGCGGGACCACCTGCCAGTCCAGCCAGCCACCCTCGCCGTCGTGCTCGGCGGTCTGCAGGAGGAGCGGCGGGGTGTCGCCGACGACGGGGGCGTGGGCGAGCCGCAGCCGCTGGCCGGGCAGGCCGGTGGACTCGCCGAGCGCCTCGTCCTCGACGGTCTCCGCGTGGACGGCGCCGGTGGTGCCGCCGACCGTGCAGGCCTCGGCGAACCGGACCGTCGGGGAGGTGGTGTAGAAGGGCTGGTCGGAGTGGGGTTCGGTGACCCGGCAGCGCAGCCAGCCCGCCTCCCGGCCGCCGTTGCGGGAGAGCACGTGGCCGCCGGGGACGTGCAGCACGACCTCGCCGGGGCGGTTGAGTCCGCCGGTACCGTCCCGGTCGACCTCGCACTCCCGCCAGCCGTCCTCCGTCCACGCCTCCCACACCAGCGGCGGCTGCCGCGGGTCCACGCCGACACCGTCGACCCGGCTGTCCAGGTCGAGGGCGACCGCGCAGTGCGGGACGGCCGCGGTCAGGCCGAGCAGCATGCAGTCACCGGGGTTCGGGGCCTCGGTGAAGCACAACAGGTCCTTGCCCTCGGCGAGTTCGTGGGTGAGATCGACCACCGCCGAACCGCGCTCCTGCTTCATCAGGTGCCGCAGCTCGCTCGGTACGACCGTCAGGGCGCGCTCGGTCGCGAAGACCACCGCCTCCTGCGTCTCGGTACGGCGGGTCGCCACCTCGGTGCCGACCGGCACCGGCACCGGGTCCTCCTGGGCCGCCGACAGCCAGAACGTCACCTCGGTGCGGGCCGCGGAGGGCGGGAAGAGGGTGATGCCGACCAGGTCCAGGAAGGCCAGATGGTTCTTCTCCGGGACCCGGTTGAGCCGGTACACGATCTGGTCGGCCATGTGCGCGACCGTCTCCACCAGCGTGATCCCGGGGTCGGAGACGTTGTGGTCGGTCCACTCCGGGGCGCGCTGCTGGATGTAACGCTTGGCGTCGTCGACGAACTGCTGGAAGCGGCGGTCGTCGAGGTTCGGGGAGGGCAGGGCCATCGGGGATCAGCGGTCGCTTTCCGAGGAGTCCGAGGAGGCGGGCGGCAGGTCCGGCTCGTCGTGGGAGGGGATGACGTAGAAGGGGAAGACGAGGCTGCGCGGGTTGTTGGTGCCGCGGACCGAGTAGCGGACGTCGATCATCAGCACGCTCGGGTCGGCGCCGGTGGTGACCTCGACGTCCTCGACCTCGATCCGGGGCTCCCAGCGGTCCAGGCTGGCGTACACCTCGTGCTGGATCCGGCCGGCGGTCTGCTCGTTGACGGGCGCGAAGACCAGGTCGTGGATGGCGCAGCCGAACTCCGGCCGCATCGGGCGTTCGCCGGGGGCCGTGGAGAGCACGAGCCGGATCGCCTCCTCGACCTCCTTCTCGCCGCTGACCAGGGCGATACCGCCGGTGGGCCCGATGCGCAACGGGAACGACCAGCCGGAGCCGACGAACTGCTCTGCCATCAGTCCCGCACCCGCCCCTCCGGGAAGTCGTGGCGCCCGCTCATGCCGGGATCACCATCACGGTCAGACCGGCCATGGTCAGGTTGCCGAGGACCGGCACCTGCGGGGCCGTGATCGCCACGGTGGCCAGGGAGCCGAGCGCGAGGGCGCCGTTGCCGCGCAGCGAGGCGGCTCCGGTCGCCATCAGGTTCAGCGCGGCGGCGTTCACCGAGACCGCGCCCGTCGGCGCCTTGATGTCGACGAGTTCGGCGCTCTGCAGGGACAGCGGTCCCCCGCTCCTGATGCTGAGCGCGCCCTTCGCCCGCAGCGACAGGCTGGTGCCCGCCTCGACCGACACCGCCCGGTTCCCCTTGATGGAGACGTCACCCTTGCTGTCCACGGTGATCTCGGTCTTGGTCCGGTCGAGGAACACGGTCAGTCTGCCGTCGCCGCTGGCCAGCCGGACGCCCTCCTTGCGGCCCTTCTGGTCGAGCAGGTCCATGTGGTTGCCGGACCGGTCGGAGACGGTGTGCCGGGTGGCCCGGCCGCGCATGCCGTCGTGCAGCGGGACGTCCTTGACCCGGGTCGGCTTGTCCTTGCCGTTGTAGAGGCCGCCGATGACGTACGCGTGGTCGAGGGTGCCCCGGTCGAAGGCGACCAGCACCTCGTCGCCGACGTCCATCGGGAACACCCCGCCGCCGCGCACCCCGCCCAGCTGCACGGACCGGGTCCAGTCGCTGACGTAGGTGTCGTCCAGCCAGGGGAACTTGACCTTCACCCGGCCCTGCTGCAGCGGATCCTGTACGTCGGTGACGAGCGCCGGGGCCACGCTGAGCTGCCGGTCGAGGCCGCCGTCCGCACCGCCGCCGGAGGCGACGCCGTACAGGGACCGCCACTGCCGGCCGCTGACCGTCACCCAGGTCTCGTAGTGCTTGGCGTCGCCGAAGACATGCCGGACCGAGGTGACCGTGTACTTGCCGGCGAAGGGCGTGCCGACGTCCTTGAGCGCCACCGGCACCCCGGGCCGCAGCTGCGGATTGCCCCGCACCACGACCTCGACCTCGGCGAACCCGGACGTCACGTCGTCGGCGAGGGCGGCGGCCGCGAACTTCACCTCGGACTGCTTGTCGTAGGGGGTCCGGGTCTCCACCAGCTTGGCCGCCGGGAACCTGGCGTACGCGTCGCCGGGGGTGGCGCCGATGCTGTACCCCTGGTTGCCGTTGGCCCGGGAGGTCGCGGTCAGCGTCTTCTTCGTCGTCACGTCCCAGCCGCGGGACTCGACGGTGGCGACCTGGTCGGCGGCGGTGACGGCGGAGCGCAGCCGCAGGATGTCGTGGCCGGCCTCCAGGACGAAGGGACTCTTGTCGCCGTCCGTGCTGGTCGAGGGCGCCCCGGAGGCGTCCTTCGGCTTCACGAACTGGAACTTGCCCTTCGCGTCGACCGACATGACCATCTCGTTCTCGTCGGCGAGCCGCGCGAGGAACTCCCAGTCGGTGACATTGCTCTGGCTGATGAACTCGTAGACGGTCTTCGTCGCGTCGATCCGGCCGATCGGCACCCCGTCCTGCCCGGCCAGCTTGCGGGCGATGTCGGAGGCGGTCTGGTTGCGGTACGCGACCACCCGGCGCTGCCGCATCAGCCGGAAGCCCTTGTCGTAGCCGCGGATCACGGCGTAGCTGCCGGTTCCGTCGTACTCCGCCTCCATCGCGGTGACCTCGCCGGTCAGCAGCGGGCCCGCGGTGTCCAGGCCGTCGGACATCGGGGTGAGCACCACCTCGCTGCCGAACTTCACTCCCAGGTCGCCGAGGAGCTTGCGGTCCTTGTCGCGGAAGGTCAGCTGGAAGGCGGCCGGCACGCCGACGCCCTGGTCGACATGGGCGTCCATCAGCGCGGACCCCCACACCGGGTCGGACTTCAGGTCCTTCCCGTTGATGGTCACCTTGATGATGTTCGAATAGGCGTACTTGACCATCAGTGCCGCACCTCCTCGGCGGCAGGCAGCACGAGTTCCGTCCCGGCGGGCAGCCGGTTCGGGTCGTCGATCCCGTTCGCGTCGGCGATCGCCCGCCAGGCGGACGCGTCGCCGTACTCCCGCCAGGCCAGCGCCTGCAGCGAGTCCCCGGCGACCACCCGGTGCACGCGCTGCGCGGTGAGCGCGCCGGAGGTGGGGTTCTGTCCGGGGGTCTTGGTCGGGATCTCCTGGAGTTGCAGACGGCAGGTGGCCCGGATGGGCATCCCGCTCGTCCCGAACAGGGTGTAGGAGGCGTCGACCGAGGCGACGTACGCCGTGAACCGGGCCGTCGAGAACGACCCCCACTCGAACACCACCCACGGCGGCGACGGCCGCTTGTTCGCGATGCTCTGCGCGGTGACCTCGCAGCACGTCAGCAGCGACTCGACCTTCTTCAGCACCGAGTTCGCGGTCGGCTCGTCCGAGGAGTCCAGGAAGATCTCCACGCTCATCTGGCGCGGGTGCGCGCCGAGGAACTCCGGGAGCGGGCCGTCGCGTTCGATCGGCGCGTAGGAGGACTTCCAGTCGGCGCGGCGGCCGATGGTGAGCTGCGCCGGGTTGAAGTCGAAGTTGAAGGACTTCATGAGAGCGCCCGGGGTACGGCTGCCGCTCGGCGGGGGCTGGTGGATCTCCAGGGTGGCGCGCACGAGGCTCTTGCCGGCGCCCCGGCTGCTGCTGGCCATTGTCTTCCTCTGCCCTCTCGTCCCGCTCAGTCCGTGAAGCCGTGGTGGGTGATCTCCAGGACCTCGGTGGCCACGGCGGGGCTGGCCGGGTCGAGGGAGGGGCCCTGCCAGCTCACCGGCAGCACGTCGAGGAGGCCCCAGCGGGCGACCTCCGAGCCGTCGGCGCGCAGCGCCGTGATCTGGGCGGTGGGCCGCTTGATGCCCGTCTGCACGGAGGAGATCCACTTCGCGACCTTGGAGGTGTCCGGGGTGAGCGGCCGCGTCAGCCGGATGGTGGAGAAGGTGACCCGGGTCGGCAGCTGCCACACGAAGCCGTTGTTGCCGCCCTCCTGCCGCCGCTCGATCTCCACCTGCGACGACAGCCCCTCGCACCCGTTGAAGTAACCGAGGCTCTCGCCGTCGATGGAGAGGCTGAACCAGATCGTGGTTCCCGGGTCCTGGCGAGCCATCGGGGGCCTTTCTGCGGAGGAGGTGGCGTGGGCGGGTGGGGCGGCGGTGTTCAGGGGCGGAAGTCGCGGAGCTTGCCCACGCGTTCGCGGTCACGGCGGAGTTCGGTGCGGACGTGCCGGGTGATGCGGTCGATGATCCGGTGCACGAGCGCGTCGACCTGGTACTCCGTCAGAGCGCCGGGATCGAAGCCGCCCTCCTCCACCGCCCGGTACTCCGGGGGAAGGTCGTCGTTCGTGGCGCTGACGACGTGGCCCCCGGGCGGGGGTGGCGGCGGACCGTCGGGCGGCGACTGCCCGGGCGCCTTGGTGACGGGGGCGGAGGGAGGCGGGGGCGTGGTGCTGACCGGCTCCTTCTTCAGCGAGTTCTTGATTCCCGTGATCGCCGCCGGGAGGGCTGCGGTGAGGGCGGCGCGCTGGATGGTGGGGAGGTTGAGGGGGGCCACAGGGAGGGGGACAGCGGCGGTGGAGGGCGGGGTGGTGGGGCGGAGCGGGACGGGGTGGGGGGTGGTTGTGGTTGCTGTCCTGGTCTCGGCCGGTGAGGGCTGAGCGCGCTCACGCGGCGGTAGCCGCACCTCGGACACTGCCCCGCGCCCCTGAGGGGGCGCTGCAGGCGAGGTGGGGGGAGAGAGGGACGGACGGCGCTGTACGAAAGGCGGTTGGCCGTCGGCCGCGGCGAGGGCTCCGGGCAGGAACGGGGGTACGGCGAGAGGGGTGGGGGCGCTGGCGGGGGTGGTGCTCGGCGGGACAGGTGTCGGACGAGGCGCTTCGGGCGTCGGGTGCGGGACGGGAACGGTCGGCCGCGCTCCCGGGCCGCTCGTCGCCCGCCGCCGCTGGACGGACGGGACGGGAGTGGCCGGGCCCGTCACGGGGGCGCCGAGACCGAGGCGGGGAGTGGGGGCGGGCGAGGCCGTGGCCGGAAGGGCGGTCGGGGCGGGCTGCGGGTGCGCGCTCGGGCCGGACGGCACCTGATCCGTCGTCCGCCGCTGTACGGGCGCCGCCCCGAGGGCTCCGGCCCCCGCCGGACGGACGAGCGGCGCGCCGAGGCCCGGGCGAAGGGAGCCGGCCGGCGTCGCGGTACCCGAGACCGGCGCGGAGGCCGAAGTGCCGCTCGCCGGGGACGGGTTGGGGCCACGCGAAGGCATCGGCGCCGATTCCGCCGGGGCTTCCCGCCCCGCGACGGCGGGGGCAGCGGGCGGCGCCACCGGCGAAGGACCGGTCGCGGGCGCCTGGGCGGGCTCACGCCGGGACTTCGGCCGAACCGGTACAGCCGCGCGTTCCGCGGGACGGGACGCTTCCCGTACGGCGTCAGGCGCGACCCCACGCTCCGCCACCCGCCGCTGCACCGCCGAAGAGCCGGTCACTGAAGGCAGACCGGGCTCACTCGGACGCTTCGGTTCAGCCGACCCGGCCGCGCGTGCCTCCGGTACGACACCAGCAGCGGGCACGGCCACCGACGCAGGACCGCTCAGGGGGGCCTGGGCGGACTCACGCCGGGACTTCGGCTCGGCCGATGAAGCTGCGCGTACTTCCGGTACCGGCCGCTGCACAGCCGACAGGCCGGTCGTAGAAGGCAGACCGGGCGATTCAGCCGACGCGGCCGCAGGTGCTCCCGGCACGGCAGCAGCAGGCGGCGCCGCGCTCCCCGCCACCCGACGCTGCACCACCGAAGACCCGGTCACGGAAGGCAGACCGGGCGATTCAGCCGACGCAGCCGCGGGTGCTCCCGGCACGGCAGCAGCAGGCGGCGCCGCGCTCCCCGCCACCCGACGCTGCACCACCGAAGGCGCAGTCGCGGAAGGCCGGCCAGGCTCACTCGGGCGCCTCGGTTCAGCCGACGCGGTTGCGCGTGCATCCGGTACGACATCGGCAGCGGTCGGTGTGCTCTCGGGCACACCGCGCTGCACAGTCGGCTCTCGGCCGATGCTCTTGGCCGGGGTTGACGGTGGCCGTACGTGTGGGGTGGAGGGCGTGGTGGCGGTTGTGGTTCGGGGGGCGGCCGGTGGGGGTTGAGCGCGCTCACGCGGCGGTAGCCGCACATCGGACACTGCCCCGCGCCCCTTAGGGGGCGCTGCAGGCGGGGTGGGGGGAGAGAGGGACGGACTGCGCTGCACGAAAGGCGGGTGGGCTCCGGCGCTGGTGGACGGGTGTGCCGGGGTGACGGGTGCGGTCGGAGAAGTCGGCGTGTGGCTGCCGTCCGGTGAAGCGGCGCTCGCCGTCCGCCGCTGTACCGGGGCCACGGCGGCGGGCGTTGCGGAGGCCGAGGGGGTCGCGGCACGGGCGGGAGGTGTCGTCGTAGGGGACATGGGTGCCGTGGTCCTGGGGGACGTGCGGTCGGCGACGTCCGGGCGCGTGACCGCTCGCTGTACGGCCCCGTCCCCCGCTCGGTCGCCCTCCCCCGGCGCGGTCACCGCACCGCCCTCGCTCGCCAGGGCCTTCGGCGCCGACGGCAGCGTCCGGCGCTGCACGGCCGTGACCGCCGTGTTCGCCGGCGCGTGCGTGAGCGCGCTGCGCCGAGGCGCGACGGGAGGTGCCGGGGTGACTCGCGGCCCCGTGGCCGGAGCCGGAGCGACCGGAGCCGCCTGCGGTGCCCACGCCACCGGCACGGCCCCGGAAACCGAAGCCGGACCCGCCGCCGTCGGCGAGGTGACCGACCGCTGGGCAGCAGGCGCCACCGGCCTCTGCCCCTTGCCCGTGACGACGTTGGCGTTGCTCTCGGTGGTCGGCAGCGGCTGCGGCACCGGCGCGGTCGCACCACCACCCCGCCGCCCCGCCAACGGCACCCGCTGCACCACCGGCGCCGCCCCAGAGGCCCCGGCGGACCCGGCGATCCCGGCGGTGGCCGAACCGACCGCACCGACCGACCCAACCCGACCGACCGATCCGACCGGAGAACCGGCCGCCCCCGTCCTCGGACCGCTCCCGACCGCTCGCAGCGGCACCACCGGCAGCGGCGGACCCGGAGGTCTCGTGGGGCCGGCCAACGGCATGGACTGCATGGGCCGTTCGAGGCCGGACATGGCCCCCGCTCCCGTACGCCCGGTCAGGCCGCCGCTCGCCAGGGACGCGCTCGACTCGCCGTCCAGGACCGCGTGCGAGCGCGGGCCCAGGAAGGAGGGGTTCTGCCAGGTGGGCAGGCGGCCGCCGAAGCCGGGGTCGGCGACCGGGCCGCCCGTTCCCAGCGCACGCTGGATCGGCGGCAGTCCCGGCCAGGCCGCCGCCACCACGGCACGCGGCGCCTCGGCGGAAACCTCGGGCTCCGCCTGGGCCTCCGGTGCGCGTTCACGCCCCCGTACGCGATCCCAAAGCCCCACCGCTCAGCCCTCCGCCCCTGCGGAGGCCGCCCGGGTCACCAGGGACGCGATCTCCGCGGTGTAGCGGCGGCGGTCGGCGTGCTCCAGGTCCAGGATGTCCTCCAGGTTCCAGTGGAAGTGGTAGGCGACGTACGCGATCTCCTCGTGCAGCCGGTCGGTCGCGTACGTCACGATTCCCCCAGGCGGCTCCCGCCGAGTTCCACCTCGAAGGGCTCCGAGCAGTGCGGGCAGTTGACCGCGGCCCGGGTGTGGCCCTCCGCGTTGATCTGGCGGTAGAAGTCCTGCAGGAACGCCAGGTCGGAGGCGAACATGTTCTCCACGATGCCGTCGTGCATGAGCGGCAGCGTGCCGAGGCGGGTGATCACCCGGCCCAGCAGCACCACCGACAGGAACGCCGGGTTCTCCTGGACGCGGATGTCCCGCAGCGGGATGAGTTCGTCGCGCGCCGTGGACAGGCGCATCACGCCGTCCCGGTGGACGGTGCCCTGCTCGTCGACGTAGCCGCGCGGGAGCTGGAACGGGAACTCCGTGCGCAGCACCTCGCGGGGCGCCTCCTGCTGCGGGGGCGCCGTCGTCGTCACCTCCGGGGCCGGGGGCGCCGCCACGCTCCCGGCCCTGCCGGCCGAACGCCTCATTACTCGATGACCAGTTCTTCGAACGTGATGGTCACCGACTCGGTCAGCGCGGACGCCTCGCCCGCCTTGACCGTGGAGGTGTCGATCTTGCTGCACCAGGCGTTGCGCAGGTTGTAGCGCTTCACCGGGGTGTTCTGGAAATCCATCATGATGATGGTGGCGTTCTTGCGGGCCGTGGCCATCTGGCCGTTGATCGACTCGTTGATCCACTGGGTGAACGACGAGGACTGGGTCATACCGCGGATGACCGTGCAGGTGCCGTTCTTCTTCACGCCCGGCAGGTTGCGGACGTGGTTCTTCCCGTCCGGCGTGTTCTGCTGGTAGGTGATGACGTCCTGCTCCATCGACAGGCCGCTGACCTCGGCGAGGTACTCGACCATCACGCCGTCGATCTGCAGACCGAAATTGTGCGATGTGAGGGCGTCACCCGGCTGGAGACTCATCTCTGTTACTGCCCGTTCTTCTCAAAGTGCCTGGGAAACAAGGGGGTTGGGACCCGGGTGGGCCGCTACTCCTGGAGCTCGCCGCTGCCGCTGGAGAACTGGGCCAGCCGGAAGATCACGAACTCGGCGGGCTTGACCGGGGCGATGCCGATCTCGCAGATCACGCGGCCGACGTCGACCGACTCCGGCGGGTTGGTCTCCTCGTCGCACTTGACGTAGTACGCCTCCTCGGGCCGCTGCCCGAACAGGGCGCCGCTGCGCCACTCGTTGACCAGGAAGGCGGAGATGTTGCGCCGGATGCGGGCCCAGAGGTTGTGGTCGTTGGGCTCGAAGACCACCCACTGGGTGCCGATCAGGATCGACTCCTCCAGGTAGTTGAAGTACCGGCGGATGTTCAGGTAGCGCCAGGCCGGGTCGGAGGAGAGGGTGCGGGCGCCCCAGATGCGGATGCCGCGGCCCGGGAAGGCGCGGATGCAGTTCACGCCGATCGGGTTGAGGAGGTCCTGCTCGCCGCGGGTGATCTGGAGTTCGAGGTCGACCGCGCCGCGGATGACCTCGTTGGCGGGGGCCTTGTGGACGCCGCGCTCGGCGTCGTTGCGGGCCCAGACGCCGGCCACGTGGCCGGACGGCGGGATCAGCCGGGAGGTGCCGGAGGCCGGGTCGAAGGTCTTGATCCAGGGGTAGTACAGGGCCGCGTACTTGGAGTCGTAGCCGGCCGTCTCCTGGCGCCAGACCCGGATCTGCCGGGCGTTGAGGCCGGGCGGCGGGTCGATGACGGCGACCCGGTCGCCCATCAGCTCGCAGTGCGCGATCAGGCCGAGCTGGACGGCCTTGACGGCCTCCAGGTCGATCGCGCCGCGCTGGTAGGCGGCCATCAGGTCGGGCACGGCCACCATGGACACCTCGTCGACGGCCTCCAGGCCGCCGAAGCCGGTGCGGTCGGCCGAGTCACCGAGGTAGGTGGCCGGGCCGGGGTGGGAGCCGGCGTCCGCGACGGGGGGCGCGGACGCCGGGGCCGGGGTCGGGGCCACCAGGGCCACCGTCTGGTTCTCCGGACGGGCCAGCTGCGCGGCGGGCGCGGCCTCGGTCACGGTGATGAGCTTGGAGCGCTCCTTGACCTGGGTGACGACGTAGTTGCGGCCGCCCTTCTTCGCGGTCACGTCGAAGGTCTCGACGGGCTTGCCGCCGTCCTTGACGACCAGCTTGAAGCGCTCGGCGGGGCCCTCGCCCTCCGGGTCGGCGACCTCGACGCTCAGGTCGCCGGAGGCCAGGGCGCTCACGGTGAAGGTGCCGAGCTGCCGGGCCTCGCCTGGCGGCAGCGCGGCCGGGGCGGCCGAGCTGCCCACGGCCGCCGGGGTGCCGGGGGCCGCCGCGCCCTCGGGCGAGCCGCCGACCCGGACGACGTAGGCCGCCGTGCCGCCGTTGTTGAAGAAGCCGTAGACGGAGTGCGCGAGGTAGTACCCGTCGGTGAACTCACCGAAGGCCGCCACGTACTGCGTCCAGTTGGTCACCAGCGTCGGCTCGTTCAGCGGACCGGTCGGGGCCAGGCCCACGAAGGCCGCCACCGACGTGCCCACCCCCTCGATGGGGCGCGAGCCGCTGGCCACCTCCTCGACGTAGACGCCGGGCGACAGGTAGGACGGCATGCTCTGCTCTCCTCGGGGTACGAGACAGGAACAATCCCCACCCTCACGCGCGAAGCGCGTGCGCCGAAACGGCCTCCGGTGCCTGTCGGCGGGCAATCTCCTTGCCCTCAAGGGCAGTTCGCCGGGTCCCGCTGCCCCGGGACTCGGCCGGGCTGCCCCTCGGGCTGCCCCTTCGGCCCTCCCCGTCCCGGGACCGGGGCGGTAAGGCTGGACCGGCCCGACGTGAGGGGAAACAGCGTGCGCGAACAGCAGTCCGGGGAACGGCAGGACCGCGGCCGGCGGCAGAGCCCGAGTGTCCCGCCGCCCGTCGGCACCACCGCACAGCGGATGCTGGCGCTCCAGCGCCGGGCGGGCAACGCGGCCGTGGCCCGTGCCGTCGAGGAGGAGCGGCACGAGCACGACGCCGGCTGCGGGCACGCCCAGCAGGACACCCCGGTGCAGCGCAGGGCGGTACTGGGGGTGCTGGGCACACCGGGACGTCCGGTCGACTCGGCGATCCGGGCCAAGGCCGAGCAGGGCATGGGCACCGACTTCAGCGACGTCGTCATGCACACCGGTCCCGAGGCGGAGCGTTCGGCGGCCGAGTTCGGGGCCCGCGCGTACACCTCCGGCCGGCACATCGTGGTCGGCGCGGGCGGCGCGGACGAACACACCATGCTGCACGAGCTGGCGCACGCCTGGCAGCAGCAGAAGGGCCCGGTGGAGGGCACCGACACGGGCGCCGGGGTGCGGCTCTCCGACCCGAGCGACCGGCACGAGCAGGAGGCCGACTCCATCGCCCACCGGATCCGCAGCGGCGGCTCGATGGCCGCGCCCACGGCCGCGCAGAGCCCGGCGGCGGCGACGGGCACGGGTACCGTCCCGGTGGCCCGGATGCCGAAGGGCGGCAACAGCAGCGGTGGGGGCGGGGGCGGCGGCAGCGGCGGGAGCCGGATGCACCCGGCCGACGCGGGACAGCTCTTCGAGATCCTCGTCAACGGCCGTCAGGAGGTCGGCCGGTACGTCCGGGTCCGGTCCAACGGCCGGGAGGTCTTCGACACCGAGCGCTTCGGCCGGGTGGAGATCCGGCCCTCCAACGTCCTCGGGCCGCGCGCCCGGGTGGGCGGTATCCATCCGCCGGGCCAGCGGCGTCCGGCCGAGGAGAACCTCGCCGACCGCAGCCAGGTCTTCCTGTCCGAGGCCGACGGGTCGGCGGCCCGCGCACGGGTACGCAGGGACCCCCGCGCGGCGGACGACATCGCCATCACGACGTTCGAGCGCGAACCCGAGCAGGACTACGAGACCTACGACCGCAACCGGGAGGACCTGCGCCGCCTCGGTGTGCCGGTCCTCAACGACATGGACCTGAGCCGGGAGGAGTCGGCGCAGCGGCTGCAGCATGTCGGCCCGGAGGCCAACCTGCACTTCCAGATGCCGCGCGTGCCCCGCGGCACCCGCGGCTACTCCACCCAGCAGCTGGTCCGCGACACCAACCGGCTGCCCGAGCGCATGGGCCGCGACGACGTGTCCGTGAGCATCACGACACCGCGCCCGGACCAGTACGCGCGCCCGGGCGTGCACAACAGCTTCTACGGCCTGGAGAACCGCAACGCGGTCCCGCCCGGCATGCGGGTCGTCAGGGCGGGCCACGACCCCGACGAGAACCTGGAGGAGTACGGCTACCAGCACCGGATCTCCGGGAAGAACAAGAGCGCCGACGTGGCCGGCCGCCGCAAGACGTACTACATCGAGTCCGACCGGCGCAGCAACAGCCCCGAGGAGCACGAGGAACCGCGGGAGTACCGGGACCGCGAGGAGACGGAGCAGCGGCGCGCCCGCAGCCGCAGCCGCAGGCGCCGGACCAGCGAGTACGAGGACCCCCGGGGCCGCAGCCGCAGCCGGCCGGCCCCCGCCGCCCCCGAGGTGTACGACGACGAGGAGCTGTACGCCGCGCCGACGCCCCGCGAGCGCAGCCGAAGCCGCAGCGTGCGGCGGGCCGAGCGCGGGCGGAGCCGGCCGCCCGTCACCCTGACCCAGGCCGATCTCGACAGCTACGTCGAGTACGGCGGCGGGGACTACGAGGAGGAGCAGGCGTCCCGCTCGCGCCGGGCCCGCAGCCAGAGCCGCGCGGCACGCCACCGCAGCCGCAGCCGGTACGCGGCGGAGCGCAACTACGCGGCGCCGTCCTCCCAGTACGACGAGCCGGTGAGCAGCCAGCAGGTGCACGACGAGGACTACGAGACGGACTACAACCGGGTCCGGCCACGGGCCTCCCGGCGGCGCCGGACCGTGATCCTCGACTCCGACGACGAGTGGTGAACCCGGGGGCAACACGGGCGCGGGTCGGGGCAACCCGGCCTGCCCCGTGGGCTCCTGACCATTCGCCGCGGGTCCCCTAGCGTCGTGCCGTGAGCCTGTGGACTTCCCTGGAACCCGCCTCCGCGACCGTCGACCCGGGCGCTTCGACACGCGTACGCCTGCGGCTGCGCAACACCGGAGACGTCGTCGACGAGTACCGCTTCGAACCGGTGGGCGCGCTCGCCCCCTGGACGACGATCGAGCCCCAGACGCTCCGGCTCTATCCGGGGACCACCGGCACGGTGGAGCTGACCTTCGCCCCGCCCCGCACCCCCGACGCGACGGCCGGACCCAACCCGTACGCCGTCCGCATCACCCCCACCGAGCACCCCGAGGCCGTCACCGTCCCCGAGGGCAACCTCACCATCACGCCCTTCACGGAGATGCGCGCGGAACTGGTTCCGCCCACCGTCAAGGGCCGGTTCCGGGGCCGCCCCAAGCTGGCCATCGACAACCTCGGCAACACCAGGCTGACCGCCTCGGTGAGCGGCAGTGACAACGGCGACCAGCTCGCCTACGACCTGCACCCCAGCAACGTCCAGATCGAACCGGGCCGGGCCGCCTTCGTCGACGCCACCCTGAAGCCGCGGAAGATCATCTGGTTCGGGCCCAAGGAACAGCGGCCGTACCAGCTCACGGTGCAGCGGTCGGGGCTCAAGCCCGAGCCGGTGGACGGCACCTACATCCAGCGCGGGTTCCTGCCCCGCTGGCTGGCCACCCTCTTCGGCACCCTGACCGCCCTCGCCATCACCTTCGCGCTGATCTGGTTCGCCTACAAACCACCGGTCAAGAGCCAGCTCCAGGAGGTCCAGGCGGCGGGCGTGAGCAGCCTGGCGCCCAGCCCCACCGCGACCCCGACCCCGCCGCCGGCCCCCAGCGAGACGCCCTCGACCGCGCCCGCCGACACCGGGAACAGCGGCAATGACGGCGGCGGTGGCAGTGGCGGGGGAGGCGGCGGTGGCGCGACGGCCACCGTGACCGCGAAGCCCAAGCAGGAGACGGCCGCGACCGCGGTGAACCGGCTCGCCGCCGACGACCCGGCCGGGCGGCACATCTGCTACCGCTCCTACGTCCAGGGCACCGGCTGGCAGAAGCCCGTCTGCGACGGCACCATGTCCGGCACCGTCGGCAAGAACGTGCCGATCAAGGCCGTCAACCTCGCGGTGTACGGCGTCCAGGGCTCCGCCGCGAACTGGTTCCACTACGACCCGAACTCCACCAACGGCCAGGGCACGTGGAGCCCGAACTGGACGGCGATCATCGCCGACGGCAAGGACAACTACATCGGCAGCACCAAGGCGTCCGACCCCTACATCGAGGGTTTCGCCTTCAACGTCGGCAGCGGCCACGGCTGCAACTACGCGAAGGTCCGCGACCACGACTGGGGCGACCAGTGGTGCAAGGGTTCACGCAGTGACAACAACGACCTCGACTTCGTCGGCACCCTCGACAACACGCTCTGGCTGGAGGCCTTCAAGCTGACGGTGACGCCGTGACCCTGTGGACCTCGCTCGAACCCGCCTCCGCGACCGTCGACCCGGGGTCCTCGACCCGGGTGCGGCTGCGGCTGCGCAACACCGGGGACGTCGTCGACGAGTACCGCTTCGAACCGGTGGGCGCGCTCGCCCCCTGGACGACGATCGAGCCCCAGGCCCTGCGCCTCTACCCGGGCACGACGGGGACGGTGGAGCTGACCTTCGCCCCGCCCCGCACCTCCGACGCGACGGCCGGACCCAACCCGTACGCCGTCCGGATCACGCCCACCGAGCACCCCGAGGCCGTCACCGTCCCCGAGGGCAACCTCACCATCACGCCCTTCACGGAGGTCCGGGCCGAGCTGGTCCCGCCGACGGTCAAGGGCCGGTTCCGGGGCCGCCCGCAGCTGGCGATCGACAACCTGGGCAACACCAGGCTGACCGCCTCGGTGAGCGGCAGTGACAACGGCGACCAGCTCGCCTACGACCTGCACCCCAGCAACGTCCAGATCGAGCCCGGCCGGGCCGCCTTCGTCAAGGCCACGCTCAAGCCCCGGAAGATCATCTGGTTCGGGCCCAAGGAACAGCGGCCGTACCAGCTCACCGTCCAGCGCGCGGGCGTCAATCCACAGCCTGTGGACGGCACCTACGTCCAGCGCGGGTTCCTGCCCCGCTGGCTGGCCACCCTCTTCGGCACCCTGACCGCCCTCGCCATCACCTTCGCGCTGATCTGGTTCGCCTACAAACCACCGGTCAAGAGCCAGCTCCAGGAGGTCCAGGCGGCGGGCGTGAGCAGCCTGGCGCCCAGCCCCACGGCCAGCGCACCGCTGGCGGCGGCGCCGGCCCCCTCGCAGTCGCCGGTGCAGCAGCCGGAGAACGGCGGCGACACGACACCGGACACGCAGTCGGGCGGGGGCGGCGGCCAGGCCCAGCCGTCCCCCGAGGCGACCAAGAAGAAGACCCCGAAGCCGGTGGTGCCGGCGTACAGCGTGCTGCTGCGCAACGCGACCACCAAGAAGTGCGCGGACATCCCCGGCTACGACAAGGGGAGCAGCAACGGCCCGGTGCGGGAGTACACCTGCGACGAGACCAGCGCCGACAACCAGCTGTGGAACCTGGAGGTGCGGTACCCGAAGGGCGGTCCCGGCTCGGCCGCGCTCTTCCAGATCCGCAACGTCAAGGACCAGCTCTGCATGGACCTGCCCGACTACGGCTCGGCCAGGCTGTCCGCGCCGATCACCGAGTACAACTGCGACGGCACCAAGGCCGACAACCAGCTCTGGTGGATCGACAAGCAGCCCAGCGGCGACTACTGGATCCGCAACTTCGCCAGCAACAACCTCTGCCTGGACGTCGCCGGCTTCAGCACCGGCGGCAACGACACGAACCTGACCCTGTACTACTGCTCGAACGACGACGACCAGGAGTGGAAGATCGTGAAGTCGTCGGGCGTCTGATCACCAGACGCCCGGCACCAGGCGCCCGGCCTTGCGGTACTCGCGCCGGGCGCCCTCCAGCAGGTCCGCCGCGGTGACCGGGCCGCCGCGCCCGGCGGCGAGATAGGCGGCCGTCACCACCGCGCTCCGGATCGAACCGCCCGCCAGCTCGAACTCGGCGGCCAGCGTGCCCAGTTCGACGCCCTCCTCGCTCGGCACGTGCGCCAGGCCGTGCCGCCACAGCGCCAGCCGCTGCTCCCGGTCCGGGAACGGGAAGTCCACGACCAGGTCGAGACGGCGGGTGAAGGCCTCGTCGATGTTGGCACGCAGGTTGGTGGTGAGCAGCGCGATGCCGTCGAAGGCCTCCAGGCGCTGCAGGAGGTAGGCCGACTCCAGGTTGGCGTACCGGTCGTGGGCGTCCTTGACCTCGGACCGCTTGCCGAAGACGGCGTCGGCCTCGTCGAAGAGCAGCACGGCGTCGGTGCGGTCGGCCTCGCTGAAGATGCGTTCCAGGTTCTTCTCGGTCTCGCCGACGTACTTGTCGACGACGGAGGACAACTGGACCACATACAGGTCCAGTCCCAGCTCGGCGGCGACCACCTCCGCCGACAGGGTCTTGCCGGTGCCCGACTCGCCGGCGAACAGGCCCAGCACCCCGCGGCCCCGGCCGCCGCCCGCGCTCAGCCGCCAGTCGCCGAGCACCCGGTCGCGGTGCCGGGCCCGCAGCGCGAGCTCCCGCAGCTCCGTGAGCGGGCGTTCGGGCAGCACCAGGTCGCGCCAGTCGACGGCGGGCCGGATCCGGCGGGCGTGCTGTTCCAGCCCGGAGGCCGACTGCTGGCGGGCGGCCAGCCGCAGATGCGCGGCGGCCAGCGGGGTCCCGTCGAACGCGGCGAGGTCCCGCGCGGCCCGGACGGCGCGCACCAGCCGGTCGCCGCCGAGGTGGTAGGGGGCGACGGTCGCCGCGAGATCGAACCCGAAGTCCCCGGGCAGTGCGGCGGCCCAGGCGTCCACGGCGGCGGCGCGCCGGGCGGGCACCTCCAGGACGAGCGGGTCACCGTGGTCGCACCACTGGGGGTCGTACGGGTGCGGGGTCGTGACCAGCACGGTGACATCCCCGGCGCCCGAGTCCAGCGCCTTGACGAGCTCCCCCGGCTTCGGCCGGTCGACGAGCACGGCCCGCCCGCTCAGCCGGGCCTCCCGCAACAGCTCCGGGACCTGCTCCTCGGGACCGGTGTAGTGCCAGGCCGCCAGGCCCGCATACCGCAGCGCGGCCGTCGCGGAGCCGAGCCCGGCCCCCTCCCGCCGCTCCCGCAGATAGCCGAAGAGCGGGCCCCGGCCGAGCCGCGCGCCCAGCCGCGCCACGAACTCCTCGTCCACGGCCTCCCCGTCGTACGACGCCTCTCGCAGCCGGCCGGCGAGCGCCGCGTCCGGGGTGTCGTCGCCCAGGAGGTGGGCCAGCACCCGGTCGGGGACGCGCAACGAGCGGCTGAGGAAGGGCCGTTCGGGTTCCTCGACGGTGAGCAGGCCGAGCACGGTGAGCGGGGCGGTGGGGTGGAACCGGGCGCGGGCCTCGGCGAGGTGGACGGGGAGGCCGTACAGGTCGAGGGCGAGGCCGACGGTGGCGCGGCGGCGGCCGACGTCGTCGTTGAGGTAGCCGTACAGCGGCTCGAAGGAGCGGTCGAGGTCCGGGGCGAGCGCGATCAGCAGGACCGCGGTGTCGAGGGGGGTGAGCCGGAGGCGGACGGCGAGGTCGGCGAGCCGGTCCGGGAAGTCCCCCTCCAGAGGGGGGAGTTCGGCCGGGTCCGCCGGGCGCAGCAGATGCCGCACCGCTTCCGCCGACAGATAGAGGCCGCGCAGCGGGTCGGTGGCGGTCGGGTCGTCGGCGGAGCGGTGGGCGACCAGGGCGGCGGTCCGCTCACGCAGTTCGGAGAGCCGGGCGAGCAGCGGTGCGGCCGTCTCCACGGAGACGTCGAGGGTCACGCCCGGGTCCCCCGGGCCGCCTTGGCCTCCGCGATCTGCCCGGCCCGGTGGGCCCGCTCCTCCAGCACCGGCGCGGTCTCCTCCAGTCCGGCGCGGACCCGCACGGCGGCGCCCTCGGTGACGGGCGGTCCGGCGTCGTACTCCGGGTAGGCAGGGAAGGGCGCCGTGATGACGACGTCCAGGGACGGCTTGAGCTCACCGCCGAGCGCCGACCAGATCTCGGCGAGGGAGCGGGCCTCGGACTGGATCCCGGCACAGGAGAGCGGGATCGTCAGGCCCAGCGCGCCGAGCGAACCAGGAAGTTCGGAGGGGTGGATCAGTTCCCTCGGGATCAAGGTCGCCAGCACGGCGCTGATCAGCCGGTGTTCGTCCTCCGGCCGCTTGGTCCACGCCGTCACCAGGTACGACAGCCGGAACCAGCGGGGCGGCTGGCGGCGCTTGACGACGACGTCCCGCTCGTCCCGGACGTCGATGTGCCCGCGCTGCCGCCGGGCCACGTCCTCGCGGATGTCGTACAGATAGCTGTTGATCACCGGGCCGTTGCGGCGGGCCGCCCAGTCCCGGGTCGGGGCGTCGAAGGAGACCTCGATGCCGGCGCCGGCCAGCGCACCGCCGGTCAGCAGGTTCCGCAGCACCTGGTCCACCTCGTGGATCACGCCGAACTCACCGCTCCCCGCTCACCTTTCGCCCAGTCTCCATCCTGCCGCCCACCACGGGCGCCCCGCAGGCACCACCGGGCAGACCCCGCTGCCCCCGAACCGGTGTCCGGTGCCCGTTCGGTCAGATGTAGCCTTCCCGGAGGGCATGGGCCACGGCGTGGGCCCGGTTGCGCAGATGCAGCCGGGTCGTCAGCCCGTGCATGACGTTCTTGACGGTGCGCTCGGAGTAGGACAGCTTGCTGGCGATCTCACCGGTGTCGAGCCCCTCGGCGACCAGCCGCAGTACGTCCACCTCGCGGGCGGACAGCCCGGAGGCCGGCGCGCCCGGCCGGCCCGCCGCGTTACGGTGCAGGGTCCCGACCTGGTTGATGAGCCGGCCGAGCAGGTCGGCGGGCAGGTCCCCGTCGCCCCGCGCGGCCGCGAGCACGGCCTGTACCAGCCGGTGCTCGGTGGCCTCCTGGCGCCATACGATGGCCCCGACCCCGCACTCGATCACATCGAGCAACTCGGTCTCGCGCAACGCCCCGACCACGAGCACGGCGCGCGCGCCCTCACTGCGCACGACCCTGCGCAGCCGGGTCAGCTCCGGTTCGTCGAGGCTGTCGCTGATCAGCAGCGCGACGGTGCCGGGCCCGGTCTCGGACTCCTCCCGCAACTCGACCTCCGGATGGCGCCGCAACTGGCTCAGCGCGCCCTCTCGCGAGATCGGGTCCGGTGCGTACACAGTGACGGGCGTGCGCCCGCCCGATACGACTGAGCTGTGGCTGAGCAACCGCTTCCCCTATGTCCACGTGCCGGCCACCCCTGAGGGAACGGTGACAGGCGGGAGTACCTCAGCCTGCTGTGCCCGATGGGGCACCGGCAATCGTGGAGCACCACGAGAACGACCACGAGATGTTGGGGCGCCGGGTGGGGGTGGCGGGGTTGTGGGGCCGGTGCGGGCCGGTGGGGGCCGTTCGCGCAGTTCCCCGCGCCCCTATCGGGGCACGACCGGTGGACCCACCTTCTTGGGGGCGCGGGGAACTGCGCGACCAGCCACAAAGCACCCGCACCGGCCCCACAACCGCAGGCATCCCACCCAACTCCACAGCCCCGTACCAAATATGACGCCCCGGCAACAAACGACACCCCCGCCCCCGCCTTCCCACAACCTCTCCCGCCCCCACCCCCTCTAACCCCCCGAACCCACACGCGCACCGCGAGGAGCCAGGAATGACCCATCCGTCCCCTGAACTCGCCGACGCCATGCACCTGTTGGCGGCGGAAGCCGACCGCACGCGGACCGGCGGCGGCCGGCTCGTGCTGCTGCGGGGCGCCACCGGAACCGGCCGCACCACCGTCCTGGAGGCCGCCGCCGCACACGCGGCCGCCCTCGGGCTGAGAACGCTGCGCGCCCGCTGCTCCCCCGCCGACACCGCCATCTCCTTCGCCACGGTGCTGCAACTCCTCGGCCCGGTACCGGAGTTCGCCGACCTCGCGGTGGACGGCGACGAGCGGGCCACCGCCGCCGGACTCTGGCGGGTGCTGCGCTCCTACGCCGAGGACTCCCCGCTGCTCGTCGCCGTCGACGACGTGCACCTCGCCGACGCCCCCTCGCACCGCTGGCTCGTGGAGTCCGCCCGGCACATCGACCGCTTACCGATCCTGCTCCTGGTCAGCGAGCGCAGCCAGTACGACCTGGCCCCGCCCGCCCCCGGCTTCGCCCACTCCCTCCCCCCGGCCCTGGTCCGCACCCACACCCTCGCCCCCCTCACCCCCGAGGCCGCGGCGGGCCGGGTGCGCGAGGCGTTCCCCGGCGCAGACCGGGCCTGGGTCGACGCCTGTGTGAGCGCCGCCGCCGGCAGCCCGCTGCTGCTGCGCGCCCTCCTCGACGACCTCGACGACACCCGGCACCCGCAGGTCCCCACCGCCACGGCCGCCCTCTACCCGGGCGCGTACCCGGCGGCCGTCCAGTGGTGGCTGGACAGCGCCGGCCCGGCCACCACCGAGGTGGCCCGCGCGCTCGCCGTCCTGGAGGAGGACACCGCCGGCGGTCTGCCGGAGCAGGACATCACCCCGCTCCTCGCCGAACTGGCCGACGCCGACCCCACCCGGGTGGCCGGCTGGCTCACCGCCATGACCAACCTCGGCCTGCTCACGCCGGGTCCCGACGGCCGCCCGCACTACCCGCACCCGCTGCTGCGCGACGCGATCCTCTCCGGCGTCCCCGGCGCCGACCGCCGCGCCGCGCACCGGGCGATCGCCGAGGCGCTGCTGCACCAGGACGCCCCCGCCGAGGCCGTGGCCCGCCAACTGCTCTCCACCGGACCGGTGGAGGCCCCCTGGGCCCCGCCCCTGCTGCAGGACGCGGCCACCCTCGCCCTCTACGAGGGCCGCCAGGAGGACGCCGTCGCCTACCTGCGCCGCGCCCTGGAGGAACCCCTTCCCGACGAGCGCCGGCAGCGGCTGCTGACCGAACTGGGCTCACTGGAGTACGCGGCGCCCCGCTCCACCGCCGCGATCCCCCGGCTCGCCGAGGCAGTGCGGCTGCCCGCCGCCCCGCAGGACCGGGTGCGCGCGGCCGTCGCCCTCGGCACCGCGCTGACCGGCCGGGGCCGCACCCGCAAGGCCGTCGAGGTGCTGCGCTGGGTGGACGGCGAACTGGACGGCCACCCGGACCTGGTGCGCACCCTGCACACCGCCTCCGTCCTCTTCTCCGACCAGGACCAGGAGATACGCCAGGAGCTCTACCAGCGGCTGTCCGAGAACGCCGACCGCTCCCCGGAGCTGGTCGGCACCGCCGGCCAGGCCCTGCTCGTGCGGCACGCGGCCGGCGCGGGCCTCACCTCCGCCAGGGACGCCATGCGGCAGCTGCGCACCCTGCTCGCCGAGCCCTCCGACCCGCTCACCGAGCCGTTCCTGGTCGGTACCGCGGCCACGGTCGCCCAGTGGGCCGACGAACTCGACGAGGCCGACCGGCTGGTGGACCGCGGTCTGGCCGGGCAGCGCCCCGACCTGCTGCACCCCATGCACCAGGCCCTGATCAACAACCGTACGGACATCGCGGCGGCCCGCGCCGACTACGCGCACCTGGCCGACGCGTCCGAGGCGGTCGCGCCGACCAACGTCCACGCGCACACCCTGATCGCGCTGGTGGAGACGGGCCGTACCGCGCAGGCCGAGCGGCTGGTCGCCGGGATCGACCTGGGGGAGGCACCGGACTCCTGGGAGCTGAACCGGTTCCTGTACGCGCGGGGGGTGGTGCGGGCCGCCGCCGGTGATCCGGCCGCGGCACTGCACGACTTCCTGGAGTGCGGCCGCCGGCAGTCGGCCCGGGAGGTGGTCAGCCCGGTGGTGACGCCCTGGCGCACGGCCGCCGCCGAGTGCCGGCTGGCCCTCGGCCGTCCGCTGGAGGCGATCGCCCTGGCCGAGGAGGAGCTGCGGCTGGCCCGGGTCTGGGGCACCCCGCGCACGGTGGGCCGGGCGCTGCGGGTGCTCGGTGCGGCGACCGTCGGCCGCCGCGGCCTGGAACTCGCCGAGCAGGCGGTGGCGTTGCTGCGGGACGCCCCCGACGCCGGTGCGGAGCCCACGGAGGCACTGATCGCGCTCGGCCGCCGGCTGACCGCCGCCGGCGAGGCCGCCCGGGCCCGGGACTGTCTGCGCGAGGCCGCCGGGCACGCCGAACGGCTGGGCGCCGTACGGCTGGTGGAGCTGGCCGAGCGGACGCTGCGCAAGGGCGGCGCCCGCTCCCCCCGGCGCCGTACCGGTGCCGCCTCCCTCACCGGCAGCGAGCGGCGGATCGCCGAACTCGCCGCCGAGGGCCGCACCAACGGGGAGATCGCCGCCCTGCTCCACCTGGCCCGGCGCACCGTGGAGACCCATCTCACCCACACCTACAAGAAGCTGGGCATACGGCGGCGGACGGATCTGCGCCCGGCCCTGGAGCAGGGCGCCTAGCCTCCGTACGGGCCGCCGGGGGCCCGGGTCAGGGGGCCAGCCAGTGGTCGGCGGCGGCCAGCAGGGCCCGTACGCCCGTCTCGATCGTCGGCTCCGGGACGGGGGCGAAGTGCGGGGAGTGGTTGGAGGGGATCTGCGGCGGGATGCCGTCGCGGATCAGGGCCTCCAGGTCGACGCCCTCGTACAGCTTGTGGTCGGCGCCGCCGACGAACCAGAAGACCGAGGGCGCGCCCAGGGCCGTACCGAAGGCGCCGAAGTCCTCGCTGTTGGGGACCGGAGAGGTCAGTTCGAAGGTGAGGCCCGGGAACGCGCCGGCCAGGGCGGCCTGGACGGAGCCGGTGGCGCCGGGGTCGTTGTGGGTGACCGGGAAGGAGTCGATGACGGCGATCTCCGGTTCCCTCGGCGCGGCGGAGGCGGCGGCCTCGGCCCGGACGATCCGCTCGATCGCGGCGAGGACCCGCTCCCGTACGACCTCGGTGGTGGACCGCACGTTGAGCTTCAGCTCGACGGTGTCCGGGATGATGTTCTCCTTGGTCCCGCCATGGATCGAACCGACCGTGACGACGGCCTGCTGATTCGCGCCCACCTCCCGGGAGACGATCGTCTGCAGCCGCAGCACCACGGCCGCCGCCAGCACCACCGGGTCGACGGTCGCCTCCGGCGTGGAGCCGTGCCCGCCCCGCCCGAACAGCGTGACCCGCAGGCTGTCCGCGCCCGCCATCAGCGCCCCCGCCCGGGTCCCGACCAGCCCCGCCGGGGCGGCCGCCACATGCTGGGCCAGGCACACGTCCGGCCGCGGGAACCGCTCGGCGAACCCGTCCGCGAGCATCTTCGGCGCCCCGCCGACCTCCTCGGCCGGCTGGAACACCGCCACCACGGTCCCCCGCCAGCCGTCCCGGGCGCCGGCCAGCTGCCCGGTCGCCCCCAGCAGCCACGCCACATGCATGTCGTGCCCGCACGCGTGCATCACCCCGTCGTTCTTCGAGGCGTACGGCAGCCCGGTCTCCTCGGTGACCGGCAGCGCGTCCATGTCGGCCCGCAGCAGGACGACCGGCCCGTCCCCGTTGGCCAGTACCCCGACCACGCCGGTGCCGCCGACGCCCTCGGTGACCTCCCAGCCCTGCTCCCGCAGCCGCTCCGCGACGACGGACGCGGTCCGCTCCTCCTGGAAGGACAGCTCCGGGTGCGCGTGCAGATCCTCGTAGAGCGCCCGGAGTTCGGGGAGCTTCCCGCTCAGGCCGGTCAGGAGGGGGCTGCTGCTCATGGCGTGTCTCCAGGGGTGGGTGGCTTGCCTGCCCGTCGAGTCTCCACCCTCGCCCACCGCGGGAAACGCCCGGGCGCTCCTTTCACGCCCCGCCCGGTACCCCGGGCGCCGTCTTGTCACCGCCGGCCGGTCCTGGGGACGATTTCGGCATGTTCGATGGAATGGACGGGCTGAAGAACCTGGCGGACAAGGCCAAGGACCTCGCCGAGGAACACGGCGACGTCATCGAGACGGGTCTGGAGAAGGCCGGCGACCTGGCCGACGAGCGGACCGACGGCAAGTACACCGAGCAGATCGACACGGGGGTGACCAAGGCGCAGCAGCTCGTGGAGCGCCTCGGCCGCCAGGCGGAGCCGCCGAAGGAGACGTGACCCCCGGCAGCTCTCACTTCTCGTCCGTCTCGGGGCGGGTGCGCCCGGGCTCGGGCAACTCGCCCCGCTGGAGCCGGGCGTGCAGGATGTCGCCGATGAACAGGTCGTAGATCAGCACGCCGATCAGGCCGCCGATCAGCGGGCCGACGATGGGGATCCACCAGTAGCCGCTGAACCACGCCCCGTCGCCGGGGAACGCGTAGCTCTTCCACCCGGCGAACCAGGTGAGCAGCCGCGGTCCGAAGTCGCGGGCGGGGTTGATGGCGTAGCCGGCGTTCGCGCCGTAGGACATGCCGATCGCGGCGACGACGAAGCCGACGACGAGCGGTCCCAGGTTGGCCCCTACGGCCGTGTTGCGCAGGTCGACGACGGCCACGATGAACATGACCAGGAAGGCCGTGCCGACGATCTGGTCGATCAGCGGCCCCCAGATCCCGCCGTGGAAGTAGGGCGCGGGGAAGGTGGCGAAGATGGAGAACGTGGCCTCCGTGTGCCCGCCGACCTTGGGCGGCTTGGAGGCGGCGTCGAACGCGTTGATCGCGTCGTGGTAGACGAGGTAGACCAGGGCGGCTCCGGCGAGGGCGCCGAGCACCTGGGACACCCAGAAGGGCACCACCTTCGCCCAGGGGAACTTGCGGCGGACGGCGAACGCCAGCGTCACCGCCGGGTTCAGATGGGCGCCGCTGACGCCTCCGGCCACATAGACGCCGAAGGTCACGGCCAGGCCCCAGCCCCAGGTGATCAGGAGCCAGTCGCCGGCGGCGAGGAAGATCGTCGTGGGCGTCTCCGCGCGCCCGGACCCGGGCAGCGCCGCGACGGCCATCGCCACGACACCACACCCGAACGAAATGAGGACGAACGTCCCCAGGAACTCTGCCAGGCACTCCCCGAGGAGCCCTCCACGGCTTCTGAGCTTGGAGGGCTTGAGGAGAGGAGAGATTTCCACAGCCATCGCTGGCCCCCTTAGCCATCCCTGGCTCCCAGTGGGGAGCAATCAGACCGAACACCATATTGACCTAAAAATGATGTTCGCGCAGATCGACCGGAAACGGGAGGTCAAGAGGGCTTTTGTGGCGTTCGGTCACCCCTCCAGGTCGTCGGCGTAGTGCCGGAACCCGTGCCGGTCCCGGTGCATCTCCCAGAGCGTGTCGGCGAGCACGGCGGGGTCCTTGCGGGCGTGCCCGGCCACGATCGCGCCCGGGATCACCAGCTGCGCCACATGGATGCCCTCCCCGGCGAGCCGGTCGTGCAGCAGATGCCCGTAGGCGCTCTCGGCGGCGAAGGCGATGGAGGTACCGGCCCGGTCGGGATGGGGGATGACGGCGGTGCCGCCGTTCACGAACAGCACGGTCCCGCGGCCCAGCTCGCGCATCCCGGGCAGCACCTGCTGCACGGCGGCCACCGGCCCGTACACGGAGAACTCGACCGGCCCGAGCAGGTCCGCGTGGGTGGTCTCCAGCACGGGAAGCATGAAGTCCCGCTGCGGCACCGGGCTGTACTGCAGGATCTCGACGGTCCCGAGCTCCTCGGCGGCCCGCGCCAGCGCCCCCGCGAGGGCCAGCGGGTCCCGTACGTCGGCGGCGAACCCGCGCGCGGAGACGCCGAGGCCGGACAGCTCACGGGCGAGGGCGTCCAGCCGCCGCCCGTCCCGGGCGACGAGCGCGACCTCGTACCCCTCCCGCCCGAACCGCCGGGCGACGGCGGCCCCCAGCCCGGGTCCGGCCCCCACGATGGCGATACTGCTCACGGTGTGACTCCTGACGGCTGAGGCGGCGGGGCGCGCACCCGGAGGTGTCCGGGTGCACCTAGGTCCGTACCGCGCCGCCCCGGACTTCACACGTGGAGCGCCGCCCGCTCCGTCTGGACCCGGGTGACGGCCCGCACCACGGCCGCACCCGCGGCGGCGGCCCCGACCAGCGCGAGGTCGCACAGCACCAGCGGCCAGACGTTGTCGTAGGCCCGCGCGACGAGTTCGTCGGTGGAGTCGCCGTGGACGAGCCCCACCCCGCTCACCAGCCCCACCAGCCAGAGCCCCCACCACACGTCGACGACCCGGGGCAGCCGCCGCCCCGGCGCGCTGTCCCGGTACACCTCGGCGACGACCCCCCGGGGAATCCAGAGGTTCCCGATCGGCACGACCCACCCGAGCAGCACCCACACCCCCCGGTACCGGGGGGCCCGCCCGGACAGCACCCGCGCGTTGCCGCGCACCCGCCCCAGCCACACCAGGAAGGCGACCACGCACACGGCCGTCAGTACCCCGCCCACGGAACTGACGAGGTGATACCCGTCCTCCAGGGAGGTCAGCGCCCGGTGCCGCCCGTCCCCCTGGTCCGGCGGCCCGCCCGCGGGCTCCCCGGCCCGGGCCAGCCGCACCTCCCACCCGGCCCGCACCGCCCACCCGGCACCGGCCAGCAACAACGCGGAGGAGGCGACGGCCCCGGCCGCCCGGACGGGGTTCAAGCCGACTATGTCTTCACTCACGCAATGATCCTTGCGCACGGACAGCCACGGGAGCCACGGCTGTTACGGGCCTGGGACAGGCGCTCTTCCCGGCTCAGTCCTCCGGCGGCTGGGCCTCGATCAGACGTTCCGCGATGTCGTCCGCCCACGCCTGGGCCCACTGCCGCAGCTCGGTGATCGCCTCGTCGTCCAGACCGCAGGCCGCGAACTCCCGGTCGTCGATCCAGTCCGCGCCGGTCAGCCGGGACTGCAGGTCCGTGAGGTCGAAGGTGTCACGGGCGTGCCGGCGGCCGAGGTCCTCCAGGTCGGGGAGGGTCCAGCGGGCCGCGGCGGCGTGCACGACCAGGAGGTCCCGGGGCAGGCCGCGGTCGGTCAGCGTCCACACCCTCATGCCGACCACGTCCTCCAGGGACAGGGCCGGGCCGAGTTCCGTGCGGACCGGCGGGTGCCAGAGCACCTCCTTGAGGAGGACGACCTCGCCGTCCTCCTCCGAGACGGCGTCCGTGACGACGAGTTGCGCGGAGAGCGGGTCCGACTCGCGGATCCGCACCCGCCAGCCGCGTTCACGCAGCCCCGCCTCGACCGTGGTGGCGATCGTCCGCATCGGCGCCGGATGCTGCGTCGCCGCCTCCACGGTCCGTCCGGCACGGTCGAACAGGCCGTGGGCCTGGGCCGCGTGGTCCCCGGCCAGCATCAGGGGATACGCGGCGCCGACCGCCAGCAGGTCGGGCAGCAGACGGCTGTGCAGGTGGGTGACGTTCACGTGGCGGCCGCCGTACCGCGGGGGAGCGCGGAGGCCGAGGGGGGTGCCATGGGGCGATTATCGCCGGGGGCGGGTGCGGGTGCGGTGCGCACAGACACCTGCGGCACACTCCGCACATGGAGTCCACCCGTCCGCCGTCCGCGTGCTGCGCGCCCTCCGCCCGCGCGGAAGAACTCCCCGTCCCCGTGGAACCGCCGCTCCCCGTCCCCGTGCGGCCGTCCTCCCGGTCCCTGCCCGCTCCCGCCGGCGCGCCGCGGGAGGACGGCATGGTCGCGCTGCCCGGCGGGGAGTTCCTGATGGGGGCCGAGGACGCCGACGGGTTTCCGGCGGACGGTGAGGGGCCGGTGCGGGCGGTGCGGGTGGCGCCGTTCCTGGTGGACGCGTGCGCGGTGAGCAATGACGCGTACGCCGAGTTCGTCGCCGACACCGGGCATGTCACCGACGCCGAACGGCTGGGCTGGTCGTACGTCTTCGCCGGTTTCCTGCCCGCCGCGCTGCGCCGGGACGCGCCCCGGCCGCCGGAGACGCCCTGGTGGTGTGCGGTCGCGGGAGCCGCCTGGAACCGGCCGGCCGGACCGGGCAGCGGCCTCGACGGGCTCGGCGACCATCCCGTCGTCCATGTCTCCTGGTACGACGCCGCCGCCTACGCGTCCTGGGCCGGCAAGCGGCTGCCCACCGAGGCGGAGTGGGAGTACGCGGCCCGCGGCGGTCTGGAGCAGGCCCGCTACCCGTGGGGGGACGAGCTGGACCCGGACGGCGAGTACCGGTGCAACATCTGGCGCGGCACCTTCCCGACCCGGAACACCGCCGCCGACGGGTACCGCGGCACCGCGCCCGTCGACGCCTTCGCGCCCAACGGCCACGGCCTGTACAACACGTCCGGCAACGTCTGGGAGTGGTGCGCCGACTGGTGGACGACCGAGCACGGCGGCCACGCCGCACCGGTCCACGGGGGCGCGCGCGTCATCCGCGGCGGCTCCCACCTCTGCCACGCCTCCTACTGCAACCGCTACCGGGTCGCCGCCCGCACCGCCAACACCCCCGACAGCTCCACCGGCCACACCGGCTTCCGCTGCGTCCGCGACGCGGGGTGAACGACGGGCGCGGCTACGGACGTCCCGCCGCGTCCGGCGTGTCCGGGAGGTAGAGCGCCAGCGCCCAGATCACGAAGAAGTCGATGGCGATCATGATGAGCGCCCAGAGCGGGGCGTACGGCAGGAACATGAACTGGGCGATCATGCTCAGCGCGGCCAGGAAGATACCGAGCCCGCGGGCCCAGCCGGGGGCGCCCTTGAGGAGGGCGGCGCCCGCGACGACACCGAGGGCGCCCAGGACCACCAGGATCCAGCCCCAGCCGGTGAGGCTGATCTTGTAGACGTAGTCGTGGACGCGTGCGTACACGTCGTCGGTGGCGAGCGCGGAGATGCCCTGCAGGATGGCGAAGACGCCGTTCATCAGCAGGAGGACCCCCGCGAAGACGATCCCGTCGCCGGTCCGGCCGGCGCTCGGGGTCGGTGCCGGATGCGTCTGCTGTGTCATGGGTACGACGATCCGGCCGCCCTCGTACCCCCACCACGGGGATTACGCCTAACGGGTGACGGGGCCGACGTACGTCCCCGGGTGCGTCGCGCCGTCCTGGAGCACGATGGGTCCGCCCTGCCAGGGCAGGTCGTACGACGTGCGCTGGTTCGGCGCAGTGATGACCACCGTGCTCGGGCTGAACGCGTCGGAGTCGTCCGACTCCAGGTAGGTGATCGTGAAGTGGGCGGCGGTGCCGTTGGCGAGGGTGACCCGCTGCGGGGTGGCGCCGCTGCGCTGGAGCGACCACTGCTTACCGCTGTTGACCAGGTCGACGCCCGGGAAGCCGTACAGCGTGCAGGTGTGGCCGCTCTTGTTGGTGAGCGCCACGACGACGGCCTGCTGGTCGCCCTTGACCGCGCCCGCGGCGGCGTCGCCGCTCGCCCACGAGTAGTCGAGCTGGGAGGCCTGGCAGGCGGGCACCGAGCCGCCGGAGGTGGACGAGCCACCCGAGGTGGACGAACCGCCCGACGTGGACGAGCCGCCCGACGTGGACGAGCCCGAGGTGCCCGACGAGCCCGAGGTGCTGCCGGTGCCGGACCCGGTGCCGGAGCCGCCCTTCGCACCGCCCGTCGAGCCGGACGCCGTCGTGGAGTCGCCCGCGGCCGGGGCCGCCGAGCCGCCGTCGGCGCTGACGGAGCCGCTCGCGGTGCCGTTGCACGCGGTCAGCAGGGCCATCAGCGCGGCGGCACCGGTCAGCGCGGCGGCGGTCTTGCGGAGGTGCGGGCGGCGGTTGCGAAGGTGCGACATGGGGTCCCCCAGCGGTGGTGATCTCCCCGGCTCTCTGCCGGACACCCCTTTCGATGCGGCCCCCGGAGGGGAAGTTCGGAGATCGCCGTCACGGACCCGTCGTGTTCCTGTCACGCCCGCTGTTACAGAACCCGGGACATGGTCCGTCCGCTCACGCCATCCAGAAGAAGACCGCCGTCATCCGCTTCTCCTCCAGCGTCCTGCCCGCGTAACCGGTCGCGCTGTGCACGAGGTTGGCGTTGTAGAGGAGCAGCCGGTTGTACTTGTGCGGGACGCGGACGTCCTCCTCGAAGTGGTCGCCCGGGACGAACCGCGTGCCGAGTGCCTCGACGAGGTTGTTGTGCGGGGCCTGCACGATGTTCCCGCCGAGCCGGCCGCCCGGCAGCGACTGGCGGTAGAAGGCGGTGCCGCAGTCCTTGGCCACCCCGGGGTTGAGGTACAGCACCGCCGCGTACCGGCACAGCGCCCGCGAGTCGGTGTGCGGGCGCGGCTCGCTCTCGCCCTCGCCGACGACCTGGACGCAGTTGTGGTTGAGGGTGCCGCCGCCGGGCGCCTCCTGCACCCACAGCCTCCCGGCGCCGGTCGCCCGGGTCACCAGCCCTTCGACGACCGCGAGTTCGGCGGGCTCCAGGCCGGGCATGGTGCGCAGCCCGGGCCAGGTCTCCGAGGTGTACGGGTACCCCTGGACCCAGTCGTCCTTGGCCAGGCACCGCTCGCGTACGGCGTCCACGTCCGGGAGGACGTCGTCGAACACCCAGTAGTCACGGCCCTTGGTGGGCTTGCGGTAGGGCAGCACGGGCAGGGCCGGGGGCGCGGCGGGACCCCGGCGGCCCGCTCCGTTGGGCAGGCGCGGGACACGGGGGGATGACTGTGGGGGCATGCGGCGAAGCTAGTCCGCCTCTTTGTCATGACCACTCCTACCAGGGGAAACCATCACCGTCCCCTGGCCAAGTCATGGCAGGAAGGCGCCTCCGGCAGAGCGGAGCCTCACAAGTTCTTTGCCAAACCAAAAGGTTTCCCGTGGCATCCCCATCCGTATTCATCGGCGTCCGACCCCCCGCCCCTGCGCGGGACCCCCGACCGGCAGGAGGCACCAGTGCGCTTTTCGCGGAACGCGACGGGAACGCTCTTCGTAGGTGGCGCCCTGAGCATGACCCTCGTCGCACTCGCCTACCCGAGCATGCTGGGCCTGAACACCGTGTCCAGCGACACCACCCGGATCATCGCCAACACCCAATGGGGCCCACTGACCGAGGGCGACCGGGACTTCGTGGTGAAGGTACGGGCAGCCGGGCTCTGGGAGTACCCCGTGGGGCAGCTCGGTCTGAAGAAGGGCCAGTCCCAGGCGGTCATCACCGCGAGCAAGCACCTGATCGACGGCCACGCGGCGCTGGACGCCAGCTGCCGCAAGATCGCGCCGATGCTCAACATCACCATCCCCGACCTGCCCTCGCCGCAGCAGCAGGGGTTCGTCAACACCCTGAGCGCGGACTCCGGCAAGAAGTTCGACACGGACTTCGCCAACATCCTGCGGGTGACGCACGGTTCGATCTTCAACACGATCGCGAAGATCCGCTCGACCACCCGGAACACCCTGGTCCGGATCCTGGCCGACCAGGCCAACGCCACGGTCCTCGACCACATCACGGTGATGGAGCAGACCGGCCTGGTCGACTTCCCGTCGGTGCTCTTCCAGGAGACGACCCCGCCGAAGCTGCCCGCCACCGATCTGACCCCGCCGCCCCCGGCCGCGGGCCAGCCGCAGGTGGTCCTCACCCCGCCGGTCAACAGCACGACCAGCCCGCCGGCCCTGCCCGGCGAGAGCGGCTTCAACGGCAGCGGTGCGAATGTCGGCACCGGGGCCGGGACCGGGGCGACCCCGGCGCCCAGCCCCACCGCCTGATTCAGGCGCCCAGCCACACCGTGGTGTCGGGCGGGAGCGTGCCGTCCAGCGGCAACGGCACGCTCGCCAGCAGTACTTCGCCCGGCGGCAGCGGCACCGGCGCGTGCGACACGTTCGTGACGCACCGCCAGCCCTCCGACCGGGCGAAGTGCAGCACCCCCTCGGGCGCCTCGCCCCAGGTCAGCGTCTCGCCGTCGAGCAGCTTGCGGCGCAGCCGCAGCGCGCCGCGGTAGAGCTCCAGCGTGGAGCCCTCCTTGCCGGCCTGCGCCTCCACCGCGTACGACGCGAACCACTCCGGCTGCGGCAGCCAGGCACCGCCGGACCCGAAGCCGTACGACGGACCGGCCGCCGTCCACGGCAGCGGCACCCGGCAGCCGTCGCGGCCCTTGCGGAGGTGGCCCGTCTGCTCCCAGATCGGGTCCCGGAGAACCGGCGCGGGCAGGTCGGCGGCCTCGGGCAGGCCGAGTTCCTCACCCTGGTAGACGTACGACGAACCGGGCAGCGCCAGCATCAGCAGCGTGGCCGCGCGGGCGCGCCGCAGCCCCTGGGCGGCATCGGTCCGCGGCACCCGTCCGCCGGACAGAAGCCAGGCGTTCTCGTCGGTGCCCGGCGGCAGCACCAGCCGGGAGGCGTGCCGCACGACGTCGTGGTTGGAGAGCACCCAGGTGGCGGACGCGCCGGCCGCGCGGGCGGTGGCGAGGGAGCCGGTGATGACCTCACGCAGGGCGCGCGCGTCCCAAGGAGTCTGCAGATACTCGAAGTTGAAGGCCTGGCCCAGTTCGTCCGGGCGCGCGTACAGGGCGCGGCGGGCGTCCGGCACCCAGGCCTCGGCGACGGCCGTGCGGGGCGGGCTGTAGGCGTCGAAGATCGTGCGCCAGTCCCGGTAGATCTCGTGCACCTCGTCCCGGTCCCAGTAGGGGTGGGTGCCGGGCGGGACGCGCTCCAGCGCCTCCTCGCCGGTGGCGCCGAACTCCGCCACGTCCCGCAGCGGTGCGGCGAGGTCCTTCACCAGGGCGTGGGCCACGTCGACCCGGAAGCCGTCCACGCCCCGGTCGGACCAGAAGCGCAGGGTGGTGCGGAAGTCGGCGCGGACCTCCTCGTGCGCCCAGTTCAGGTCGGGCTGCTCGGGGGCGAAGAGATGCAGGTACCACTCGCCGTCCGGAACCCTCCGCCAGGCGCTGCCGCCGAACACCGACTGCCAGTCGGAGGGCGGCAGTTCACCGTGCTCGCCGCGCCCCGGCCGGAAGACGTAGCGCTCCCGGGCCGCCGAGCCGGGGCCCGCGAGCAGGGCCTCCCGGAACCAGGGATGCAGATGCGAGGTGTGGTTCGGGACGATGTCGACGATCACCTTCAGGCCCAGCCGGTGCGCCTCCGCGACCATCGCGTCGAAGTCGTCCAGGGTGCCGAGCCGCGGGTCGACGTCCCGGTGGTCGGCGACGTCGTAGCCGCCGTCGGCCAGTTCGGACGGGTAGAACGGGCTGAGCCACAGGGCGTCCACCCCGAGCGCGCCCAGATGGGCAAGCCGCTCGGTGACGCCCCTGAGATCGCCGAGCCCGTCGCCGTCCGCGTCGGCGAAGCTGCGCGGATACACCTGGTAGATCACGGCCTGACGCCACCAGTCGGGGTTCCTGGAGGAGAGGTCGACCACGCGCGTTCCCTTCGGACGGAGAAACAGCAACCAGAAGCCTGTCCACAATGCCGCGAAAGGGAACCTTCACACCGCCCGGAGGGGATCGTTCCCTGTGTGAGGGAGTTGTGATGAGCCCCCAACACTCCTTGCTTCACCGCAGGTTGACAGGGTTCGGCGCGCCCGACGACCATGGGCGCACGCTGTGGCGCATGTGACCAATGGGCCCAGTGTTTCTTCGCATTCCGCGAGCCTTCACGATGGGATATCCATGTCCATAGCCAGACATGTCACCGCGCGCCGCCTGCTGGGGACGGGCGTCGCGTCGTTCGCCCTGTGTGCCGTCTCCGTCGCCGGGGCGTCCGGCGCCTGGGCGCACGGCACGCCCGGCGGTGACGGCTGGAAGTCCGGCGGCCACTACAGCCCCGGCACCGGAGCCGGCACGGAGACCGGCACCGACAAGTGCCAGTTCTCGATCGACGGCTCGAACTTCTACGACTCGGTGAAGGTCGACGACCAGAACCTCAAGGTCACCGACGACGGCAAGGTCCACCTCAAGGTCCGCGCCGCCGGTGACGCCACGAGCTGCACCGCCTCGCTCGCCTCCTACATCGCCCACGGCCCCACCTTCGCCACCTCGGGGCAGCAGGTCTTCGTCGACTTCGACTCGGTGACGGTCAAGCAGGGCCAGACCGACTCCCTCGACATCGCGGTGCCGGACGCCGGCTGCTTCGGGCAGATCGACCTCTACCGGGGCGCGACGAAGTTCGACGGCGACAAGGACGCCAACGACGGTTTCGAGCACGGTGACCTGCCGGCCGGCCCGGACCACGCGGTGATCAAGGACAAGCTGATCGCCTCCTGGAACGGCGGCACGAAGGACTGCTCGACGAGCGAGTCGTCCTCGCCGTCCCCGTCCCCGTCGGCCTCCGCCTCCGAGTCGACCCCGGCCGAGTCGTCGACCCCGCCGGCCTCGGACACCACGACCCCGGCGCCCTCCGAGTCCTCGGAGACCGGGACGGCCGGCGCCACCCCCTCCCCGTCCGACTCGACGACCGGCCCGGCGGCGGCCCCGAGCACCAACTCGGGCGGCGGCGGCGACCTCGCCCACACCGGCGCCAGCTCCAGCACCGGCTACCTCGCCGGCGGCGCGGCCGTGCTGCTGGTCGGCGGCGGCGCGATCGTCGTCGCGACGCGACGCCGTAAGGCGACCCGCGCCTAGTCCCTGTTGGATGCGATGCGCTCACGCGTGTGCCCCAGCCGTCCATGACGGCTGGGGCACACGCGTAGGAAGCAGTGGGCCCGGCCCGCCAACCGGCTTCTCTCCTACCCCCGCACTCCCCCGACGGTCTCCAGGTACAGCTTCACGTACCGCTCCACGTCCACGTCCAACGCCACGTCCACCATGGCCTGTTCACGTGCGCCGCCGTGGATCTCGGCCTCGCCGGGGCGGGGCCGCCGGTCGACGATCGTCTGGCCCCGGGTCGGCCCCGGGGCCAGCGAGACCTCCACCGGCAGGCGGCGGGTGGTGAGACCTTCCGGATCGGCGACGGCGCACACCGCGCCCGCGTCCCCGAGGCCGCCGGCCGCGTCGTCGCTCTCCGGAGCGTCCGGGTCGGGGGCGGCGGGCCGGTGGGCGAGCAGCTCACCGGCGAGCCGGGCGCCCGGTTCCGTGCTGGCGCGCAGCCGTCGTACCTCCGCGCCCGGCACCACGACCCGCTGGAAGACGTCCAGGCCGTACATGGTGATCGGCACCCCGGCGGTGAGGAGTATCGCGGCGGCCTCGGGGTCGTGCCAGACGTTGAACTCGGCGACCGGGGTGGCGTTCCCGGTGGCGACCGCGCCGCCCATGAACACGATCCGCTCGATGTTGCGCGTCACCTCCGGGTGGGTGCGCAGCAGCAGGGCGATGTTGGTGAGCGGCGCGGTCGGGACGAGGGTGACCGGGCGGGGCGAGGCGAGGATCTCGCGCCGCAGCAGGCCGACGGCGTCGATGTCGGCGGGGCGCCGGGTGGGCGCGGGCAGCCCGAGGTCCCCCATCCCGTCCGCCCCGTGCACATGCCGGGCCGACCGCGCCGCCTCCAGGAGCGGCCGCTCGGCCCCGCGCGCGACGGGAACGTCCCCGGCCCCCGCCCGCTCCAGCACGGTCAGGGTGTTGCGCACCACCCCGTCCACGTCGGTGTTCCCGGCGACACAGGTCACCGCCCGCAGTTCCAGCCCCGGGTGGCGCACGGCGAGCAGCAGGGCGAGGGCGTCGTCGACACCGGTGTCACAGTCGATGATCACGGGGACGGGCTGACCGGACATGGGGGCTCCTTCGCGACAGGCGGCAAGGCAGCCAACCTAAAGGGGCGCGGGGCCGTACCAATATGCGGCCACCGCGGCGCGGACGCGACCGGCCACCACGGCGCGGACGCGACCGGCCACCGCGAACCCGCAGCCGCCCCCAGTTCCCCGCCCGCCGATCACGGATCCCCGCCCCCACCCTCCGCCCCCCCGATCCCCGATCACTGGTCCGCGAAGTAGTGGCCCTCCTCCAGGTCGGCCAGCAGCCCGGCCTCCGCCGGCTCCCACCCGAGCAGCTCCCGCGTCCGCCCGCTGCGCACCGGCACGTCCAGGGTCATGAACGCCCCGAAGAACCCGAAGTGCTCCGCGACCCGTTCGTCCGGGATCCGTTCCACCGGCACGTCCAGCCGCCGCCCGATCACCTCGGCGATCGCCCGTACCTCGACCCCCTCCTCGGCCGCCGCGTGCAGCTCCGCGCCCGCCGGCGCCTTCTCCAGCGCCAGCCGGTACAGCCGGGCGAGGTCCAGCGTGTGCACGGCGGACCACCGGTTCGTACCCTCCCCGACATGGCCGGAGGCCCCCTTGGCCCGCGCGATCCGGATCAGCGTCGGCAGGAACCCGCTCCGGTCCCGAGTGCTGTGCACGACCGGCGGGATCCCCACGAGCACGGTCCGCACACCCTGTCCGGCGAGTTCGCCGAGCAGGCGCCCCGTGGCAATCCGCGGATTGGCCGCGTACGCCTTGCCGAGGTGCTCGTTGCCGTCTCCGTGCCCCATGCCGATCCCCATGAGGGCCTTGCCGGTCCCGGCGAGCACCTCCCCGAAGGCCCGCACCACGGCCAGGTCGGTGGCCGCGGCACCGGCCATGTCCCCGGCGGCCATGGCCGTGTGGTCGAAGGCGAGATGGACGACGGCGTCGGCGTCGCCGGCGGCCGCCCGCAACCCGTCCAGATCGTTCAGGTCCCCGCGACGCACCTCGGCGCCCCACCCCTTGACCACCGCGGCGGAGTTCTCCGACCGGGCGAGGCCGACGACCTCGTGCCCGGCCCGCAGCAGTTCGGGAACGACGGCGGAGGCGATATGACCGCCCGCGCCGGTGACGAAAACACGCATGACGACTCTCCCGAGAGCGAGAAGAAAGTGATGTGACTCGGTACCGTCACCGTAGCACCGTGACGGTACCGAGTCACATCACCTAGAGTGTCCTCATGGCCCGATGGGAACCGAACGCGCGACTGCGCCTCGTACAAGCCGCGATCGACCTGTTCGGCGAGCAGGGATACGACAGCACCACCGTCGCCCAGATCGCCGAGCGGGCCGGGCTGACGAAGACGACCTTCTTCCGGCACTTCCCCGACAAGCGCGAGGTGCTGTTCACGGGCCAGCAGGAGCACGGCCGCCTCCTCACGGAGGGCATCGAGGGCGCCCCCGCGTCCGCGACCCCGCTGGAGGCGGTCGCCGCGGGCCTGGACGCCCTGACCGCCTCCTTCACCCCCGAGCAACGCGCCTTCGCCCCCCGCCTCAGCGCGGTCATCGCCGGTCACCCCGAACTGCGGGAACGCCTCGCCTTCAAGGAACTCAACCTCGCGGCCACCGCCACCGACGCCCTCCACCGCCGCGGCATCCCCGACCCCACCGCCACCCTCGCCGCCGACCTGGCCGTCCGCGCCTTCGCCACCGCCTTCACCCACTGGATCACCCCGACGAACGACCGGCCCTTCCCCACCCTCGCCCGCCACTCCCTCGAAGAACTCCGCAGAGCGGCAGCGGCCCTGACCTGACGACCCGGCGGGGGACTTGGCGGTGACGGTGATCTCGCCGGTCGCCGGTCCGAGTGAACCCGCGACCCGGGGGACTCACCCGGACGGACCGGAGCGGTGGTCGGTGGGGCCGGGTGGTGATGGCGTGGGGGCGTGAGAGCACGCGTTCCGCTGCTCACCTGCTCCCGGGGAGGCCCCGTCATGAGAGTCACCGCCTCCGGTCTGGTCGTCGCCGGTCTCCTCGCGGCCGTCTCCGCGTGTACGGCCGCCGGGCCGCCGGAGGCGGACGCTCCCGGCTCCGCCCCGGCCCCGAACGCGACCGCTGCCGAGCGGCCCGCACCGACCGGCCCCGCGGCCGCGACCGGCACCCCGGTGCTCACCGTCGAGCAGGCGCAGGCCGCGCTGATCGGCGAGGCCGATCTGGGGGTGCCGTGGACGGCCACCGACGGCACGGCCACCTGGCGGGACGGCCTGCTCAAGGCGGCCACCGGACAGCCCGAGTGCCAGCGCCTGCTCGAATCCCTGTACACCGACGAACTCCTCGGCGCCCCGGCCGGCCCGCAGGCCGTCGCCGTCCTCGACGACGGCGACGACGAGGCCCAGCTCCGCTACCAGGTCGACGCCAGCCACGCCGCCGACGTGGACCGGACCCTGGCCTGGCTGCGGACCCTGCCCGGTGTCTGCGGGCAGTTCGCCGCGCAGACGACCGGGGCCGGCACCACGGCCGTCCGGGTCGCCGACGCCGGACTGCCCCAGGTCGGCGACGCCCGCCAGGGGCTGCGGGTCACCGTCACCGCGCAGGCCTCGCCGAACGCCGATCCCACCACCCTCACCGTCGACGTCGCCGTCGTCCGGGTCGGCGACGACGCGATCGTCCTGACCGCCGGCGCCCTCGGCACCCTCCCGGACGACACCACCGAGCAGGCCCTCGGCATCGGCGTCCAGCGCCTCGCCCAGGTACGCGAACAGGGCCGGGCGCAGGCCTAGTTCACCGCGTCTCGTACGGGTCCGACGGCTGCCGTACGGTCTTCAGCGAGCCCGCGTCCAGCACCGGCGGCCAGGCCGCGTCCGAGCCGAGCCTCCCCTTCGGGTGCCAGGTGCCGGTCACCGTGACCCAGGTGTCCGTGGACGGCGCGTCCTCGCCCCTGATCTCGACCTTGCTGGTGGTGGCGTCGGCGGCGCAGCAGGTGACCATCAGCCGGGTGAGGTACCAGGTGCCGTCGTCCGCGCCGTGCGTGACGAAGCCCGTCATCCGGACCGTACGACCCGTCAGCGAGCGCCCGCTGTCGTAGATCGCCCGCGAGCTGAACGCGGCCAGCGTCAGCTCCACCGGGTTCCCGGCCGGCAGCGCCGGGAAGGTCCCGACGCCCTGCGCGGCCCGCTGCGCCGCCTCGCGCCCCGCGCTGTAGGAGCCGAGGGCCGGGGGAGGGAAGAGGAGCAGGGCGAGGGCCGGGAGGGTGAGCAGCCAGGCGATCCGGGGGCCGGCCGGGCCGTGGTGGTGACCGTGGGCCTGCTCTTCCGGTTCTTCCGGTTCTTCCGGTTCTTCCGGGGCGTTCTCGTCGTCCTCGGGGTCCGTGTGCGTACGGGTCCGCAGCACCGCCGTCGTGACGCCGAGCAGGATCAGGGCGATGCCGGACGCGATCAGGTACGGGCGCAGGGCGGCCTGGACGTAGCGGAGGTACAGGTCACCGAAGAGCGTGATCCGCAGGGCCGCCGCGCCGACGAGGCAGAGCAGGACCGGGCCGCCGTACCGCCTCACAGCAGCCACCAGCCCACCAGGACGGACGAGGACAGGGCCACCAGCCAGGTCGCCGAGGAGAAGCGGAGCGCGAAGCCCCGGCCGAAGGTGCCCGCCTGGAGGGCGATCAGCTTCAGGTCGACCATCGGGCCCACCACCATGAACGCCAGCCGCGCCGTCGCCGGGAAGGCGCTGAGCGAGGCGGCCACGAAGGCGTCGGCCTCGCTGCACACGCACAGCACGACGGCGAGCAGGGCGAGCAGGGGGACGGCCGTCCAGGCGGAGCCGGTGAAGACGTCGAGGACCGATCTGGGTACGGCGATGTTGAAGGTCGCCGCGGCCGCCGCGCCCAGCACGAGGAAGCCGCCGGCGTGCAGGAAGTCGTGCTGGAGGCCGGTGAGGAAGGCGCGGGGGCCGGAGGTCCGGGGGCCGTGCTCGGCGCGGGGCGGGCGGAGCCACTCGTCGCGGCCGAACCGTGCCCACAGCCAGCCCATCACCACCGCGGCGGCGAGGGAGGCGAGCAGCCGGGCCAGCACCATCATCGGCCGGCCGGGGAAGGCGATCGAGGTCGCGACCAGCACGACCGGGTTGATCGCGGGGGCGGAGAGGAGGAAGGCGAGGGCCGCGGCCGGGGCCACCCCGCGCCGCATCAGGCTGCCGGCCACGGGGACGGACGCGCACTCGCAGCCCGGCAGTACGACGCCGGCGGCCCCCGCCAGCGGGACGGCGAGGGCCTGGTTGCGGGGGAGGAGGCGGGCGAAGACGCGTTCCGGGACGAAGGCGCCGATCGCCGCGGAGACGACGGTGCCGAGGAGGAGGAAGGGGACGCCCTGCACGGCGACCGCCGTGAACACGGTCCACCAGGCGGCCACCGGTGGGGTGTAGAGGTCGAGGGCGAGCGTCGGGCCCAGGAAGGAGACGACGGTCGCTGTCGCGAGGAGGGCGGTGCCGCCGAGGACCACGTGGACGACGGCCCGCGTCAGAAGACGCAGGCCGTCGGCGGTGGTCCGGTGGTTCTGCACGTGGGGGACGGTAGTGAGAGGGGCTGTTGGTTTGCAGAGAGACTGCTGTGTGTCGGGTGCGGGTCCGGTGGGGGTTGAGCGCGCAGTTCCTCCCCCAGCCTTCGGCCGGGGGTGCCCCCAGCGCCCCTGACGGGGCGCGTCCGCTCACGGGGTCACGACAGAGCCGCCGATCACCGTGTGGGTCGGCATCAGGTCACGCAGTTCCTCGCCGGAGGCGTTCGCCGGGTCGCGGTCCCAGACCGTGAAGTCCGCCCAGCGGCCCGGGGTCAGGGTGCCGCGGAGGTGGGACTCGCCGGTGAGGCGGGCCGCCTGGGTGGTGTGCAGGGCCACCGCCTCGTCGTAACTGATCGCGTGCTCGGGGCCCTTGACGCCGATGACGGTCTGGCGGGTCGTCATGCCCCACACCGAGCGCATCGCGCCGAACTGGCCGACCGGGAAGTCGGAGCCCGCGCTGACCCGGGCGCCGAGGTCGATCCAGCCGCGGGCCGGGAAGAGGCGGGCGACGCGCTCGGGGCCCCAGAAGACCTCCTCGACCTCGGCGGTGTCGTGCAGCAGCGGCTGCTGGATGGTGACGGGGATGCCGAGGGCGACGGCGCGGGCGCGCTGCTCGGGGCCGGCGAGGCCGCCGTGCTCCATGACCAGGGTGCCGGCGGGCAGGCCGGGGTTGCGGGCGAGGACGCGTGCGTAGACGTCGAGGAGGGTGCGGACCGCGCGGTCGCCGTAGGCGTGGGTGCCGACCCGCCAGCCGCGCCGGACCACCGCCTCGACCGCCTCGACCAGCGCGTCCGGCTCCCAGACCAGCATCCCGGAGAAGGAGTGGTCACAGGCGTACGGCTGCTCGGTGGCGCCGGCCTCCAGGCCGCCGTCGAGGCCGAACTTCACGCCCCACACCGACAGCCACGGGTCGGAGGTGTCGCGCCACTCCTCCATGACGTCGAGGAGGTCCTCCACCTGGGCGGCGCCGGTCAGGCCGAGGGCCGAGATCAGCGTCCGGACCCGGGTGTGCAGGGCGCCCGCGTCCCGGGCGGCCCGCAGGACGGCGTGGTCCTCGGGGGTGACCGCGCAGTCCCGGACGGTGCCGATGCCGGTGGCGGCGTAGTCGCGGGAGGCCAGCCGCAGTCCCTCGATGCGCCGGGCCCGGTCGGGGGCCGGGACCAGGTGCTCGACCAGGTGCAGGGCGTTGTCGATCAGCCGGCCGTCCAGCCTGCCGTCGGCGCCGCGGCCGATGGTGCCGCCGGGCGGTACGGGGGTGTCCTCGGTGAGGCCGGCGAGGCGCAGCGCGTAGTGGTTGACGACGTCGTTGTGGCCGCCGCGCTTGACCAGGACGGGGTGCCGGTCGGTGGCCGTGTCGAGTTCGGCGGCGGTGGGCATGCGGCGCTCGGCGAGGTTGAGCTCCTGCCAGTTGGTGGTGGTGCGGATCCACTCGCCCTCGGGGGTGACCGCGGCCCGCTGCCGGATCAGGTCGAGGAACTCGGGGATGGTCCGGGCCCGGTGGACGGGGACGTCCTGGGCGCCGAGCGCGGCGAAGACCAGGTGGGTGTGGGTGTCGTCGAAGGCGGGCAGCACGGTGGCGCCGGGCAGGTCGTGGACCTCGGTCCGCTCCGTCACCAGGTGGTCGAGGCCGTGCGGGTCGGCGGACACGGCCATGATCCGGTCGCCGCGCACCGCCAGCGCCCGCTGCGGGGCCTGGCCGGGCACCAGGGTGTGCACCACGTCGGCGCGGATCAGCAGGTCGGCTCCGTGGTCGGTCATCGTCTTCTCCCTCGGCTGGAAGCGTTCGGCTGAGGAGACCGTTCTAGGGGCGGGTCGCCGGTTCACTGCCATACCGAGCACCTTCACGCAGAAAGTACGCCACCGATGCGGCCTATCATGCGGATCATGCGACACGTGCTGGACGAGACCGACCGGCGGATCGCGGCCGCGCTGGTCGCCGCCCCGCGGGCCTCCTGGCGCGAGGTGGCGCGGGTGCTGGGGCTGTCCGAGCGGACCGTCGTCCGCCGGGTGGCGCTGCTGTACGCCGACGGCACCCTGCGCGCGACCGTCGTACGGAACCCTGCGCGCTTCCCGCGGCTGGTCCCGGTGGTGCTGCGGATCCGCTGCCGGCCCCACCGGATCCGGCAGGTCGCACAGGCGCTGGCCCGGCGCCCGGACACGGTCTGGGTGGACATCCTCGGCGGCGGCGACGAGATCTCCACCGTCTTCTTCCTGGACGGGACCGAGGCCCGCAACACCCTGCTGCTGCGCGACCTGCCCGCGACCGAGGCCGTCGGCACCTGGACCGCCCACACCCTGCTACGGGTCTTCCCCACCGCGTTCCGCTGGACCGCCGGTCTGCTCACCCCCGCCGAACTGGCCGGACTGGCCCCGGACCCGGCCGCCCCTGGGGCACCGCCGGACCCGCCGGTGCCCCAGGACATCGACTCCGCGCTGATCGCGGCGCTGACCGAGGACGGCCGGGCCACCTACACGGACCTGGCCCGCCGGGCCGGCACCACCGCGCTCACCGCCCGCCGCCGGCTCGACGCGCTCATGGCGGGGCTGGTGCTGCGGCCGGCCACCGAGCTGGACCTCGCGCTGCTCGGCGCGCGCACCGAGGCGCTGCTGTGGATCGCGGTACGGCCCGGGGCGCTCCAGGAGACCGCGGCGACCCTCAGCACCCACCCGCACGTCCGGTTCTGCGCGGCCACCACCGGCCCCGCCAACCTGGTCGTGGCCGTCGCGGCGGCGGACCTCGACGCCCTCTACACCTTCCTCACCGGCACCGTCGGTCCGCTGGAGGGCATCACCGCCATCGACACCACCCCGCTGCTGGCGACCGTCAAACGCACCGGCCTGATCCGCCACTCCGGCCAGGGGCAGGGGTAGCGGCGGCCGGTCACAGTGGCGGCTGGGCCGGGGCGGGTCCGAGGGTCGTGGTGCCCGGGGCCGTACGGTGGCCGAGGCCCGTGCGGTACGCGTCCAGGGCCGCCTCCACCCGGCCGGTGCGGCGCAGCAGGTCGCCGAGGAGCCGGCACAGGTCGGCGAGGTCGCCCGCCGCGCCCGCCCGTTCCAGCAGGCTGAGCGCCCGGACGTAGTGCTCCTCGGCCGCCTCGGTGTCCCGGGCGTCCTCGGCGATGATGCCGAGCAGCCGGTGGGCGGCGGCCGAATGGACCGCGCCGCGCTCGGAGTTGAAGTCGCCGAGCACGTCGTGGAGGAGTGCGGCGGCCTCGTCGGACTTGCCCCGGCGGTGCAGTACGTCGGCGAGTTCGACGGCGGCCTGGCTGCGGTACAGGGCGGCCCGGGTCTCCGAGAGCATCGCGAGGGCGTCCCGCAACTCGCTCTCCGCGCGCTCCAGTTCGCCGTTCTGGGCATAGACGTAGCCGCGCATCCAGTGGCAGTTGGCGAGTTCGGTGCGGAGCTGGAGCTGGCGGTAGAGCTCGGCGGCCTTGGCGAGGGAGGCGTCGGCCTCGGCGACCCGGCCCTCGGCGAGCAGGGTGCGGGCGACGGAGCGGTGCATCCGGGCGATCAGGGCGGGGTCGCCGGCGTGCGGGGCGAGGGCGAGTGCGAGTTCGGCGGCCTGGGCGGCGCGGGCGTGGGCGCCCATGTCCATGTACGGGCCGATGGCGGAGGCGTAGAGGAGCAGGAGAGCGTCCGGGTCGTGCAGACCGCTCCGGTTCAGTTCGTCGAGGGTGGTCTCAAGGAGGTAGACGGCATAACGAAGCTCACCGGCCAGGTAGTGCGAGACCGCCCGGCCGCGGATCGCCGGGACGCGCACCGGCAGCGGTTCGTCGGCCGTCCACAGCTCGGCCCGCTCGAAGAACTCCCTGGCCTGCCCCAACTCGCCGGTGTCCAGTGCGCATTCGCCCATCCCCAGCAGCGCGGTGGCCTGCTCGACCGCCAGCCCGTGTGCCTCCGCCTCCTCGAACAGGGCGGCGTACTGGGCGGCGGCCTCCTCGGCCGCGCCCGTGGCCAGGGTGCGCTGGGCCTCGGTGAGCCGCAGCCTGAGGTCGGTGGCGAGATGGGCGGGGCGTCCGCTGGCCAGCTCCTCGAAGCCGACCCCGAGCCGCCCGGCGATGTGCCGCAGCGCCTCGTCCGAGGCCCGTACCCGGCCCGCCTCCAGCGTGGAGATGTAGGCGGGTGTGTAGGCCGGTTCGGCCAGCTGCCGCTGGGTCAGCCCCCGTTCGGTGCGCAGCTGCTGCACGCGCCGCCCTATGGTCTCCGGGTCGTCCCTTTCCTGCATGGTGCCACTCCCCCCAACTCCCCCTGTGCCTCTTGCCGTTGAGCTCTGACTACCTCTAGGTTAAACCGCGAGTTAAACGTGCTTAACCCGCCCCTGTCGTTGCGAGGTCGCCGTGCTCGGACGCACATCCGCACGCCCCACCGCACGTTACTTCCGCAGCGTCGCCGCCGCCGTCGCCGCCGTCGCCGCGCTCATCATCGCGGCGAACGCCGGGCCGGCCAGAGCGACGGACGACCCGGCCGGCTTCCCGGCTCCGGCCGCGGCCCACCCCACCGCCACCCGCTAGCGGCACACCGACGACAGTCAGCGGCGATAACCAGCGCCGAGGGCAAGCGCTCTCTGACGGGAGCACCGTTCCCGCCCGTTCCTGTGAACGCCCGCTGATCAGTTCGGCGAAATACCTTCCTCCGTTTCACGGAAAGCCCTTCCATCGCACGCCTCGGAGCGCCAGTCTCTCTCCGAACCGGATGTCATGTCCGGGGCGAAAAGGACCGTACCAACCGCCCCGGACCGTCGACTGGAGCCCCCGATGTCCCGCACCAGGACCCACCGCCTCGGCCGAGCCGCCGCCGTCGTGGGCAGCGCCGCCGCGCTCACCCTCGCCCTCCCCTCCAGCGCCTTCGCGGGCGTGCTGCAGAACCTCCCGGAGAACGCGACCGCGTACGAGAAGAACTTCGAGCCGCTGTACGACTACGACACGGACAGCTGCTACCCGGCCGCCGCCATCGACCCGGACGGCAACCTCAACGGCGGCCTCAAGCCGACCGGTTCGGTCACCGGCAGCTGCCGCAGCGGCCACCTCGACCACGCCAACACCTACTCGCGGACCAAGTGCAACAACGGCTGGTGCGGGACCATCTACGCCAGCTACTTCGAGAAGGACGAGGCCTCCCCCGGCATCGGCCACCGCCACGACTGGGAGTGCATCGTCGTCTGGGTCAAGCAGGGCGACTCCACCCCGTCGTACCTGTCCGCCTCCCAGCACGGCGACTTCGAGACCGAGGCGGTCGCCGACGTCCCGATGAGCAGCCAGCGCGTCGAGGTCGTCTACCACAAGGACGGCCTGAGCACCCATGACTTCCGGTTCGCCAAGTGGGGCGAGACCCCGGAGAACGACGACGGCGCCTGGCACCAGGAGAACCTGCTCACCTGGGAGAACATGGCGTCCAACCTGCGGGACATCCTGAACGCCTCCGACTGGGGCGACGCGAACTTCCCGCTCCAGGACGCGAAGTTCGACGACCACCTCAACAAGGCCAAGCCGAGCGCGATCACGTTCGACCCGTACGCCTGACCAACTCCCGCCCCCCGCCGGTGAATCCAGCCCCCGGTGAATCCCGGATGCCGATTGTCAGTGGCATGACCTAGTCTTCGTTGCATCCGCCACACGTGGCCCACAGAGAACTCACACAAGAGGACTCGCACACTCGTGGGCCGCGTTCCGTGGCGTCCACTCACATTCGATCCGGGGGGTTCGAATCAGCGTGCGTATGCGCACCGTCACGGCCGCCACCACTCTGGCCGTCCTCTTCAGCTCCGCCGCCCTGGCCGCCACTCCGGCCTACGCCGACACCAGCGGGCTCCTGCCGGTCAAGTCGCTCGGTGACATCGTCGTCGACGGCGCTCACCAGCAGGTCTTCCTCAGCGACCCGAGCAACGGCAAGATCGTCGTCACCGACTACTCGGGCAACGTGCTCAAGCAGCTCACCACCAACCTGTCCGGGGTCGACGGCCTCGAACTGTCCGCCGACTCCGGCACGCTCTACGCGGCCGTGCAGGACATGGACGCCATCGCCGTCATCGACACCGCGACGGACACCGAGACCACCCGCTACCCGGTCGGCGACAAGCCGCTGAGCGTCGCCCTCGCCGGCGGCAAGCTGTGGTTCGGCTACGGCGGTGCCGCGTCCGGCAACCTCGGATCGGTCGACCTCACCGGCGACCACACGGTCACCCTCGGCCAGGACAGCAGCTGGTACCAGGCGCCGCTGGTGGACGCCGCACCCGGCTCCGACGTGCTGGTCGCGGGCGCGGTCGGCCAGAGCCCGGTCGAACTGGCCTCCTACGACGTCTCGTCGGGCACCCCGAGCAAGCTGGCGAGCACCCGGGACGCCGGCAGCAACCTCGGCGACCTCCAGGTCACCCCCGACGGCAAGGACGTCGTGGTGGCCAGCGGGGCGCCGTACTACCACCAGATCTTCAAGACGTCCGACCTCAGCGCGGACGGCAAGTACACCAGCGTCAACTACCCGAACTCGGTCGCCATCGCGCCCGACGGCACGGTGGCGGGCGGCAGCGACGCCTCCTACAACGCGGACATCTACATCTTCCACCCGGGCAGCAGCGAGGCCGTCCGCAGCTACGACCTGCCGAACACCGGCGGCGGCAGCGGCTCCGACCTGGTCGCCGACGCGGGCCTCGCCTGGGCGCCGGACGCCTCCCGCCTGTTCGCGGTGACCTCCAACAGCCAGGGCGCGTACTCCCTGCGCGAGTACGACGCCCCCGGCAAGACGGCGACCACCCTCACGGTGAACGCCCCGGCGACGGCGACCCGCGCCAAGCAGCTCACGGTCACCGGCGCGCTCTCCTCGGCGACCGCGCTGCCCGCGGGCACCCAGGTCACGGTCGTCCGCACCGACCTGGAGACCCCCGCCGGGAAGGCCCTGCCCGCCGTGACCGTCGCGGCGGACGGGAGCTACTCCTTCAAGGACACCCCGCCCGCCGGCGGCAAGGTGACCTACCAGGTCTCCTACGCGGGCGACGCCGACCACGGGCCGAGCACCGCCAAGGACACCGTCGACGTCTCCCGCGCCAAGCCGACGCTGACGCTGAACAACAACGGCAAGGTGTACACGTACGGGAAGGACGTGAAGTTCACGGCCCATCTCGGCACGACGTACAAGAACCGCACGGTGGAGATCTGGGCCGACCCGTTCGGCTCGGACAAGCCCAACAAGCTGGTGAAGTCCGGGAAGGTCGACTCGCACGGCAACCTGTCCGTGGTCCTCGACCTCAAGCGGGACACCAAGGTCACCGCGAAGTTCACCGGCGACGCCCGCTGGCAGCCGCGCTCGGTGTCCAGCTCGGTGGGCGCGAAGGTCAGCATCTCCATGTCGGTCAGCCGCCACTACAAGACGAAGTCGGCCTGGGGCCAGAAGTACTACGTCTTCCACAAGACCAAGAACCCGCTGTTCACGACCAAGATGCCGTACTACACCGGCCGTGCGCAGCGCTTCGACTTCCAGGTCTACTACCAGGGCACGTGGTACTCCGACACCTCGCAGTACTTCGGGCTGGCGAGCAGCGGCCTCTCCAAGGTCGAGTTCACCGGCAGCCACAAGGACGACGTCGGCTGGCGCTTCCGGGTCCGCTCCGACTACATCAACGGCTCCTCCGGCGACACCGTCAACTCCACGACGTACGGCGCCTGGAAGTACTTCACCTTCACCAACTAGCGGCTGCTCAGCTGGTCTGAAGCTGCCGGAGGTGCTGCTGGACATGGTCCAGGGCGCCCTCCCGGCGGCCCGGCACCCGCAGTCTCAACTCCGCGAGCGCGGGCCCGAGTTCACGGGCCCGCGCCGCGTCCTTGATGGCCCCCCACTGGTGGTGGGCCCGGTCCACGGCGGCCTCCACCTGCGGTGCGTCGGCGGGCTGCCCCGCACCCAGCCGGACCCGGGCCACGCTCAGCCAGGCCCGGCAGCTGCGCACCGGGTCCCCGGCGAACATCGCGAGATCGGCCCGTACCTCGGACCAGTGCAGCGCGTCCTCGGAGGCGGGCCCGTGCGCCCGTGCGGCCGCCTCCTCCCACCGCGCGGCGAGCTCGTCCGCCTCCGCGTGCCGCCCGCCCCGCACGGCCGTGCTGATGGCGTCGTGCGGATCCCCGCCGTCGCCGGTGTGCGTGCTGAGCAGCATGCTGCTCGCGAGCTCCGCGCCGGCCCGGGCCAGCACCTGCTGGTGCAACTGCGCCAGCGGCGGCCGGTGCCCGCTGCGCAGCACGGTCGCCACGGCCTTCATGTACGACGGCGCGGCCACCTCCCGCCGGGCGGGCGGCGGGGCGATCCGCCCGTGCACGGCGTTGTTGCGCCCGGAGTCGAGCGGGGCGGTCCGCAGCAGCTCCCAGGTCTCCTGATCCGCGTGCAGATCGAGGACGAGGGTGGTGGCGCCGGCCGGCCGCAGCCGCAGCTCCTCCCGGATCCAGTGCCAGGGCAGCGCGGTGTACCGGACGGTGGCGGGCGTGGTCCGGGCCAGCGCGAGATGCGGCAGCCGCTGCTTGCGGTCCAGGTGCAGCTGCCCGGCGACGAAGAGGGTCAGCGGACCGGGGGCGGCCGCGGCCGCCCGCAGCCTGGTCAGCACGGCCTGCGGCTCCAGCGGGTCGGCGAGTTCGACCACGTTGGCGGTGTCGGTGCCGGAGAGTATCGCCGGGGGCACGGCCGCGAGCACGGGGAGCACCGAGGCAGCGTCCACCAGCCGCCCCTTCCCGTTCGGCGAGGCCGCGAGCAGCAGCACGGTTCCGGGCATCGCGCCCTCCCCCCCTTGTTCACCGGCTTCACTTACGTCAGCACGTTAACCGCTGCGCTTGCAAAGCGGGGGCCACGGGGGAGGTTTGGGCCGGGTAACGACCGGTACGACCACCACCAGAGCTCCCCCGGACCACCCTTCCTGCCCCCGCTCCCCTTGACAGTCACGCCCTCCGCCCCTGTCCCGCCCTTCTCTCCCGGCACTCCCCACTCTTCTCCGCCGCCCCGCGCCCCTGACGGAGCGCTGCCGTGCCCCTTCTTCCACCGCAACGGTGTTCAGGCACGTCGGTGCGACTCGGCGGTGCCGAACTGCCGCTGCCCGCCATCGGTCTGCCGACCGGTTGCGGAGTGCCGCGCCGTCGTGGCTGGACGCGCCCACGCGGCGGTAGCCGCATGTCGAATGCAGCCCCGCGCCCCTGCCGGGGCGCTGCCGTGCCTCAGTTTCTACGGGGTCAGGTTGCGGCGGATCGCGAAGATCGTGGTGTCGTCGGAGAGGTGGCCGTGGGTGTGGTGGAGTACGCCGTCGCGGATCCGGGCGACCAGGCGGGAGGGGTCGGGTGGGGCCGTCGGGGAGACCGCCTGGAGGAGGTCGTAGAACTCGCCGTCGCCGTTTCTGGATTCGGTCACGCCGTCGGTGGTGATGAGGAGGGTCTCGCCGGGGGCGAGGGCGACGGTGAGGGTGGGTGGGGGGCCGGACGCCGGCTGCAACTCGCCCATGCCCAGGGGGAGCCCGCCGCCCGGCGGCAGCGACCGTACGCCGCCGGAACTCACCGCCAGCGGCGGCTCGTGGCCGAAGTTGACCACCTCGACGACATCGGAGGCGCCCGGCGGGAAGCCCAGGAGGACCGCGGTGGCGAAGCGGTCGCCGTCGTCGTGGCCCAGGGCCACCGCATGGCTCCGGTGCCGGACCATCCGGGTCTCCAGCCGGTCGGCCACCGTCGCGAGGTCCCGCTCGTGGTAGCCCGCCTCCCGGAACGTGCCCAGCAGCGCCGCCGCCGTCTCCACCGCGCCCAGCCCCTTGCCCTGCACGTCGCCGACCAGCACCCGGGTGCCGTACCGGCCCGGCTGGATGTCGTAGAAGTCGCCGCCCACCCGGGCCTCCGTGTCGGCGGCGAGATACACCGCCGCGTGCTCCAGCCCCGCCCACCCCGGCGGCAGCGGGCGCAGCACGGTACGGCGGGTCGTCTCGGCGATGTCCCGCATGTGCAGCATCCGCCGTTCGCCGTTCTTGCGGACCGCGCAGGCCAGGATGGCCAGCAGACCGGCGAGGGCGACCAGGATGAAGTCGGGCAGCCCGGCCTGGTACTGGTGCGGCCAGGCGTGGTCCACGGCGATGTAGTCGAGCACCGCCAGCACCGCGAGGACCGCCGTCGCCCAGACCCCGCAGATCGCCGCCGCTGTACCGGGCACCAGCACGATCCAGGAGATGATCCGGAACCGCTCCGTGGTGTTGAGGTCGACCGCCGTGATCCCGGCCAGCAGCAGCAACGGTGCCACCCAGGCGAAGCTCCTGCCCTGGGCCCGCAGCAGCTCCTTCCACCGCCGCGGGGCCTGGTGGTCGATCACGTGGCCAGGGAAACACGGGCGGGGACCCCGCGCATTTCGTAGGGGCGGCCGACTTGCCACGGGGTACCCGCAGGTGTGCTCTGGAGGGTGGGGGCGAGGAGAGAGGAGCACGCTCATGGCTCAAGCGGCACCCACGTCCGGCGGCATGCCCCGGAGCGGCCGTACGCCCGACGTGTTCAGCGCGCAGGCGCACGCCAGGTCCCGGGTCGCCATCCCCGTGGTGACCGGCCTGATCTACGGCTACTGGGCCGCGGCCAACCGGCGCAGCGGCGGGCCCATCACCGGCTGGAACCTGCTGTTCGGCTTCCTGACGGCGCTCGTCTTCGCGGTGGTGCTGTTCGCCGTGCTGACCTGGGCCCCACGGCTGCGGCGGGAGCTGCACGCGGTGGTGTGGACGGCCTTCGTGGGAATCGCGTTCGGCTTCCTGTTCAGCCAGAGCGGGGACTCGATCCTCACGTCCATCGCCATCTCGCTCGCGGTCGCGGCGGTGACCTTCATCCTGATGTTCTACCGGTTCTACACGCACGAGGACGCGGCCGGGAACCGGATCCGGTAGCGGCTCCGGAGCTTCGGGGCCGGCCCCGGAGCGGCACGCATGGGCCCCGGCCACCGCGGCCGGGGCCCACACATTCCCCTTGTCCCTCCACCCGTCGCCGAGAGCGCTCGCGGGCCCTCGGCGACGTCTGTGCGCGGCCTCTCGGGCCGCGGCGCCGGGCGGGGACTTCTCCCAGAGACCAGGAAACACCCGTTCGGGTCAGCCCTCCACCGGAGCGCGGCGCCCCAAGGGTTTCCGGAGGAGGGACGAGGGTCCCCGGCGACCCGGGGGGCCGCCGTACCACCGTTCGACTCGACCGTTCGGCTCGACTTGTCCCGATGAGGCCCCCGAATGCAGGCGCACCGCTCGCCTGACCGGCGCTCAGGGGCTTGCCTGGAAGCGTGCCCCCAGTGCCCACCGGGCCCGCGCGGCCGGTACGGCCGCCCCGGCCCGTACGTCTTCGGCGCGCCCTGTCGGCCCTGCTGATCGCGCTGTCCTGCCTGCTGCTGCCGTTCGGCGCGCTGGCGGCCTGGGCCGCGTACGGGCTGGCGGACACCGGACAGTACGTCAGCACGATGGCGCCGCTCGCCGACGACCCGGACGTCCGGGACGCCGTCGCGGACACGGTCGGCGACGGCATCATGCGCGAGGTGGACATCGGCCCGCCGATGCAGGGCACGGTGGCGCCCTTCGTGCGCGAGGCGGTCCGCTCCTTCACCCAGACCCGGGCGTTCCGGCTGGCCTGGGACGCGGGCAACCGGGCCACGCACGACGCGATCCTGCGCGCGCTCCAGGACGAGCGCGAGGAGGCGGTGACCGTGGACCTGGCCCCGGTCACCGCCCAGGTCAAGGACCAGCTCACCCAGGACCATGTGCCGCTCGCGGCCCGTATCCCGGTCCAGCACACGGCCGTCGCGGTGCTCCCGGCGGCCGAACTGGACCGGCTCCGGAAGGGGTTCCACGTGCTCGAAGTCGCCGGCTTCTGGCTTCCCGTCTCGGCCGTCGTCTTCGCGGCCGGCGGCATCGCGCTGGCCGTCCGGCGCCGCCGCGCCGTCACCGCGACCGCGCTGGGCACGGCCCTGGGCGGCGCCCTGCTCGGCGTCGCCCTCACCGTCGGCCGCGCGCTGACCCTGGCCGACCTGCCGTCCGACGTCTCCCACCCGGCCGCGGCGGCCGTCTACGACGCCCTGACGTCCACCCTGCGCACGGTCTCCTGGCTGCTGCTCGCCCTGGGCCTCGCGGTGGCCGCGCTGACCTGGCTGAGCGGGTACGTCCGCCGGCGCCGGCCCGCGGTGCACGAACCGGACCCCGACACGCCCGATTCCCCGTCGCTCAGGGCGGATTCACAGGCTTCTGGCCAGAACATGACAGTCCTGTAACCGTGCGCTCCGCCTGCGGTCACGCGGCGGGCGCCCCGGCCCAGCACCGTGGCGGAACGACGGCCACCGGTACGGAACACCGGTGGCCGACGTGAGCTGAGGAGCCCCCACCGATGAACCGTCTCACCGCGCGCCGCGCCGCCGTTGCCGTGACGGCCGGCCTCGCCCTGTCGTTCGCCGCCGCCCTGCCCGCGCAGGCCGCGACCGTGACCGAGGCCCAGTGGCTGTCCGACGTCGCCGCCGTCACCGGCCCCGCGCAGACCTACATCGACGGCCGCGTCGCCGCCAACACCTCCGGTGCCAAGCTCGCGATCGTCCTCGACATCGACAACACCTCGCTGGAGACCTACTTCGAGGGCGCCGGCACCAGCACCCCCGCCACCCCGCCCGTGCTCGCCCTGGCCCAGGACGCGCACGCCAAGGGGGTCAGCGTGTTCTTCGTCAGCGCCCGCAGCAACCTGTTCAACGCGATCACCAAGTCCAACCTGACGTCGGTCGGCTACACGGTCGACGGCCTCTACGCGCGCACGGTCGCACAGCTGCTGACCGAGTCCGTCGCCGACTTCAAGACCTCCTCGCGCAAGACGATCGAGGCCAGCGGCTACGACATCGTCGCCAACATCGGCAACAACACGACCGACCTGACCGGCGGTTACGCCGACACCACCTACAAGCTGCCGGACTACGACGGCCTGCTGGACTGACCTTCCCGGCGGGGGTGCTCCGGACCGCGCGCCGCGAGGGCGGCCAGCGTCCGCAGTGCCCCCGCCAGTTCCGGCTCGCCCGCCGACGCGAGCCCGATCCGCACCGCGTCCGGCGTCCGCTTGGGGTCGACGCGGAAGGCGGTGCCCGGGGTGATCGCGATGCCGAGTTCCGCCGCGGCCGCCGTGAAGCTGTCCGCCCGCCATGGCGCGGGCAGCCGCCACCAGGCGAAGTACCCGCGCGGATCGGCCCGTACGTCGAACCCGCCGAGCGCCTCGCGGACCAGCCCCTGCCGCCCTACGGCCTGCTCCCGCTTGGCCGCGACCAGCCGCGCCACGGTCCCGTCCCCGATCCACCGCACAGCCGCCTCCACCGCGAACGCCCCCGGCCCCCACCCCCCGGACCGCACAGCAGCAGCCACCGCACCGGCCGGGTCCACCGACCCCGCCGACCTTGCTGACCCCGCCGACCCCGCCGACCCCGCCGGTCTTCCGGGTCCCCCCGGTCCCCCGAGCCTCCCCAGCCCTCCCGGTCCCCCCAGCCCTCCCGGTCCCCCCGGCTCTCCCGGTCCCCCCGGTCCTCCCGGCCCTCCCGGTCCCCCCGGTCCCCCCGGTCCCCCGAGCCTCCCCAGCCCTCCCGGTGCCCCCAGCCCTCCCGGTCCCCCCGGTCCCTCCGGTACGACGACGAACCCCACGGTGAGTCCGGGTGCGACCCGCTTGGAGAGGGAGTCGACGACGTGGACGAGGTGGGGTGCGAGGGCGGCGAGCGGGGGCTCGGGGCCGGTGTGGAGGAACGACCAGACCCGGTCCTCGACGACCGGGAGGCCCAGGTCGCTCACCGCCCGGGCCAGTTCCAGGCGCCGCCCGGTGGTGATCGTCGCGGAGGTCGGATTGTGCAGAGTCGGCTGGAGGTAGAGGGCGGAGAGCGGGGCGGACCGGTGGGCGGCCAGGAGGGACTCGATCACGGGCCCCTCCTCGTCCGTCTCCACCGGGACGAGGGTGACGGCCAGCCGCCCCGCGACCTCCTTGACCAGGGGATACGTCAGCGGCTCCACGCCGACCCGGCCGCCCGGCCGGACCAGGGACGCCAGCGCGGCGGCGATCGCCTGCCGGGCGTTGCCGGTGAACAGGATCCGGCCGGGGCCGGGCCGCCAGTCGCCGGTGGCGAGCAGCGCGGCCACCGCCTCCCGGGCCTCCGGAGTGCCGTCGGCGGCGCCGGGCCGCAGGGCGTCGGTGAGCACGTCGGGCCGGAGCAGGGGAGCGAGGGCGGGGGCCAGCAGCTCCGACTGGCCCGGCACGGACGGGTAGTTGAGCTCCAGGTTCACCCGGGCCCCGGCGTCCTCCACCAGCGACCGCCCCGGACCCGTGACCTCGGCGGCCCGCACGAAGGTGCCCCGCCCGACCTCGCCCACCACCAGCCCGCGCCGCACGAGTTCGGCGTACACCCGCCCGGCGGTCGAGGCGGCGATCCCGTGCCGCCGCGCGAACGCCCGCTGCGGAGGCAGCCGTTGCCCCGTCCGCAGCCGCCCCCGCGCGATGTCCAGCGCGATCCGGTCCGCGATCCCCCGGAAGTCGTCCACGGCCCCCACCCTCGTCACCCTTGCCATCCTCATTGCACCGAGAGCAAAGATCTTATTGCACCGATGAGTTGGGGCCGCCTAGGGTCGACCACATGCCCCCCTTCCTCGCATACGACGACAAAGACCCGCATACCTCCCGCACTCCCCTCCTCCTCGTCCACGGCCACCCCTTCGACCGCACCATGTGGCACCCCCAGCTGACGGCCTTCGCCGCCACCCGCCGTGTCATCGCCCCCGACCTGCGCGGCTACGGCGCCTCCCCGGTCACCTCCGGCAGCACCCCGCTCGCCCGCTTCGCGGCGGACCTGGCGGACCTCCTGGACGCGCTGGACGTGCGGACCTGCGTCGTCGCCGGCCTCTCCATGGGCGGCCAGATCGCGATGGAGTGCTACGACCGCCTCGGCCCCGGGCGGGTCCGGGGACTGGTCCTGGCCGACACCTTCGCCGCCCCGGAGACCCCGGAGGGGAAACGGGCCCGGAACGCCATGGCCGACCGGCTCCTGCGCGAGGGCATGCGCGGCTACGCCGACGAGGTCCTGGAGAAGATGGTCGCCCCCTACGCCCACCCGGACGTGAAGGCCCATGTCCACCGCATGATGACGGCCACCGACCCCGAGGGCGCGGCGGCCGCCCTGCGCGGCCGCGCCGAACGCCCCGACTACCGCCCCCTGCTGGCGAAGGCCGCCGTTCCCGCCCTGGTCGTGGTCGGCACGGACGACGAGTACACCCCCGTCTCCGACGCCGAGGCACTGCACGCCCTCCTCCCCGACGCCACCCTGCGGATCATCGACGCGGCCGCCCACCTGCCCAACCTGGAACGGCCCCAGGAGTTCAACCGGGCGCTGGGGGAGTTCCTGACACGGGTGGACGAAGGACCCTGATCCCGGACAGGCGACGACGGCGCCCGACCACGGAACCCGGCCACGGCGCCCCCGGCCACCGGGCCCCGGTCGTGGATCTCACGCTCCACCGGCACGGGAGCCGATAATGGGCGCATGTCCCGCGAGTTCCCCATCGGCCTCACTCCTCCCGACTGGCTGGTAAGGAACCTCCGGCCCCAGCAGGCGGCCCCCCTCAACTGGGCGGCCCTGGCCCGCGCCGCCCTCGGTATGGCGCTCCCGCTCGCCGTCGGTCTCGCGGTGGGTCAGCCCGCGTACGGCGCGCTCGCGTCGATGGGCGCCCTCTCCGGGGTGATCGGCGACACCGCCGACGCCTACCGCATGCGGATCCTCAACATCGCGGTCCCCCAGCTCTTCGGCGCCGTCGGCGTCACCGTCGGCTCCCTGGTCTACGGCCAGGGCTGGCTGACGGTCGCCGTCGTCACCGGCATCGCGCTGCTCTCCGGGATGATCTCGACGATCGGCGCGGTGTCCTCCGTCTCCGGCCTGCTCCTGCTGCTCAACTCCGTGATCGGCGCGGGCCTGCCGCTGCCCGGCGCCTGGTGGCTCACCCCGGTGCTGATGACCGGCGGCGGCCTGCTGGTCCTGCTCCTCGCCCTGCTGGCCTGGCCGTTGCGCTCGGGCGTCCCGGAACGCGCGGCGGTCGCCGCCAGCTACCGCACGGTCGCCGACCTGCTCGCCGTGAGCGACTCGGGCGACGGCGAGGAGTACGACCGCGCCCGGCACACCGTCACCCAGTCGCTGAACCAGTCGTACGACCTGATCCTGGCCCGGCGCGCCCGCTACCGGGGCCAGAGCCGCGAACTCACCCGCATGCTCGCCCAGTTGAACGCGATCACCCCGGTGGTGGAGGCCGCCCCCGCCGTCCGGCTCGCCGGGAAGCCGATGCCGCCCGAGATCCCGGCGGCGGTACTGCACATCGCCGACGCCATCGAGACCGGCTACACCGGCCCGACAGGGCTCGACCTGCCCGAGCCGCACGGCGAGACCGGGCGGGCCGTCGACCACGCCCTGCGGCACGTCGCCGAGGTCGCCACCTCCCCGGACGTCGACCCGCGCGGCATCGACGACCGCCTCGGCCGCCCCGCCGCCCTCGGCATCCGCACCGCCCGCGCCGCCCGCAACGTCGTCCTGTCCGCCAACTCCTGGCGCTACGGCATCCGCCTCGCCCTGTGCATCGGCATCGCGCAGGCCCTGGTCTCCCTCGTCCCGGTCCCCCGCTCCTACTGGGTCGCCCTCACCATCACCTTCGTCCTCAAGCCCGACTTCGGCTCGGTCTTCTCCCGCGCCCTGCTGCGCGCGCTGGGCACGGTGGCCGGCCTGGTGCTGGCGGCGACGGTCCTCACCGTGGTGCCGCGCGGCTGGTGGGACGTACCGGTGATGATGGTCCTGGCCCCGCTGATCCCGGCCCTGACCCCGCGCGGCTACGGCTTCCAGACCGCCGTCATCACCCCGGTGATCCTGCTGCTCTCCGACCTCCTCAACCACCAGGGCACGGCGCTGCTCCTGCCCCGCCTGCTCGACTCCCTCATGGGCTGCGCGATCGCGCTGGTCGCGGGCTATCTCCTGTGGCCGGAGAGCTGGCACACCCGCGTCGGAGACCGCCTCGCCGACGCGGTGGCGGACACGGCCGCGTACGTGGAGCTGGCGTTCAAGGACGTCGCGAACGGCACGGACCCCGCCGCCCGCGCCCGGATGCGCCGCCGCCTCTACCGCGACCTGTCCACCATCCGCACGGAGTTCCAGCGCGCCCTGTCCGAACCCCCGCCCACCGGCCGCCGGGCCGCCGCCTGGTGGCCGCTGGTCGTCGCCGTGGAACGCATCGTCGACGCCACGACGGCGGCCCGGGTCCGGGTACGGCACGGAGCGCCGCCCCCGGCCCGGGCCGAGGTGGACCAGGTCGCCCTGCAACTGCGCGAGCTGGCGGAGGGCGTCCGCGAGGCGGAGACCCTGGTCGCCGTCCGCACCGACCTCACGGGCCCGCCGGACAGCGTCCTGGAACCCCTGCGCCAGGAGGTGGCGGCGGCCCGGGCGATCGCGTCCCCCCACTGACCGCCCGACCGCCTCCGCCCGTCAGACCCCGATGTCGCAGCCGTCCTTGCGCCACACCGCGACGACGGCGGGACGCACGATCTTCCCCGGCCCGTCGGGCCAGCTGCTCGCGGGGTTCTCCACGCTCGCGCCGGTGATCTCGCCGGGGTGCTGCACGGCGACCAGCACCCGCCGGTCCTGCACCAGCGGACCGCAGGTCTCGGCGCCGGTCGGCACGGTCAGGAACTGCTTGAGCTCACCGCGCCGGGAACCGCGCGTGGCCACACCGAACAACCCGTCGTGCGAACCGAGCTGGTTGCCGTCGGTGGAGATCCACAGGTTGCCGTGCGGGTCGAAGGCCACGTTGTCCGGGCAGGAGATCGAGCTGACCTCGTCCTTCGGGAATCCGGCGAAGTAGGTCGCCGGGTCGTCCGGGTCACCGGCGACGAGGAACAGCGTCCAGGCGAACGACGTGCTCTCGGCGCGGTTCCAGCGCTCGGTCAGCTCCAGGATGTGCCCGTGCTTGTTGGCGTTGCGCGGGTTGGCCTCGTCGGCGGCGGCGTTCGCACCGACACCCCGGTTGGTGTTGTTGGTGAGCGCGACGTACACCTTGCCGGTGGCGGGGCTGGGCTCGATGTCCTCGGGCCGGTCCATCTTGGTCGCGCCGACCTTGTCACCGGCGAGCCGGGTGAAGACGTAGACCTCCTCGGCGGTCATCCCCTCGACATGCGAGACGGCGCCCTTCGCGGTGGCGGTGGCCAGCGGGATCCACTCCCCGCTGCCGTCGAACTCGCCGTCGGCCGGGAGCTTGCCGGTGCCGTCGATCTCCGTCGTCGGGGAGTCCCCGGTGAGCCGGGCGACGTACAGCGTCCCCTCGTCGAGCAGCGTGCCGTTGTGCTCCCGCGCGGCCCGCCCGCCGCCCTTCCGCATCTTCTTGCTGCCGACGAACTTGTAGAAGTAGTCGAACCGCTCGTCGTCCCCGGAGTACACGACCGGCCGCCCGTCGTCCGTCAGCCGGACGGTGGCCCCTTCGTGCTTGAACCGCCCGAGCGCGGTCCGCTTGCGCGGGGTCGACTCGGGGTCGTACGGGTCCAGCTCCACCACGTACCCGAACCGGTGCGACTCATTGGGCTCCTGGGCGACGTCGAACCGCGGGTCGAACCGCTCCCACTTCCGCTCCGTGGCCCCGGTCCCCAGCCCGTACCGCTTGTCGGCCGTCCGCGTCCCGTTCGCGAAGTACTGGTTGAAGTTCTCCTCGCCGTGCAGCGTGGTGCCCCACGGGGTGGTGCCGCCGGAGCAGTTGTTGAGCGTGCCGAGGACCTTGCGCCCGGTCGGATCGGCGGCGGTCCTGAGCAGCGCGGACCCGGCGGCGGGGCCGGTCAGCCGGAACTCGGTCGTGGCGGTGACCCGCCGGTTGAGCGGATGCCGGGGGACGGCGGTCAGCGCCCCCGTCCGCCGGTCCTCCTCGACCACGACGACACCGAGCCCGTGCGCGGCCCAGGCCACCTCGACCTGCTGCCGGGTGGGGTTGGCCGCGTCGTACCCACGGAACATCAGCACTTCATCGGTGTACTCGTGGTTGGCGACGAGGATCTGCCGCCGGTGCTCGCCGGGCAGCGGCAGCAGCGCCAGGAAGTCGTTGTTGTAGCCGAACTGCCCGGCCTGCGCGGCGGCGGTCTGGTGCTCCGGGTCGAAGGCCGGCGCACCCCGCAGGATGGGCTCGCCCCACCGGACCACGACGTTCTGGCCGTAGCCGTCGGGGACGGTCACGGCGTCGGCGGTGTTGGGGGCGACGGAGGCGAACCGTAGCCCACGGGCACCGCCGACGGGTTTCGCCACCCCCGCTCCCGCCGCCGGTGCGGCCGCCGCGGGCCGCGCCTCACCTACGCTCACCCCACCCGCGACCACGGCCACCACGGCCGCCGCCCGCACCACGCTACGACGGCTCACGGCATCGGCGATGACATCACCGACGTAGGCGTTGGAGCTGGCGTTGGGTACCTCGTGGAAGCAGGCGTCACCGCATCGGAACCGACAGGTGAGGGAGGACCGCCCGCCCGGATGCGACTGGGCGGGCGTACCGACGATCGGCAGCAGTTTGCGCACTTTACTCTCCCCTTGCGATCTCTTGGTTTAAGCGTGACGTTAGGGGTGTGGTTGTGCACAGGAGGGGCCACCGAATGAACGAATGATGAACTGAAGGGGACCTAGGGGGAGTTGACGGCCGACCGGAACTCGACCGCCGTACGCCCGACAGGAGTCATCGACCCTCCCCAAGATCGCAACCTGGGGCCGCTAACCTTACGTGTCCGTCCTGGCCAGCGGTTGACGGGTATCAACTCACGCGAAGGGTTGCGCACATGGGCATTCTCACTCTCCTGCGGAACGCATTCGGCCGGTCGCGAAAGCCGCGCCCCGCCGAGGCAGAGGGTGCAGACCAGCTCCCCTCGCAGCCGCAGCAGGAAGCGCCGGCTCCGACCCCGGAGACGCCGACGGTGGTTCCCGAACCCCGCCCGGCAACGAACGAAGAGAACGACGAGCACGACCTGGTCTCGGCCGCCTTCGACAACGTCACCGTGCCGAAGCAGGCAACCCGCACGATCGAGCCCGACCTCGAACTCAGGCCGGAGCCGACGCCTCCGCCGACCGAGGCCGAGCCTGAGCCGGCGGCTGAGACCGAGCCGGTGGCCGAGGTCGTCGAGGCTGAGGTCGAGGTCGAGCCGGTGGCCGAGGTCGAGGTGGCGGCCGAGGTCGTCGAGGCCGAGGTCGAGCCGGTGGCCGAGGTCGAGGTGGCGGCCGAAGCCGATGAAGCCAAGGCTGAGACCGAGGTCGCGGCCGAGGCAGAAGCTGAGGCTGAGGCGGCTGTCGAGCCGGAGGCCGAGACGACGGCTGAAGCCGAGGTCGCGGCTGAGGCTGAGGTCGCGGCTGAAGCCGAGACCGAGCCGGAAGCCGAGGTCGTGGCTGAAGCCGAAGCCGAGGCGGTTGTCGAGCCGGCGGCCGAGCCGGAGGCCGTGGTCGAGGCGGAGCCGGAGGCCGTGGTCGAGGCGGCTGCGGAGCCCGAGGCCGAGCCGGTCGCGGAGCCCGAGGCGGCTGCGGAGCCGACCGTCGAAACCGAAGCCGAAGCCAAAACCGAGCCGGCGCCGGAGCCGGAGGCCGACCCCGAGCCGGTCGCGGCGGCGGAGTCCACCACCGCTGTCGAGCCGGAGGCCGACACCGCGCCGGAAGCCGCACCGGAACCGACGGCCGAAACCGAGCCGGCGCCCGAAACCGCTCCCGAGCCCGTCGAGGCGGCAGCCGAGACGGACACCCCGGAGCTGGAGCCGGAACTGGTTGCCGCGGCCGCCGACGGCGAGTCCGCCCCACAGGGGCCACCCGCACCCGACAACGAAACCGTCACGGGTGGTGCGGGTGGGAACGACCCGGCCGAAGGCGAAGCCGAGGCCGCGGTGGGCGACGACGCCGCCGCCACCGCCCTCGCCAAGGCCGGCCTCGCCTCCGCCCGCGCCACCACCTACCTCGTCCTCGACCGCTCCGCGAGCATGCGCCCGTACTACAAGGACGGCTCCGCGCAGGCCCTCGCCGACCAGACCCTCGCCCTCGCCACCCACCTCACCCCGGCCGGCGAGACCCCCACCGTGCACGTCGTCTTCTTCTCCACCGAGGTCGACGGCACCACCGACCTCACCCCCGCCTCCCCCGAGAACGCGGTCGACGAGGCGCACGCCGGCCTCGGCCGCATGGGCCGTACCAGCTACCACGCCGCCGTCGAGGCCGTACTCGCCCACTACGACAAGCACCACGACAAGGACGCGACCCCGGCCACCCCCGCCCTGGTCGTCTTCCAGACCGACGGCGCCCCGGACGCGAAGACCCCCGCCACCCAGTCCCTCACGGACGCCGCGAAGTCCCACCCCTCCCTCTTCTTCTCCTTCGTCGCGTTCGGCGAGCACGAGAACAAGGCCTTCGACTACCTCCGCAAGCTGAAGACCGACAACACGGCCTTCTTCCACGCGGGCCCGACCCCCCTGGAGCTCACGGACGCGGAGCTCTACGACGGCCTCCTGATCGACTGGCGCCCGTAACCGTCTCCCCACCCCATGCCGCCCGCTTCTCACCCAATAAAACGAGAAGCGGGCGGCATACACATGTCGGCTACGATTTCAAGGTTCGCAATAGCAGCAACAGACCGACCTGGGAGCAGCCCCCGATGGCTCGACACCTCATCACCAGCGCCCTTCCGTACATCAACGGGATCAAGCACCTGGGCAACATGGTGGGGTCCATGCTCCCGGCGGACGTGTACTCCCGGTACCTCCGCCAGCGCGGCCACGACGTCCTCTACATCTGCGCGACCGACGAGCACGGCACCCCCGCCGAACTCGCGGCGAAGGAGCAGGGCATCCCCGTAGCGGACTTCTGCGCGCAGGCGCACGACGCGCAGAAGGCGGTCTACGACGGCTTCGCACTCGCGTTCGACTACTTCGGCCGGAGCTCCTCCCCCGAGAACCGCGAGATCACCCAGCACTTCGCCCGCCGCCTGAACGAGAACGGCTTCATCGAGGAGCGCGCGATCCGCCAGGTCTACAGCCCGGTCGACGGCCGCTTCCTCCCGGACCGCTACGTCGAGGGCACCTGCCCGCACTGCGGCTACGACAAGGCCCGCGGCGACCAGTGCGAGAACTGCACCCGCGTCCTGGACCCGACCGACCTGATCAACCCGCGTTCCGCGATCTCCGGCTCCACCGACCTGGAGATCCGCGAGACCAAGCACCTCTTCCTCCTCCAGTCCAAGCTGGAGAACGAGGTCCGCGAGTGGGTCGCCAAGCACGACAAGGACTGGCCGCAGCTGGCCTCCTCCATCGCCCACAAGTGGCTGACGGAGGGCCTGCACGACCGCGCCATCACCCGTGACCTCGACTGGGGCGTCCCGGTCCCCGCCGACACCTGGCCGGAGCTGGCGGCGGAGGGCAAGGTCTTCTACGTCTGGTTCGACGCCCCGATCGAGTACATCGGCGCGACGAAGGAATGGTCGGACCAGGACCCGTCGACCCGCGACTGGAAGTCGTGGTGGTACGACGTGGACACCACCGTCCGCTACACGGAGTTCATGGCGAAGGACAACGTCCCCTTCCACACGGTGATGTTCCCGGCCACCGAGCTCGGCGTCCGCGAGCCGTGGAAGAAGGTCGACTACGTCAAGGCCTTCAACTGGCTGACGTACTACGGCGGCAAGTTCTCCACGTCCCAGAAGCGCGGTGTCTTCACCGACCAGGCCCTGGACATCCTGCCCGCCGACTACTGGCGCTACTTCCTCATCGCCAACGCCCCGGAGTCGGACGACTCGTCCTTCACCTGGGAGCACTTCACGGCGACGGTGAACAAGGACCTGGCCGACACCCTCGGCAACTTCGTCAACCGCGTCCTGTCGTTCTCCAGGAAGCGCTTCGGCGACGACGTCCCGGCCGGCGGCGAGCCCGGCGAGGCGGAGACGAAGCTGGGCGAGCAGATCGCGGGCCTCCTCGCCGAGTACGAGGCGCAGATGGAGGCCCTGCAGTTCCGCAAGGCCGCCGCCGCCCTGCGCGCCCTGTGGTCGGCCGGCAACTCCTACCTGGAGGAGAAGGCCCCCTGGCTGGAGATCAAGACCGACAAGGACGGCGCGGCCCTCACCCTCCGCACGGCGATGAACCTGATCCACCTCTACTCGGTGGTCTCGGAGCCCTTCATCCCGGCGACGGCGAAGACCATGCGCGAGGCGTTCGCCCTGGCCGACGACACCGCCCCCTGGGTCACCGCGGACGAGGCCCGCGCGCTGACCTCCGTCCCGGCGGGCACCCCCTTCACGGTCCCCCCGGTCCTCTTCGCCAAGCTGACGGACGAGGACCTGGAGACGTACAAGGAGCGCTTCGGCGGCACGGACGCCTGAGCCCACACCCCGCCCCACCCACGCCACCCGCCCCACGCCGAGCCAGAGGCCCGGCGTGGGGTAAATCTCAGGCAAGAGACCAAATCATTCTCTTACCTCTCCTTCACCTCGCATTTACCCGCGGGTTAGTGTGCCGTTCGTGAAACGCATCCTGATCCGTTCCGGAAAGAGCCCGTTCCGTGTCGCCACTCCGGCGGAGTTCATTCATCAGGACCTGATCGGGACGAACACGGGCAATCTCATCTTCAGCGACTCGGCGCACAAGATGCTGACCACCCCGGACACCGAGGTGACGTCCAACGGCATCCGCACCGACCCCTCGGCCACTCGTGCCGCGGAGATCAACGAGCGGTACGACGTCTTCGTCGTCCCGCTCGCCAACGCCTTCCGCCCCGCCTTCCAGGCCTCCCTGGACCGGCTCTCGACGCTCATCGAGCAGCTCACCATCCCGGTCGTGGTCTTCGGCGTGGGCGCCCAGGCCCCCGCGGACTACGACACCGCGTGGCTGAACCCCATGGCCGACTCGGTCCGCCGGTTCGCCCGCGCGGTCCTGGACCGCTCCGCCTCCATCGGCGTCCGCGGCGAGCTGACCTCGGACTACCTCAAGGGCCTCGGCTTCAAGGACATCGACATCATCGGCTGCCCGTCGATGTTCCTGTACGGCGACACCTTCCCGGAGATCCGGGCCACGGAGCTGACCGCCGACTCCCGCATCGCCCTCAACCTCTCCCCGGACGCGATACCCGTCGGCGAGATATCGGGCATCGCCCGGCACGCGTGGGAGCGCTACCCCCACCTCACCTACTACGCGCAGAACACCGTCGACGCGGAACTGCTGCTGTGGGGCGACACCACCCCCGAGTCCGGCCACCAGGACCCCTTCCCGCTCCAGCTCAGCCACGCCCTGCTCCAGGAGAACAAGGTCCGCATGCCGCTGGACCCGGCCACCTGGATCGACGAGCTGCGCGACTACGACTTCGCCTACGGCACCCGGATCCACGGCAACGTCGCCGCCCTGCTGGCCGGCACCCCGAGCGTGGTCCTCACCCACGACTCGCGCACCCTCGAACTGTGCCGCTACTTCGACATCCCGCACCGCTCGCTCACCGAGCTGAGAGCCGACACCGACCCGCGGGACCTGTACGAGGACGCCGACTTCTCCGCGATGATCAAGGGCCACGGTGAGCGCTTCGAGCGGATCACCGCGTTCCTCGACCGCAACGACCTCCAGAACACCTACACCCACGGCGACGGCGGCGCCGCCTTCGACGCCCGGCTGGCCGCCCTCGACCTGCCCGCGTCGATGCCGGTCTGGGACGGCGGGGACGACGGCCAGATGCGCTACCGGCTCAGCCGGCTGCGCGAGCGCATCACCGCGGCCGACGCCAGGGCCACCCGGCACGCCAGGGAGAACAGGGAACTGCGCGGCCGGCTGACCACCGCCGAGAAGCGCGCCACCGAGACCACCCGCCAGCTCGAAGCCCTCCGCAAGGAGCTGAAGGCCACCACCAAGCATCTGTCCGCCGTGGAACGCCAGCTCTCCGGCATCGACAGGCGCGTCCTGGTCCGCATCGGCCCGGCCCTGCGCCGCCGCCTGCGCCGCTCGAAGGCCAGATCCCGCAAACACTGACCGAACGCGCGGGCCCTCTCCGGCGTCGAAGGAACGGACTCCGTCCTCGTCCACCTTCGTCCCGGGGACCGCCATGACCACCCGAAAGTCCCACACCACCCACACCGCCCGAGCCACCCGCACCGCCCGGGCCAGACGCCTCACCGGTCTGCTCCTCACGCCCGTCCTGGGCGCCTGTCTCCTCGCCGGCTGCGACAGCGGTTCGCCGACCGACGACGGCCCTGCCCACTCGTCGCCCGAACAGGAACAGCGGGCCCGCCAGGTGGCCGACGCCTGGCGGGGATCCGCGGCGGCCACGGCATGGAACCGGGGATACCACCCGATGGCCGACGCGGTACGGATTCCGGAGTCCGGCTGGCACACCAAGGCGGACGAACAGGCGTACAGGACCAGGAACTTCCTCCTGCGGGCCGACCTGCCCACCGCCGCCCCCGACCAGGGGAAGGTGGAGTGGGCGACGGGCGGCACACTGGCCCGCCCCCTGTGGGGAGCGCGGAAGGCGTACCGCTCGTTCGCGCTCAACGACATGGACGGCCCCCGGCTGACCGTGACCGGAGCCAGGCTCGGCAGCACCACGATCGCCACCAGCCGGGGACCGGCCACCGTGCCCGCGTGGCTGTTCACGCTGAAGGGCTACGACACCCCGCTCAAGCGGGTCGCCGTAGCCCCGTCACCGCTGCCGCGCGCTCCCGTCGCGGAGGCTCCGCAGGGATCCGCCGACGGCCTCAACGGCATCCCCGGCCTCACCGCCGTGGCGAAGGACGGCCGTTCCGTCACCGTCCGGGCCACCCATGGCGCCTGCGACGACGGCCCGGTCGTCCGGGCACTGGAGACGGCCGGGAGCGTCGTGCTGTACGCCTCGGTCGCGGGGGCCCGCAGCGGCTCCTGCACCGCCGAGATGCTCGCCCAGGACGTCACCGTGAAGCTGCGCGAACCCCTCGGCCGTCGCATCCTCCTCGACGCCCTCACCGGCCGCCCGGTGCCGTACGGCGCCTAGGGGCTCGTCCGCCTCAGGAAAGCACCCCCGCCCCCGCCGACTTCGCCAGCTCCGCCGGCAGGTTCTTCGCGCTGCTCTCCAGGCCGGCCGTCAGGGCCGGGGTCCAGTTCACCGTCGTCTTGATCTTCTTGGAGTTCGCGGCGTTGTAGGCGGCGACCAGGTCGGTCGTGGTGCCGTTGACGAGGTTGCCGCTGCCCGCGATCGAGCCGGTGCCGTCGCCGCTGAGCAGCTTGGAGACCTTGATGGAGCTGGGCACGGTCCAGTAGTTGTTCTGGGCCACGACCTGCGCCTTGGCGCGGGAGTTGATGCTGTACTGCAGCGCGTAGCCGTTGAGCGTCGTGACGTCGTAGACGTTGTTGTAGAGGTGGACCTGGCCCACGCGGGTCAGCGGGGCGCGCTGGACGATGCCCTTCCAGACGTTGTGGTGCAGGGTGACGCGCAGCTTGCCGCCGGGCTCGCTGTCGCTGCTGCCGATCAGCATCGTCTTGTCGTGGCTGGTGAATCGGTTCTGCTCGACGGTCACCAGGTCCGAGCTCTTGGTGATGTCGAGTTCGCCGTCGTGGACCTGGTACTCACGGCCGTAGTACTTCGGGTTGAGGCTGTCGAAGTGCCCGGCGTCGGTGAACGTGTTGTGGTCGGCCCAGACGTGGGTGGCGCCGCGCAGGGTGACCGCGTCGTACTCGGAGTTCCAGTTGCCGCTGTCGCCGTCGGTCGGGTCCCACTGCGGGAAGCAGTCCTCGGTGTCGGAGAACGTCAGGTTGCGCACGATGACGTTGTCGACCTTCTGGATCTGCAGCATGCCGCCGGTGATGCCGGCCTTGGTGCCGGGGACACCGATGATCGTGGTGTTGGCCGGCACCTTGAAGACGATGTTCGCCGCCTGCTTCTTCTGCGCGGCGGCCCGGGCGCTCTCCTGCGTCCCGGAAGGCAGCTTGGAACGGCCGTACGTCGACGGGTCGAAGGCCTTCAGGTACGACGTCAGCGCGTACCCGGTACCCGCCGCGTAGTCCGCGCAGGTCAGCTTCTTGCCGCTGTCGTCGGTGTTGGCGTCGATGGTGCCCTTGACCTTGATGATGCGCGCGGTGGTGTCGCTCACCGACCCCAGCGCCTTCACCAGCTGGGCGCGGGTGGACACCGTGAAGGTGTGCGCGGCATCGGCCTTCGCACCCCCGGTCGTACCCGTACCCGACGACGCCCAGCCGTCCTTCGCGGCCGGCGTCTGGTGATACAGATCCGTACCGGACGCGTTCGCGCTCAGCACAACCGCACCGGCCCCGACCCCCGCCGCCACCACGGCGGCGGAGACGACGAGAGTACGACGCTTGCGAAGGGACCGGCGATGAGAGGCAGAGGCCACGGGGGAGTCCTTACGTGCTTCGGGGTGTTGGGGGCGAGCCCGCGTGAACGGGCTTCCGACTCCTCTGTGGTTGTGGAGATCCAAAAGGTTGCCGTGAATTTTTCCGCCGTACGGTGCCCGCCTCGCGGGCGGGCGGCGAAAGTTGACCCGGGCAGCCGTTTTCCGCCGGACAGACCGGTGGCACCGGGCCGCCCCCGATTCCTCCATGCCCACGACACATCCGTATGGTTTCGCCATGGCACCCCCTGAGCTCATCCCGATCGCCTACGAGCCCCACGGCCGTACCGAGGCCATCGGTCACTACACCGGCGGCCAGTTCCTGGCGTCGGTCACCTACGCGTTCCCCGAGGGGTTCCGGCTCGACGAGGGCTGGGAGGAGCAGAAACGGCTCTACGCGGTGCTCCATCTCTTCGACGCCGAGGGCCACTACCGCGACTCGCAGATCTGGTGCGCGGGCAGCTGGGCCGAGCAGCAACTCGACCCGGACGGCGCCGACTCGGTGCTGTCCCGGGCGCGGGCGCGCCTCGCGACGATGCTGCGCAGCCTGCCCCGGCGGACGTACACGGACATAGCGATCCGCCCGTTCCAGCTCACCGTGGACGGCGTCTTCTTCGGCCTGGTCGCGAAGGAGGACGACGACGGCCCGTGGGCCGAGCTCTACCCGGACCACCTGGGCTTCAGCGAACCCTGGGACGGCCGGTACGACACCTGAGCGGTGCGTCCACGTGCCCACTGCTCGGAGGACGGCCGGTGCGGCGCCTGACGTACCGGCCGTCCCCTGGGATCAGCTCGCCGAGGCGGACGGTGACGCGGAGGCGGACGGGGCCGGGCCGCCGCCGTCCTCGCCGTCGTTGGTGGCGTCGGAGTCCACGGTCACGGTGATCGAGCCCAGGACGCCCTTGGCGATGTCGTCCTTGCGGTAACGGAGCTTCAGCAGGCCGCCCTGGGTGCCGGACTGGTCGTAGATGGTGTCCTCGGTGAGCGTGGTGCGCTCGGTGGTGTTGGTGACGTACGGGTCGAGGGTGGTCGTGGCGATGACCGAGTCCTCGTCGAAGAAGAACTGGCCGGTGTGGCAGGTGTGCCCGCCCTCGTAACCGGCGTCGGTCCACTCGCCGTCGACGTGCACCTTGACGTGGATGTGCACACAGCGGCCGCGGTACCAGCCCGGGAAGACCGTCTTGAAGGTGACATGGCCGTGCCGGTCGGTGCGCCAGGTGCCGCGCAGGTAGCGCTTGTCGTCGGTGGGGTCCTGGTGGCCGCCGCCACCGCCGGGCGGGGGTCCGGTCGGGGTGTCCGTGGGCGTACCGGTCGGGGAGTCGGTCGGCGCGGGACCGCCACCGCCGCCGCCACCGCTGGACGCCTCGTAACCCGAGTAGTAGCCGATGGCGTCGCAGTGCCAGATGTCCACCGCCGCGTTGCGCACCGGGCGGCAGGTCTCGGTGTCGATCACCCGGAGGGCAAGGGTCAGCGGGATGCCCGTCCGGTCCTCGGTGATGTCCTGGCGGATCTTGTCCGCGTCGATGTAGTACGGGCCCTCGGTGGTCTCCGAGGTCAGCTGGTAGCAGTCCGCCGGCGGTTCCGGCCGGCGCCCGCGCCCCGGGCCTTTTCTCTCGCCGGCGACGGCGTTCACGGCGAACGCCCCGCCCAGACCCACCGCCGCGGCCGTGCCCGCGCCCACGACGACGACCTTGCGCCGGGTCGGGTCGTCCGGATTCCTCTGACTGAGCTTTCCGTTGTCTGTCATGCGGCTGGAAGTTAGGCAGGAAAGCTGGGAGCGAGCTGAGAAAGAGGCGCTCTTTTTCCAGGACGGGGAATTAAGGCCGGAAACCACCGCCCGACCCGTCGGACAAGTCTCGGAAAAGCAGCGGAAAAGGCGCCGTAACCGAGTACGACGCCTTTTCCGGGAGCACGGTGTGTCAGCTGGACGTGGCCGAGGCCGAGGCGCCCGGCTGGACCGCGTCGTCCGTGCCGTCGTGCGTCGCGTCGGGCTCGACGCCGACCGTGATGGACCCGTGGACGCCCTTGGCGATGTCCTTCTTGTGGTACTCCAGCTTGAGGAGACCGCCCTGGGTGCCGGACTGGTCGTAGATGGTGTCCTCGGTGAGCGTGGTGCGGGTGGTGGTGCTGGTGGAGTACGGCTCGACGGCGGCCGAGGCGATGACCGACTTCTCGTCGAAGAAGAACTGGCCGGTGTGGCAGGTGCGCCCGCCCTCGTAACCGGCGTCGGTCCACTCGCCGTCGACGTGCACCTTGACGTGGATGTGCACGCAGCGGCCCTGGTACCAGCCCGGGAAGATGGTCTTGAAGGTCACCCGGCCGTGCTTGTCGGTCTTCCAGGTGCCGCGCAGGTAGCGGGTGTCGCTGGTGGGGTCCTCGTGCTGGCCGCCACCACCGGTGCCGCCGGAGGGCGCGCCGGACGGGGGCTCACCCGTGGGGGTGCCGGAGGGGGCGTCCGAGGGGGCGGAGCCGCTGCCCGTGGAGAGGCTCTCGTAGCCCGAGTAGATGCCGAGGGCGTCGCAGTGCCAGATGTCCACCGCCGCGTTGCGCACCGGGCGGCAGGTCTCGGAGTCGATCACCCGCAGGCTCAGGGTGAGCGGGATGCCCTCCTTGTCCTCGGTGATGTCCTGGCGGAGCTTGTCCGCGTCGATGTAGTAGGGGCCCTCGGTGGTCTCCGAGGTCAGCTTGTAGCAGGTCTCCGCCGCGCTGCTCGACGCGGTGGCGGTCGTCGTCCCGTCCGCGAAGGCGTTGGCGGCGAGGGTGCCGCCGACGCCCGCGACGGCCACGGCCGCGCCGCCCGCCACGACGACCTTGCGCCGCGTGAGATCCCGTTTGTGTGCCGGCTTCTGTGTTCCCGTCATGATCGGGACGCTAGGTAAGAACACTGTCCGGGCCATGGGAATGACCTGTGGCAGACCAAGAAATCTGAAGACACCGGCACGCATAAAAAGAAGAGGGCCGGAAATCTACGGCGATTTCCGGCCCTCATCCATGTTTCGGTCTACTTCGGCTGCGGCTTCCTGACGGTCAGGTGCAGCTCGCGCAGCCGGGTCTCCTCCAGCTCGGTCGGCGCGCCCATCATCAGGTCCTGGGCGTTGCCGTTGAGCGGGAAGGCGATGGTCTCGCGGATGTTCGGCTCGTCGGCGAGGAGCATCACGATGCGGTCCACGCCGGGGGCGATACCGCCGTGCGGCGGGGCGCCGAAGCGGAACGCGCGGAGCATGCCGGCGAACTTGTCCTCGACGGTCTCCCGGTCGTAGCCGGCGATCTCGAAGGCCTTGAGCATGATCTCGGGCTCGTGGTTCCGGATGGCGCCGGAGGACAGCTCGACGCCGTTGCAGACGATGTCGTACTGCCAGCCGAGGATGTCCAGCGGGTCCTGGGTCTCCAGGGCCTCCAGACCGCCCTGCGGCATGGAGAACGGGTTGTGCGAGAAGTCGATCGCGCCGGTGTCCTCGTCCTTCTCGTACATCGGGAAGTCGACGATCCAGCAGAACCGGAAGACGTTCTCCTCGAAGTGCCCGGCACGCTTGGCGGCCTCGACCCGCACCGCGCCCATGATCTTCGAGACCTCGTCGAACTCACCGGCGCCGAAGAACACGGCGTGCCCGGCGGCCAGCTGGAGCCGCTTGGTCAGCTCGGCGACGTTGTCCTCGGTGAGGAACTTGGCGATCGGGCCGGACAGCGAGCCGTCCTCGGCGACGCGGACCCAGGCCAGGCCCTTGGCGCCCTGCGAGACCGCGAAGTCGCCGAGCTGGTCGAAGAACTTGCGGGGCTGCGCGGAGACGTCCGGCACCGGGAGCGCGCGCACGTGCTTGCCGGCGAAGGCCTTGAACTCCGAGCCCTCGAAGATGTCGGTGATGTCGACGAGTTCCAGCTGGGCGCGGAGGTCCGGCTTGTCGGAGCCGTACTTCAGCATCGCCTCGCGGAACGGGATCCGCGGGAACGGCGACGTCACATGGCGACCGCCGCCGAACTCCTCGAACAGCTCGGTCATCAGCTGCTCGATGGGCTGGAAGACGTCCTCCTGCTCGACGAAGCTCATCTCGACGTCGAGCTGGTAGAACTCGCCGGGCGAGCGGTCGGCGCGGGCGTCCTCGTCGCGGAAGCAGGGCGCGATCTGGAAGTAGCGGTCGAAGCCGGAGATCATCAGCAGCTGCTTGAACTGCTGCGGGGCCTGCGGCAGGGCGTAGAACTTGCCCGGGTTCAGCCGGGAGGGCACCACGAAGTCACGGGCGCCCTCGGGGGAGGTCGCCGACAGGATCGGGGTCGCCATCTCGTTGAAGCCCAGCGCCGTCATCTTGTGGCGGATGGCCGAGATCACGGCCGTACGCAGCAGGATGTTGCGGTGCATGCGCTCGCGGCGCAGGTCCAGGAAGCGGTACTCCAGACGCCGCTCCTCGTTGACCCCGTCCTCGGTGTTGATCGTGAACGGCAGCGGGGCGGCCGCGCCGAGCAGCTCGACCTCGCTCACCTCGACCTCGACCTCGCCGGTGGGCAGGTCGGCGTTGATGTTCTCGGTTCCACGTGAAACAACGCGGCCGTCGATCCGGACCGTGGACTCCTTGGAGAGCTTGTCCAGGGCCTCGTACGCCGGGGTGCCCGGGCGGGCGACGAGCTGCGTGATGCCGTAGTGGTCGCGCAGATCGATGAAGAGGATGCCGCCCAGGTCGCGCCGATTGTGCAGCCAGCCGCTCAGCCGGACGTCGGTGCCGACGTCAGAGGCGCGGAGCTGGCCGCAGGTGTGGGACCTGTACCGATGCATCGTCGGGTGTTCCTCTTCTTCGTGGTCTGCCGAGGTGCTCTCCTCGGCGGTGACGGGTCGTGGTGCCCGGACCCGTCAAGGGTACCGGGCACCCCAGGATCGCCTCCCCACCATTAACCCCGGCCGGAGGCGATGGTCTCGGTCCCACTAATCTCCTCACGAAACAGTGGCACTCTTCGATCTCATCTTCTTAAAGTGGGGCAATGCGAACTGGCGAGCCCCTGCCCGCCGTGGAGGACGTCCTCGCCGCCCTCGCGACCGGGCTGTGGCACTGGGACACCGCCACCGGGCTGGTCACCGCGGACGCGGAGGCGGCCCGGCTCATCGGGCTGCCGGCCGAGCCGTCCATCCTCTCGGAGGCCCTGGTCAGGTCCCGTTTCCACCCCGTCGACTGGAACGAGAACACCAGCATCACCCGGCTGGCCGCCATCGAGGGCACGCTCGGCGAGGTACGGCTGCGGGTCATGGACGAGCGGGGCCGGCTGATCCGTACCGTGCGCAGCCGTTTCCGACCGGTGTACGACTCCGAGGAGCGCGTGTACCGGGTGACGGGCACCATCCAGGAGGTCTCGGAGCCGTCCCCCGGCTCCGCCGCCCGGCATCCGGTCACCGGTGACTGGCGGCGCTCCCGGGAGGCGTTCCTGCTGGACGCGGGCCGGGCGCTGGCGGAGGCGCGGTCCACGGAGGAGGTGCTGCGGGTCGCGGCCGGTCTGTCGATGCCCGGGTTCTCGCCGGACGGGCTGGTCCTCTACGGCGCCAAGGGCGACCGGCTGCAGATACTCGGCCACCACGGCCAGCAGATCGACGAGGACAGCCCCTTCACCAGCATGCCGCTGGAGACGGACTACCCGGCGGCGGAGGTGGTGCGGACCGGCCAGGCCGTGTATCTCTCCTCCCCCGAGCAGTACCAGTCCCGCTATCCGGTGACCTGGCCGCTGGCCGAGCGGTTCGGCCGCCGGTCCTGGGCCTTTCTGCCGCTGACCGTGGCCGGGCGGACCATGGGCGCCTGGATGGCGGGCTTCACCCACCCGGTGTCGTTCACCCCCGACGAACGGTCCGTGCTCACCACGGTGGCCCGGATGCTGGCGCAGGCCCTGTCCCGGGCCGGGATCGCCGACTCGGAGCGGGAGCTGACCGACGGCCTGCAGCGCTCCATGCTGCCCACGCTGGGCCCGGAGATCCCCGGCATGGACGCGGCCGCCCGCTACATACCGACCGGCGGCGGCCTCCAGGTGGGGGGCGACTGGTACGACATGATCCCGCTGCCCTCCGGCCGCTACGCCCTCGTCATCGGCGACGTCCAGGGGCACGACGTCCGCGCGGCGGGCCTGATGGGCCAGCTCCGGATCGCGCTGCGCGCCTACGCCTCCGAGGGCCACCGCCCGGACGCGGTCCTCTCCCGGGCCTCCCGCTTCCTGCACGGCATCACCTATGACATCGCCTACGACGAAGAGGGCGCCGACCTGCGCTTCGCGACCTGCCTGTACGTCGAGGCGGATCCGGCGACCGGGGTCCTGGAGATCGCCCGCGCGGGACATCTGGACCCGGCGATCCGGATGGCCGACGGCACGGTGCTGCGGCGGCCGACGGCGGGCGGGCTGCCGCTCGGCATCGACCCCGACGCCGACTACCCGACGACGCGGTTCGCCCTGGAACCCGGCGAGACGATGATGCTCTGCACCGACGGCCTGATCGAGACCGGCGGCCATGACATCGAGAGCGGCTGGCAGCGGGTCCGGGCGATCATGGAGGAGCACGACGGCGACCTGGAGAAACTGGCCGACGCGCTGGTCCAGGCCGTGCACGGGCCCTTCTCCCACCACACCACCGGGCCGCTGGCCGACCGCCGCGAGGACGACATAGCGGTCCTGCTGCTCTCCCGGCCGGGCACCGGCCGCGGCGGCGAGCCGCTCGCCGTACGGCCCCGGGTGCGCCGCACCCTGCTCTCGGTGGCCCAGGACGAGCCCGAGCGGGTCGCCGAGGCCCGTCAGCACCTGCGCGAGCTGCTGCACGACTGGGGCTCGCCCGACCAGCTCGACTCGGCGGTGCTGCTGGTCTCCGAGATGCTCACGAACGTCCTCGTCCACACCGACACGGACGCCCTGCTGCTCGCCGAGGTCTCCGGCCGGGAGGCGCGGCGCCGGCTCCGCGTCGAGGTCACCGACGCGGGCGACGACCTCCCGCACAAGCGCCGCCCCGGCGAGCTGGCCTCCTCCGGGCGGGGCCTGGTCCTCATCGAGCTCCTCGCGGACGCCTGGGGCGTCGACCCGCGCGGCCAGGGCAAGAGCATCTGGTTCGAGCTGTACGAGGCCGAGGCCGACGCGCCCTAGCCGGTCGCGTACCGGGTCCGCAGCTCGTGTACGACCCCGAAGGCGGCCGCGGTGAGCGGTACGGCCAGGAGCATGCCGAGGATCCCCGCGACCGAGGCGCCGGCCGTGATCGTCAGCATCACCACCGCCGGGTGCATCTGCACGGTCCGGCTCTGGATCATGGGCTGCAGCACATGCCCCTCCAGCACCTGCACGGCGAGCACCACGCCGAGCGCCCACAGGGCGATGACGAAGCCGCGGTCGGCGAGGGCGACCAGCACGGCGACGGCCCCGGAGATGAAGGCGCCGAGGTAGGGGATGTAGGCGCCGACGAAGACGAGCGCGGCGAGCCCGACCGCCCCCGGCACCCGGAGGATCAGCAGGCCGACGGCGATACAGGTGGCGTCGATGAGGGCGATGACGGTGGTGCCGCGCATGAACCCCTCGACGCCCTCGAAGGCACGGCGGGCCATGGCCTCGACCATGTCGGCGCTGGCGCCGGGGGCCAGGGCCCTGAGGGTGCCGACGACCCGGTCCGAGTCCCGCAGGAAGAAGAAGACGAGCAGCAGCGCGAGCACCGCGATGGCGAGGAACTCACCGGCCACGCTCACCCCGCTGATGACGTTGGAGGCCGCGGTCCCGCCGAACTTGCCGAGCAGTTCCTTCGCGTTCCCGGCCAGGTCGCCGACCGAGGTGCCGGCCGCCCCGAAGTGAGCGGCGAGCGACTTCGCGGCGTGCTTGAGCGAGGCGACGATCTCGTCGCCGGTGTCGATGAGCGCGGCGACGACGATGTAGACGGCACCGCCGACGACGGCCACCACCGCGACGCACGTCAGCCCGGCGGCGATCGACCGCTGCACGCCGACCCGCACGAGGCGCCGGTACAGGGGCCCGAGCAGGGCGGTGCCGAGCAGCGCCAGCAGCACCGACGTGACAGCTGTCCGGAACTCCACGCACAACCGGATCCCGACGTACCCCACCGCGGACGCCAGCAGAATCACCGCACACCAGGCGGCGAACCGACGCACGGGCTCGGGCAACAGGGACACGCGTCCAGCGGATCACACCACCCCTCCCACCGCCCTGCGCTGAACCCCCTACCGAGTGAACCGCCCCTCCACCCCCGACGCCTCCACCCGCCGACGGCCGGCGGCGACTCGGGCGACCGAAAAGCGCGGCCGGCAGCCGGAGGGTGCTCGGGATGCCGGGAGGCTGTGGGGAAACGGGGCGAGGCCTGACGCAGTGGTCACGTCAGGCCTCGCCTCGTGTGCGGTTCGTCCCTGTTACTCCTGCGGGCCGCTCTCCGTCATGCCGTGCACGGCGGGGATCGTGCCCAGGCGGCCCTTCTGGAAGTCCTCGAAGGCCTGCATGAGCTCGTCCTTGGTGTTCATGACGAACGGGCCGTAGTGGGCCATGGGCTCACGGATCGGCTGTCCGCCGAGGAGCACGACCTCCAGGTCCGGCGTGTGCGAGTCCTGCTTCTCGTCCGCGCGGACGGTGAGGGAGGAGCCGGTGCCGAAGACCGCCGTCTGGCCCATGTGGACCGGTCGGCGCTCGGTGCCCACCGAGCCCTTGCCGGCCAGCACGTAGGCGAGGCCGTTGAAGTCCTCGCGCCACGGCAGCGTGATCTCCGCGCCGGGGGCGAGGGTCGCGTGGATCATCGTGATCGGGGTGTGGGTGATGCCGGGACCGGCGTGGCCGTCCAGCTCGCCCGCGATGACGCGGAGCAGCGCGCCGCCGTCCGGGGACGTCAGCAGCTGCACCTGGCCGCCGCGGATGTCCTGGTACCTCGGCGCCATCATCTTGTCCTTGGCCGGGAGGTTCACCCACAGCTGGAGGCCGTGGAAGAGACCGCCGGACATGACCAGGGACTCCGGCGGGGCCTCGATGTGGAGGAGACCGGAGCCGGCCGTCATCCACTGGGTGTCGCCGTTGGTGATGGTGCCGCCGCCGCCCTGGCTGTCCTGGTGGTCGAAGATGCCGTCGATGATGTAGGTGACGGTCTCGAAGCCGCGGTGCGGGTGCCAGGGGGTGCCCTTGGGCTCGCCCGGCGCGTACTCCACCTCACCCATCTGGTCCATCATGATGAACGGGTCGAGATGGCGGTAGTTGATCCCCGCGAAGGCCCGGCGCACCGGGAAGCCCTCGCCCTCGAAACCGCTGGGCGCGGTCGTGACGGCGAGCACGGGACGGGCCACGGCGTCGGCCGGTGCGGCCACTCGGGGCAGGGTCAACGGGTTCTCGACGGTCACTGCAGGCATGTTGGCTCCTCCTTGTGCGCCCACTTTAGTTGAGCGTTGAACTTTCTGCCACCCCTAACGGAGAAAGCCCGGAGGACATTCCCTCCGGGCCCCGGTCGCCTCCGAACGGTGGATCAGTTGCTGAAGTACAGGTACTTCCAGGCGCCGTACGTCGTGGAGTTCACGGTGTCGCCGGACGATCCGTTGACGTACACCGACCGCACCCGCGCCCGGATACCGGACTCGCCCGGTGCCCCGAGCCGGACGGCCGTCTTGCCGTTCGTGCCGAGCGCGAAGTACTCGGAGTCCGACGAGTACCACGAGCCCTGGTAGTAGACCTGCAGGTCGAAGCGGAACTCGCGGCCCTTGTAGTAGGTCATGGTCGTGGTGAGCACCGGGTCGGTGTTCTTGTGGAACCAGTAGTACGAGGTCGAGCCGATCTTCGCCGTCCTGTAGTGCTTGGAGACCGCGGTGGAGACCTTGACCCGCGCGTACGCCGTGGCCTTCACGGTCTTCGCCGTGTAGCGGGCGTCCCCGTCGAAGACCGCGGTGACGGCCGTGTCGCGGGTCATGTCCACCCAGGCGGCGATGTTCCCGTGGGAGTCCACCCGGCCGGTCTTGACCAGCTTCTTCGGCTTGTCGGCCCCGAAGGGGTCCGAGTAGATCTTGACCGAGCGGTTCTTGTACGTCGTCCCCAGGTGCGCGGTGAACTTGACGTCGGTGCCGTAGTTGTACAGCTTGCCGTTGTTGTTCAGGCTCAGGCTCGTCGCCGCCCGGTCCACCGCGACCTTGCCGGAGGCGGTGGCCGTGGTGTGGTCGGCGTCGCCCGCGTAGCTCACCTTGTAGGTGACCGTGCCGCCGGCCGGCGGGGTGTCGGCGAACGAGTAGGTGCCGTCCGCCTTGACGGTGACGGCGGCGAGCGCCTTGCCGTTCGGCGACTCCAGGTCGGTCCGGGTGACCGAGAGCCGGGTGCCCGCCGGGAACGGGACGGTGGCCGTGATCTTTCCGGTGACGGTGAGCTTCTTGGCGCGGGGCGCGGACGCCGGCGCGTCGACGGTGAGGGTCGGCGCACTCAGCGCCGGGGCCGCGAACGCCTTCAGGGTGTACGTGTTGTCGTAGTTGCCGGCCAGGGCGAACACCCGGGAGGAGTCGGGAGCCCAGGCGGCGGCGCCCATGGTGGAGTTCCCGGCGTCGAAGCGGCGCACCGGGGTGTCGGAGCCCGCCTTGTAGATGTTCAGGTGGCGGTCGTAGACCTGGGCGATCAGGCCGGCCGGCGAGACGTCGGCGTACCAGCCGTCCTCACTGAGGTTCGTGCCCTCCGTGAAGGTGCCGTCGGCGTAGCCCAGCCTCTGGTGGCCGCTCCACAGCACCTCGGAGGTGCCGGGCACGAGGTCTACGTCGTTGGCGTAGCGCCCGTCGTCGGTCTTGGCGACCAGTCGGGGGGTGGCGCCGGAGACGTCGAGGAGGTTGATCGCGCCCGGAGTGGTCCCGCTGTCGGTGTAGGTCAGCAGGCCGGGGACGGCCGTGCTCGCGTCGAGCACACCCGAGTTGTAGTACGGGGCGACCGCCGCCGGCAGTTGCCCCAGCGTCACCGCGGCGGCCGGATCGGCGGCGGCCGGGTCCACGGAACCCAGGTTGCCGTGCATGCCGTCCGCGTCGTCGGTCCGGTAGGAGAACCAGACCCGGCCGCCCGCGAAGGCGATCTCGTGCGGGGTGGCCCCGGCGCCGATGTCGTAGGTGTTCCTGACCTCCAGGGTGGCCGCGTCCAGCGCCAGGATCGCGTGACCGGTCGCCTGGGCCGCGTACAGGGTGGCACCGTCGTCCGACACCGCCAGGCCGCTGACGTCGCCGAAGCCGACGTTCACGTCGACGACGGTTCCGTTGTAGTCGGTGGCCACGATCCGGCCGTTGGCCTCGTCGGCGACGAAGACACGCTTCACGGCACCGTCCACGACCAGACCGACGGGCGTGGTGAGGACGGCAGAGGCGGCCGAGGCGGTCCCCGCCGCCACGACGCTCAGCGCCGCCGAGCTGAAGAGGACCGCGAGCGCCGTCGCGACCGAAGTGCTGCGCATGCGCACAGTGATGAACCCCCACTGAGAACCCGGGGTCGCCGGGTGGATGAGAGCGCCGCGCGGCACCCGGACGCGACCGCGGAAGAGCGGTGGCGCGCGGGGCGCGGCTGCCTGAGGGAACCCTATGGCATGGCTGTGACAACCCGGGAGCGGTTTTCCCGGGGACGGCGGCCTCTAGCCGTACATGACCTCTGGATCTCTAGCCGTACATCCGGCGCATCGCGAAGTCGACCATCTGCTCGACGGCCTTCGAGTCGAAGACCATCCGGTGCTCGCCCTCCATGTCCAGGACGAAGCCGTATCCGGTCGGCAGCAGGTCGATGACCTCCGAGCCCGTGATCACGAAGTACTTGGACTCCTTGCCCGCGTACCGGCGCAGTTCCTTCAGCGAGGTGAACATCGGGATCACCGGCTGCTGGGTGTTGTGCAGCGCGAGGAAGCCGGGGTTGTCACCGCGCGGGCAGTAGACCTTCGACGTGGCGAAGACCTGCTGGAAGTCCTCGGCGGTCACCTGCCCCGTGGTGAACGCGCGCACCGCGTCCGCCAGCGACGGCGGGGACGGCTCGGGGTAGAGCGGGGGCTGCTGGCCGTATCCGCCGAGGCCGCCGCCCATGGGCTGCTGCGGCGAGGCGTACTGCTGCTGAGCGGCGCTCCCGTCCATGGGCTGGCCGTATCCATACATGGGCGCAAGCCTACCGAGACACGCGGCGGCTGCGAGAAGGTAGACCCTTCTCACACTTCAGCCGATCGGGGTTGCATCTTATTACCGACGGGTAGCATCATCGGAGCTACTCGTTGGTATGTGAACGCTTGCGCGAGGATTCAGTGCCTCGCCGATCCGGATACGGAGCCGTCACCATGGGGCACTACAAGTCCAACCTCCGCGACATCGAATTCAACCTGTTCGAAGTGCTCGGTCGCGACAAGCTGTACGGCACCGGCCCGTTCGGCGAGATGGACACCGACACCGCGAAGAGCGTCCTGGAGGAGCTGACCCGGCTCGCCGAGAACGAGCTCGCGGAGTCCTTCGCCGACGCCGACCGCAACCCGCCGGTCTTCGACCCGGAGACCAACACCGCACCGGTCCCGGCGTCCTTCAAGAAGAGCTACAAGGCCTTCATGGACTCCGAGTACTGGCGCCTCGGCCTGCCCGAGGAGATCGGCGGCACCACCGCCCCGCCGTCGCTCATCTGGGCGTACGCGGAGCTGGTGCTCGGCGCCAACCCGGCCGTGTGGATGTACTCCTCCGGCCCGGCGTTCGCCCGGATCCTCTTCGACGAGGGCACCGAGGAGCAGAAGAAGTGGGCGCAGCTCGCCGTGGACCGGACCTGGGGTTCGACCATGGTGCTCACCGAGCCCGACGCGGGCTCGGACGTCGGCGCCGGCCGCACCAAGGCGGTCCGGCAGGAGGACGGCTCCTGGCACATCGAGGGCGTGAAGCGCTTCATCACCTCGGGTGAGCACGACATGGAGGAGAACATCCTCCACTACGTGCTGGCGCGTCCCGAGGGTGCCGGCCCCGGCACCAAGGGCCTCTCCCTCTTCCTGGTCCCCAAGTACCTCTTCGACTTCGAGACCGGCGAGCTGGGCGAGCGCAACGGCGTCTACGCCACCAACGTCGAGCACAAGATGGGCCTGAAGGCCTCCAACACCTGCGAGATGACCTTCGGCGACCGCCACCCGGCCAAGGGCTGGCTGATCGGCGACAAGCACGAGGGCATCCGCCAGATGTTCCGGATCATCGAGTTCGCCCGCATGATGGTCGGCACGAAGGCCATCTCCACGCTCTCGACCGGCTACCTCAACGCCCTTGAGTACGCCAAGGAGCGCGTCCAGGGTTCCGACCTCGCGGCCTTCGGCGACAAGTCCGCGCCCAAGGTCACCATCACCCACCACCCCGACGTGCGCCGCTCGCTGATCACGCAGAAGGCGTACGCCGAGGGCATGCGCGCCCTCGTCCTCTACACCGCCTCCGTCCAGGACGCGATCGCGGTCAAGGAGGCGACCGGCGAGGACGCCTCCGCCGAGCACGCACTGAACGACCTGCTCCTGCCGGTCGTCAAGGGCTACGGCTCCGAGAAGGGCTACGAGCAGCTCGCCCAGTCGCTGCAGACCTTCGGCGGCTCCGGCTTCCTGCAGGAGTACCCGATCGAGCAGTACATCCGCGACGCCAAGATCGACACCCTGTACGAGGGCACCACCGCGATCCAGGGCCAGGACTTCTTCTTCCGGAAGATCGTCCGCAACCAGGGCGCGGCCCTCAACTCCCTCGCCGAGGACATCAAGAAGTTCCTCGCGCTCGGCACCGGCGGCGAGGACCTGGCGGGCGCCCGCGAGCACCTCGCGAAGGCGGCCGTCGAGCTGGAGGCGATCGTCGGCCTGATGCTGACCGACCTCGCGGCCACCGAGCAGGACGTCAAGAACATCTACAAGGTCGGCCTCAACACAAGCCGCCTGCTGCTCGCCTCCGGCGACGTGATCGTCGGCTACCTGCTGCTCAAGGGCGCCGCGATCGCCGCCGAGAAGCTGGAGACGGCCTCGAACAAGGACAAGCCGTTCTACACCGGCAAGATCGCGGCGGCGAAGTTCTTCGCGGCGAACGTGCTGCCGGGCGTCACCCTGGCCCGCAAGGTCGCGGCCGATGTCGACCTCGACCTGATGGAGCTGGACGAGGCCGCTTTCTGATCGTCCCGACCGACCGAGTGTCCGTGGAGGCCCGCTCCCCGCTGGGGGGAGCGGGCCTCCGTACGTCGTTAAGGTGAACAACATGAGCGAATCCCCCCGCTTCGACCGCGGCCACACCGACGACCTGATGACCTTCCTCGCGGCGAGCCCGACGCCGTACCACGCCGTCGCCAACAGCGCCGAGCGGCTGGAGAAGGCCGGGTTCCGGCAGGTCGCCGAGACGGACGCCTGGGACGGGACGACGGGCGGCCGGTACGTGCTGCGCGGCGGCGCGATCATCGCCTGGTACGTCCCGGAGGGCGCCGCGCCCCACACGCCGTTCCGGATCGTCGGCGCGCACACGGACTCCCCGAACCTGCGGGTCAAGCCCCGTCCGGACACCGGGGCGCACGGCTTCCGCCAGGTCGCCGTGGAGATCTACGGCGGACCGCTCATGAACTCCTGGCTCGACCGGGACCTGGGCCTGGCCGGCCGGCTCAGCCTGCGGGACGGCTCCACCCGCCTGGTCGACGTGCACCGGCCGCTGCTGCGCGTCCCCCAGCTCGCCATCCACCTGGACCGTTCGGTCAGCAGCGACGGCCTCAAGCTCGACAAGCAGCGCCATCTCCAGCCGATCTGGGGACTCGGCGACGACGTCCGCGACGGCGACCTCATCGCCTTCCTGGAGCAGGAGGCGGGCCTGCCGGCCGGTTCGGTCACCGGCTGGGACCTGATGACCTACGCCGTCGAACCGCCGGCCTACCTGGGCCGCGACCAGGAGCTGCTGGCCGGGCCCCGGATGGACAACCTCCTCTCCGTACACGCCGGTACGGCGGCCCTCGCGGCCGTGGCGACGAGCGGCACGGAGCCGGCCCACATCCCGGTGCTCGCCGCGTTCGACCACGAGGAGACCGGCTCCCAGTCGGACACCGGCGCGGACGGACCGCTGCTCGGCACCGTCCTGGAGCGTTCGGTGCTGGCGCGCGGCGGGTCGTACGAGGACCGGGCGAGAGCCTTCGCGGGCACCGTCTGTCTCTCCTCCGACACCGGTCACGCCGTCCACCCCAACTACGCCGAGCGGCACGACCCGACGCACCACCCGCGCGTCAACGGCGGCCCGATCCTCAAGGTCAACGTCAACAACCGCTACGCCACGGACGGTTCGGGCCGCGCGCTCTTCGCCGCCGCCTGCGAGCGGGCCGGGGTGCCCTTCCAGACCTTCGTCTCCAACAACTCCATGCCCTGCGGCACCACCATCGGCCCGATCACCGCGGCCCGCCACGGCATCCGGACCGTCGACATCGGCGCCGCCATCCTCTCCATGCACAGCGCCCGCGAACTGTGCGGCACCGACGACCCGTTCCTCCTCGCGAACGCGCTGGTGGCGTTCCTGGAGGGCTAGCCGTACGGGAGCCGCACATGCCCCGCCCGCTCCTGGGTACCCGGACCGGACCGGAACCACCGGACCTGAAGGGGAGGCAACGCCATGGGGCTCGGCGGGTGCATCATTCTCATCGCCGTGGGGGCCATCCTCACGTTCGCGACCGACTGGCACATGAAGGGCGTCAACCTCGATGTCGTCGGCCTGATCCTGATGGCCGTCGGGATCATCGGGGTCACCACGTTCAGCAGCATCGCCCGGCGCCGGCGGGTCGTCGTACCGCCGGCGGCCGTCGTCGAGGACGAACGGCACCATCACCACCGTGACGGATACGGCGGTGGGTACGGCGCGTAAACGGACACAGCGTCACCCACAGGGTCATCACAGGCAACCGTGAGCAATCCGTTACAGGATTCAACTACCGCGCTTGTAGGGGTTTCGTGAAGACTGGCGATCACTGACGGGTCCGGAATATCGCCTTCCGGGCCCACCGCGGCTTTCACGAACGGGGGGTACGAGCCGTGCGCCGTCACGCCGCGCGCCGCGCGCACGCCGCCCCGGAAGAGCCCGGTGACAGACACCGGCTCGCCGTCCTGATCCCGGCCCACAACGAGCAGGAACGTATCGCCGACGCGATCGACGGCCTCTGGGAGCAGACCCGGCGCCCCGACCTGATCATCGTCGTCGCCGACAACTGCACCGACGACACCGCGGCCATCGCCACCGCGCACGGCGCCCAGGTCTTCCACACCCAGGACAACACCCACAAGAAGGCCGGCGCCCTCAACCAGGCCATCGCCTGGGTGCTGCCGCACATGGACGACCGCGACCTGCTGCTCGTGCAGGACGCCGACACCGTCCTCAACCCCTGGTTCGTCGAGACCGCGCTCGGCACCTTCAACCGCAAGGTCGGCGCGGTCGGCGGCGTCTTCTACGGCGAGGACGGCGGCGGCTTCCTCGGCCTGCTGCAGCGCATGGAGTTCCACCGCTACGCCTGGGAGCTGGAGCGCACCGGCGGCAAGGCCCAGGTCCTCACCGGCACCGGCACGATGTTCCGCGCCCGGGTGCTGCGCGAGGTCCGCGCGGCCCGCCGGGCCGGTGAACTCGGCGGCGGCACCGGCTACTACAGCCTCGCCTCGCTCACCGAGGACGACGAGATGACCAAGGCGGTCAAGACCCTCGGCTACCGGGCCATGTCCCCGGCGGGCTGCTCGGTCACCACCGAGGTCATGCCGTCCCTGCCCAAGCTGTGGCACCAGCGGCTGCGCTGGCAGCGCGGCGCCCTGGAGAACCTCCGCGACTACGGCTGGACCCGGGTCACCGCCCGCTACTTCATGCAGCAGTTCCTGATGGGCTTCGGCGCGCTCTCCTTCCTGATCTACCTGACCTACATGGCCGCGTACACCTCGCTGTACGGCTGGCCGGGCTTCTCGCCGTTCTGGACGGCGATCGGCCTGATCTTCGTCGTCGAGAAGACCGTCTCCGTACGGCGGGCGGGGCCGAAGGCCGTCCTGGTCGCCGCGCTGATGGTCCCCGAGATGCTCTACGACCTCTTCCAGCACGCCGTCTACTTCACCTCGCTGTGGGGGCTGGTGCGCCGCAGCGAGGAGAAGTGGGTGGCGACGTGAGATTCCCTCAACCCTCGTATCGACCCTCCTAGGAGAAAAGCGATGTACGGCAGAGTGATTGGCGCGGGCACGGCGGGCGCGGGCGGTGCGACCCTGGCCGCCACCGGCCTCTGGATCAACAGCATGGCGCTGGTGGTGGCGGCGACGACGCTGGTGGCGGCCGGGGTGGCGGTGTTCAAGTTGGTTCCGCGACGGCGGTAGCGGTTGGCCGGTCGTTTGCCGGCTGCGGGTGCGCGGGGGCTGGTCGCGCCCACGCGGCGGTAGCCGCAAATCGACACAGCCCCGCGCCCCTTTCAGGGGCGCTGATCCATACCGGCGAGGATGAGTGGAAGCCGGTTCGCCCCACCCTCCGTGATCCGCACCGGAACTCCCCAGTCCTGCTGGTGCACATGGCAGGCGGGGTATTCTCCCCCAGTCTTCGACCGGGAGGTGCCCCCAGCCTGGTCGTCGTCGCAGCTCGCTGCCATCGCCGAGACGTGCAGGACGCCTTCCGCGACGGCCGGGTTCAGGTCCAGGTCTCTCGACAGGTCGGTGTCGGCACCCTCGCCCTTGAGCAGGAGTTCCGGCGGGGTCGAGGACACGAGCAGGCGCGTCGACGGGCCGTACCTCGTGTCCAGTTTCTGGCCCGCCGGGGCCTGGAAGATCACGTCCAGGCGGAGGCGGCCGGGGGTCACCTCGGTCGCCGCCCGCTGGGTGCGGTGGGCGACCGACTCCACCCGGACGGCCTCCTCGGGCAGCCGGAGCCGGGTCAGGCGGTGCCGGGCCGACTCGACGACCACGATGTCGTCGCCGGCCAGTACCGCGTCGCTCGGCTCTCTCAGGTCCGTGGCCAGCGTGGTGACCTCGCCGGTCGCGGGGTCGTAGCGGCGCAGCGCCTGGTTGTAGGTGTCGCTGACGGCGACCGAGCCGTCGGGGAGCGCCGTGACGCCCAACGGGTGCTGGAGCAGGGCCTGTCCGGCGGCGCCGTCGCGGTGGCCGAAGTCGAAGAGGCCGGTGCCGACGGCGGTGTGGACGTGTCCGTCCGGGTCGACCCAGCGCAGGGCGCTCGTCTCGGAGTCGGCCAGCCAGAGGCGGTCCGGGGTGGCCGCGAGTCCGGACGGCTGGGCGAACCAGGCCTCGGCGGCCGGGCCGTCGACCAGCCCCTCGTTGGTGGTGCCGGCGGCGACGGCGACCGTCCGGTCCTGCGGGTCGTACGCCCACAGCTGGTGCACGCCCGCCATGGCGATCCACACCTTGCCGCCGAAGACCGCCACGTCCCAGGGCGAGGACAGGTCGATCTCGCGGGCCGGGCCGGAGGTCGGGGAGCCCTGCCACCACTGGCGGCCGGTGCCGGCGAGCGTGGTGACCTCGCCGGTGGCGGGGTCGAGGCGCCGTAGCGCGTGGTTCACGGTGTCGGCGACGACCACCGAGCCGTCGTCGAGGAGCGCGAGGCCCTGCGGCTCGCTGAAGGAGGCCTCGGCCGCCGGGCCGTCGGTGAAACCGCGCGTGCCGGAGCCGATCCGCCGCAGGACCGTCTCGGCGTCCTCGGCCAGCTCCACCAGCTGGTGCCGGGTGGTGTCGCTGACCAGGAAGGTCCTGGAGGGCAGCAGCAGCGCCTTGCCGGGGAAGCGCAGGGCGGTCGGCTCGGGCTCCGGCGGCACGTACGGGCCGTCGCCGCGCCGCAGGGTGCCCTTCGCCTCGTGCTCCGCCTCCAGCTCCTCGACCAGCCGGGCGATCGCGTGCGCGTGCCCCTCGCCGGCGTGCTGGGCGACGACATACCCCTCGGGGTCGATCACCACCAGCGTCGGCCAGGCCCGGACCGCGTACTGCTTCCAGGTGGCGAGCTCCGGATCGTCGAGCACCGGGTGCTCCACGCCGTACCGCTCCACGGCGTCCACGACCGCCCGGTGCTCCGCCTCGTGCACGAACTTCGGCGAGTGCACCCCGATGATCACCACCGTGTCCCGGTGCCGCTCCTCCAGCTCCCGCAGCTCGTCCAGGACGTGCAGGCAGTTGATGCAGCAGAAGGTCCAGAAGTCCAGGACGACGATGCGTCCGCGCAGGTCCGCGAGGGTGTACTGGCGGTCGCCGGTGTTCAGCCAGCCGCCCTTGCCGACCAGCTCGGGGGCACGGACGCGGGCACGGCGCCGGGTGGGGGCCGGGGATGTGTCGCTCATGGATCAAGAGTGCCACTCACCGCCGACCGTGCGATTTCGCCTGTGGACAACTCGACGAATCCCTGGTCAGCGCAGTGCGTGGCCCGTCGTCGCGTCCACGTGGTCCGGGATCTCGTCGTGGCGGTCGCCGACCGTGGAGGTGCCGGTCGGCTCGAAGAGGAGGATCGAGGCCGCGGACGGCGCCGTCGGCTTGTGCTCGGTGCCGCGGGGGACGGTGAAGACCGAGCCCCTGGGCAGGACGACCGTGCGCTCGCCGGCCGGCTCCCGCAGGGCGATGTGCAGCTCGCCCTCCAGGACCAGGAAGAACTCGTCGGTGTGGTCGTGGACGTGCCAGAGGTGCTCGCCCTCGACCTTGGCGACGCGGACGTCGTAGTCGTTGACGGCGGTGACGATACGGGGGCTCCACAGCTCCTCGAAGGAGCCGAGGGCGTGGGCGAGGGAGACGGGTTCGCTGCTCATGTCGGTCATCCTGGGCCGTGGCCCGGCGCCGGCGTGAGTGCTAGAAATCGCATATGGCGCAAGGATCCTCGCAATCGACCCATCGGGTGGCCGTGATCGTCGACGCGGGCACCAATCCGTTCGAGGTGGGGGTGGCCACCGAGCTGTTCGGGCTGCCGCGGCCCGAGCTGGGGCTGACCGTGCCGCCGTACGAGGTGACGCTGTGCGCGCCCACGCGCGAGGTGCGCATGAACCACGGCTTCTTCACGCTGACCGGGGTGCCCGGTCTGGAGGCCGTGGACGCGGCGGACACGCTCGTCGTGCCCGGCCGGCCCGACAACGTCGTCCCGCGCGGGGCCGACGTCCTCGACGCCGTCCGGCGCGCGCACGCGCGGGGCGCGCGGGTGGTGAGCTTCTGCACCGGGACCTTCGCGCTGGCCGAGGCCGGGCTGCTGGACGGGCGGCCGGCCACCACCCACTGGCGCTGGGCGGACGTCTTCCGGGAGCTGCATCCGCGGGTGCTGCTCCGGCCGGACGTGCTCTTCGTGGACGACGGCGACCTGCTCACCGCCTCCGGCAGCGCGGCCGCGCTCGATCTGGGGCTGCACATCTGGCGGCAGGACCACGGAGCCGAGATCGCCAACGCGGTGTCCCGGCGGCTGGTGTTCGCCTCGCACCGGGACGGCGGGCAGCGGCAGTTCGTGGAGCGGCCGGTGCCCGAGGTGCCGGACGAGTCGCTCGGGCCGCTGCTGGCCTGGGCGCAGGAGCGGCTGGACGAAACGCTGACCGTGGCGGACCTGGCCGCGCGGGCCGCCGTCTCCCCCGCCACCCTGCACCGCCGGTTCCGCGCCCAGCTGGGCACCACCCCGCTGGCCTGGCTCACCGGCGAAAGGGTGGCGCTGGCCTGCCGGCTCATCGAGCGCGGGGAGGAGCGCGTCGACGTGGTGGCGGCGCGCAGCGGGCTCGGTACGTCCGCGAACCTGCGCGCGCGTCTACGTCGTGAGACCGGACTCAGCCCCTCGGACTACCGCCGGCGTTTCGGACCGGTGGCCCGGGAAGGGGTACAGACATGAGATTCCTGGTACGCGACCGGCTCCTCGGCTTCGGCGAGGACTACTGGATCGAGGACGAGCACGGCACCAAGGTGTTCCTCGTCGACGGCAAGGCCATGCGGCTGCGCGACACGTTCGAGCTGAAGGACACCCGCGGGCGGGTGCTCGTCGACATCCACCAGAAGATGTTCGCCCTGCGCGACACCATGGTGCTCGAACGGGACGGCGAGCCCCTGGCGACCATCCGGCGCAAGCGGCTCTCCCTGCTGCGCAACCACTACCGCGTGCGCCTGGTCGACGGCACCGAGCTGGACGTCAGCGGCAAGATCCTCGACCGCGAGTTCGCCGTCGAGTACGACGGTGAGCTGCTGGCCGTGGTCTCCCGGCGCTGGCTGCACGTGCGGGAGACCTACGGCGTGGACGTCGTACGGGACGACGCGGACCCGGCGCTGCTGATCGCGGTGGCGGTGTGCGTGATCCACCTCGCCGACAAGGAGCGGGAGGAGGACTGACGGAGGGCCTGCGGAGCGCCAGGGGCCTGCGAAGTGCTAGTGGCGGTGCGGGGGTTCCAGGCCCAGCAGGCGGTCCTTGAGGGCCGGGAACTGTTCACGGGTCGCGGCGACCCTGGCCGGATCGAAGTCGACGGTGAGGATCTCCTCGCCCGGGCCGGCCTCGGCGAGTACCTCGCCCCAGGGATCGACCACGATCGAGTGACCCGCCTGCGGAACCCCGGCGTGTGTCCCGGCCGTTCCACACGCGAGCACGAACGCCTGGTTCTCGACCGCCCGTGCCTGGGCCAGCAGCGTCCAGTGCGCGCGTCGCCGTTCGGGCCAGCCCGCCGAGAGGACCATCGTCTCGGCGCCGGCGTCGACGAGTCCGCGGAAGAGTTCGGGGAAACGGAGGTCGTAGCAGGTGGCCACGCCCAGCGTGGTCTCCGGGAGCCGGACGGTCACCAGTTCCTGCCCGGCGCCCATCAGCACCGCCTCGCCCTTGTCGAAGCCGAAGCGGTGGATCTTGCGGTAGGCCGCGGCCAGCTCACCGGAGGGGGAGAAGACGAGAGCCGTGTTGTAAAGAGAGCCCTCGCCCGCGGCGGAGCCGCTGTCGGATGGCGTGCGTTCGGGGATGGAGCCCGCGTGCAGCCAGACGCCCGCGTCGCTCGCCGCCTTGGCCATCGCCTCGTACGTCGGGCCTTCCAGCGGTTCGGCCTCGGTGGCGAACTCCTCGTAGGCGAACGCCCCGGTCGTCCACAGCTCCGGCAGGACGACGAGGTCGGCGCCCGCCTGTTCGCGCACCAGTGCGGTCACCCGCCGCCGACGAGATTCGACCGATTCGTCGTCTTTTACATCGATCTGGAGCAGCGAGGCGCGCACACTACCACCGTCCTGGCATTCGAGCCGTCCATACGGGCCTACGATCGTCACACGAAAGCACTGCCGGGGTGCCTCACAGCAGCGTAACTTAGCGTCTCAAGACACCCGCCGACAGCAGCCACCTCCCGCTGGCAGCGCCGCCACAACCTGCCCGAGTACCGACCGCCGAGGGGTCCCGTTCCGTGAGTCTGCATCCCACCCTCCAGCCCTACGCCGACGCCTGGACCCATTCCATCGAAGCGATATCGGAGCTGGTGACGCCCCTTGTCGAGGGCGAGTGGAACCGGCGGACGCCATGCCCGGGCTGGTCGGTGCGCGATGTCGTCTCCCATGTCATCGGCATGGACTGCGAGATGCTCGGCGACCCGCGCCCCATCCACACGCTGCCGCGCGACCTCTTCCACATCACCAACGAGCACCAGCGCTACATGGAGATGCAGGTCGACGCCCGCCGCCACCACACGGCGCCCGAGATGACGTCCGAGCTGGAGTACACGGTCATCCGCCGCAACCGCCAGCTGCGCAACGAGTCGCGCGAGCCGGGGCACCTGGTACGCGGGCCGATGGGCAAGGAGATCACCCTCGAAGTGGCGATGCGCAACCGCGCGTTCGACGTGTGGGTGCACGAGCAGGACCTGCGGGCGGCACTGGCCCGGCCCGGCAACCTCGACTCGCCGGGCGCGCAGGTCGCCCGGGACGTGCTGCTCGCCGAGCTGCCGAGGGTGGTCGCCAACGACGCCGACGCGCCGCGCAGTTCGGCCGTGATCTTCGATGTGCACGGACCGGTCGAGTTCCTGCGCACCATCCGCATCGACATCCAGGGCCGCGGCACCCTGGAGACCACCCCGGCTCTCGGCCCCGCCGCCATCTTCACCCTCGACTGGGAGACCTACGTCCGTCTGGCCTGCGGCCGCACCACCCCGGACGCGGTCGCGGACCGGGTGAAGGCGGAGGGCGACCAGAAGCTGACGGCGGCGATCCTGCGTCACTTCGCGGTCACGCAGTAGCGGGGGCGCGGTAAATCGGTGTTCCGGGCCGGCCCCCGGGACCTACCGTGCCCGCCATGACAGTCGCCTCCGCACCCCATGACGACCTCCCGCCCCGGCTCACCCGTCTCACCTTCCACGGTCCCCTCTCCGAGGCTCGCGCGACCGGGATGGTCCGGCGCCTCGCCGCGACCCGTCCGTCCACCGTGCTGGACATCGGCTGCGGCTGGGGCGAGCTGATGCTCCGGCTGCTGGACGCGCTGCCGCGGGCACAGGGGCTCGGGGTGGATCTGCGGGAGGAGGATCTACGGCGCGGGCGGCGCAACGCGAAGGCACGGGGGCTCACGGAGCGGGTGCGGTTCGTCCGGGAGTCCGCCGTGGACACCCGGCGCGGCCCGGCCGACGTGGTGCTGTGCCTCGGGGCGCGGCAGGCGCTGGGCGACGATCTCGTGCCGGCCCTGCGGGAGCTGCGGCGGCTGGTGGCCGACGGCGGGCGCGTCCTGCTCGGCGAGGGCTTCTGGCAGCGCACCCCGACGGAGGCGGAGCTGGCCCGGATGTGGCCGGGCGCCACGGTCGCCGACCACCACGACCTGGCCACCCTGACCGACCTCGCGGTGTCCGCCGGCTTCCGTCCGGAGTGGACCGAGACGGCGAGCCCGGACGAGTGGGAGGAGTTCGAGTCCGCCTACCAGGCCGACACCGAGGTCTGGCTGGCCGCCAACCCCGCTCACCCGTTGGCCCCCGAGACCCGCGCCCGCCTGGACACCCACCGCTCCGCCTGGCTGACCTACCGAGGCGTACTGGGCCTGGCCTACCTGACCCTGATACCGACGAACCCCTGACCACCCGACCACGCGCCGCAAGCCGCCGGGCGGCGGGCGGCGGGCGGCGGGAAAGAACCCGACCGCGCACGGCAGGCCGCCGACGGCGACCCGCCCCCACAGGTCGCCCAGCCTCTCTGCCGACTGGAAACGGGTGGTGCGCGGATGGGAGAGAAACCTCACGCGGGCACGTGCACCGTCTCCACCCGGCTCGCCACCAACCGCTCCCGCTCCCGCCGAACCGCCCGCCCCCGCAACCGCAGGATCTGACTCACCCCCAGTGCCTGCAGCACGAACACACACGAGAACGCCACCGAGTAGTTGTCACCGGTCGCGTCCAGCAACACACCCACCAGGAACAACGTCGTCATCGACGCCACGAATCCACCCATGTTGGTGATCCCCGACGCCGTCCCCTGCCGCTCCGGCGGATTCGCGGGCCGCGCGAAGTCGAACCCGATCATCGACGCCGGCCCGCACGCCCCCAGCACCGCGCACAACACCACCAGCAGCCACATCGGCGCATGCTCCGCCGGATACACCAGCGTCACCGCCCACACCGTCGCCGTCGCCCCGACCGTCCCCAGCGCGATCGGCAGCCGCGCCGTGTGGTGCCGGGCGACGATCTGGCCGTAGACCAGCCCGATCACCATGTTGGAGAGCACGACCAGGGTCAGCAGTTCGCCTGCCGTGGCCCGGGACAGCCCCTGCGCCTGGACCAGGAACGGCAGCCCCCACAGCAGCAGGAACACCATCGCCGGGAACTGGGTGGTGAAGTGCACCCACAGCCCGAGCCGGGTCCCCGGCTCCCGCCAGGACGCGGCGATCTGCTTCCGTACGTACGCCGCCCCCTGGTGCGGGAAGGGCTCGGGCTCGTACCCCTCGGGGTGGTCCTTCAGGAAGACCAGGACGAGGACCAGGACGACCGCGCCGGCCAGCGCGCTGCCGGCGAACGCCGGGGTCCAGCCGATGCCGTGCAGCAGCCGGGCCAGCACCAGGGTGGAGACGAGGTTGCCCGCCATGCCGACCAGACCGGCGAGCTGGGCGACCATCGGCCCGCGCCGCACCGGGAACCAGCGGGTGCCGAGCCGCAGCACGCTGATGAACGTCATCGCGTCCCCGCAGCCGAGCAGCGCGCGCGAGGCGAGCGCGGTGCCGTACGACGGCGAGAAGGCGAAGCCCAGCTGCCCCGCCGTGAACAGCACCGCGCCGATGCTCAGCACCTTCTTCGTGCCGAGCCGGTCGACCAGCAGGCCGACGGGTATCTGCATACCGGCGTAGACCAGCAGCTGGAGGATGGAGAACGTCGACAGGGCCGAGGCGCCCACGTGGAAGCGGTCGGCCGCGTCGAGACCGGCGACACCGAGGGACGTACGGAAGATGACGGCGACGAAGTAGACCGAGACGCCGATGCCCCAGACCGCGACGGCCCGGCGGCCGCCTGGGGGTGCCCCCTTTGGGGGAGGATCACCGGGCAGCGAGGTGCCGCTGCGGCTCATCGGACCTCACCCCGCGCCAGGTGCGCGAACCAGTCGACGTGCCGGTGCACCAGCGCCACCGCGCCGTCGGCGTCCCCGGCGCGCAGCGCGGCCAGGATCTCCTCGTGCTCGGTCAGCGACTTGGCGATCCGGTCCGGGTGCGCGTGCATGATCGCGACGCCCATCCGCAGCTGGCGGTCGCGCAGCTGGTCGTAGAGGCGGGAGAGGATCTCGTTGCCGCCGTCGCGGACGATCTCGGCGTGGAAGCAGCGGTCCGTGACGGCCGCGGCGGCCAGGTCGCCGGCGGCGGCCTCGGCCTTCTGCCGGTCGAGCAGGTCCTGCAGCCGCGCCACCAGCGCCGCCGACGCGGGTACGGCCTTGCGCACCGCGTGCTCCTCGACCAGCATCCGGGTCTCCACCACGTCCGCGATCTCCTGGGCGGAGACGGGCAGCACCATGGCACCCTTCTTCGGGTAGAGCCGGATCAGGCCCTCGACCTCCAGACGCAGCAGCGCCTCGCGGACCGGGGTACGGGAGACCCCTACGGCCTCGGCCAGTTCGCCTTCGGTGAGGAGGGTGCCGCCCTCGTAGTGGCGGTCCAGGACACCTTGCTTGACATGGGAGTACACACGGTCGGCGGCGGGGGGCTGTTTGACGGCCAGGCTCATGCCCACAGCATAGATACAACACGTACGCAAGGCCCGTCTCGTCCACCATGCGGACGTGACATAAGTCGCCCTCAGCAACCGCACAACCATCTGTGCTACTTACGTGTCACACACGTGCGGCCCCACTCGCTTCGGCACCCCCAACTCGGCCGCACGCCAGGGGCATTACGACTCGACTCGACTCGGGGTATTTCAGTTGATTACCGGTATTAAGGGCACCCGCCTCCGCAAGGCCGTCGCCGTCGCCGTCACGTCCGGCGCGATGCTCGCGACCGGGGCCCTCACCGCGGCGCCCGCGCAGGCCGTCACCAAGCCCTCGATCGTGGCCAAGGGCGGCTTCGTGATGAACAACGCGAACGCGAAGACGCTCTACACGAAGGCGGCGGACACCAAGCTGTCCACCGGTTCGACCACGAAGGTCATGACCGCCAAGGTCGTGCTCGCTCAGTCGAACCTGAACCTCGACAAGAAGGTCACGATCCAGAAGGCGTACAGCGACTACGTCGTCGCCAACAACGCCTCCCAGGCGCACCTGATCGTCGGCGACAAGGTCACCGTCCGCCAGCTGCTCTACGGGCTGATGCTGCCCTCCGGCTGCGACGCCGCCTACGCGCTCGCGGACACCTACGGCTCGGGCACCACCCGCGCCAAGCGCGTCGCCAACTTCATCGCCAAGATGAACACCGCCGCGAAGAACCTGGGCCTGACCCACACCCACTTCGACTCCTTCGACGGCATCGGCAACGGCAACAACTACTCGACGCCGCGCGACCTGACGAAGATCGCCAGCAGCGCGATGAAGAACTCCACGTTCCGCACGGTCGTCAAGACGAAGAAGTACACCGCCAAGACGATCACCAAGACCGGTTCCACCCGCACCATGGGCGCCTGGACCAACACCAACACGCTGCTCTCCAGCTACAGCGGCGCCATCGGCATCAAGACCGGCTCCGGCCCCGAGGCCAAGTACTGCCTCGTCTTCGCCGCGACCCGCAACGGCAAGACGGTCATCGGCACCGTCCTCGCCTCCTCCTCCATCTCCCAGCGCGCCACCGACGCCACGAAGCTCCTGAACTACGGCTTCGCGACGATCTGATCCCCCGCACCAACCCACCAAAGGCCCGCCGCACGCCACGCGGCGGGCTTTTGCCATACCAGGACGACCCACCGCGGCAGAACGCGAGTTCTTCTCCCTCCGCCCTCGGTTCCGCGGCGGAGGTGGTTCACATGAACGAACCCGACAAACAAGCCAAACCCGCCGGCCGCCACCAGGCCATCGACATCAGCGACTTCGTGTACGCGGCGACCGGAGCACGGGTACAACGGCTGACCATGCCGGACGGGACACACCGGTTTCCGGCGGTGGATGTGTGCAAGGAACTGAGGTCCGCCAACTCTCGGAAGGCTCTCGCCGACCACGTTCCAGAAGAGCACCTCCAGTGTATTGAGACCGTAACTGGAGGTTACGGTCTCAATGTTCCCGCAGGTCGGGACTGGCGTCGAGACATGTGAGGCACACAACCTTCAGCTGGACGACAGCTCGCAAACGGGCAGCGCGAGTCGATCGAGTTGCAGCGAGAGCTGCTGGCCACGCAGAAGGCCACAGCACGCCTGCGTTCACTCGCGGGGTGGGACGGCGGAAGGAGCACCGGTCTACGTGCTGAACCAGCCCTCGGAGTTGTCAAGGAAGGGGAGTGGGCGGTCGCAATCCGTAGTTGCGGCCGCCCGCCGAGAGCCTATCCCTCTCAGCATTTACGCAGGTCGAAGAAGGGCGAGACCGTGACTGGAAGTCACGGTCTCGCCCTTCTCTCGATTCGCCCGGGGTTCACCCCCAGGTGATCAACCGCTTCGGCTGTTCCAGGATCGACGCGATGTCCGCGAGGACCTTGGAGCCGAGTTCGCCGTCGACCAGGCGGTGGTCGAAGCTGAGGGCGAGGGTGGTGACCTGGCGGGGCTTCACCTTGCCCTTGTGGACCCAGGGCTGGAGCTTGATGGCGCCGACGGCGAGGATCGCCGCCTCGCCCGGGTTGAGGATCGGCGTGCCCGTGTCGATGCCGAAGACGCCGACGTTGGTGATGGTCACGGTGCCGCCCTGCATGGCGGCGGGTGACGTCTTGCCGTCCCTGGCCGTGGTGACCAGTTCGCCCAGCGACTCGGCGAGTTGCGGGAGCGTCTTGGCGTGGGCGTCCTTGATGTTCGGGACGATCAGGCCGCGCGGGGTGGCCGCGGCGATGCCCAGGTTGACGTAGTGCTTGAGCACGATCTCCTGGTTCGCCTCGTCCCAGGACGCGTTGATGTCCGGGTTGCGCTTGATGGCGACCAGCAGGGCCTTGGCGATGAGCAGGAGGGGGTTCACCCGGAGGCCGTGCAGGTCCTTGTCCTGCTTCAGCTCCTCCACCAGCTTCATCGTGCGGGTCACGTCCACCGTCACGAACTCCGTGACATGCGGTGCCGTGAACGCGGAGCCGACCATCGCCGCCGCCGTGGCCTTGCGGACGCCCTTGACGGGGACGCGGGTCTCGCGGGCCGTGTCGTACGACGTGGTGGCAGGGGCAATGGGAGCGGCGGGGGCCGCCGGTACGGCAGCCGCCACCACCGGTTCGGGCACCGCCACCGCCGCGTGGACGTCGTCGCGCGTGATGATGCCGTCGGGGCCGGACGGGGTCACCGTGGCCAGGTCGACGCCCAGGTCCTTCGCCAGCTTGCGCACCGGCGGCTTCGCCAGCGGACGGGTCTGTTCCGGGGCGGCCGGCGCGGGAGCGGTGGTGGGGCCGTGGCCGTTCAGCTCGGTCTGGATCGACGCCTGGACGACCGCCTCGGCAACCGTGGCGTCCGGGCCCTTGCGCGGGCGGCGCTTCGTGGAGGAGGCGGCCACGCCGTAACCGACGAGGACCGGCTGACGGCCCTCCGGCTTCTTCTCCGGCTCCGGCTCCGGGGCCGGGGCCGGGACCGCGGCCGGCGCTTCGCCGGGGGCGCCGCCCGCCACGTCCACCGCGATGATGGCCGTGCCCACGTCCACCGTGGTGCCCTCGGCGAAGCGGAGTTCGCGGACCACACCGTCGTAGGGGATGGGCAGCTCGACGGCCGCCTTCGCCGTCTCGACCTCGCACACCACCTGGCCGTCGGTGACCGTGTCGCCGGGCTGGACGTACCACTTGAGGATCTCGGCCTCGGTGAGCCCCTCACCCACGTCCGGCATCTTGAATTCGCGTACGGACGCTTCCGTCATCGTCGTCACGACCCTCTCCTCAGTACGCCAGGGCACGGTCGACGGTGTCGAGCACCCGGTCCAGGCCCGGAAGGTACTCCTCCTCCAGACGGGCCGGCGGGTAGGGGGCGTGGTAGCCGCCCACCCGGAGCACCGGGGCCTCCAGGTGGTAGAAGCAGCGCTCGGTGATGCGGGCGGCGATCTCCGCGCCCGAGCCGAGGAACACCGGCGCCTCGTGGACCACGACCAGGCGGCGGGTCTTCTCCACCGAGGCCTGGATCGAGTCGAAGTCGAGGGGGGAGATGGAGCGCAGGTCCAGGACCTCCAGGGACTTGCCCTCCTCGGCGGCCGCGTCGGCGGCCTCCTGGCAGAGCTTCACCATCGGGCCGTAGGCGGCCAGGGTGAGGTCGGTGCCCTCGCGGACCACGCGTGCCTTGTGCAGCGGGCCGGGGATGGCCTCGGTGCTGACCTCGGCCTTGTCCCAGTAGCGGCGCTTGGGCTCGAAGTAGATCACCGGGTCGTCGCTCTGGATGGCCTGCTGCATCATCCAGTACGCGTCGGAGGCGTTGGAGGGGCTGACCACCTTCAGGCCGGCCACGTGTGCGAAGAGCGCCTCGGGGGACTCCGAGTGGTGCTCGACCGCGCCGATGCCGCCGCCGTAGGGGATGCGGACGACGACCGGCATCTTGACCTTGCCCAGCGAGCGGGCGTGCATCTTCGCGAGCTGGGTGACGATCTGGTCGTAGGCCGGGAAGACGAAGCCGTCGAACTGGATCTCCACCACCGGGCGGTAGCCGCGCAGGGCGAGGCCGATCGCGGTGCCGACGATGCCGGACTCGGCGAGCGGGGTGTCGATGACGCGGCTCTCGCCGAAGTCCTTCTGCAGGCCGTCGGTGACGCGGAAGACACCGCCGAGCTTGCCGACGTCCTCACCCATGATGAGGACCTTGGGGTCCGCCTCCAGGGCGCGGCGCAGCGACTCGTTGATCGCCTTGGCCAGAGCCATCTTCTCCGCCATGATCAGGCCCCCTCTACGTCCGCGAACGACGCCTGGTAGGCGGCGAACTGGGCTCGTTCCTCGTCGACGAGCGCGTGCCCGTCCGCGTACACGTTCTCGAAGACGGCGAAGTTGTCCGGGTCCGGCATGGCTCGGACCACTTCGCGCACTCGCCTGCCCAACGCCTCGGACTCGGCCTCTAGTTCCGCGAAAAATCCCTCGTCCGCGTGGTTTGAGGCCTCCAGGTACCGGCGGAGGCGCAGGATCGGGTCCTTGGCCTCCCAGGCCAGCCGCTCCTCGTCGCCCCGGTAGCGGGAGGGGTCGTCGGAGGTGGTGTGGGCGCCCATGCGGTAGGTGTACGCCTCGACGAGCGTCGGGCCCTCGCCGCTGCGGGCGCGCTCCAGCGCCCACTTGGTGACCGCGAGGCAGGCCAGCACGTCGTTGCCGTCGACGCGGACGCCCGGGAAGCCGTAGCCCTGGGCGCGCTGGTAGAGCGGGACGCGGGTCTGCTTCTCGGTCGGCTCGGAGATCGCCCACTGGTTGTTCTGGCAGAAGAACACCACGGGGGCGTTGTAGACCGCGGAGAAGGTGAACGATTCGGCGACGTCGCCCTGGCTGCTCGCACCGTCGCCGAAGTAGGCGATGACCGCGCTGTCCGCGCCGTCCTTGGCGATGCCCATCGCGTAGCCGGTGGCGTGCAGCGTCTGGGAGCCGATGACGATCGTGTAGAGGTGGAAGTTGTTGCTGTTGGGGTCCCAGCCGCCGTGGTTGACGCCGCGGAACATGCCCAGCAGGTTGGTCGGGTCGACCCCGCGGCACCAGGCGACGCCGTGCTCGCGGTAGGTCGGGAAGACGTAGTCGTCCTCGCGGGTGGCGCGTCCGGAGCCGATCTGGGCGGCCTCCTGGCCGAGCAGGGACGCCCACAGGCCCAGTTCGCCCTGCCGCTGCAGGGCGGTGGCCTCGGCGTCGAAGCGGCGGGTGAGCACCATGTCGCGGTACAGGCCGCGCAGGTCGTCGGGGGTGATCCCGGCGACGTAGGCGTCGTACTCGGCGTTCTTGACCCGCTTGCCCTCGGGGGTCAGCAGCTGCACGAGCTGGGGATCGGTGCTCTTCTTCGTGGTGGTGCGGCTGGTGGTGCGCTTGGTGCCGGTCTTGCTGCCGGTGGTACCGGCCTTGCCTGCGGCGCTGCGTCGCGGGCTGCCCGCGGCACTGCTGTCCACGCTCACGTGTGCTCCTCCGTCGGTCCGGCCCCCGGGGTTGCCGGGTGAACCAGTGCGGCTCACCTGCTTCCGACACCCATGGCACGGGGTGTGTGCCACTCGGCCGGGAACAGGCGTGACAGGTGCCCCGGCGAGCGCCCTGCAACATGCACGTTACCCAGTGCTCCACATTTCTGTGAAACCCCTCCTGACCTGCGATTTTGCTTGGAAATCCAAGTACTTTTTGCTTGGGTTTCCTAGTAAATCGTCGCAGGCCGGAAGGTCGCTGGTCAGAGCCTTGCAGGAGGCCGGAGCAACGGCACGGTATCCCGCCGGGCCACGTCACGGGAAGAGTCCGGGTACGCGCCCGGCGACACCGAGCGCTCCGCCGGGACCATACGCCCCCGCGCGCGCCCCCGGGCCCATCTTTCGTACTTGCGTTCGCCGCAGTCCATCGCGTGACCGAATGCGACCGTCGGCGACTGCCTGTGACAACCCCCAGCTCACAGCCTCGTCCGGTGCCCTAGCATCTGCCGCGTGCCGCGCTTATGTGTACCACCCCCCGTCTCCCACGCGCCCCCTCTGGGCGCCCTGCTCCGGCTGTACGCCGCCGGTTCCGCGCTCGCCTGCGAGCCCGTCGAACAGGGTCTGCTCAACCGCGGCTACCGCCTCTGCACCACCCGCGGCCACTACTTCCTCAAGCACCACTTCGACCCCGACACCGCCGACCCGGCCGCCATCGAGCGCCGTCATCTGGCCACCCAGCGGCTGGCCGCCCTCGGCGTCCCGGTCGCCCCGCCGCTGGCCCGCCGCGACGGCCGTACGGTCGCCGTCGTCGGCGGTCACGCCTACGCGCTGCACCCCTGGATCGACGGCCGGCACCGGCACGGCGGACAGCTCACGCGCGGGGAGTGCGCGCGGCTCGGTGCGCTCCTGGGCGCCGTGCACGCCTGTCTGGAGCGGGTGATGCCCCCCAAGGGGCGCACCCGTCCGGCCACCAGCCCCCATCCCGTGGAGAGCGCCGACCCGGCCGACACCTTCGCCCTCATCGACGACCTGCTCGGCCGGATCAGCGGCCACCACCCCGCCGACGCCTTCGACGAACTCGCCCGCCACCGGCTGCTGGAGCGCCGTGCCCTGCTCGAACAGCACGCCGGCCGGCGTCCGCCGCGCGGTGCCTCGGTGGGCTGGGTGCACGGCGACTTCCACCCGTTCAACCTGCTCTACAAGGGCGACGCCCCGGCCGCGATCGTGGACTGGGACCGGCTGGGCGTGCAGCCCCGCGCGGAGGAGGCCGTACGCGCCGCCGCGATCTTCTTCGTCCGCCCGGCGGGGGCGCTCGATCTACGGAAGGTGCGGGCGTACGCGCGGGCGTATCGGCGCGCGGCCGGGGCCACGCCCTCGGAACTCGCGGCGGCCGTGCACCGGGTGTGGTGGGAACGGCTCAACGACTTCTGGATGCTGCGCTGGCACTACGAGCGCGGCGACACCCGCGCGGACCCCCAGTTCCCGGCCGCCTCGGCGCTCGCCGTGTGGTGGACCAGGGAGTACGACGCGGTGTGCGACGCGTTCGTGACATGACCACGCCGCTTCTCGGACACGCCTCTCAGTTGCCGAAGGGCGTGGCCGTCCTTCAACCGCCGCCCACGCCGGTGCCGGCGATCGAGTTGCCGCCGTCGTCGCCGGTGCCGCCGTCCGTGCCGGTCGTGTCGGACGGCTGCGCGTCCGGGGAGCTCTCGGTGTCGGTCGGCTCCGAGGAGGTCGCGGGGTCGCTCGGCTCGTCGCTCGGCTCGCTGCTCTGCGTCTGGGACTGGGTGTACGACGGGGTCGAGGACGGCGTGTACCCGTTGTCGTTGCCGGTGCCCGAGCCGCTGCTGTCGGTCTCGGTGTCCGTGGCGGTGTCGCTCGCCTCGTCGGAGGGGCTCGCGCTGGGCGTCTCGTCCTTGGTGGTCTGCGAGGTGGTGGGCGACTCGCTGGCGCCCCCGCCGCCGCCGTCGCCACCACCGCCGTTCAGCGCCAGCGCGACGCCCGCCGCGATGGCGATCACCGCGAGGACGGCCAGGATCCACAGTTTGCCGCGGCCGCTGCCCCGGTTGCCGTGGCCCTCGAAACCGCCGTCGTCGCCGCCTCCGTAGCCGGACGGCAGGATCGGCTGCGGGATCTGCGTGGTCCCGGAGGCGGCCGTCGGGTGCTGCATCACGGTCGTACCGGCGAACCCGCCCGCCTGGGCGTTGCGGCCGTCGTGCACGGTGACCGGCCCGGTGTTCCAGGTGCCGGTGTGGGCGCCCTGGTCGTAGAGCATCTGCAGGCCGTACTGGACCAGGCCGCGCATCTCCTCGGCGGTCTGGAAACGGTCGTCGGGCTCCTTGGCGAGCGAGCGCATGACCAGGCCGTCCAGCTCCGGCGGGGCGGCGCCCTCGGAGCTCTGGGACGGCGGCACCGGGATGTCCTGGACGTGCTGGTAGACCACCGACAGCGGGGTCTCACCGATGAACGGGGGCCGCAGCGAGAGGAGTTCGTAGAGCAGGCAGCCGGTGGCGTACAGGTCGGAGCGGTGGTCGACGGCCTTGCCGAGGGCCTGCTCCGGGGAGAGGTACTGGGGCGTGCCCATGACCATGCCGGTCTGCGTCATCGTCGTGGACGCGCCGTGCAGGGCGCGGGCGATGCCGAAGTCCATCACCTTGACCGAACCGGTCTGGGTGATGATCACGTTGGCCGGTTTGATGTCCCGGTGCACGATGCCGTGCTGGTGCGAGTAGGCCAGCGCCTCAAGCACACCGGAGACGATGATGAGGGCCTGCTCGGGGCCCGGCGCCTCCGCGTTGATCAGCAGGTCGCGGATGGTGTGGCCCTCGACCAGCTCCATCACGATGTACGGCACGGACTGGCCGCCGACGACGTCCTCGCCGGAGTCGTACACCGCCACGATCGCATGGTGGTTGAGGCCGGCGACCGACTGTGCCTCGCGGGTGAAACGGGCCTTGGAGACCGGGTCCTCGGCGAGGTCCGCGCGGAGCAGCTTCACGGCCACGGTCCGCCCGAGGCGGACGTCCTCGGCCGCGAACACCTCGGCCATGCCGCCCCGCCCGAGCCGATGGGTCAGCCGGTACCGGCCGTCGCCGACCAGTCCGTGGTTGCCCCACATCTCCGGCGCGTCTGACATGCCGCCGCCAGTCGCCTCGGGGTCGGACGGGCCCTGGGCGCTGTGCGTCTGTGCCATCGGTCCTCGCCGTCGTTTCTGCCCGCGGTGCGCGCGGTGTTGTCACGGTCTCCGTCGGCCACGCTACAGCCTCCGCGCAAGCCCCAGGTCCGGGTTCCGTCCCGTGGACGGACCGGCCATCAAACCCGTACCACGCGCCGGCGTGCAAATTCTGTGTACCGGACGTACGGCCGCTGTAACGCTTCCGCGGCTCTTCCTTCGCGTACGGTCACGGAACGGGCACCGCGCTTGACGTGTCAGTGCCCTCGGGCAGACTTGGCCGGGAACTTTCCCAGGAATGGGACATTCGATCAACAAGGGTGCCTGAGTACCCAACGGGGGACGGGGAAAATGAGCCAGGACGGCGCTCACGGCCGTTATACGGGGCGGGCTCTGGCCGGCGGCCGCTACCAGCTGCGCGACCTGCTCGGCGAGGGCGGCATGGCCTCCGTGCACCTGGCGTACGACGCGGTCCTGGACCGTCAGGTCGCGATCAAGACCCTGCACACCGAACTCGGCCGGGAACAGGCCTTCCGCGAGCGCTTCCGCCGCGAGGCCCAGGCAGTGGCCAAGCTCACGCACACCAACATCGTCTCCGTCTTCGACACCGGCGAGGACGCGCTCGACGGCTCCACGATGCCGTACATCGTCATGGAGTACGTCGAGGGCCGCCCGCTCGGCTCGGTGCTGGAGGAGGACATACGGCAGTACGGCGCCATGCCCGCCGACAAGGCGCTGAAGATCACCGCCGATGTGCTGGCCGCGCTGGAGATCAGCCACGAGATGGGACTGGTCCACCGCGACATCAAGCCCGGCAACGTGATGATGACCAAGCGCGGGGTCGTCAAGGTGATGGACTTCGGCATCGCCCGCGCCATGCAGTCCGGGGTCACCTCGATGACCCAGACCGGCATGGTCGTCGGCACCCCGCAGTACCTCTCCCCCGAACAGGCGCTGGGCCGCGGCGTGGACGCCCGCTCCGACCTCTACTCGGTCGGCATCATGCTGTTCCAGCTGGTCACCGGGCGGCTGCCGTTCGACGCGGACTCGCCGCTGGCGATCGCCTACGCGCATGTCCAGGAGGAGCCGGTCGCCGCCTCCTCGATCAACCGGTCCCTTCCGCCGGCCGTGGACGCGCTGGTCGCCCGCGCGCTGAAGAAGAACCCGAACGAGCGCTTCCCGACCGCCGAGTCCATGCGCGACGAGTGCCTGCGGGTGGCCGCCTCGCTCCAGCCGGCCGCGCCCAGCATCGTCCCGGGCGTCCCGCAGGCGCAGAGCGGCTCGGGCGTCGGCTCCGCGGTGTTCCCGCCGGTCGGCCAGGCCACCCCGGCGCCTCCGGGACCGGTCCGGACGCCGTACCAGCCGACCCCGAACCCGTACGGCACCCCGGCCCCCGCTCCCAGCCCCGCTCCGGCCTACGGCTATCCGCAGCAGGCCGGCTACCAGACGCCGCCCGGATACGCCCAGCCCGCGCCGTCGACCCCGCCGCCGTACACCATCACGCCCACGGCCGCTTCCGCCGCCGTCGGCGGTGGGAAGGGCAGCCGCCCGGTGGTCGTCGGGTCGATCGCGGTGTCGCTGATCGCGGTGGTCGGGCTGGTCGTCGCCCTGGCGCTGAACAACGGCGGCGGGGGCGACGACGACCAGGGGGGCGGCGGCACCGGTTCCGCGAGCGCCTCGGCCTCGCACGCCTCGGGCTACCGCGGGCCGGACACCGCGAAGACCGTCGAGAAGACCGAGTGCACCGAGCCGCAGGAGTCGTACGACGACCCGGACAAGATCCAGGTCCCGAACTTCAAGTTCAAGTACATCAAGTCGGTCAAGGAGTGCTTCCAGGCCGCCGGCTGGCAGATGAAGATCGTCGACGTGGACGAGAACACCTACGGCGACGGCACGGTCATGGAGCAGTTCCCGTCCTCGGGCACGGATGTCGACCCGCAGGACATGCCGACCATCGAGCTCAAGGTGTCGACGGGCAACCCGGCCACCGGCTGAGGCGAGTCGCCCTACGCGCGGCAGCAGTAGTAAGGGCCCGGCGGTCGTCCGCCGGGCCCTTCGCCGTCTCGGGAGATCTAGAGGTACGGCCCGCCGGAGCGGCCGGCCGGGCCCTGCTCGTCGCCCTCGTGGCCGCCGACGCCCGGCGGCAGCGCGCGCCGCATCTGCTCCAGCTGGGCGCGGGCGGCCATCTGCTGGGCGAACAGGGTCGTCTGGATCCCGTGGAAGAGGCCCTCCAGCCACCCCACCAACTGGGCCTGCGCGATGCGCAGCTCCGCGTCGGAGGGGGTCGAGTTCTCGGTGAACGGCAGCGAGAGCCGCTCCAGCTCCTCCACCAGCTCCGGCGCCAGACCGTCCTCCAGCTCCTTCACGGAGCTGGCGTGGATCTCCTTGAGCCGGACCCGGCTGGCCTCGTCGAGGGGAGCCGCGCGCACCTCCTCCAGAAGCTGCTTGATCATGCTGCCGATCCGCATGACCTTGGCGGGCTGCTCCACCATCTCCGTCACCGGGATCTCGCGGGAGTCCTCGTCCCCGTTGCCGCCACCGAGCGCCATTCCGTCCTGGCCCACGACCAGGATCTGCGGATTCTCGGGGGACCGTTCGTTCCTCGGCATCTCCATGCCGCCATTCTCTCGCACCCGTACACCTCACCACCGTGGTGCCCCCCGTTGAGGCTGATCCACCGCCCGGAGCCGCCCCGGACCGGCCGTAGACCCATCGGCCGAATCAGAAATGCCGGGTTCGATGACGAATGTGAGGCTGGAGTACGTCGGCTTGAACGACTGTGCTCCAGGAGGTCACCGACGTGACTCCCGTCCGCCTGCCCGTCCGGCTGCTGCTGGTCCTCGCGGCGGTCCTGCTGCCCTACGGCACGGCCGTCGCGTACGACCCCGAGCCCCTGCCCTCCGACTCCGCCAGCGCCTCGGCCACCCCCGAGCCCTCCCGGGCCGGAACCCTGGCCGGTGAGGGCAGGCTGCGGCCGGGGCGGCCACAGGGACCGGCGGTGAAGGTCGAGGGGCAGGACGCGGACGACGACCCCGACGAGCAGACGGTGACATCGCCGGAACCGGGGCGGACCGGTGACGAGAGCCCGGCCACCTCCTCCCGGCCGCCCGCCCAGGAGGCCGGCCTGGCACCGCCCAGCGCGTCCCCGTCGGCCACCGCCCACCAGGCCGCGGCCCACAGCCAGGAGGACGCCTCCGAGCCCGCACCGCACGTCCTCCCGCTGGGCAGCGGCCTGGTCCTGATCGGCCTGGGCCTCGGCCTCGCCTTCGTGGGCCTGCGGGTCCGGCGGAGCTGACGGGCCCGGCAGGCTCGGCAGGCGCCGACGGGCCCAGCAGACGCTGACGGGCGCGGCAGGTCAGGAGGCGACGAGCAGGACCTTGCCGATGTGCTCGCTGGCCTCCACCGTCCGCTGGGCCTGCGCCGCCTCGGCCATCGGCAGCTCCCGGTCGACGACCGGGCGGACATGGCCCGCGGCGATCAACGGCCACACATGCTCCCGCGCCGCCGCGACGATCGCCGCCTTCTCGGCGAGCGGACGGGCCCGCAGCGAGGTCGCGCTGATCGCGGCCCGCTTGCCGAGCAGCGCGCCGATGTTCAGCTCGCCCTTGACCCCGCCCTGCAACCCGATGATCGCGAGCCGCCCGTTGACGGCGAGGGCCCGCACGTTCCGGTCCAGGTACTTGGCGCCCATGTTGTCGAGGATGACGTCGGCGCCGGCGCCGTCGGTGGCCTGCTTCAGCTCGGCGACGAAGTCCTGCTCGCGGTAGTTGACGAGGATGTCCGCGCCGAGCTCGGCGCAGAAGTCCAGCTTCTCCTTGGTGCCCGCGGTGACCGCGACCCGGGCGCCGACCGCCTTGCCCAGCTGGATCGCCATGGTGCCGATGCCACTGGAGCCGCCGTGCACGAGCAGCGTCTCCCCGGGGCGCAGATGGGAGATCATGAAGACGTTCGACCAGACCGTGCAGACCACCTCGGGCAGCGCGGCGGCCTGCTTGAGGTCCACGCCCTCGGGCACCGGCAGCAGCTGCCCGGCCGGGACCGCGACCTTCTCGGCGTAGCCGCCGCCCGCGAGCAGGGCACACACCTCGTCGCCGACGGACCAGCCGGAGACACCGGAGCCGACCGCGATGATCCGCCCGGAGCACTCCAGACCGGGATAGGGGGACGCGCCCGGCGGCGGGTCGTAGAAGCCCTGCCGTTGCATGATGTCGGCGCGGTTGACCGCACTGGCCACCACCTCGACCAGCACCTCGCCCTCGGCCGGCACCGGATCGGGGACCTCGCCCCACACCAGCGCCTCGGGCCCACCAGGTTCGGGAATCGTGATCGCATGCATACGGCCGACGCTACTCCCTGCCTGTTCAGGCCCGGGGCAGCGGGCGAAGGTCGGGTGCGACGTGGTTTCCCGGGGAGGCTCGCACGATGGTGATCAGGCGGTCCGTGAGCTGGATGGTGCCGAGGGCCGGATCGTCGTAGCCGAGCACCCGATGGCCGCGGATGACGCTGACCACCAGGTCGGACGTCTCGCGGGGGCTCTTGCCGACCTCGGCCTTGACCGCCGGGCGTTCGACCAGGTCCAGGCCGCTGCCCTGCTGGATGAGGTCCTCCATGACCATGCCGGCGGCCGGGCTGAGCACGGACAGGCCCAGCAGGCGCCCGGCCGCGCTGGCGCTGGTGATGACGGCATCGGCGCCGGACTGCTTGAGCAGCGGCGCGTTCTCCTCCTCGCGGACCGCGGCCACGATCTTCGCGCCCTTGTTGAGCTGCCGGGCCGTCAGTGTCACCAGCACGGCCGTGTCGTCGCGCTGGGTGGCGATGATGATCTGCCTGGCCCGCTGGACCTCGGCCCGGGTCAGCACCTCGCTGCGGGTCGCGTCACCTATGACGCCCGCGTACCCGTCGGAGGTGGCCGCCTCGATCACCTTGGAGCTGGGGTCGACCACGACCACCTGCTCCTTCTTCAGCCCGGTGGCACAGACGGTCTGGATCGCCGACCGCCCCTTCGTCCCGAACCCGACGACGACGGTGTGATCGCGCAAGGCGGACCTCCAGCGGTTCAGGCGCCATTCCTCCCGGGTGCGTTCGGTGAGGACCTCGAGCGTGGTGCCGACCAGGATGATCAGGAACAGCACGCGCAGTGGCGTGATGACGAAGATGTTGATGAGCCGGGCGCCGTCACTGACCGGGGTGATGTCGCCGTAGCCGGTGGTGGAGAGGGTGACGGTCGCGTAGTAGAAGGCGTCCAGGAGGTCGACGGACTTGTCCGAGTTGTCGGTGTAGCCCTCGCGGTCGGCGTAGACGATCAACGCGGTGGCGACCAGCACCAGCAGGGCCATGGACAGCCGTTTGGCGACCTGTCGGATCGGGCGCTCCACCACCTTCGTCGGGAGCTTCACCCGATGGGTCACCAGATGTTCGTCGGCCTGGCGGGCGATGGCGTCATGGCCCGGAAGTTTCACGTGAAACACACCCCGATCCCGGCGGACGCCCACGGCAGGTCGAGGAGTTCCGTCTCCTCGCCCTGGTGCGCACCGCCCGGCGGTACGACCGCGAGGGCATCGGCGGCCGCGATCCCGCGGAGCATCGCCGGGCCGTTGTAGTGCAGCGGGACGGCGGCGTCACCGCGCAGGACGACCGGGATGAGCCGGGTGTCGTAGGGGTGCCCGTGTGTCGCTTCCGTCAGCGGCAGGGCGTAGGGCTCGGGGGCCGGGCGGGCGGCGAGCGTACGCAGCAGAGGCTCGGCGAGGGTGAGCAGGCCGGAGACCGCGGCGAGGGGATTGCCGGGAAGGCCGACGAGGTGCTGGTTCGGCTTGGTGCGGGCCAGCAGCATGGGGTGGCCGGGGCGCACCTTGACGCCGTCGACGAGGAGTTCGGCGCCGAGGCGTTCCAGGGTGGGGTGGACATGGTCGACCGGGCCGGAGGCGGTGCCGCCCGTGGTGACGACCAGGTCGGCCGTCGACGAGTTGATCGCCTTGTACAGGGCCTTGGCGTCGTCGCCGAGCCTGCGTACGGCGGTCACCTCGGCGCCGAGCGCGCGCAGCCAGGGCGGCAGCATCGGGCCGAGCGCGTCCCGGATCAGTCCGTCGTGTGGGCGGCCCTCGGTGAGCAACTCGTCCCCCAGGATCAGGACTTCGGCGCGGGAGCGGGGCACGGCGGTGACGGTGTCGTACCCGGCGGCCGCGGCGAGGCCGAGGACGGCCGGGGTGACCAGGGTCCCGAGGGGCAGCAACTGGTCGCCGCTGCGGCACTCCTGGCCACGCGGGCGGATGTCCTGGCCGTGGACGGTCTCACGGGTGGCGTGCAGCCGGCCCTGGGCGTCGGTGCGGCCGTGCTCGCTGCGCAGCACCGCGGTGGTGTCCGCCGGGATCCGGGCGCCGGTGGCGATCCCGACCGCCTCGCCGTCGGTGAGCGGCTCGGGCTGCGCGTGCCCGGCCAGGACGCCCTGCTCGCGTACGTCCCAGGGGCCGGGACCGGCGACCGCCCAGCCGTCCATCGCGGAGGTGTCGAAGGAGGGCAGGTCGGTCAGCGCGTCCAGTGGAGCGGCCAGGACCAGGCCCAGGGCGTCGGCCAGCGGCACGGAGACGGGGGCGCGGCGGACGCCGGACCGGGCGGCACGGGCGGCGATCTCGCGGGCCCGGGGCCAGGGGGTGGCACGGTGGCGGTGGGCCGACGGGGCGCCGGGGGTGTGCTCGCCGTGGGGGTGGCCGCCGCGGGGGTGGCCGCCGTGGGGGGTGGGTGCGGCAGCCCCGCCCTCTCGGGGCTCGCGCGGCTCCCTTGGCTCTCTCACGAGGGCGAGCGCCTCCTCGACGTCGAGATCGTCGTCGGTGTCCCCGACAGGCCCGCCCGCCCGGGTACCGGGGGCGGTCACCGGCCGGGCCCGGGGGCTGGGTCTTCGGAGGCGGGGGTGGCGGGAGCGGGCTGCTCGGAAGCGGACTGCTCGGGGGCGTTCGCCTCCTCAGCCCAGCGCAGGGCCAGCGCGGCGGCCTTGCGGGCGGCTTCGGCGACCGCCTCGGGGCCGCCCTTGGCCTGTGCGGCCGCGTAGCCGACGAGGAACGTGGTCAGCGGGGCGGCCGGGCGGGCCACACCGTGCGCGGCGTCCCTGGCCACGTCGAGCAGCAGGTGGGTGTCGACCTCCAGGTCGATGCCCAGCTCGTCCTTGACTGCGGAGATCCATTCATCCAACACGTGCCCATGCTCCCTGATGCGTGCCCTGGCGTCGGCGATGTCGTCCCAGGTGTCGCAGTCGAAGGACGCGAGCGGGTCCGGGACGCGGGTGAGGTTCAGCGCGGCGGTCAGGCGCCGCAGGGGGAGGCCGGTGAGGCCGTCGCCATTGGCTTCGGCGAGGGCCGACAGCGCGTGACGGAGTGCGGTGGTGCGGTAGGCCGCCACGAGGGGCTGGTCGCGGCCGTCGGCGTCGGTGAGCAGCGCACCGTCCGCGCCGGTCGTGTGCAGGGCCGCCAACAGCCGCTGCACCGTCGCCTCTTCGAGGAACGGGAGGTCCGCGGAGAGTACGACCGCGCGGTCGGCGGTGGTGTGGCGCAGGCCGGCGTCGAGGGCGGCGACCGGGCCACCGCCCGGGGGGTCCTCGCGGGTCCAGTGGACCGGGCGGGAGGTGGGGCGGGGAGTCGCGACGACGACGGTCCGCCGTGCGCGGGCGCAGGCCGCGAGGACGCGGTCGAGCAGGGGGCGTCCGCCGACCCTGACGGACGGCTTGTCGGCCCCGCCGAGGCGCCGTGCGGCGCCGCCGGCCAACACGATCGCGTCGTAGGGCGGGGGGTCGGTGGCGGTCACCTTTCGAGTATGGGGGGCGTTCTGATCACGGGGAACCGATGGGGGGCGTGGGATGTGCAGGGTGTGGTTGCGTGCGCCCCTGGCGGGGCGCTGCGGCTAGAGCGTCCTGAGAAGTACCGTCGGGTTTTCCACGCAGTCGGCCACGTAGCGCAGGAAGCCGCCCGCTGTGCCGCCGTCGCAGACTCGGTGGTCGAAGGTCAGGGAGAGCTGGACGACCTGCCGGACCGCCAACTCGCCTTCGTGCACCCAGGGCTTGGGCACGATGCGGCCCACGCCCAGCATGGCCGCCTCGGGGTGGTTGATGATCGGGGTGGAGCCGTCGACGCCGAAGACGCCGTAGTTGTTCAGGGTGAAGGTGCCGCCGGTGAGGTCCACGGGGGTGAGGGTGCCGGCGTGGGCGGAGTCGGTCAGGCGGGCGAACTCCGCGGTCAGGGACTCGGCGTCACGGCCGTGGGCGTCGCGGACGACGGGGACGACCAGGCCTCGTTCGGTCTGGGCGGCGAAGCCCAGGTGGACGTGGTCGAGCCGGACGATCTCGCGGGCCTCGACGTCGACGTAGGAGTTCAGCTCGGGGTAGCGGGCCAGGGCGGCCGTGCAGATCCGGGCGAGGAGGGCGAGCAGGGAGATCTTCGGGCCCGCCGCCGCGTTCATCGCGGCGCGGGCGCGCATCAGCTCGGTCGCGTCGGCGTCCACCCAGCAGGTCGCGTCGGGGATCTCCCGACGGCTGCGGGAGAGCTTGTCGGCGACCGCGCCCCGGATGCCCTTGAGGGGGGTGCGGGTGCCGACCGCCTTGGGAGCGGTGACGGCAGGGGCGGCGGCGCGGGCCGCGCCGACCCGCAGGGCGTCCTCGACATCGGCGCGCAGGATCAGGCCGTCGGGGCCGGAGCCGGACAGCGCCCGCAGGTCCAGGTCGTTGTCCCGGGCGAGACGGCGGACCAGGGGGGAGATCACCGGGAGGGGGCCTTCGGCGAGCGCGGTGGGCGGTGCGGGCGATTGCGCGCGGGGCGTCGTCTCCGCGACGGCGGTGTGCGGCGCTCGCTCCGGTGCGGTGTTCCGGTCGGCCGTGCCGTTGGCCCGCTCCGGGGCGGAGGCGCGGACTCGGCGGCGGCGCGCCGGGGGCGCCCCCGTGCCGTAGCCCACCAGCACGTTGCCGGAGCCCTCCGCCTCGGGCACCGGGGTGGCCTCGCCGACGGCGACCGTCAGGAGCGGGGCGCCGACGGGCAGTTCGCTGCCCTCCTCGCCGAAGCGGGCGGTGACCACACCGCCGTAGGGGCAGGGCACCTCGACCATCGCCTTGGCCGTCTCGACCTCGACGACCGGCTGGTCGATCGCGACGACCTCGCCGACCTGGACCAGCCAGGTGACGATCACCGCCTCGGTGAGCCCCTCCCCGAGGTCGGGCAGTTTGAACTCCAGCACCTGTGCCATCAGCCCTCGGCCTCCCACTGCAGACGCGCCACCGCGTCCAGGATGCGGTCCACGCCGGGCAGGTGGTGGCGCTCCAGCATCGGCGGCGGATACGGGATGTCGAACCCTGCCACGCGCAGCACCGGCGCCTCCAGATGGTGGAAGCAGCGCTCCGTGACCCGGGCCGCGATCTCCCCTCCCGGTCCGCCGAACCCGCCCGACTCGTGTACGACGACCGCTCGCCCGGTGCGCCGAACCGAGGCGCAGACCGTCTCGTCGTCGAACGGCACCAGGGAGCGCAGGTCGACGACTTCCAGGTCCCAGCCCTCCGCCTGGGCGGCCTCGGCGGCTTCGAGGCAGACCGGTACGGACGGGCCGTAGGTGATGAGCGTGGCGCTGCGCCCGGTTCGGCGCACCACCGCGCGGCCGATGGGTTCAACGTCCGTCGGATGCTCGGGGTTCCAGGAGTCCTTGGACCAGTACAGCCGCTTGGGTTCGAGGAAGACCACCGGGTCGTCGGAGGCGATGGCCTGGCGCAGGAGTCCGTAGGCGTCGGCGACGGTGGCGGGGGTGAGGACGTGCAGGCCGGGGGTGGCCATGTAGTAGGCCTCGGAGGAGTCACTGTGGTGCTCGACGCCGCCGATGCCGCCGCCGTAGGGGATGCGGACGGTGATCGGCAGGGGCATCCGGCCCCGGGTGCGGTTGCGCATCCGGGAGACATGGCTGATGAGCTGCTCGAAGGCGGGGTAGGCGAAGGCGTCGAACTGCATCTCCACGACCGGGCGCAGTCCGTACATCGCCATGCCGACGGCGGTGCCGAGGATGCCGGCCTCGGCGAGGGGGGTGTCGGTGCAGCGGGTCTCGCCGAACTCCTTGGCGAGACCGTCGGTGACCCGGAAGACGCCGCCGAGGGTGCCGACGTCCTCGCCCAGGACGTGCACGGCGGGGTCGGCGGCCATCGCGTCGCGCATCGCGCGGGTGAGCGCCTGCGCCATCGTGGCGGGTTTGACGGCGACGGTCGTCATCAGTGGCCGCCTTCCCGGTGGTCGCCCTGCTCGGCGCCCTGCTCGGCGTCCAGTTCGGCCCGCAGCAGGGCGCGCTGTTCGCGCAGCTGGGAGGTGGTCTCGGCGTACACCTGGTCGAAGAGGTCCATGGGGTCGAGTTCCGGGTCGCGGTTCATGCGCTCACGCAGGTCCGCGGCCATCGTCTCGGCGTCCTCGCGCGCGTGGCGGACGGTGTCCTCGTCGAGCAGCCCGCGGTCGGTCAACTCGCGCTCCAGGAGCAGGATCGGGTCGTGGTCGCGCCAGGCGTCGACCTCGGCGTCGCCGCGGTAGCGGGTGGCGTCGTCGGCGTTGGTGTGGGCCTCGATGCGGTAGGTCACCGCCTCGACCAGGGTGGGGCCGCCGCCCTCGCGGGCGCGTCGAACGGCGTCGGTGAGGACCTGGTGCACGGCGACCGCGTCGTTGCCGTCGACCAGGCGGCCCGGCATGCCGTATCCGACGGCCTTGTGGGCCAGGGAGGGGGCGGCGGTCTGCTTGGCGAGCGGGACGGAGATGGCGAAGCCGTTGTTCTGGACGAGGAAGACGACCGGGGCCTGCCAGACGGCGGCGAAGTTCAGCGCCTCGTGGAAGTCGCCCTCGCTGGTGCCGCCGTCGCCGACCATGGCGAGCGCGACCACGTCGTCGCCCAGGAGGCGGGCCGCGTGGGCGAGGCCGACGGCGTGCGGGAGCTGGGTGGCGAGAGGGGTGGAGAGAGGGGCCACGCGGTGGGCGTGGGGGTCGTAGCCGGTGTGCCAGTCGCCGCGCAGCAGGGTGAGCGCCTCGACGGGGTCCACGCCCCGGGCGACGACGGCGAGGGTGTCGCGGTAGCTGGGGAAGAGCCAGTCGCGCTCTTCGAGGGCGAGCGCGGCGGCGACCTCGCAGGCCTCCTGGCCGGTGCTGGACGGGTAGACGGCGAGGCGGCCCTGTTTGGTGAGGGCGGTCGCCTGGGCGTTGTACCTGCGGCCGCGGACGAGCTGGGCGTACAGCCGGCGCAGCAGCTCGGGGTCGGCCTTGGCGGCCGTCTCCGTTCCGAGGACGCGGTACGGGCGCTCGTCGGGCAGCAGTGGCGCGGGGTCCGTCCGGGGCTGCCAGGCGGGCGGCGGAGAAGGGCGGTATGCGCCCCGCTGCTCCATGACCGTCATGACGGCACCTCCTCATGGGGGTGGCTACGGGAGACGGATCGCCTGTGACCCGTCCCACCTACCGATTGTTCGGTCGTTGGCACATTTTGGCTACAGGCGGCATCAGGCTGTGGACAAACGGTTCTCCACAGCCTGGAATGAACGCAGTACGTCCATGACAGGAAGGCGGGGGGACATGGCACCTGAACAAATGGCCGAAGGCCCGCAGGACCGGGCGGCGCTGCCGCCCGCCCGCCCGCTGGACGCCATTGATCAGGACATCCTCCAGATCCTCCAGGCGGACGGCCGGGCGTCGATACGGTCGGTCGCCGAACGCGTCCATGTCTCGCGCGCCAACGCCTACGCGCGTATCAACCGTCTCATCGAGGACGGGGTGATCCGCGGTTTCGGCGCCCGGGTGGACCATGAGCGGGCAGGCCAGGGCACCTCGGCGTACATCACCCTGAAGATCGTCCAGAACACCTGGCGCACGGTCCGCGAGCAGCTCCGCCAGCTGCCCGGCGCCTCCCACATCGCGCTGGTGGGCGGCGACTTCGACGTCCTGCTCCTGGTGCACACGCCCGACAACCGGGCGCTGCGCGAGCTGGTGCTGACCCGGCTCCAGGCCATCCCCGAGGTGCTCAGCAGCCGTACGCTGCTGGTCTTCGAGGAAGAGGACCTGGAACCGGGCGACAACTGACGTCAGGCCGCGCGCAGGCCGGAGAAGACCAGCCGGACGACCGCGTCGGCGACCTCGCGCTCGCTGGCGCCGCGTCCGTCCGGGCGGTACCACTCCACGATCGAGTTGACCATGCCGAAGACCAGCCGGGTGGCCAGCCGCACCTCGACATCGCCCCGTATGTCGCCCTCGGCGGCGGCCGCCTTCAGCAGGTCGGCCACCCGGTGGTCGAAGTCGCGGCGCCGCTCCAGCGCCCACCGCTCGGTGCCGGTGTTGCCGCGCACCCGCAGCAGCAGCGTCACATAGGGCAGTTCGGTGATCAGCACCTCGACCATGCGCCGTACGACGTGCTCCAGGCGGTCGGCGGCGGGGCCGGTGTGCGCGTGCTCCTCGTCGAGGATCCCGAACAGGCCGTCCAGCGCCCGGCTGACCGCGCGGCGCAGCAGTTCCTCCTTGCCGGCGACGTGGTGGTAGATCGACGACTTGGAGATGCCGGCCGCCTTGGAGAGGTGCTCCATGGAGGTGCCGTCGTAGCCGCGCTCGTTGAAGACCTGTACGGCCACCGAGAGCAGGGTCTCGGGGGTGTAGGTGTCGCGCTTGGCGGTGGTCATGAGGCGCCCTCCCGCTTCTCGGTGGCGTAGGCGTGGCGGTAGAGCGCGAGGGAGGGCGCGTAGCGGCCGCTCGGGTCGCGCAGGTGCAGGTCGTCGAGGAGGTCGTAGGCGAAGTCGCGGCCGAGGCGCCGGCTCCACTCGAAGGGGCCGAGCGGGTAGTTGACGCCCAGCCGCATCGCGGTGTCGATGTCCTCCTCGGTGGCGACGCCCTTGGCGACGGCGTCGTGCGCGAGGTCGACGATCCGGGCGACCGTGCGGGCGACGATCATGCCGGGGACGTCGCCGATGACGCTGACCTGCTTGCCGAGGGCCTGGAAGAGACCGACGGCCTCGCTCAGGGTCTGGGGCAGGGTGTCGTGGCCCGCGGACAGGGCGATGCGGGTGGCGCGGCGGTAGTCGAGGGCGAGGTCGAAGTAGACGACGTCCCGGAACTCGACGGAGGTCTGGCCGTCCGCGAGAACCAGCTGGCCGCCGCTGGGCAGCACCAGGCGAGTGCCGTGGTCCTCGTCCTCCTCGCGGACCTGGATGCCCGCCTCGCGGATCAGCGCGAGCAGCTCGGCGGCCGGGCCCAGGGTGCCCTCGGCGACGACATAGGGCGGCCGGTCGGCCGGCTCGGCGGTGTGCGGCTCGGGGCGCTCCTCGCCGTCCTCGTCCTCGTAGTCGTACCAGCCGTGGCCGGTCTTGCGGCCGAGGCGGCCGGACTCGACGAGCCGGCGCTGGGCCAGGGAGGGCGCGAAGCGGACGTCCTGGAAGAACGCCTGCCACACGGAGTGCGTGACGGACTCGTTGACGTCCTGGCCGATCAGGTCGGTCAGTTCGAAGGCGCCCATCTTGAAGCCGCCGCACTCGCGCAGGACCGCGTCGATGGTGGCCGGGTCGGCGGCCTGCGCCTCGTAGACCGCGAACGCCTCCGCGTAGAAGGGCCGCGCGATGCGGTTGACGATGAAGCCGGGCGTGTCCGCGCAGGCGACCGGCGTCTTGCCCCAGGAGCGGGCGGTCTCGTACGCGCGCGTGGCCGAGGTGACGTCGGTGGCGAACCCGGAGACCACCTCGACCAGCGGCAGCAGCGGGGCCGGGTTGAAGAAGTGCAGGCCCACGAGGCGGGAGGCGGCGCGCAGGCCGCCGCCGATGGCGGTGACCGACAGGGAGGAGGTGTTGGTCGCGAGCAGACAGTCCTCGTCGACGATGTCCTCCAGGGCCCGGAACAGCTGCTGCTTGGCCTCCAGCCGCTCCACGACGGCCTCGACGACCAGCGCGCAGTCCGCGAGCCCGGTGAGCTCCTCGGCGGGCAGCAGCCGCGCGCGGGCCGCGTCCCGGGCCGCGGCCGTCATCCGGCCCTTCTCTACGAGCCGGTCGAGACGGGCGCCGATCGCCGCGGCCGCGTCTTCGGCCCGCCCGGGGACGGTGTCGTACAGCCGTACGGGATGGCCCGCCACGAGTGCGACCTGGGCGATGCCCTGGCCCATGGTGCCGGTGCCGACGACGCCCACGGGGCTGCTGAGGTCGAGTGCTGTCATGTGCGCGATCCTCCCGCACGGGGTTTTCCACAGATGCGGCAGGCCCCCTTGTCCCGACCGATCGTTCGGTTACTCTAACTCTGTCCGGCCGTTTCCGCCCAGGTCATGAGCTCGAAGGGGAGCTCATCAGACGAGGAGTTGGTCCCGCATGACCGCCGAACTCACCGTGCACGAGCTGATCGCCACGCACCGGCCCACGCTTGACCAGGCGCTGGAGGCGATCCGCACGCGCGCGTACTGGTCCCCCCACCCCGAGCACCCCAAGGCCTACGGCGAGCACGGCAGCCTGGACGCGGCGGCCGGCAAGGCCGCCTTCGACGCCCTTCTCGGCAGCCGCCTCGACCTCGGCCAGCCCGGCACCGACGACTGGGTCGGCGGCGAGCTCTCGCCGTACGGCATCGAGCTGGGCGTGACCTACCCGCACGCCGACGTCGACACACTGCTGCCGGCCATGAAGGCGGGGCAGCGCGCGTGGCGCGACGCGGGCGCGGAGGCGCGCGCGGTGGTGTGCCTGGAGATCCTCAAGCGGATCAGCGACCGCACGCACGAGTTCGCGCACGCGGTCATGCACACCAGCGGCCAGGCGTTCATGATGGCGTTCCAGGCGGGCGGCCCGCACGCCCAGGACCGCGGTCTGGAAGCGGTGGCGTACGCCTACGTGGAGCAGGTCCGCACCCCCGACACGGCCGAGTGGACCAAGCCGCAGGGCAAGCGCGACCCGCTCGCGCTGACCAAGGCCTTCAAGCCGGTCCCGCGCGGCATCGCGCTGGTCATCGGCTGCAACACGTTCCCCACGTGGAACGGCTACCCGGGCCTGTTCGCCTCCCTCGCCACCGGAAACGCGGTCCTGGTCAAGCCGCACCCGCGCGCGGTGCTCCCGCTCGCCCTCACCGTGCAGGTGGCCCGCCAGGTCCTCGCCGAGGCCGGCTTCGACCCGAACCTGGTGGCGCTGACGGCGGAGCGGCCCGGCGAGGGCATCGCCAAGACGCTGGCGACCCGCCCCGAGATCAGGATCATCGACTACACCGGCTCCACCGCCTTCGGCGACTGGCTGGAGGCCAACGCCCGGCAGGCGCAGGTCTACACGGAGAAGGCCGGCGTCAACACGGTGCTGGTCGAGTCGACCGACAACTACCAGGGCATGCTCTCCAACCTGGCCTTCTCGCTGTCCCTGTACAGCGGCCAGATGTGCACCACCCCGCAGAACCTGCTGATCCCCCGCGACGGCATCCGCACGGAGGAGGGCCCGCGGTCGTACGACGAGGTGGTCGCCGACCTCGCCCGCGCGGTCGACGGTCTGCTCGGCGACGACGCCCGCGCTAACGCGCTCCTCGGCGCGATCGTCAACCCCGACGTCAAGGCCCGCCTGGAGGCCGCCGCCGGGCTCGGCGAGGTCGCCCTCGCCTCCCGGGAGATCGCCAACCCGGAGTTCCCGGACGCGGTCGTCCGGACCCCGGTGATCGTCAAGCTGGACGGGGCCAAGCCGGACGACGAGGCCGCGTACATGAGCGAGTGCTTCGGCCCGGTCTCCTTCGCCGTCGCCGTCGACTCGGCCGCCGACGCCACGGAGCTGCTGCGGCGGACGGTGCGGGACAAGGGCGCGATGACCGTCGGGGCGTACACGGTCGACGCCGACGTGGAGCGGGCCGTCGAGGAGGTCTGCCTGGAGGAGGCGGCGCAGCTGTCGCTGAACCTGGTGGGCGGGGTGTACGTCAACCAGACGGCGGCCTTCTCCGACTTCCACGGGTCGGGCGGCAACCCGGCGGCGAACGCCGCGCTGTGCGACGGGGCGTTCGTGGCGAACCGGTTCCGGGTGATCGAGGTGCGCAGGGAGGCGTAGCCGTTGGGGGTGGCTGGTCGCCGTGGGGAGCTGCGGGTCCGTCGTGGCTGGTCGCGCCCCCGCGGCGGCAGCCGCATGTCAATGACAGCCCCGCGCCCCTACGGGGCGCTCCAGTGGTACAGCGTCATCGCCACGCTCGTCGCCAGGTTGTAGCTGCTCACCTGGGGGCGCATCGGCAGCCGGAGGAGATGGTCGGCACGCGCGCGTAGGTCTGGAGAGAGGCCCGTGCGTTCCGAGCCGAAGGCGAGGACGGCGTCGTCCGGGAGCTTGGTGCCGCGGATGTCCTCGCCCTCCGGGTCCAGGGCGTAGACGGGGCCCGGCGGCAGCTCCGCCACCGTCAGGCGCTCCACCGCCGTGGCGAAGTGGAGGCCCGCGCCGCCTCGTACGACCGTGGGGTGCCAGGGGTCGAGCGTGCCGGTGGTGATGACTCCCGTCGTTCCGAAGCCCGCCGCCAGGCGGATCACGGCGCCCGCGTTGCCGAGGTTTCGGGGTTCGTCGAGGACGACGATCGGGGCGGTGCGCGGGAGGTGGGCCAAGGCTTGGAGGTTGGCCTCGCGGGACGGTCGTACGGCCAGGGCGGCCACGGCCGTGGGGTGGGGCCGGGGGACGAGGGACGCGTAGGTCTCCGGCTGCACCTCCGTCAGCAGCGCGGCCAGCGCCTCCCGTACGTCCGGCGCCAGTTCGTCGGCCAGGGCCAGCGTCGCCGCGCGGTCCGTGGTGACCGCCACCGGCACCTCCGCGCCGAAGCGCAGGGCGTGCTTGAGGGCGTGGAAGCCGTCGAGCAGGACGGCGGAGCCGGCCCGCCGCGCCCAGTGGTCCAGGGGGTCGGTCATGCCCCGAAGCCTACGCGGGGCTGTTCGTCGGCCTCGGGGGAGCGCGGCACGGGCAGCGGCGGGTCGTCGCGGCGCAGGACACGGTCGCGTGCGCGGGCCGCCCAGCCGCCGAGCCGGTGCAGGAACGAGGTGGGCAGGAAGACCGAGTCCGCCGTGATCATGGCGAGGGAGAAGAAGGGCAGGCCGAGGACGATCGCGATCACCGCGTGCTCGGTCATCATCGCGGCCAGCAGCACGTTCTTGACCCGCCGGTTGAACAGCGTGAACGGGAAGGCGACCTGCACGATGACCGTCCCGTAGGTCACCAGCATCACCAGGGTGCCGTTGGCGGACAGCAGGTCGGCGAGGGCCGGCCAGGGCGAGAAGTAGTCCAGGTGGAGCGGGTAGTAGACGGCGGTGCCGTCCTGCCAGCGGGAGCCCTGGATCTTGTACCAGCCGGCGGTGGCGTAGATCAGGCAGGCCTCGGCCATGATCACGAACAGGGCGCCGTTGTGCAGGATGTTCGCGATGACGTCCAGCAGGATCCGGGGTTCGGCCGTGCGTGCCCGGCGACCCACCGCCCACCACAGGGCGACACCCGCCCAGGTCGCCCAGAGCAGGGCCGGGATCAGCCAGCCGCCGCCGCTGCGGCCGGTGAGGGCCGCCACGGTCAGCACCAGTCCGGACACCGCCCACAGCGCGGGGCCGGCCCGGTCGGGGGCCACCGGCTCGCCACGCGCGCGTGCCGCGTTCGCGCGGGCCGCCCGGCGCGCGTCCAGGGACCACACCTGGCCGCAGCGGGTGAACACCAGGTAGATGGACATCAGGTGCAGCACGTTGTCGCCGCCGTCGCCCATGAAGACGCTGCGGTTCTGCAGGGACAGCACCCCGACCATGAACATCAGGGACGTGGCGCGGGTGCGCCAGCCCACCAGCAGCAGCGCGCTGGACAGGACGGCCAGGAAGTAGAAGACCTCGAAGAACGCCTGGCTGTCGGAGGACATCAGCGCCGTGAAGGCGTGGTTGTCCGATGTCAGCTGCTGGGCGAGGTCGAAGCTCCAGGTGCCGTCGGGGCCGTACATCTCCTGGCGGTGCGGGTACTCACGCAGCAGGAACAGCAGCCAGGTGGCGGCGAAGCCGATGCGCACGACGGCCGTCTGGTACGGGCCGAGCGCCGACCCCGTGACCCGGGCGATGGCGCGGGACACGCACAGGGCGAAACGGCTCACCGCACACCCCCGTTCGCCTCGTCCGCGGTGACCGTCCACCAGGGCAGCACCCGGTAGACGGGGACGTCGGAGACCTTCTCACCGCTCCAGTCCGGCGGGGGCACGTTGGTGGTGCTGGAGCGCACCTGGACGCGTTCGATGGTGCCCTTCTCACTGGTCGCGTCCTGCCGGTACATGCGCATCACGACGATCCGGCGCAGGTACTGCTCGGACAGGGAGCCGCGCAGGCCCATCGGACGGTTGTCGGTGCCGTGGGTGCTGACGAAGAAGTCCCAGGCCCGGCGGAGCTCGTTCTGCACGGTGTGGCTCGGCAGCAGACTGCCGTCGATGGCCTTGCCGTCCTGGACCGACAGGTCGTTCCAGCCGGTGGTGGTCGTGGTGCCGTCCTGCATCACCACGTCGGCGCGCACCTGCACGGCGATGTTCTGCTGCAGGGGGTTGGGCGCGAAGAGCTTCCAGTTCTGCTCGAACTCCGGGTACACCCACTCCTCGATCGCCTTGCCGTGCTGCTTCGTCACGGTGTTCGCCGGCGCGACGCTCAGGAACACCATCCCGAGGTGGACACAGGCGGCGACCGCGACCAGGGCCAGGGCGAGGGCCGCGCCGACCTGGTAGCGAGGGGAGAGGGCGGCGACGCCGGTACGGGGGACGGGTGGCGGTGGGCCGTCGGGCTCGCCGAGGCCAGGGGGGTCAACGGGGTCAGCGGGGTGGTCCGGACGCGTCCCGACCGGGCCCTGCGGCCCCTGCCGGGCGTCCGAGTCCCCGTCGTACGCGTCCATGCCGCCCCGTTCCCCGATTCCGCCAGGTCGTCCGGTCCGCCGATCCGGGACCGCCCGGTGTGCCGCTGCCCGGCACTCGCACGGAACGGTACTCAGCACCGGCCGTCGAGCGCAGCCCCGTGGCGGAGCCCGAGAACGTGGCCATCACCACTCCGGCCGGTGCCGGCGGCCCTCCCGGTCCGGGGCGCCGGAGCCCTCCGGCCGAGGTCGGCGCAGGTCGTACGGCCTTCGGGCGGGGTCCGCCGGGCCCGCATCGCGAGTTGTCCACAGGCCGCGGCAGAGGTTTTCCACAGCGGTTGATCCGCCGCCCCGGCCCGGCGACCATGGAATCACACAAACCGAACGATCGGTTGAGAGGGGCGGTGTAGGTGACGGAGTCCGAGATCAGAGGGATCGCGTGGGGCCGCCGCGGGCGGAGCGGTCGCGGGCGAAGAGGGGGAGCCGGGCTCGGCCGCTGAGCCGGCGCGGGTCTCCCCCTCCCCGGGGTCAGGCGCCCGCGGCCCGGGCGCCGAGCATGCGCAGGACGGCGTCCGAGCGCTCCAGGAGGTTGTTGCGGACCACGGGGGCCACGTCCTGGGCCGCCCGCCGGGCCTCCTCGACGAACTCGGGCCCGATCCCGTACGGCGGGAAGAGCTGGGAGGTGTACACCATCGCCGGGATCATGCCGCCCTGCTCCAGCTGGGGAATCGCGTCCAGGTAGCGCTGGGCGTAGGGGGCCAGCAGGGCGTCCTGGCCGGGGCGCCAGAAGGCGGCCGCCACCGGGCCGACCGACTGGACGGGCACCGTGCGGTCCACGACCAGCCGCTGCCAGGTCTCCGCCTTCGCCTCCGGATCGGGCAGGGCGGCCCGGACGGTGAGGGCGCGGACCCAGGCGTCGGGGTCGGGGTCGCGGTCGAGCAGGGCGGCGGACTCGGCGGTGACGTCGGCGCCGAGTTCGGCCTCGCGGGTCAGCGCGCGCCAGCGCAGGTCGACGTCGTCGCCGGCCTGCTCGCGCAGCCAGGCGAGGTCCTCGGCGCCGGTCGCGGTGCGGGCGAGGCCGCGCAGGGCGACCTGGCGGCGGCCCGGGTCGGCGGCGAGCCGGCGGCAGACGGCGGCCACGGCCTCGGTCAGCGCGGGGCGCTCGGCGGCCGGGGCCCAGAGTTCGGCGATGTTGGTGACAAGGGTCAGGTAGGGCTCGATCACGGCGTCGGACGTCTCGGCCGCCAGGAGTTCGGTGAGGCTCCGTCCGGCCTCGGCAGCCGTGGCCTCGCCCGCCGTGAGCATGTCCCAGACGGTGGCGGCGGCCACGCCCCGGGAGATGGCGGTGGGCAGCAGGGACGCCGTGCGGAAGAGGGTGTCCCGGGTGGCGGGGTCCGGGCGGGTCGTGGCGAAGGTGAGGTCGTCGTCGTTGATCAGAAGGAGGTCGGCAGTGGCGGGAAGGCCGGTGACCGGGGTGCGGGGTTCGGTCACCTCGACGCGGACCAGGGCGGTGCGTTCCAGGGCGTCGCCGGCGCGGTCGTACGCGCCGACGGCCAGGACCTGCGGGCGCGGGGTGCCGTCGGCGACCAGGGTCACGGTGTCGCCGTCCTGCTCCAGGGTGAAGCGGTCGGTGCCGGCGGTCTCCAGCCAGGCCTTGCGCCAGGTGGCCAGGTCGCGGTCGCCGGCCTCGGCGAGGGCGTCGGTCAGGTCCTGGAGGGTGGTGGTGCCCCAGGCGTGGCGGGCGAAGTAGGCGGCCATGCCGGTCCGGAAACGGTCCTCGCCCACATAGGTCATGAGCTGCTGGAGGACGGAGGCGCCCTTGGGGTAGGTGATGTTGTCGAAGATCGACGCGGCCTGGGCCACGTCGTGGATGGGCTGGTGGATCGGGTGCGAGACCGGGCCCTGGTCGGAGAGGTAGGCCTTGAGCTTGCCGCCCGCGAGATGGCTCGCCCAGGCGTCGGTGTAGCGGGTGGCGTCCTCGGCGGCCCAGTGGCAGGCGAACTCCGCGAAGGCCTCGTTCAGCCAGAGGTCGTCCCACCAGCGCATGGTGACGATGTTGCCGAACCACATGTGCGCCATCTCGTGCAGCAGCACCAGCGCGAGCAGCTCACGCTCGGCGTGGGTCGGCGTGGCCCGCCGCAGGAACCCGTCCGACCAGGTCACACAGCCGTAGTTCTCCATCGCGCCGCCGAACTCCGGCATGAACACCTGGTCGTACCTGCGCTGCGGGAACGGCATCGCGAAGGCCTCGGCGAAGAAGGCGAGGCCCTGGGAGGTGAGGGTGAAGATCTCGTCGGCGTCGCGTTCCAGGATCTCGGCGAGCGAGCGACGGGCGTAGATGCCGAGGTCGTGGCCGTCGGTCTCGCGGCGGATCTCGTGGAAGGGGCCCGCGTTGACGACCGTGTTGTACACGGACAGCGGCGGGGTGTCCGGGAAGGCCCAGCGGCGGGCGGCGCCCTGCTCCTCGACGCGGGCGTCACCGGAGTTGCTGAGGACGGTCCAGGCGGCCGGGGCGGTGACGGTGAAGGCGTGCGACGCCTTGAGGTCGGGCTGGTCGAAGCAGGCCCAGACGAAGCGGGCCTCGTCGGGTTCGAAGCTGGTCCAGACGTACACCTCGCCGTCGGCGGGGTCGACGGCCTTGTGCACGCCCTCGCCGGTGGCGGTGTCGGCCTGGACGCTCTCGACGCGCAGCACGTTGTGCGCGGCCAGGCCGGGCAGCGGGATCCGGCCGTCGTCGGAGGGGGTGAGGGGGGTGCCGTTCAGGGTGGCGGCGCGGACCTCGGCCGCGCAGTCGACGAAGGTCTCCGCACCCGGCTCCCGGCAGGTGAAGGTCACCGTGGAGACACAGCGGACCTCCGGTCCCCCGGGCAGGGCGGTGAGGTCGATGTCCACGTCGTACCGCTCGACCGCGATCAGTGCGGACCGGCGTTCGGCTTCCGTGCGGGTCAGGCTTCGGATCCCCATGTGTCCTCCCTCGTGTGTCCGTCCCCCATCGGCAGACAGCGGGCGTCAGCCTACGACGGAAAGAGCTGGTGATCGCAGATGTTTTCGGTTCCCTTCTTCTAGAACCTGTTCTATCTTGACGGACCGTCAGATCGACCGTCGGGTCGGCTGTCGGATCGACCGTCAGATCACCGGATCCGCCGGAAGGAACAGGACCGTGGACTTCACCTTCAGCGAGGAGCAGTTGGCGGCGGCCGAGGCGGCGCGCGGGGTGTTCGCCGGGGTGGCGCCGGACGAGGTGCCCAGCCCGGCGCTGACCACCGGTGCCGTGGCCGAGGGCTTCGACCGGGAACTGTGGGACCGGCTGGCGGGCGCGGACCTGCTGAGTCTGCTGCCGGCCGAGGAGTACGGCGGGGCCGGCCTGGACGCCGTCGCGCTCTGCCTGGTGCTGCGGGAGTCGGCGAAGGTGCTGGCCCGGGTGCCGTTGCTGGAGAACAGCGCGGCCGTGGCGGCCGTACAGACCTACGGCGACAAGGAGTTGAAGGACCGGCTGCTGGTGCGGGCGGGGCGGGGCGAGCTGGTGCTGACCGTCGCCGCGAGCGGGCGCACCGGGCACGACCCGGCCGAACTCGCGGTCACCGCGCGGCAGGACGGGGAGACATGGGTGCTGGACGGGGTACAGACGGCGGTGCCATGGGCGTACGACGCCGATCTCGTCCTGGTACCCGCGCACACCGAGGCCGATCGGAGTGTGCTGGCGCTGGTGGCGCCGGGGAGCCAAGGGGTCACGCTCGCCGAGCAGGTGTCGACCAGCGGGGAGCGCCTCGGTGAGCTGCGGCTGGAGTCGGCGAAGGTCGCGGCGCGGGACGTGGTGACGGCGGAGGGGGCCTGGGAGTGGCTGCGGGAGCTGCTCGCGACCGGGACGTGTGCGCTGGCGCTCGGGCTGGGCGAGCGGGTGTTGCGGATGACCAGCGAGTACACCGGGAAGCGGGAGCAGTTCGGGTATCCGGTCGCCACGTTCCAGGCGGTGGCCGTGCAGGCCGCCGACCGGTACATCGACCTGCGGGCCATGGAGGCGACGCTGTGGCAGGCGGCGTGGCGGATCGCGTCGGGGGCGGCGGGGGCGCTGCCGACGGCCGGGGATGTGGCGGTGGCGAAGATCTGGGCGGCGGAGGGGGTGCGGCGGGTGGTGCAGACGGCGCAGCATCTGCACGGGGGGTTCGGGGCCGACACGGAGTATGTGCTGCACCGGTATCACGCCTGGGCGAAGCAGATCGAGCTGGCGCTCGGGGGTGCGGGGGCGTATGAGGAGGCGCTGGGGGATCTGCTCGCCGCGCATCCATTGGGATAGGGGCGATGAGGGATGGGGGCGTGCGGTCGTGCGGTCAGTGCCGGCCGGTGGGGGCTGGTCGCGCAGTTCCCCGCGCCCCTTTCGGGGCGCTGGAGTGCGGGGCGCTGAAAAGTGCGGGGGGTTATTAGAGAACGAAGCCGTCTTCGCCGGCGTCCGTTACGACTGCTCGGCCCGCTGCCTGCCATACCTGCATGCCGCCGTCGACGTTGACGGCGTCGATGCCCTGCTGGACCAGGTACATCGTGACCTGGGCCGAGCGGCCGCCGGAGCGGCAGATGACGTTGACGCGGGCGTCCTGGGGGGCGGCCTCGGTGAACTCTCCGTAGCGGGCCATGAAATCGCTGATCGGGATGTGCAGGGCACCGGCGGCGTGGCCCGCCTGCCATTCGTCGTCCTCGCGGACGTCCAGCAGGAAGTCGCCGTCCTTGAGGTCCGCGACCTCGACCGTGGGCACACGCGCTGCGAAGTTCATGCGTCCGACGCTACCCGACGGCTACTCCTGGGCGAGCAGCGCGGCCAGCTCCGCCTCCCGCTCGGCCACGTCCTTGTGGAGCTTCTCGCCGATCTCGTCGAGCAGGGCGTCGGGGTCGTCGGGGGCGAGCCGGAGCAGACCGGCGATGGGGCCGTTCTCCAGCTCCTTGGCGACCAGGGTGAGGAGTTCCTTGCGCTGGGCGAGCCATTCGAGGCGGGCGTACAGCTCCTCGGCACGGCTCGGCTTGCGCTCGGGCGGGACCGGTCCGGCCGCCCACTCCTCGGCCAGCTCCCGCAGCAGGGTCTCGTCACCGCGGGCGTAGGCCGCGTTGACCCGGCTGAGGAACTCCTCGCGCCGCTGCTGCTCGGCCTCCTCCTGCGCCAGGTCGGGGTGGGCCTTGCGGGCCAGCTCGCGGTAGAGCCGGCGGGCCTCCTCGCTGGGCCGTACCCGCTGCGGGGGCCGCACCTCCTGCTCGGTGAGCATGGCCACGGCCTCCGGGAACAGGCCGTCGCTGTCCATCCAGCCGTGCAGCAGTTCCTCGACGCCGGGGATGGGCATGACCCGGGCACGGGCCTCCTCAGCGGCGCGGATGTCCTCGGGGTCGCCGCTGCGGGCGGCCTTCGCCTCGGCGATCCGCGCGTCCAGCTCCTCAAGGCGGAGGTAGACGGGGCCGAGCTTCTGCTCGTGCAGGCGAGAGAAGTTCTCGACCTCGACACGGAAGGTCTCGACCGCGATCTCGTACTCGATCAAGGCCTGCTCGGCGGCCCGTACGGCACGCTCCAGGCGTTCCTCGGGCCGCGGTGCCTGGGACTGCTCAGCTTCCGGGGTCGTCACCCGACCAGACTAGGGGGTGTCGCCGCCCTCGGTGGCCGGGACCCACTCGGTGACCTGGTCCGGGCACGCCCCGACCAGGTCCTCGGCGCCTGCGACGTACCTCACACCCCGAGCTCGGCGGCGATCCGTCCCGCCCGTACCGCGGTCACCAGTTCCTCGTGGTCCGCCTCGGTGCGGTCGGCGTAGGCCACCGCGAACGCGGCGATCGCCTCGTCCAGCTCCTCGTTCTTGCCGCAGTAGCCGGCGATCAGGCGCGGGTCGGCGCTGTGCGAGTGGGCGCGGGCCAGCAGGGCGCCGGTCATCCGGCCGTAGTCGTCGATCTGGTCGGGGGAGAGCGCGGCCGGGTCGACGCTGCCCTTGCGGTTGCGGAACTGGCGGACCTGGAAGGGGCGGCCCTCCACCGTCGTCCAGCCCAGCAGGATGTCGCTGACCACCTGCATCCGCTTCTGGCCGAGGACCACCCGGCGGCCCTCGTGGTCCACGGCCGGCGCGTCGAAGCCGGCCGTCGCCAGGTGCGGGACCAGCGCGGACGGGCGGGCCTCCTTGACCTGGAGGATCAGCGGCTCGCCGCGGTGGTCGAGGAGGAGGACGACGTAGGAGCGGGTGCCGACGCTGCCGGTGCCGACGATCCGGAAGGCGACGTCGTGCGGGGTGTGCCGGGCGAGCAGCGGGTGGCGGTCCTCGGAGAGGGTGGTGACGTAGTGCTCCAGGGCCGCGGTGACCGCCTTCGCCTCCACGTCCGGGACCCGGCGCAGCACCGGCGCCGCGTCGACGAAGCGGCGGCCGCCGTCCTCGGTGGGCTCGGTGGAGCGGGCCGCGAACCGGCCGCTGGTGTTGGCCCGGGCCTTCTCCGAGACCCGGCGCAGGGTGCCGACCATGTCGTGGGCGTCGGAGTGGGAGACCAGTTCCTCGTCCGCGATGGCGTTCCACGCGTCCAGCACCGGGAGCCGGGCCAGCAGCCGCATGGTGCGGCGGTAGGCGCCGGCCGCGTCACCCGCCGCCTTGCGGCACATGTCCTCGTCGGCGCCCGCCTCCCGGCCGGCCAGCACCAGGGAGGCCGCGAGCCGCTTGAGGTCCCACTCCCAGGGGCCCAGCACCGTCTCGTCGAAGTCGTTGAGGTCGATGACCAGGTCGCCGCGCGGATCGCCGTACAGACCGAAGTTGGCCGCGTGGGCGTCGCCGCATATCTGGGTGGCGATCCTGGTCATCGGGGTGCGGGCCAGGTCGTGCGCCATCAGTCCGGCCGAGCCGCGCAGGAACGCGAAGGGACTGGTCGCCATCCTGCCGACCCTTATCGGGATCAGCTCCGGGATGCGGTCCCGGTTGGACTCCTCGACGGCGCTCACCGCGTCGGGCCGGGAGCCGTCCAGGTCCAGGGCGTCATGCGCGGCACGCGGCACGGCCGCACGCAGCGCCTTGCCCTCCTCCTTGGGGGAACCCTGCGGGGGCCACTGCGCGAAGCCCTTCGGCGAGGGCAGCGTGCGCGCCCCGGCCGCCATCGGCTCTTCCCATCCGGTCACGTCGACCGCCTCCCCCGCACTCCGCACAACATCAACTCGTGGAGACGGTACAGGTGGGGGCCGGAACACGTCAGACCCTGTGGACAACTTCGGGGGGATTTGGGTGGGGGGCGTTCGCGCCCCCAAGTAGGTGGGCTCAGTGGACCCACCCGTTTGGGGGCGCGGGGAACTGCGCGGGCAACCACGACGCACCCGCGGCCGAAACACCACGGCACGCCCCAAAAAAACCAGGAGACCTCACGCCCGCAAAAAACCAGGAGACCTCACGCCCGCAGATACGCCAGTACCGCCAGCACCCTGCGATGCGTCTCCTCGGCCGGCGGCAGATCCAGCTTCGCCAGGATCGCGCCGATGTGTTTGCCCACCGCCGCCTCGGAGACCACCAGTTCGCGCGCGATCGCCCCGTTCGACTTCCCCTCGGCGACCAGCGCCAGCACCTCCCGCTCGCGCGGCGACAACCGTTCCAGCGGATCCCGTCGCCGGCGCAGCAGTTGCCGTACGACCTCGGGGTCGACCACCGTCCCCCCGTCGGCCACCTCACCCAACGCCCCGACGAACTCGGCCACCTGCCCCACCCGGTCCTTGAGCAGGTAGCCGACAGCCGTGCCGTCCCCGGAGTCGAGGAGGTCGGCCGCGTAACCGCGCTGGACGTACTGGCTGAGGACGAGGATCGGCAGCGTCGGCCGCGCCGCGCGCAACCGCACCGCGGCGCGCAGTCCCTCGTCCTGGAAGCCGGGCGGCATCCGTACGTCCGTCACGACGACGTCGGGCGCGTGCTCCTCGACCGCGGCGACCAGCGCCTCCGCGTCGCCGACGGCCGCGACCACCTCGTGCCCGAACCGGCCCAACAGCCCGACGATCCCCTCGCGCAGCAGCACGCTGTCCTCGGCGAGGACCACGCGCAGCGCCCGGCCGGTGGGCGAGGGCGTCAGGGACTGCACGGACCGCACGGCAACTCCACACGCAGCAGGGTCGGTCCGCCCGGCGGACTGGACAGGGAGAGTCTGCCATCGAGCACCGACACCCGGTCCGCGAGCCCGGTCAGCCCGCTGCCCGCCGTGGCGTCCGCGCCGCCCCGCCCGTCGTCGCGCACCTCCAGGAACAGCCGGCCGTCCCGGTGCCCGCCGGTCACCTCGGCGCGGCCCGCGCCACTGTGCCGGTCGACGTTGGCGAGCGCCTCGCGCACCACGAAGTACGCGGCCGCCTCCACGGACCGCGGCAGCCGCACCGGGAGCCGGAAGGAGACGTCCACGGGAACGGCCGTGCGGTCCGCCGCGTCGGCCACGGCGGCGGCCAGACCGTGGTCGGCGAGCACCCGGGGATGGATGCCGTGGACGATCTCGCGCAGTTCGGCGAGCGCCTCCCCCGCCTCCCGCTGGGCCTTGGCGAGCTGGTCGGCGAACGGGCCCGGCGGGGCGTCCAGCAGGGCCAGGCCCAGCGTCATCGACAGGGCGACCAGGCGCTGTTGTGCCCCGTCGTGCAGATCACGCTCGATACGCCGCCGCTCCGCCTCGAACGCGTCCACCAACCGCGCCCGGGACCGCGCCAGTTCGACCACCCGCGCCCCCAACTCGGCCTCGCGCGGCGCGATCAGCAGCCGGGTCAGCCCGGCCCGCGCACCGGCCGCCACGCCCAGCGCGTAGCCCCCGAGGGCCAGCAGCAGGACCCCGGCCAGCGCCACCCCGAGGGCGGCCGGCCAGCCGGTGACCGTCCACACCTTCAGCACCTTCGTCTCCCGGCCGTCGCCCGCCGTGGCCAGCAGCAGCGGGGCGGCGGCCATCGACAGCGGGCAGACCAGGGCGAGGAGCACGGCAAGGGCGTCCACCGGCCAGAGCAGGCCCGCGAACAGCAGCGCGTGACCGAGTTCGCGCCAGGTCGCGCGCTCCCGCAGCCGGGTCGTGAGCCACGCGCGCAGTCCGGGCGCGGAGGGGCGCGCGTGCGGGTCGTACAGCCGCTCCCGGTCGACCAGCCGCAGCCGGTGCCGTTCGAGCCAGGCCACCGGAAGACCCGCGAGCGCCGTCAGGAGCAGCAGCGGCAGCCCTACGAGGACGACGGCGAGCACCCCGCCGACCGTGACGGCGGTGACCAGCCCCACGAGGAGTACGGCACCGGTCACCGCCCCCGTCAGCAGGTAGCCGGCGGCCCGCCACGGCCACGGGGAGAGCAGGAAGCCGGGCCCGGCCATGGCCTGCCAGACGCTGCGGGGAGGGGGCTGCATGCCGGTCACGGTAGGCGGCGGGCCCGCGCCCCGGCCATCCGTCCGGCCCCCGTGCCTGGGGTATGCCTGGCCCTACCCCAGGTCTCGGTCCTGCCGCACTGCGCCGCCCATGCCCCGGACGGTTTCGTGGAGCCCTCGCCCACATCGCCCACATCGCCCGCATCACCGACAACCGCCAGCCACCGCCGACCACCGCCGACCACCGCCGACCACCGCCGACCACCGCCGACCACCGGGGAAACGAGGCCAGGTTCCATGTCCGCCCTCAGCTTGCGCTCCGTCAGCAGACGACACGGCTCCGGAGCCGGCGCCGTCACCGCCCTCGACCAGGTCTCCCTGGACTTCTCCGAGGGCACCTTCACCGCCGTCATGGGCCCGTCCGGCTCCGGCAAGTCGACTCTTCTGCAGTGCGCCGCCGGGCTCGACCGGCCCACCTCCGGGTCGGTCCGGCTGGCCGGGACCGAGCTGACCGGGCTGAGCGAGACGAGGCTGACCCTGCTGCGCCGGGAGCGCGTCGGGTTCGTCTTCCAGGCGTACAACCTGCTGCCCGCGCTCACCGCCGAGCAGAACGTGGCGCTGCCGCTGCGGCTGGCGGGCAGGCGGGTGCCGCGGTCCCGGGTCCGCGAGGTGCTCGGCCAGGTCGGTCTCGCCGACCGCGCCCGGCACCGGCCGGCCGAGCTGTCCGGCGGTCAGCAGCAGCGGGTGGCGCTGGCCCGCGCCCTGATCACCCGCCCCGAGGTGCTGTTCGGCGACGAACCGACCGGCGCCCTGGACTCCCGGACCGGCCGCGAAGTCCTCACGCTGCTGCGGAACATGGTCGACGGCGAGGGCCGGACGACCGTCATGGTCACCCACGACCCGGTCGCCGCCTCCTACGCCGACCGCGTGGTCTTCCTGGTCGACGGCCGGGTCGACGGCGAACTCACCGGCGCACACCCCGACACCATCGCCACCGCCATGAACAGGCTGGAAACCACACCCGAGCCCAAACCGAAAGCCCAGCCCGAGCCGAAAGCCCAGCCCGAGCCGAAAGCCACCCCCAAGCCGAACGCCCGCCCCAAGCCCAAAGCCACCCCCAAGCCCCAGGCCACCCCCAAGCCCCAGGTCCGCCCATGCTGAGCGTTGCGCTCCGTACCCTCCGCGTCCGCTGGACCGGCTTCGTCGGCAGTTTCGTCGCGCTCGCGCTCGGCGTCGCCCTGCTCACCGTGATGGGCCTGGCGCTCGCCGCCACGCTGGACGCTCCGGACCGCGCCCCGGAGCGGTTCGCCGCCGCTCCCCTCGTCGTCAGGGGCGCCGACACCCTGCGGGTCGCCACCCCGATCGGCGACCGCACCCAGCCGCTGGCCGAGCCGCGCGCCCTGCCCGCCACCGCCGTCGCCGAGTTGAGGCGGCTCGGCAGGGTGACCCCCGACCGCTCCTTCGCCGTACGGGTGCCGGGCGGGCCCGGTGATCTGGTCGGTCACCCCTGGTCGGTGGCCGCGTTCGCGCCGTACGAGATCGTCTCGGGGCGGGCGCCCCGCACCGCCGACGAGGTCGTCGTCGGCGGGAGTTGGACACGGCCCGGCCGGCGGCTGCGCACGGACCAGGGCAGCGTCACGGTCGTCGGCACCGTCACCGACCGCGGCTTCGAGCACGCCGTCTTCTACACCGACACCCGGGCCGCCCGGCTGGCGCCCCGCAGCACCCAGCTGGTGGTCGACGCGGACGTGACGGCCGTACGGAACGCGGTGCGGGACGTCCCGGGCGTACGGGTCCTCACCGGGGACGGCCGCCGCTACGCCGATCCGGACCCCGGCCGCGACCAGGCCGCGCTGACCGCGCTGAACGCCCTGTTCGGCACGGCAGGCGGGGTCACCGGGTTCGTGTCGGTGTTCGTGGTGGCGTCGACGTTCGCCTTCGCGGTCGCCCAGCGCCGCCGTGAGTTCGGCCTGCTGCGCACCGCCGGGGCGACGCCCGGGCAGCTGCGCCGGACGGTGCTCGCCGAGGCCCTGCTGGTCGGGGTGGTCGCCTCGGCGGCGGGCTGTGTGCTCGGCGGGTACGGCGCCCCCGTCCTCGTCCGCCGGACGGTGCACAGCGGTCTCGCCCCGGCCTGGTTCCGCATCCCCGACCAGGCCCGGCCGCACGAGTGGCCGTCCGCCTGGCCGCATGCCTGGCCGTACTGCGCGGCCTTCGCGACCGGGCTGCTGGTCGCCCTGTGCGGGGCGCTCGCCGCCTCCTGGCGGGCGGGCCGGACCGGGCCGCTGGCGGCGCTGCGCGAGGCGGACGCGGACAACAGGCCCATGACCCGGTCCCGTTGGGCGATCGGCACCGGTCTGCTGCTGACCTCGGCCGTCCTGCTGTTCCTGGGCACGCCCGGCGACCTGTTGCACCGCAAGACCTATGTGACCCGGCCCATGCTGCTGATCACCGCGGTCGCCCTGCTCGCGCCCGTCGCGGTCCGCCCGCTGACCCGGCTGCTCACCTGGGCCCCGGCCCGGCTCCCGGGCGCCGGCGGCCTGCTGGTGCGGGAGCACGCGGCGGCCGCGGTCCGTCGTACCGCGGCCGTCGCGGCACCCGTGCTGGTCACCGTCGCCCTCACCGGCTCGCTGCTCGGCACCACCGCGACCCTGAACGCGGCGCGGGCCGCCGAGGTCCGCGACCGCACCGCCGCCGACTTCGTCGTCACGCCCCCGGGCGGGGACGGGTTCGACGCGGAGACGGTGCGGGCGCTGCGCGCGGTGCCCGGCGCCGAGGTGTCCGCGAGCGCGGGGAGCGCCGTGTACGTCCTGGAGGACGGGGTCGCCCTGATCAGGTCCGGGGCCAGGGCCGCCGATCCCGCCGCGCTGGCCGCCACCGCCCGCCTCCCGCTCGCCGCCGGCCGGACCGCCGACCTCGACGACGACTCGATCATCGTCAACGAGGAGTGGGCACGGCACACCGTCGGCGAACGGGTGCGGGTGTGGCTGGGCGACGGCACGGAGCGAACCCTGCGCATCGCCGCCGTGCTGCGGACCGGCACCGGCGACAACGGGGTGTACGTCACCCCGGCCAACGCGGTCGGCGCGGCCGTCGACCGGGTCGACGTGGCCCTGCGGGACGGCGCGGACCCGGCCGCGGTGGCCGCCGGGCTGCGCGCGGCGCTCGGCGAGCGGGGCGGCCGGGTCCGTACCGCGGACCGGTGGATCACGGCGGTCTCTCCGGGGACCGACCGCACCACCCGCCTCGGCCTCCTCCTCGTCCTCGGCATCGCGCTCCTCTACACCGGGATCTCCCTGGTCAACACGGTGGTGATGGCCACCGCCGACCGGACCCGCGAACTGGCCCTGCTCCGGCTGGCCGGCGCCACCCGCGGGCAGGCACTGCGACTGGTGGGCGCCGAGGCCCTCACGGTCGTCGCGGTGGGGGCGCTGCTGGGCCTGCTGGTCGCCGGCCTGGACCTGGCGGGCATCGCGGCGGCGCTGCGCCTGCAGTCGGCGCCGGCGCCGGTCCGGCTCCCCTGGCCGGCCCTCGGCGCGGCCGTCACCGCCTGCGCGCTCCTCGCCGTGACCGCGGCGGTCGTCCCGGCCGCCCGCACCCTGCGGCGCGGCGCACCGTCCCCCGGCTGACCCGCCCGGCCGCCTCCTCCTGTCACTTCTGTTCCTTTCCTTCTGTTGCCGAGGCCGCCGAGCGGGAGCGCACTATAAGGAGGAATAAGGAGGAAGCGGACACGGCCGTGGATGGTCGCCGGAGGGCTCCTGTCCGGGGACGTGCCCCCTGTGGAGGTGTTTGCCATGCCCAGCGACGGCGCGTTCATGCTGGTCGGCGACAACGGGCGGGTGGTCGAGTGGTCCGCCTCGGCCGAGGAGGCGTTCGGCTGGTCGCGGCAGGAGGTCGTGGGCAGGCACATCGGCGAGCTGGTACGCGAGGGCGACGGCGCGGCCGGGATGGCGGCGCTCCGCGCGTCGGCGGTGGGCCTGGCCGTACGGCCGGTGCTCACCGGTTCCGCGCTGGTGTGGGAGGTGCACGCGGCGGACGGCATCGACTGCGGGTGGACCCCGGCCGTCCTGGAGGCCCTGGCCGGCTGCTCGCCGATGATCTTCCAGGTCCTCGACCGGGAACTGCGCATCGTCCGCACGAGCGGCGCGTGCGGGCGGGAGCGGGAGCGTCCGGACGCCCTGCTCGGCGGAGTGTTCCCCGACGCCTACGATCTCGCCGCCCCCGAGGAGGAGGACGCGGTCGCCCGCCGGGTCCTGGCGACCGGGCGACCGGCTCTGGACCGCATCGTGCGGACCCGGTCGTCCGGCGGTTCCGGGCCTCGGCACTACTCCGTCTCCTACATCCGCCTGGAGGACGCCCGCCGGGACACCGTGGGGCTGATCGTCCTCGCCCTCGACGTCACCGACCGCATGCAGGCCATGCAGCGCCTGGAGATCCTGGAGGCGGTGCGCGGCAGCGTCGGCGAGCACCTGGACGTGATCGCCGTGTGCGAGGCGCTGATCGACGCGGTCGTGCCCGCGTTCTGCGGGATCGCGGTGGTCGAGGTGATCGAGGACGTCGTACGGGGCGACACCCCGCCCCTGGCACCGGTCGACGGCGATGTGCCGCTGCTGCGCGCCGCCTTCCGCGGGGTGGTGTCGGCCCATCCCGTGGGCGGGGTGAGCCGGCTGCCCGACGGGACTCCGTTCGCGCGGGTGCTGGCCGATCTGCGGCCGAGGCTCGTCCCCGTGGACCACGACAGCCCCTGGATGTCGGCCGACCCGGCGCGGGCGGCGGCCATCGAGCAGTCTGCCGTGCACTCCCTGATCGTCGCCCCGCTCGCGCTGCGCGGTCAGGCGATGGGCGTGGTGAGTTTCTACCGGCACGGCACCGAGGAGCGCTTCGAGGAGCGGGACATCGCGCTCACGGCGGACGTGTGCGCCCACGCCGCGCTGTGCCTCGACAACGCACGGCGTTTCACGCGGGAGCGCACCATCGCCGCCACCATGAAGCGCCGGCTGCTGCCGCAGCAGCCCCGGGCGACCTCGGCGGTCGACCTCGCGCGTCTGCACATCCCCGGGCCCGGCGGGGGCGGCGCGTGGTCCGACGTCATCGAGCTGGCCGGCGCCCGGACCGCCCTGGTCCTCGGCGACGTCGCCGGGCGGGGCGTCGCCACGGCCACCACCATGGGCCAACTGCGCACCGTGATCCAGTCCTTGGCCGCCCTGGACCTGGAACCGGACGAGATGATGGCCCGGCTGAGCGACACCGCCGCCCGCCTCGCGGCCGAACGCGCGGCCCTCCCGGCCGGCGACAGCCTGCACGCCGAGCCGCTCACCGCCGGCTGTCTGATCGCGGTGTACGACGCGCTGGAGCAGCGCTGCACGATCGTGCGGGCCGGGCTGTCGGACCCGTACGCGGTCTATCCGGGCGGCCGGGCGGCCGTGGTGGCCGTCCCGGAGGGCCCGGTCCTCGCCGGCAGCGGGCACGCCCCGTTCCCCGCGACCACGGTCGAGCTCCCCGAGGGCAGCGTCCTCGCGCTCGGCAACGAGGATCTGCTGGCGCCGTCCGGGCAGGTGCGCTCGCTGCTCACCGAAGCGGCGGCGGACCAGTCACTGGACCAGGTGTGCGACTCGATCGCGTACGCGTTGCGGGACCGCCGTGAGACGGAGAAGATCCTGCTGCTGGCCAGGGCCAAGGCGTTCCCCGCCGACCGGGTGCTGGTGCTGCCGCTGCCCGCGGAGAGCCGGGCGGCCCCGCTCGCCCGTGCCGCCACCCGCCGGCAGCTCGCGGCCTGGGACATCGGGGAGGAGGACGCCTTCACCGCGGAGCTCATCGTCAGCGAACTCGTCGGGAACGCGATCCGCCACGGCGTCCCGCCGCTGCGGCTGCGTCTCGTCCTGGACCGCCATCTGACCTGCGAGGTCAGCGACGCGGCCGAGTGCGCCCCGCACCTCAAGCACGCGCGCACCATCGACGAGGACGGCCGCGGCCTCTTCATCATCGCCAGCCTCGCCGACGCCTGGGGCACCCGCTACAACGGCGACGGCAAGACGGTCTGGGCCCAGCGATGCCCCAGCTGACCCCTTGACCGACCCCCGGGCCGACCCCCTGGCCGACCGCGGCGGCGCCCGGGCGGACGGCCGGAGACGCACGGCAGGACAGCCAGGCAGCAGGACAGCCGGACAGCCGGACAGCAGAACGACCCGACGGCAAGACAGCCGGACGGCAGGACGACCGGGAGGCAGGACGACCGGGAGGCAGGACGACCCGACGGCAAGACAGCCGATCGGCAGGCGTCGTCAGCGGGTGAACAGCGCGGGGTTCTCGCGGACGAAGTCGGCGACCCCCGTGGCGGGCCGTCCGGTGATCTCCGCCATGCCGTCCGCCTGGCGGTCGTAGCGGCCGGCCGCGTGCAGGCGGGCCATGGTGGAGATGTGCTGGAGGACGTGGTCCGGCAGTCCCAGCGCCCCGAGATCGTCGTCGAGCCATTCCCGCAACGGGACGTCGGTGTGGCCGACCGTGCGGTGCAGGGCACCGGAGATCTCCGCGGCCAGGGCGGCGGCGTCCTGTGACCGGGGGCCGGTCAGCTCATAGGTCCGGCCGATGTGCCCGGCCGGATCGGCCAGGATCTCCTCGACGGCCGCGGCGACGTCACCGGCCGCGATCGGGGAGGTCCTCGCCGCACCGAAGGGCCACCTGAGCGTGCCGTCCTCGGCGATCGAGGAGAACACGGCCCGGAAGAGCGGGTTCTCCAGGAAGACGGTGGGCCTGACCTCGACCACGGGCAGGCCCGACCAGTCGAGAACCTGCTCGACCAGCCACTGCTGACGGTGCTGATGCGACTCGGAGCCGCGGGTGGCGTCCATCTCGGAGACGGTCAGTTGCGACATGTTCACGAACACCTCCAGCCCTCCGTAGGCGCGCGCGACCGTCGCCGTGGTCACGGCGGCCAGCAGATACTCCGCCGAGACCGCCATGCCGAAATACATCCGCCCGCAGCCGTCGAGGGCGTCGGCGACATCCCGGGCCCGCGTCAGATCGCCGACCACGACGTCGGCACCCGTCGCCCGCAGCGCCCGGGCCCGGTCGTCGTCCCGGCGCACCAGGGCACGGACCGGCAGGCCCCGGCGCCGCAGACCTTGGACCACGGTCCTGCCGACGGCCCCGACGCTGCCCGCGGCACCGGTCACCAGCACGGGCCGCACGCCTGCTTCCGGGCTGTACTCGTCCATGGGGGCAGCCTGCGATCCGCCCGGCCGGGTCGCAACCGGGGGTGACGTCCAGCCCCGGCGGCCCGGCACCAGGACCCGCCCCACCCGTGAGATAGCTCACGGGCCAGGGCCGTCATCCGCCCCGACCGGGCTGTGCGTTCCCTCACACCCCCGGCCACAACGAAGAAGCCCCCCAGGTCCAGGACCTGAGGGGCTTCCAGTGGTGCGCGAGGGGGGAGTTGAACCCCCACGCCCTTGCGGGCACTGGAACCTGAATCCAGCGCGTCTGCCTATTCCGCCACCCGCGCATTGGGTGTGTCTTCCGGCTCCCGGCCCGTTGTTTCCTTTGGGCTGGCCCCTTCCGACATCGAGAACACTAGCACGTGGGGCAGGGTGGGTTCACATCACTTATGCCTGGGCAGCGCTCACCCGACGCCCGCGTACCGAGCAGTCGGCGGTCACGTATCAACCTCGTACCGGTCCAGCCCATCTCTCCAGGAGACGGATCGGGTCCACAGTCAGGTGCGGGACACTGGTCGTGCCCCACCTCTACGATCCATGGCAAGAGGAGCCCGCCGAGGAGTTCGAAGGAGGGCCGCTCGGGGAACCGGCTGATTGCCGGACGCGTAGATACGATCAGTGAGCGGTGACGGAAGCAGCCGCAGTACGGGCAAGGCGACAGAGGAGGTGCCCTGTGGGAGTCCTGAAGAAGTTCGAGCAGCGTCTCGAAGGTCTGGTCAACGGCACCTTCGCGAAGGTGTTCAAGTCCGAGGTCCAGCCCGTGGAGATCGCCGGAGCGCTGCAGCGCGAGTGCGACAACAACGCGACCATCTGGAACCGGGACCGGACCGTCGTACCCAATGACTTCATCGTGGAGCTGAGCGCCCCCGACTTCGAGCGCCTCAGCCCCTACTCCGGGCAGCTCGGCGACGAGCTCGCCGGGATGGTCCGCGACTACGCCAAGCAGCAGCGCTACACCTTCATGGGGCCGATCAAGGTCAACCTGGAGAAGGCCGACGACCTCGACACCGGCCTGTACCGGGTGCGCAGCCGCACGCTCGCCTCCTCCAGCAGCCAGCAGGCCCCGGAGCGCGCACCCGCGGGCGGCGCCCCGCAGCGCCCCGGCGGCTACGGCCAGCCGCAGGCCGGCGGCGCCGCGGCCCCGCCGATGCCGAGCGCACCGCCGCCCGGCGCCCCGCAGCGCCCCGGCGGCTACGGCTACCCGCCCCCCGCCGGCCAGCGGCCCGCCGGTCCCTCCGGACCGGTCGGCGCCCCGGCGCCCGGCTCCCGTACCCGCTACTGGATCGAGATCAACGGCGCCCGCCACCAGATCTCCCGCGCGACGCTCGTGCTGGGCCGCAGCACCGAGGCCGACGTGCGGATCGACGACCCCGGCGTCTCCCGCCGGCACTGCGAGATCCGGACCGGAACGCCCTCGACGATCCAGGATCTCGGGTCCACCAACGGCATCGTGGTGGACGGGCAGCACACCACCCGCGCTACGCTCCGCGACGGCTCGCGGATCGTCGTGGGCAGCACCACCATCATTTACCGGCAAGCCGAAGGGTGAAGCGGGGGCAATGTCAGAGCTGACCCTCACGGTCATGCGGCTGGGTTTCCTGGCCGTACTGTGGCTGTTCGTGATCGTGGCCGTGCAGGTCATCCGCAGCGACCTGTTCGGTACGCGCGTCACCCAGCGCGGATCGCGTAGGGAAGAAGGACGCCGGCAGCAGCCGGCCGCCCGGCAGCAGGCCGCGCCCCCGCAGCAGCGCGGCCAGCAGCCCGCGAGCGGCGGCCGGCGGCGCAACGCCCCCAGCAAGCTGGTCGTGAGCGAGGGAACCCTGACGGGGACGACGGTCGCGCTCCAGGGCCAGACCATCACCCTGGGCCGCGCCCACGACTCCACGATCGTGCTGGACGACGACTACGCCTCCAGCCGCCATGCCAGGATCTACCCGGACCGCGACGGCCAGTGGATCGTCGAGGACCTCGGGTCGACGAACGGCACGTACCTGGACCGGTCCCGGCTGACGACTCCCACACCGATCCCGCTGGGCGCACCGATCCGCATCGGCAAAACCGTCATCGAGCTGCGGAAGTAGTGCTACATCATGAGTAGGCGCGAGCGGAGCGAGCACGCGGCGGCGGACCGGACGCCGGTCCTTCGCGCGCTCCCGACCGGAGGGTGGGCACCGTGCGGATGTACCCGGAGCCGACGGGCGAGGTGCGCATGAGTCTGTCACTGCGCTTCGCCGCCGGATCGCACAAAGGCATGATCCGGGAGGGCAACGAGGACTCCGGTTACGCCGGTCCCCGCCTGCTCGCCATCGCCGACGGCATGGGCGGCCAGGCCGCCGGTGAGGTCGCCTCCTCCGAGGTGATCTCCACCCTGGTCACGCTCGACGACGACGTGCCGGGCTCCGACATCCTCACCTCCCTCGGCCACGCCGTGCAGCGGGCCAACGACCAGCTGCGCGCCATGGTCGAGGAGGACCCGCAGCTGGAGGGCATGGGGACCACCCTCACCGCCCTGCTGTGGACCGGCCAGCGCCTCGGCCTGGTGCACGTCGGCGACTCCCGCGCGTACCTGCTCCGTGACGGCGTGCTCACCCAGATCACCCAGGACCACACCTGGGTGCAGCGGCTCGTCGACGAGGGCCGGATCACCGAAGAGGAAGCCACCACCCACCCGCAGCGCTCCCTGCTGATGCGCGCGCTGGGCAGCGGCGAACACGTCGAACCCGATCTCTCCATCCGCGAGGTCCGCGCCGGCGACCGCTACCTGATCTGCTCCGACGGCCTCTCCGGGGTGGTCTCCCACCAGACCCTGGAGGAGACCCTCGCCAGCTACCAGGGCCCGCAGGAGACCGTGCAGGAGCTGATCCAGCTCGCGCTGCGCGGCGGCGGCCCCGACAACATCACCGTCATCATCGCGGACGTCCTCGACCTGGACACCGGCGACACCCTCGCGGGGCAGCTCTCCGACACCCCGGTCGTGGTCGGCGCCGTCGCGGAGAACCAGCAGCACCTGCACGACAACGGCTTCATGCAGACCCCGGCCGGCCGGGCCGCCAACCTCGGCCGCCAGGGGCACGGCGGAGGCGGCGAGTTCGGCCCGCCCGGCTCCGGCGACACCACCGGGTACGTCCCGGCGGGCAGCTTCGGCGACTACACCGACGACGACTTCGTGAAGCCCCGCACGGGCCGGAAGTGGCTGAAGAGATCCTTCTTCAGCGTGCTCGCCCTCGCCGTCATCGGCGGGGGCCTGTACGGCGGCTGGCGCTGGACGCAGACGCAGTACTACGTCGGCGCCAACGGCGAGCACATCGCGCTGTACCAGGGCATCAGTCAGGACCTGGCCTGGGTGTCGCTGTCGAAGGTGGAGAAGGACCACCCCGAGATCGAACTCAAGTACCTGCCGCCGTACCAGCAGAAGCAGGTCAAGGCCACCATCGCCGAGGGCGGTCTCACCGACGCCCAGTCGAAGGTCCAGGAACTGGCCGTGCAGGCGTCCGCCTGCAAGAAGGAGTCGGAGCGCACCGCCGCCGAGTCCAAGACCAACTCCAAGACCGGCCAGGGCGAGGCCGGCGGCACCACGGGAACCACCAAGACCTCTCTCACGTCCAAGGCCTCGCCAAGCCCTTCGAACTCGGCGTCCTCCACGGCGTCACCGTCCCCGTCCCCCTCAGCGACCCCCAGCCCCGGCCCCACCCTCTCGGAGGATGAGCAGAAGGTCGTCTCGCTGTGCGGTAAGCAGTAGGCAAGCCGTGAGAGGCCCTGTCACACCATGAGCAGTACTACCAACAGTTCGACACACCACACGTCCACGATCGGTGCCATCGGCGCACCCAGCCGCCGCAACACCGAACTGGCGCTCCTGGTGTTCGCCGTCGTCATCCCGGTGTTCGCCTACGCCAACGTGGGCCTGGCCATCGACGACAAGATCCCCGCGGGCCTGCTCAGCTACGGCCTGGGCCTCGGCCTGATGGCCGGCGTCGCCCATCTCGCCGTGCGCAAGTTCGCCGCGTACGCCGATCCGCTGCTGCTGCCCCTGGCCACGCTGCTCAACGGCCTCGGACTGGTGGTCATCTGGCGGCTCGACCAGTCGAAGCTGCTGCAATCACTGCCCAACTACTTCCAGGCCGCACCCCGCCAGCTGCTCTACACCGCGCTCGGCATCGCGCTGTTCGTCGTCGTACTGATCTTCCTCAAGGACCACCGCGTCCTGCAGCGCTACACCTACATCTCGATGTTCGGCGCGCTGGTACTGCTCGTCCTGCCGCTGGTGCCCGGCCTCGGCGCCAACATCTACGGCGCCAAGATCTGGATCCGGGTGCCGGGACTCGGCTCCCTGCAACCCGGTGAGTTCGCGAAGATCGCCCTGGCGATCTTCTTCGCCGGCTACCTCATGGTCAAGCGCGACGCCCTGGCCCTGGCCAGCCGCCGCTTCATCGGCCTGTACCTGCCGCGCGGCCGCGACCTCGGACCCATCCTGGTCGTCTGGCTCATGTCGATCCTCATCCTGGTCTTCGAGACCGACCTCGGTACCTCGCTGCTGTTCTTCGGAATGTTCGTCATCATGCTGTACGTCGCCACCGAGCGGACCAGCTGGATCGTCTTCGGTCTGCTGATGTCCGCGGCCGGCGCCGTCGGCGTGGCCAGCTTCGAACCGCACGTCCAGCAGCGCGTCCAGGCCTGGCTCGACCCGATGAAGGAGTACACGCTCAGCCAGCAGGGCGTGGCCGGCCACTCCGAGCAGTCCATGCAGGCGCTGTGGGCCTTCGGCTCCGGCGGCACCCTCGGCACCGGCCTCGGCCAGGGCCACTCCGACCTCATCCGGTTCGCCGCCAACTCCGACTTCATCCTCGCCACCTTCGGCGAGGAAATGGGCCTCGCCGGCATCATGGCGATCCTGCTGATCTACGGCCTGATCGTGGAGCGCGGCGTCCGCACCGCCCTCGCCGCCCGCGACCCCTTCGGCAAGCTGCTCGCCATCGGCCTGTCCGGAGCCTTCGCCCTTCAGGTCTTCGTCGTCGCCGGCGGTGTCATGGGACTCATCCCGCTGACCGGTATGACCATGCCGTTCATGGCCTACGGCGGTTCCTCCGTACTCGCCAACTGGGCGCTGATCGGCATCCTCATCAGAATCAGCGACACCGCACGCCGCCCGGCGCCCGCCCCCGCCGGCAACCCCGACGCCGAGATGACCCAGGTGGTCCGCCCGTCATGAACAAGCCCCTGCGCCGGATCGCGCTCTTCTGCGGACTGCTGGTCCTCACCCTGCTGCTACGGGACAACTGGCTCCAGTACGTCAAGGCCGACACCCTGAAGACGGACCCGAAGAACCGCCGCGTCACCATCGCCCGCTACTCCACCCCGCGCGGCGACATCATCGTCGACGGCAACCCGATCACCGGGTCCACGGCGTCCGGCTCCTCCGGCCTCAACGACCTGAAGTACAAGCGCACCTACAAGGACGGCCCCATGTGGGCCCCCGTCACCGGCTACGCCTCCCAGGCCTTCGGCTCCAACCAGCTGGAGTCCCTGGAGGACGGCATCCTCACCGGCGACGACGACCGGCTCTTCTTCCGCAACACCCTGGACATGATCACGGGCAAGCAGAAGCAGGGCGGCAACGTCGTCACCACCCTGAACGCGGCCGCCCAGAGCGCCGCCTACAACGGGCTGAAGAAGCAGGGCGGCAAGGGCGCCGTCGTCGCCCTGGACCCCTCCACCGGCAAGATCCTGGCCCTCGCCTCCTACCCGTCGTACGACCCCTCGGTCTTCGCGGGCAACTCGAACACCGACGCGGCGGCCTGGAAGAAGCTGCAGAAGAAGTACGACCCGAACGACCCGATGCTCAACCGGGCACTGCGCGAGACCTACCCGCCGGGCTCCACCTTCAAGGTGGTCACCGCCGCGGCCGCGCTGCAGAACGGGCTCTACACCTCCGCGGACGAGGCCACCAAGTCACCGCTGCCCTACGTCATGCCCGGCACCACCACCGAGCTGAAGAACGAGGGCAGCATCCCCTGCAAGAACGCGACCATGCGGATCGCGCTGCGGTACTCCTGCAACACCGTCTTCGGCAAGATCGGCGCCGACCTCGGCAACGACAAGATGCTCGCCGAGGCCAAGAAGTTCGGCTTCGACGAGGAGCAGTTCACCCCGGTCCGCTCCAGCGCCTCGGTCTTCTCCGACAACATGAACCAGTCGCAGACCGCGCTGTCCTCGATCGGCCAGTTCAACACCGCCGCGACCCCGCTGCAGATGGCCATGGTCGCCTCCGCGGTCGCCAACGACGGCAAGCTGATGAAGCCGTACATGATCGACAAGCTCCAGTCGTCGAGCGTCGACACCATCTCGCAGACCGAGCCCGAGGAGCTGAGCCAGCCGCTCTCCTCCGACAACGCCCAGATCCTCCAGTCCATGATGGAGACGGTCGTCAAGCAGGGCACGGGTACGAACGCGCAGATCAACGGCGTCACCGTCGGCGGCAAGACCGGCACCGCCCAGCACGGTGTGGAGAACAGCGAGAACCCCTACGCCTGGTTCATCTCGTACGCCAAGCTCCCCGACGGCAGCAAGCCCGTCGCCGTCGCCGTGGTGATCGAGGACGATCAGGCCAACCGTGACGACATCTCCGGCGGCGGCCTCGCGGCCCCGATCGCGAAGAGCGTGATGGAGGCGGTCATCGACTCCAAGAAGTGAGCCCGATCACGTTCCCTTCACATCGGTGCACGTTGCGATACCGGTCCTGTATCGGGTTACGGGCTTGGCCAGGTCACACAAACACAGCCGGGTACGGTAGGCCCGGACGGCAGCCTCCGGCCACACACCCGTGGCGGCCGGGACCGACGGAGAGGGCTGGTAGGTAGCTATGGAAGAGCCGCGTCGCCTCGGCGGCCGGTACGAGCTGGGCCACGTGCTCGGCCGTGGTGGCATGGCGGAGGTCTACTTCGCGCATGACACGCGGCTCGGTCGAGCGGTGGCCGTGAAGACGCTCCGCGTGGACCTCGCGCGTGATCCGTCCTTCCAGGCCCGGTTCCGCCGGGAGGCTCAGTCGGCCGCCTCGCTCAACCACCCCGCGATTGTCGCGGTCTACGACACGGGCGAGGACTACATCGACGGGGTCTCGATCCCGTACATCGTCATGGAGTACGTGGAGGGCTCGACCCTGCGCGAACTGCTCCACTCCGGACGCAAGCTCCTGCCCGAACGCGCGATGGAAATGACCATCGGCATCCTCCAGGGCCTGGAGTACGCGCACCGCAGCGGCATCGTCCACCGTGACATCAAGCCCGCGAACGTCATGCTGACGCGCAACGGCCAGGTCAAGGTGATGGACTTCGGCATCGCCCGCGCCATGGGCGACTCCGGCATGACGATGACCCAGACGGCGGCCGTGATCGGCACCGCCCAGTACCTGTCTCCCGAGCAGGCCAAGGGCGAACAGGTCGACGCCCGCTCGGACCTCTACTCGACCGGCTGCCTCCTCTACGAGCTGCTGACGGTACGACCGCCCTTCGTGGGCGACTCCCCGGTGGCCGTCGCCTACCAGCACGTCCGCGAGGAACCGCAGCCCCCATCGGTGTTCGACCCCGAGATCACCCCGGAGATGGACGCCATCGTCCTCCGGGCCCTGGTCAAGGACCCGAACTACCGCTACCAGTCCGCGGACGAGATGCGCGCCGACATCGAGGCCTGCCTCGACGGCCAGCCCGTCGCGGCCACCGCGGCCATGGGCTCGGTCGGCTACGGCTACCCGGACGACCAGGCGACCACCGCACTGCGCGCCGACGCCGGCGCGACCACCATGCTCCCGCCCATGAACCCGGACGACGGCGGCTACGGCTACGACGACCGCCCCGACCGCCGCCGCCAGCAGAAGAAGAACAACACCTCCACGATCCTCCTGATCGTCGCCGGCGTCCTGGTCCTGGTCGGCGCCATCCTGATCGGCAAGTGGGCCTTCGGCGGCGGCGGAGCCGGGAACGACACGGTCCAGACGCCGACCTTCGTCGGACAGACCGAGAAGACCGCCAAACAGATGGCGACCAACATCGGCCTCAAACTGGCGTTCACCCAGAAGACCTGCGACGACCAGCCCAAGGGCAACATCTGCTCCCAGGACCCGGCCGCCAACACCGCCGTCAAGAAGGACTCCACCGTCAACCTCGTCGTCTCGACGGGGGCGCCGAAGGTCGCGGTGGACAACGTGATCGGCAAGAACGTCGACGACGCCACCACTCAGCTGGAGAACAAGGGCTTCAAGGTCAAGATCACCAAGACCGTCTCCTCCCAGTCCGAGGGCACGGTCCTGAGCCAGAACCCCGACCCGGGCACGGAGAAGGAGAAGGGCTCGACCATCACCCTCGAGGTCGCCAAGGCCGAGGAGAAGTCCACGGTCCCCGACGTCAGCGGCAAGACCTGTGACGAGGCCAAGGCGCAGATGACGGCCAACAACCTCACCGGCAACTGCTCCGAGGTGGAGACCGACGACGCCAACCTGGTCGGCAAGGTCGTCTCGACCGACCCGCAGGCCGGCACCCAGGTCGACAAGGACTCCACGGTCAACATCCAGATCGGCAAGGCCAAGCAGCAGACGGCCGTGCCGAGCGTGGTCACCCAGACCCTGAAGCAGGCCAGGCAGACCCTGCAGGCATCCGGCTTCACCAACATCCAGGTGAACGGCGACTCCAGCGACAACGCGATCGTCGCCAGCCAGGACCCCCAGGCCAACACCGGCGTCAACGACCCCGGCAGCACGACGATCACCCTCACCACCGTGAGCGTCGGCAACGGCAACAACGGCGGGAACAACGGCGGCACCACCTTCTTCGGCGGCACCAGCGGCTGAGGCCGACGCCCCGATCGCCACAACGGAGCCCCGGCGTCCTTCCCTCGGAAGGGCACCGGGGCTCCGCCCTTTCCCAGACCCACGAATCCCGCACGTGAGTTCCCTCATCGATCGTGCCCTCGCCTGCCCTCCCTCGTTGATCGGGTGGGGTGGGGACTCTGTTCGCCGCCCCGGCCGTACGGCCACGACGAACAAGGGGGCAGAACATGATCGGCCAAACAGCTCTGCTGGAGTCCCAGACCCTGCGCAGCAGCGTGCTGGACCGCACCGACGTGCTCGACCGGGTAAAGGCGCTGTCACTGCTGCCGGACGGGATGCATGTGACCACGGCGATGGTGGCGACCTACTTTCAGGTGGGCATCAAAGCCATCCGTTCTCTCGTACTCGACCACCGCCCAGAACTGGATGCCAATGGCTACCAAGTTTTGACAGGTTCAGAACTGAGCTCCTTTAAGGAACTCAGTGGGATTCAGTCGCGCACCGCGTCCCTCGCGCTCTTCTCCCGCCGAGCAGTCCTCAACGTCGCCATGCTCCTCCGCGAGAGCGAAGTCGCACGTCAGGTGCGTGTCTACCTTCTCGACATGGAGTACCTGGCCCGGACACAGCCTGTGGAAAACTCCGCCCCGGCCGACCTCCAGGCCCTCGACGACCGCATCGACCAGCGCATCACCCACATCCTCGGCAAGACCGTCGTCCCGATGTTCAACACCCTGATCGAATCGTCGGGCGGGCATCGCCGCGAGCTCCGGCAGGACATCGAACACGTGGAACGCAGGCTGTGCCAGCACCACCGGCGCATCAGCTTCCTGGAGGAAGGACGCGCCTCAGGAGTCGCCCCGGCGCTCAAGGGGATGACCTGGCAAGCACTCGAACGACACGTCGCCGATCTTCTGCGGCGGGACGGCTGCACGGACGTCGTCGTACGTCAGGCGCACAAGGACCGGGGCATCGACGTCACAGCCCGCACCGCCGACGGACGCACCGTGGCCGTCCAGTGCAAGAACCACACCAGTCGCCGCTCTGTCCGCAGCGCCGACATGCAGAAATTCGCCGGTGCCGCACGAGCCGTCGACTGCGTGGATGTCGCCCTCTTCGTCGCCACCTGTCACTTCAGCAGCGAAGCCCAGGCCATCCAAACTGAGTGGCGTCACCATGGTCGACCGCGACGAGCTGGAGGCGTGGAGCGCCGGGGCACCGCTCAAGGGTCTGAGGTAACCCCGAGACAAGAGGGGCTGTCAGCCCAGCTCCTTCGGCGGGGTCCGCTTGCTGTCCACCTTCTGCACCCGCACCAGCTCGCCCCACACCACGTACCGGTAGCGGCTCGTGTAGACCGGGGTGCAGGTCGTGAGGGTGATGTAGTGGCCCGGCTTGGTCTTGCCGGACTCCTTGGGGATCTGGGAGAGGACCTTGACGTTGTACTTCGAGGTCTCGGGGAGGATGTCGTAGACCTTGTAGACGTACCAGTCGTCCCGGGTCTCGAAGACGACCGGGTCGCCCACCTTCACCTTGTCGATGTTGTGGAACTTGGCACCGTGGCCGTCGCGGTGCGCGGCGAGGGTGAAGTTGCCGGCCTTGCCGGTGGTGGGAAGGGCGGCCTTGGCGGGGTCCGTGTAGTAGCCGGCGACGCCGTCGTTGAGGACGTCCGTCGACGTGCCCTTCTCGACCAGCACCTCGCCGTTCCTCATCGAGGGGACGTGCAGGAAACCGATGCCGTTCTTCGTGTTCAGCGCGCCGGGACCGGTGTCCTGCTGGGCCCAGGTGTCACGGACCTTGTCGCCCTCCCGGTCGGCCTTGCGGTCGGCGACGACGTTCGTCCACCACAGGGAGTAGACGACGAACAGGCCGAGCACCAGACCCGCCGTGATCAGGAGTTCACCGAAGACGCTGACCGCCGTCGCGATCCGGCCGATCGGCCGACGGCCCGGTACGGGAGCCGCGTCCGGCGCGTCGGTCTGGTCTTCGGTGTCGTCGGCGGTCGCTGCCACTGTTCCTCTGCCTCTGCCCTTACTCGACGAGCGCGTCCGGCTTGCCCTTGCTGCGCGGGCGCTCCTCGACCATCTTGCCCCAGACGATCAACCGGTACTTGCTGGTGAACTCCGGCGTGCAGGTGGTGAGCGTGATGTAGCGGCCCGCCTTGGTGAAGCCCGACCCCTTCGGAATCGGGTCCAGCACACTCACATTGCTGGGCGCCGTCACCGGAAGCATCGACGTCACCTTGTACACGAAGTACTCGTCCTGCGTCTCCACCACGACCGCGTCACCGGCCACCAGCTTGTTGATGTACCGGAACGGTTCGCCATGCGTGTTGCGGTGCGCGGCCAGCCCGAAGTTACCGGTCTTGTCCTGCGGCATCGCGGTCTTCAGCGCGCCCTCGCCGTAGTGGCCCACCATGCCCTTGTCGAGGACCTTCTTGTTGCTGACACCCTCGGCGATCGGCGCCACCACATCCAGCTTCGGGATGTGCAGGATGGCGAAGCCCTGCCCGGGCGCGAAGACACCCGGCGCCCGCTTGCCGCTCGCCCAGTCCTTCTGGAGACTGCTGGCCTCGCTGCCCGCCTGCGCGTGGGCGCGCACGTTCGTCCACCACAGCTGGTACGTGACGAACAGCAGCATCAGCACGCCGGTGGTGATGAACACCTCGCCTATCGCCCGGCTCGCCACGACGGCCGGCGAGGGCTTGCGCAACCGCTCCCGGCGCCGGGCCTCCACCCGGGACAGCGGACGTCCCGACGCCTGGCTCTCCTGAGGCGCCGTCTCCGATGCGCCACCATGGCGGCCACCGCGACGCTTGGCGGCCTTTCTGCGGGCCGCGCGACCGCCACCTGGGACTCTGGTGGCGGAAGAGGCTGCTGTGCCCGCAGAAGCCGATATGGGCGGCGGATCAGGGATCCGCAGGGCGACGGTCTCCTCGTCGATCGGCGGCAGATACGCCGTGGACTCCCCGACCGGTGGAAGGTACGCCGTCTCGCCGAGCGCGCCGGAGCCCCCGTACGACTGATCCCCGTACGAGGTATCGGTCTCGCGCTCCGGGCGCAGCGCGGTCACGCCGTGGCCCTGCCCACCACCGGGGCGAGCCCCACCGACCTCGCCACGGCCCCCTGGTCACCGCACTCCACCAGCCAGTTGGCCAGCATCCGGTGCCCGTGCTCGGTCAGCACCGACTCCGGGTGGAACTGCACACCCTCCACCGGGAGTTCACGGTGGCGCAGCCCCATGATGATCCCGTCGTGCGTACGGGCGGTCACCTCCAGCTCGGCCGGCACCGTCGCCGGCTCGGCGGCCAGCGAGTGGTAGCGGGTCGCGGTGAAGGGCGTGGGCAGCCCCGCGAAGACCCCCCGGCCCTCGTGCTCCACCAGCGAGGTCTTCCCGTGCAGCAGCTCGGGCGCCCGGTCCACCACACCGCCGTACGCCACCTGCATCGACTGCATGCCGAGACAGACACCGAAGACCGGAACGCCCGTGGCCGCGCAGTGGCGGACCATGTCCACACACACACCGGCCTCCTCCGGTGTCCCGGGACCCGGCGACAGGAGAACGCCGTCGAAGCCGTCCTGGGCATGCGCCGTCGACACCTCGTCGTTGCGCAGCACCTCGCACTCGGCGCCCAGCTGGTACAGGTACTGGACCAGGTTGAAGACGAAGCTGTCGTAGTTGTCGACGACGAGAATCCGCGCGCTCACTGGTTGTCCACCGTCACATCGTTGAAGGGCAGCAGCGGTTCGGCCCAGGGGAAGACGTACTGGAAGAGGACGTAGATCACGGCCAGGACCAGCACGAGTGAGATCAACGCCCTCACCCACGCGTTCCCCGGCAGATGCCGCCAGATCCAGCCGTACATGCCGTCCCTTCCGTTCCACCACGGCACCAGAATCCCGCCGTACTGCACCAGACTAACGGCGCAGCGCCTTGGGTTTGCCTGCCTCCACAGGCTGTGTGGAGTCCAAGTGCGCCCAGACGATCAGCCGATGGCTGTGCCCCCATTCCGGATCGCACGTGGTCAGCGTGAGATAGCGCCCCGGACGCGTATACCCCGACTTACGTGGCACAGGGTCGATCACTTCAACGTCCGTCGGAACTGTTTTGTAGGGGCCTTTGTCGATCCGATACGTGAACCAGGTCGTCCCGTCCGTCAGTACGATCGCGTCCCCCACCCGCAGCTTCGGGAAGTCGAGGAACGGGTCACCGTACGTGCGCCGATGGCCGGCGACCGCGAAGTTGCCCTCCTGGCCGAGCCGGGCGGTGCGGGCGTAGTGGGCGAGGCCCTTCTTCAGCACATCGGTCCCCGTGCCCTCCAGGACCGGCTTGTTCCACGTGAAACCGAACCGCGGGATGTACATGATCGCGAAAGGCCTGCCGTAGTGGTACGCGGCCGGCTCGGCGGGGGCGGCCGCGGAGGCCCCGGCCGTGGGGTGGACGGCGGCGCTGTCCGACCACTGGCGCTGTAACTGGTTGATCTGGTCGTGCATCACGCTGTCGGCCTTCACACCGGTCCAGAACAGCACATACACGACAAAGAGCACTATGAGCGTGCCGACGGTGATGCAGAGCTCGCTGACGGTCCTGACGATCACGCGCACCGGCGGCTCCAAAGGCCGAGCTGCTTACTCCACGGGCTTCGCGTAGTGCAGATCCACTGTGCCCGAGTAACCCGGCAGAGTCACCGTCCCGTCCTCGGTGACTTTCCAGCCGAGACCGTAGACGTTGACGTACACCATGTAGTTCTGGATGGCCTCCGAGTCCGCGAGCGCCTGCTGCATCTTCGCGGGGTCCCCGACCGCCTGGATCTTGTACGGCGGTGAGTAGACGCGGCCCTGGAGGATCAGGGTGTTGCCCACACAGCGCACGGCGCTGGTGGAGATCAGCCGCTGGTCCATGACCTTGATCCCCTGGGCGCCGCTCTGCCAGAGGGCGTTCACCACGGCCTGCAGGTCCTGCTGGTGGATGACCAGGTAGTCGGGCTGCGGCTCGGGATAGCCGGGCAGCTTGGCGGTGGCGTTCGGCGGGGCGTCGTTGAGGGTGACGGTGATCGCCCTGCCGGTCAGCTTCCGCGTGCCGGCGTCCTTCTCCAGCCCGGTCAGCTTGTCGTCCTCGGCCTTGGTGGAGCCGTCGTCGCGCTTCGCGAGCTTCTCGTTCTGGTCACGGGTGCTCGCGTTGGACTCGTCCAGCTCCTTGTTCTTGCGGCTGTGCTCCTGGATCAGGTCGGACAGCTTCAGCAGGTTGTCGTCCGAGCGGATGTCGGTGCCCTTGGCCGTGTTGAAGCTGGTGAAGAAGAGAAGACCGGCGAGGGCGAAGACACCCACGGTGAGAATCCGCACCGGCCGGAAGCCGCCCTTGCGGGCCGGGGCCGCACCCGTTGATCCGGTCGCGTTGGAGTCGGCAGAATTGCTCAACGTACCCTTATCTCCTTCAGCGCCACGGAAGCACTACGCTAACGGACGCCCGGGGGAGCGCTCAGTCTGCCCTTACTGTCCCCTTGTACGCTGCCCCGAGCCCGACCCAGTTACCTGCGCGGCCACGCAGCGCATCGACAGGAGAGACCCTCGTGCCGAAGTCACGTATCCGCAAGAAGGCCGACTACACGCCGCCCCCGGCGAAGCAGGCGACCACCCTCAAGCTGAACAACCGAGCCTGGGTCGCGCCGGTGATGCTGGCCATGTTCCTCATCGGGCTGGCCTGGATCGTCGTCTTCTATGTGACCGACGGTTCACTGCCGATCGACAGCCTCGACAACTGGAACATCGTCGTGGGCTTCGGCTTCATCGCGGCCGGCTTCGGCGTCTCCACGCAGTGGAAGTAGCTCTGCCCAGGGTTATCCGCTGAGTTATCCACAGGCCTGTGTATGGACCTGGGGAAAAGAAGACGATCTGTGGATAACCCGCCAGGCGTTGACGCCGGTACGACTACCACAACACTCGCCGTAAAACTGTTCGCCCCCTCCCTGACCTGCGGGAACGCAAGTGAGTGGGAGGGGGCACAGTTGTGCACGCACGTTGTGCACAAGATCCGCCACGAACTGTGGACAACGGTTCGGCAACAGTGCAGCGCGCCGCCGTGATCGGGGTCAGGTGAGCTGGGCGGTGCGGACGACCGTGAGCACCACGGCCAGGACCAGGACCAGCGCGCAGGTGCCGTACTGGATGAGGTTCCGCCGCTCGCGCGGGGCGTGCACCATCGCGTACCCGGTGATGACACCGGCGACCAGGCCGCCGATGTGGGCCTGCCAGGCGATCCCGCCGCTGAAGGTGAAGATGAGGTTGATCACCAGCAGGGCGATGATCGGCCGCATGTCGTAGTTCAGCCGGCGGATGAGCACCGCGGTCGCGCCGAAGAGGCCGAAGATCGCGCCGGACGCGCCGAGCGAGGGCTGGTTCTGGGCGGCGAGCAGGTAGGTGAGCGCGCTGCCGGCCAGTCCGGAGACGAGGTAGAGCGTGAGGTAGCGGGCGCGGCCGAGCGCGGCCTCCAGCGGGCCGCCGATCCACCACAGGCTGAGCATGTTGAACACGATGTGCATGTAGTTCGAGCTGTCATGCAGGAACATCGAGGTCAGCATTCGGTAGTACTGGCCCTGGGCGATGCCCTCGACATCGCCGTACTGCGGGAACCAGGCCTGGCCGATCAGGTCGAAGCGGTTGGTGAAGCTGTCGCCGACGGAGAGCTGGATCAGGAAGACGGCGATGTTGATCCCGATCAGGATCTTGGTGAGCAGCCGGGGGTCGGCGGTGATGGTGCCGCCGGCGATGGTGCGGGGCTGGGCGGCGGCGGGGGGCGGGCCGCTCTGGCCGGGGGTGGTGCCGCGGACGCATTCGGGGCACTGGAAGCCCACGGAGGCACTGACCATGCACTCGGGGCAGATGGGGCGCTCGCACCGGGTGCAGTGCACGCCGGTCTCGCGGTCCGGGTGCCGGTAGCACATGGGCAGGCTGTGGGCGTCGCGCGCGCTGCCTGCCGCCTGGTCCTCCATGGGGTCCCCTCGCTCGTGGTGGTCACCATTGTGCCCCGCACATCCTTACGGACGGGCGGGGCGTTTGGTTCCCTTCGGGGGTCTGTCCGGGGCCTTCAGTTCTCGCGCTTCTCGACGAGCACCGTCTCGACGACGACGTCCTTCTCGGGCCGCTTGTTCGGGCCGCTGACGGCGACGGAGGCGATCTTGTCCACGACCTTCTGGCTGTCCGCGTCGGTGACCTCGCCGAAGATGGTGTGCTTGCGGTTGAGGTGGGGTGCGGGGTTGACCGTGATGAAGAACTGCGAGCCGTTGGTGCGTGGGCCGGCGTTGGCCATGGCGAGCAGGTAGGGGCGGTCGAAGCGCAGGTCGGGGTGGAACTCGTCCTCGAACTTGTAGCCGGGGCCGCCGATGCCGGTGCCGAGCGGGTCGCCGCCCTGGATCATGAAGCCGCTGATCACGCGGTGGAAGACGGTGCCGTCGTAGAGGGGGGTGGCGGAGACGGTGCCGGTGGCCGGGTCGGTCCACTCGCGCTCGCCGAGGGCGAGCTCGACGAAGTTCTTGACGGTCTTGGGGGCGTGGTTCGGGAAAAGCCGGACCTCGATGTCGCCGAGGCTGGTCTTCAGAGTGGCGTAGAGCTGCTCGGCCACGGTCCGCCTTCCGTTGTGCTCATGTGCGTCCGGGTGTAACCCGGTGCTGGCTTGGACGGCACGATCCTCGCACGGTGCGGCGGCTCTGTGGCCCGGCTGCGGGCTGCCGGCGGACATCCTCACGAATCGCTTGCCGAAACCCGGCGGAGTCACCTCGTCCGGCCGGGGGCGCGCGGCGCCGATCCGTGGCATTGTCGTCGACAAGCCCCTCTTAGCTCTGGTTGCACCCGTATGCCCGCCCTCGCGCGCCGCCCGGCCCGTTGGCAGGCATGATCCCTAAAAGGGTGGAAAGTCGAAATACCGTACGCCACCGAGGAGGAGGAAACCCGTGACCCGCAAAGAGAGCGTGCGCGCCGCGACCAGTTCGGCGAAGGACAGCGTGCGGCACGCCGCGGAAGCGGTGGCGCCCTACGCCGACACGGCCAAGGAGCGTGCCGCGTACTACGCGCAGGAGGCACGCGTACGGCTCGCGCCCGTGGTGTCGCAGGCTGCTGAGCAGGCCCGCGTCCAGTACGACGCCCGTCTCGTGCCGCGTCTGGAGCAGGCTCGCACGCATGTGCCGCCGAAGGTGGACCAGGCCGCGCACGATGCCGCGGATCTGACCCGCAAGGCCGCGCGGCAGGCGGCCGACTACTCGCGTCCGAGGATCGAGCAGGCCGTGGCGGCGGCGGGGCCGGTCCGTGAGGAGGCCTCGGCCCGGGGTGCCGCCGCGTTGGCGGCGCTGCGTGGCAATGTCTCGGCGGAGGACATCGAGAAGCTGGCCCGCCGGAACCAGCGGCGGTCGGCGTGCGGCCGTGCGTTCAAGGCGTTCGCCGTGTTCGGTCTGCTGGCCGGTGCGGGCCTCGCGGCCTGGAAGTGGTGGGACAAGCAGGCCAATCCCGACTGGTTGGTCGAGCCGCCCGCGGCCACGGAGGTCCCCGACGGGGGCCGCCTGGGCTCGGTGGACGGCAGTTCCCCGCTCGATCCCGAGGTCCAGGCCAAGGAGGCCGAGGAGCGGGCGAACCGGGACGGCAAGAAGCGCTGACCGGTCGCGTTCCATGTTTCACGTGGAACCGGCCCGCTGTTCCACGTGAAACCACCGGCATGAACCGACCTGAACCGGCATGAACAGAGAAACCCCCTGACCGCGTTTCCGCAGGTCAGGGGGTTTTGTTGTGGAGCCTAGGGGAGTCGAACCCCTGACATCCGCCATGCAAAGACGGCGCTCTACCAACTGAGCTAAGGCCCCGGCGCTCAACAGAGTACCGGGTCACCCCCCGTACCTCGCAAAAAGATTGGGGGTCCCCCCGGATGACCACGCTCCGTAAGATGCTCGACGAGGTTCGCTGTAGCGAACCGTGGATTTTTTGGGGAAGCGATGGGGAGACGCAATGGACGCCGCACAGCAGGAAGCCACCGCCAGAGCGCGGGAGCTGCAGCGGAACTGGTACGGAGAGCCGTTGGGGGCGCTCTTCCGTAAGCTCATCGACGACCTGGGGCTGAACCAGGCTCGTCTGGCGGCGGTCCTCGGACTGTCCGCGCCCATGTTGTCGCAGCTGATGAGCGGCCAGCGGGCGAAGATCGGCAACCCGGCCGTGGTCCAGCGGGTGCAGCTGCTCCAGGACCTGTCGGCGCAGGTCGCGGACGGCAGCGTGAGCGCGGCCGAGGCGACCGAGCGGATGGACGAGATCAAGAAGTCCCAGGGGGGCTCGGTGCTCAGCAACACCACGCAGACGACGAGCGGTTCGGGAGCGCCGACGGTCAAGCGGGTGGTCCGCGAGATCCAGTCGCTGCTGCGCTCGGTGGCCGCCGCGGGCGACATCATCGACGCGGCCGACACTCTCGCCGCGACCCATCCGGAGCTGGCGGAGTTCCTCCGGGTGTACGGCGCCGGCCGTACCTCGGACGCGGTCACGCACTACCAGTCCCACCAGAGCTGAGCCGCGGCCCGGCACACCGGAGGGGGTCCGGTGGACCGGGCGGGGCAAGGCTCTGGCAACGGGGGCACGCGAGAGGGGTCGTATCGCTCATCCGGGGGAAGCAAGGGGGGTAACAGGCAAGGGGGTGGCAGGGGGGACCCGAGGGGGAGGGGTACGGGCAGTCATGGGTGAGGTCTTCGCGGGCCGGTACGAACTGGCCGACCCGATCGGTCATGGCGGGGTGGGCGCCGTCTGGCGCGCCTGGGACCACCGGCGGAAACGCTATGTGGCGGCCAAGGTGCTCCAGCAGAGCGACGCCCACGCGCTCCTGCGTTTCGTGCGGGAGCAGGCGCTGCGCATCGATCACCCCCATGTCCTGGCTCCGGCCAGCTGGGCCGCCGACGACGACAAGGTCCTGTTCACCATGGACCTGGTCGCCGGCGGTTCGCTGGTCCATCTCGTCGGGGACTACGGCCCCCTGCCCCCGTCGTTCGTCTGCACGCTGCTCGACCAGCTTCTTTCCGGCCTGGGCGCGGTGCATGCCGAGGACGTGGTCCACCGGGACATCAAGCCCGCGAACATCCTGCTGGAGGCCACCGGCACCGCCCGTCCGCGCCTGCGGCTCTCCGACTTCGGCATCGCCATGCGGCTCGGCGAGGCCCGGCTGACCGAGACCAACCTCGTGGTCGGCACGCCGGGTTACATCGCCCCCGAACAACTCCTGGGCGCGGAGCCCGACTTCACGGCCGACCTGTTCGCGGTGGGCCTGGTCGCCCTGTATCTCCTGGAGGGGGCGAAACCGGACGCCAAGGCGCTCGTCCAGTACTTCGCCGAACACGGCACCCCGGGGGCTCCCAAGGGCATCCCCGACCCGCTCTGGGAGGTCGTCGCCGGTCTCCTCCAGCCCGATCCCCAGTCGCGTTTCCGTACGGCCACGGGTGCCCGCAAGGCCCTCGCCCAGGCGAGGGAGCTCCTGCCGGAGACCGACGACGACGAGTCGATCGAGATCTTCGACCAACTGGGCCCGCTGCCCTCGGGGTTCGCGCCGGAGGGTCCCCTGCGGAGGGCGTCCGGGATCGACACGAGTACCGGCACGTCGGCGGGTTCGGAAGCGGGCGCGGGCGGGGACACGGACAGAGGGACGGGGTCAGGTCCGCGTTCCGGTCCGGGTTCGGGCGCCGGTTCCCGTCCCGGTTCGGGTTCGACGGTCGGAGAGCGGTCGTCCGCTGATGCGGTCGCCCCGGCGGGGTTCCCGGACGCTCCCCCGGCCCCCGCCGGCATGTCCGACACCGGCAGCTTCCGGCTACCGCCTCCCCAGACGCAGACGCAGACGCCGACGCCCCCCACCCCCACCGCGGAGCCGCCCCGGCCGACACCGCCGTATCCGCCGTACGCCCTGTCGCAGCCACAGCCACAACCGCAACCCCAACCGGCCGCCCCCGTCCCGCAGTTCCACACCCCCTGGCCTCCCGCGCAGCCGCTTCCCCCGGTCCAGCCGGATGCCGACACGACCACCGCCACCTACACCGCCCGGGACCCGCAGACGCCGCGGACGCCGGAGGCCGGGCAGGCCGCGTCGGTGGCGGTGCGGACCCATGGACGGCGTCGGCGCCGGGTCCGTCGCCCGGGGCCCCCGGCGAAGGCGGCCGTGCCCATCCTGCTGCTGGCGCTGGCCTGTTACGCGGTGGGTTTCTGGGCGTTGACGCGGATCTGAGCGCGGCGGGCGGTCAGGGTCCACACGCCGAGGACCAGCAGCAGGGCGGTGCCCGTGCCGATCCCGGCCGCGGCGAGCGCCCGCATCGCGGTGTGGTCGTCGCCGGTCGCGGTCCCGAGGCTTCCCTGGTCCGACGACGCGTCGAAGAGGCCCTTCGGGACGGATGAACCGGCGTATTCGGGGCCGGAGTTCGGGGTGCCGTCGAGCCGGACGCGGAGGGTCACGCCGTACGGTCCCAGCCCGAAGGTGTCCGCCGTCTGCCCGGTGAGATGGACGACGAGGTAGTAGGCGCCGGCGAAGCGGAGGGCGTTCTGCTCGCCGGAGACGGCGTACCGGTTGGCGTACGCCACGGGTGGCAGGGGGTCGAGGGAGGACGACTTCTGGGTGCCGTCGTAGCCGAGGGAGACGTCGTCGACGTAGCCGCGGACCGGGTTGTAGAGGGAGAGGTTGAGCGCGGCGCTGACATAGCCGTGGGCGTCTCCGCCGGTGCTGCCGAGGTCGACGGTGGCGTGGAGTTGCCGGCCCCAGGCGACGGGGACCGCGTAGTAGAGGGTCTGGCCGGGGGTGATGCGGGTCTGCCAGACGCCCTGGTCGAGGGTGCGGGCCGTGCTGAAGCCGGCGCCGCCGGTGCGGCGGTGGGGGTCCGCGGTGAGCGGCTCGGGCGATGCGGAGTTCCAGGTCTCGGGGGCGGTGGTGGCGCCCGTGCCGGCCAGGGCGGGTTCGGTGGCGGGGGCGATCTCCAGGTCCCAGCTGCCCGGGGTCGTGGTCCGGGAGCCGGACACGGCGCGTTCGACGACCAGGTAGTAGGTGCCCGCGTCCTTGCAGAGCGCGCCGCCCGCCTCCCGGCGTCCGAGTGCGGTGATCGGGCGGGGGCTCAGTCCGGCGCCGAAGCGGGCGCTGTCGTAGTGGCAGGAGACCCCGTTGGCGTCCTCGACGGAGACCGTGATGCCGTCGCTGGCGGAGACGGTGGCGTCGGGCGGCGGGACGGCGGTGACGGGGACGTAGGCGTCGGTGGCGGCGGCGAGTTCGAGGCGGAAGTAGCGCTGCCCCTTGTCGGGGAGGGAGCTGCGGTAGGTCTCGCCGGGTTCCAGCGGTACGGCGTCCGCGGTGCCCTTCGCCCCGGTGACCGTGCGGGCGTCCGCGGCGAAGGCGTATCCGCTGCCGCCGTCCGCCCGGGCCGGGGAGGCCAGGGAGAGCGCCGGGGAGGCCAGGGAGAGCAGAGAGGCGGGCAGCAGTGCCGTCAGTGCGAGGGCGGCTCCGAGGCGGGCTCCGGGCGGGGTCGCCCTGCCGGTGTCCCGTCGCCCCGCCGTCGTACGCCACCGCCGTATCACGCGCGCCCCCCGCCGTCGCTCGCCCGCCGCCGAAGTCCCGGACCCGCCCCATACTGCCGCGCGCGCCCGCGCGCCACCCGGCAATCGGTACGACCGTCCGAAACACCCGCGTCGCGCCAGGTCCCGGAGAACGCAAAACCCCGACCGCGAGGCGGCCGGGGTCTCAGTGTCGTCTGTTGTCGGTACTCACGAACCCGTGGGCACGGAGTCAGTCGCCTCCGTCCACAGATCCTGCTCGGCGCGATCCGCCTGGATCTGGCGGTACACGAGGAGCCCGCCGATGGCGGCCAGTGCGACCAGGAGAAGCTTCTTCACCGCGCGACCTCGTCTCTTCCTTGACGTAGGGGACCTCTGGCGCCCGACTATACACACCGACCGATACCGATCGGTGACCTGGCTTCCGGCCCGCATCCGGCCTCAACTCCGGCCCCCGGCACGGTGTTGCGTGCGGCCGAGGCCGTTCCGATCGGAGGGTGATCACACCCCCACGGACGGTTACTTTGGCCCCTCTCGCCTACTTTTGGGAGTTTTCTGACCTTCCTGCGTCCAACCGGGTGGTGTTCATCTGAACATCGACGCGCCACGGGTCGGCGTCCCCCACTTCGCGATCCCCATACACATCATGAGGAAAGTACGCAAATCGCCCAACCCGAAAGTGAGGGGCCATGGCCCGGAACGCCAAGGTCATGAAGCTGTGGACCGCCATCGTCACCGCCTTCCTCGCGCTGTGCACGGCGCTCGGATTCGTCTCCGCCACCACCGCCGCCGCGGTACCGCAGACCGAGACCCCGCGCAACAGCAGCGGCGACGAGCACGGCAGCGAACAGGTCCCCGACCGGGTCAGGATCCCCGCACAGACTCACTGGCTCTGGTCCCAGGCCAGGTCACTGCCCCCCACGATGAAGCAGCGCATCCGGGCCGAGGCCCACGGCAAGACCCCCAGCTGCCGCCACCGGGCCCTCGACACGACCGAGTCGGAGACCGCGGCCGAAACTCCCTCGGAACAGCTCGACTGCTGACCCGCACAGCCGGCTGAGACGCAAACGGCGCAAGGGCGACTTGCGTACGTACCAGCGCCTACTGCGACAGAGACCCGCGACCGGGAACCGGCCGCGGGTCTTCGCACGTCCGGGGCCGCGGGCGGCCGCCCGACTCATCAAGTCCTCTTGAGGAGTCGTAGCCTGAGAGCGTGCCCAAGGCCTACGAGGAGATCGCCGACGATCTCCGCCGCGCCATCCGGGACGGCGCGCTCAAGCCCGGTGCCCGGCTGCCCTCGGAGGCGGAGCTGGCCCGGCGGCACGGCCGCAGCGTGCCCACGGTGCAGAACGCGCTCCGGCTGCTGAGCGCGGAGGGCCTGATCGACAAGCGGCACGGCACCGGCACCTTCGTGCGCCGTCCGCGCACCCGCGCCGTCCGTGACAACACCCGGCACCAGTGGGAGAAGAACCGCGCCCGGATGCCGGAGGCCGCCCGCGCCGAGACCGGCGCGACCGAGCACGACACCGGACTGGTCCTCGACGACCTGGTCTTCTTCGCCCGGTACCGCGAGCTGACCGCGCCCAGCGACCTCGCCGACGCGTTCGGGGTACCGGAGGGCACCGTGCTCCTGGAACGCACCTACCGGACCCGGCACGCGGCCGAGAGGGGCCCCTTCAGCCTGGTGACCTCGTACCTCGTCCGTGACATGGTCGCGGCGAACCCGGATCTCCTGGACGAGACCAACGAACCCTGGCCGGGCGGCACCCAGAACCAGCTGCACACCGTCGGCATCGAGGTCGGCCGTGTCGAGGAGCGCTTCACCGCCCGCCCGCCGACGCCCGAGGAGGCCCGGGAGCTGGATCTGCCGGCCGGCACCTCGGTGATCCTGCTGCACAAGACCTCGTACGACGTCCACGACCGCATCGTGGACATCACCCTGGTCACGCTCCCCGGCGACCGCACGGAGCTGCTCTTCACCACATATCTGGAAAGGTGGTGAGCGCTGCCGTGAGCCGGCGCGCCACTGTCGTCACCGTCGTCACCGCGGTGCACGCCCCGTCGGCCCGCTTCCTGCCGGAGGCCTACGCGTCGCTGTGCGAGCAGCGGCTGCCGGACGGCTGGGAGTGGCGGTGGCTGGTGCAGGAGGACGGGTACGGCGACGAGGTGCGCCCGTACGTCCCCGACGACGCCCGGGTGTCGTTCCGGCAGGGCCGGGCCGGTGGTCCCGGTGTCGCGCGCACCATCGCGCTGGCCCGGGCCGAGGGGCCGTATGTCAGGATCCTCGACGCCGACGACCGGCTGCCGCCGGGCGCGCTGGCCCGTGATCTGGCCGTGCTGGAGGGCGACCCGGCCGTAGGCTGGGCCACCTCACGGGTCCTGGACCTGCTGCCCGACGGCTCCACGGCCGGTTTCCCGGGCGATCCGCAGGAGGGCCCGATCGAGCGCGGGGCCGTGCTCGATTTCTGGGCGGCGAACGACTTCCGCGCCCAGGTCCACCCGGCCTCCCTCTTCGTCCGCCGCGAGCTGCTGCTGGCCCTCGGCGGCTGGATGGCGCTGCCCGCCTCCGAGGACACCGGGCTGCTGCTCGCGCTGAACGCGGTGAGCCGGGGCTGGTTCTCGGCGGCGACCGGGCTGCTCTACCGCAAGTGGGAGGGCCAGGTCACCGGCCAGTCCGCGCACACCGACCCGGTGGAGCGGGGGGCCCGGATGGCCGTCGTCGAGGCACGGGCGCGGGCACTGGCCGGCTTCGGGTGGCAGTACCCGCCGGGCCGCTAGCGGTCAGGGCAGGGTCGCTGGCGGTCAGGGCAGGGTCGCTGGCGGTCAAGGCAGGGTCGCTGGCGGTCAAGGCAGGGTCGCTGGCGGTCAGGGCAGGGTCGGCGCGTCCACCCGGGAGAAGACCAGGTCGCTCTCCTCGGTCACCGGCCCGTCCCAGCGGACCGGGACTACCGGCGCGCCGTGCAGCGCCCGGGGGTAGCTGTCGGCCGCGTAGCTGTTGGCGAGCCGGTAGACGTGGTAGCCCGCGTCGGTCATGGTGCGCAGCAGGTCGTCCGCCGAGTCGCCGAGCTGGGCCATGCGGTCGGGGGTGACCTCGACGGTGATCTCGGCGTCCGGGCGCAGCTTCTCCAGCAGCGGGGCGAGTCCGCGGACCACCGCGCCCTCGGCGCCCTCGACGTCGATCTTGACGACCCGGGCGGTCTCGATCTCCTCCGGCAGCAGCAGCTCGGGCAGCGGTACCGCCTCGATGTCGAAGCTGGACTCGGCCGGGCCGTCCCACGGGACGATGCTGTTGGCGCCCATGTTGCGGGAGCTGGCGAGCACGAAGGTCAGGGTGCGGTGGGTGTCGGAGACGGCGGCGTTGACCGCGCGGATGTTCCGGCAGCCGTTGAGCGCGCCCTGCTGTTGGAGCCGGCGGTGGAAGGCGGGGGAGGCCTCGACGGCCACGACCCGGCCCCGGTCGCCGACGAGTCGCGAGGCGAGGACGCTGAAGACGCCGATGTTGGCGCCGACGTCGACGAAGCAGTCCCCCGGTGCCAGCCGGGCGCGCAGCCAGCGGGTCATGTGCGGTTCCCACACCCCGAAGAGGTAGAGATAGCGCTGGATGAGGTCCTGGGTGTCGACCGCGAACCGGGCGCCGGAGCGCGTCTCGACGACGCGCCGCCGGGGGTGGTCGCGCAGGTAGGGGTTGAGCGCGCGGGCGGCGCGGGCCTTACCCCAGGGCACCGGTGAGTCGCGGACGTAGCGGCGGCCGAGCGTGGCCAGGAGTTCGGTGAGTTCCGTACGGGTGTCGCTCATCCGCTAGTCAGTGATCCTTCTGCCGTCGATCCGGATCGCCTGGGACGGGCAGCGCTCGGCGATGTCCCGGATCAGTTCGTCGTCCCCGGACTCCTCCCGTCCGGGCAGGACGAAACCGTACCCGTCCTCGAAGCCGAACACGGCGGGCGCCCGGAAGGCGCACTCACCCGACCCGTAGCAGACGTCGGCGTCCACGGAGACCTTCATGCCGGGTCCCCTGCCCCGCAGGGGACCCGCTGAACCGGTCGTGTCCGGTCAGGTGAAGGGCAGCTCCAGCATCCGGATCGCGTTGCCGCGCAGCAGCTTGTAGGCCACCTCCGGGGCCAGTCCGCCCACGTGTTCCTGGGCCACCCGCTTGGTCTCCGGCCAGGTCGAGTCGACGTGCGGGTAGTCCGTCTCGAAGGTCGCGTTGTCCACGCCGACGGTCTCGATCGCCTCGATGCCGTGCTTGTCGCGGAAGAAGCAGCAGAAGATCTGCCGGTAGTAGTACGTCGACGGGGGCTCCGGGATCAGGTCCTTCACCCCGCCCCAGGCGCGGTGCTCCTCCCAGACGTCGTCGGCGCGCTCCAGGGCGTACGGGATCCAGCCCATCTGCCCTTCGCTGTAGGCGAGCTTCAGCCGGGGGAAGCGCACCAGGACCCCGGAGAAGAGGAAGTCCATCATCGAGGCCATGGCGTTGTTGAAGCTCAGCGAGGCCTGGACGGCGGGCGGGGCGTCGGGGGAGGCGGCGGGCATCTGCGAGCTGCTGCCGATGTGCATGTTGACGACCGTGCCGGTCTCCTCGCAGGCCGCGAAGAACGGGTCCCAGTAGCCGGAGTGGATGGACGGCAGGCCCAGATAGGTGGGGATCTCGCTGAAGGTGACGGCCCGGACGCCCCGTGCGGCGTTGCGCCGGATCTCGGCGACGGCCAGGTCGATGTCCCACAGCGGGATCAGGCACAGCGGGATCAGCCGGCCGCCGCTGTCCCCGCACCACTCCTCGACCATCCAGTCGTTGTAGGCGCGGACGCAGGCCAGCGCGACCTCCTTGTCGTCGGCCTCGGCGAAGGTCTGTCCGCAGAAGCGGGGGAAGGTCGGGAAGCAGAGGGAGGCCTCGACATGGTTGATGTCCATGTCCTTGAGCCGTTCCTTCGGGTCCCAGCAGCCGGGCCGCATCTGCTCCCGGGTGATGCCGTCGAGCGTCATCTCGTCCCGGGAGAACCCGACGGCCGCGATGATCCGCTTGTACGGGAAGAGCAGGCCCTCGTACTCCCACCAGTCGGTGAGCTGGCCCGCGGGGTCCGTGGTGAACCGGTACTTGCCGCCGATGTAGGCGAGTTCGCCGATCCCCGCGGTGAAGGGCTTGGGCCCCTTGTCGCGGTACTTGCCCGGCAGCCACCTCTCGAAGAGGTGCGCGGGCTCGATCACGTGGTCGTCCACGCTGACGACCCTGGGCAGATCCTGGGTGCCGGTCGCGTCCACTGCCATGCCTACCCCCTGCTGCCTGCGGAGATTCCGTTATATCTGACGACCCATCAGATTTCGTTTCGACATTCAGGCTAGGCCCAGCGGCCGGGACCAGCAAGGGCCGCCGGAAACACGCCCACCCCCTTGCGGGCCGCGCCGCCATCCGCTGAACTGACGGATCGTCAGATGAGTCCACGGATCCGGGGAGGGTGCGGGATGCGATCAGCCTTGCTGAGCGGTGCCGAATGGTTCGCGGTGCTCCGCATCGGGCTCGGGCTGTGGTGGCTGGAGAGCTGGCGGCACAAGGACAAGAAGCAGTGGTTCGGCGGCGGGGGCATCCGCTGGGCGGCCGGCATCGCGGAGAAACACCGCTGGCCCGTGGTCCGCCGCGGCTTCGACACGGTCGTCGCACCACGCCCCCGGCTGATGGCCTACGTCGTGGCGTACGCGGAACTCGCCCTGGGCCTCGGCCTGGTCTCCGGCTTCCTCACCCCGATCGCCCTGGTGGCCGGCCTCCTGCTCAACCTGGTCTACCTGGTCCTCATGATCCACGACTGGGCGGAGCAGGGGCAGAACCTGATGATGGCCCTGATCTCCCTGGTCGGCCTGTTCGCGATCTGCTGGCAGAGTTGGTCCCTGGACTCCGCACTGGGACTGTTCGGCTAGCTCACCACGCCATATCCCTGGAGTCTTCGCGCCCGGCGTGGCACCCTGCCCGCGCCCGGCAGCGAGGAGGCGGAGATGACTGATCCCTCGACCGAGACGCTCAGGAAACTGCACTCCGCGCGTGCGCGCAGTGCGTACGAGCGTGCCGCGGCCGTCTGCCGCCATGCGGGGATCGCCCCCGACGCGGCCCAGACGGTCCCGACGAGCCCGGTCGGCCGGGCGGCCAACGCGCTCCGGCTGTCGGCCCAGTCGCTCGCCGCCCTGGCCGACACCGCGCCCGGCACCGCACCCGACCCCGCGGCGGACGCCCGCTGTGCCCGCAACGCGGCCGCCACCGCGGCGCTGGCCGCACAGGTGGCCGCTGCCCTCGACGACCGCCCCGAGGCCTCGGCGGCCCTGGCCTCCGCCCTCACCGCGTCCCGGGCGGCGGCGGCGGCCGCCGGAGCGGCGGCGGGACAGGACACGGCGCTCAACACCGCGGCCGACGACGCGGAGGAACGCGCGGTCGAGGCGGCGCGTACGGCGGGCTGGCTGCGGGACTGAGGACGGGTCGCTACGACGGCCCGTACGGCGGCGGACACGAGCGCCGGGCCGACCGACCGGATGCCCGGCCGCACCCCGGGTGAACGGTGATCCCGTGCCGTTCGGCACCGGTCCCTCCCCACGTGGGGACCGGTGCCGAACGGCGCGGGTGGCGTCGGACCCCGCCTGCGGACGGGCGGCCTGCCCAGTCGGAGAGAGCGGCTGCCGTCGTCGCGCCACTCCGGCAGGTGATCACCGGAGGAAGCTGACCGAGAACGTGCGGTGCCGTGAACCGTCTCTGCGGATGCTGAGCTGGTCGGCCTGTCGGGCGACGCCCGATTGCCGCGGTGCTGTGGCGAAATCCTGCCAGTCGAGGAGCACATCTGAGGAGGCCATGACGTCCGGTCCAAGGCTTCGCCGCAGGTCAGCCGTATAAAGTGAGTTTTCCGGTCCGGATGTCCAGCAGCGGGGGAAGTAAGGGGTGGAGAGCCTTGGGTCCCGACGCAGGGGCACGCACAGCCTTCGCGGAACGACTCGCGCTGCTGTACAAGGAGGCCGGTAACCCTCCGCTCAAACGTGTCGCCGAGGCGGTCGACCGACTGCACCGGGTCGACGAGCGGGGCCGGCCGGTGCGGGTCTCCGCCCAGCGGATCAGCGACTGGCGTCGGGCGAAGAACGTGCCCGCACAGTTCGCCGCGCTCTCCGCCGTGCTCCATGTCCTCGTCCCGCAGGCCCGCCGCTCCCAGCCGGCACCGGTCTCCTCGGGGCTCTACGACCTGGCCCAGTGGCAGAAGCTGTGGGAGCGGGCGGTGGCCGACCCGGTCGGCGAACCGGACGCACCGGAGACGGCGGAGGAGACGGAGGCGCCGCCGGTCGACAGCGTCTGCCCGTACCGCGGTCTGGCCTCCTACCGCCGTGAGGACGCCCGCTGGTTCTTCGGCCGCGAACGCAGCACCGACGCGCTGGTCGCCCAGCTCCACTCGGCGCAGGACGGCGGCGGTCCGGTCATGCTGGTCGGCGCCTCGGGGGCGGGGAAGTCCTCGCTGCTGAACGCCGGTCTGGTCACCGCGCTGCAGAACGGCGCCCTGGCCGACGAGGAGGGGCGCCCACGCGAGATCCTCCAACTCGTCCCGGGAGCGGATCCGGTCAAGGAGCTGACCCGCCGGATACCCGAGCTGGCCGATCTGGCGGACCTGGACGATCGGGAGGCCGTCCGGGCAGCGGTCACGGCCTGGGCCCGGCGTGCGGCCGGGGATGTTTCACGTGAAACATGGCCGTCGGGATCCGACCCGGCCCGTGCAGCCGGTCCGGCCCGACCGGTCCTGATCGTGGACCAGTTCGAGGAGACCTTCACCCTCTGCGCCGACGAGACGGACCGGCGCACCTTCGTCCAGCTCCTGCACACGGCCAGCACCTCCGCCGACGCCGACGCCGACGAGCCCGCTCCCGCCCTGGTCGTCCTCGGTATCCGTGCCGACTTCTACGAGCAGTGCCTCGGCTATCCCGAGCTGGCCGACGCGCTCCAGCAGCGCCCCATGGTGCTCGGTCCGCTGACCACCGTCGAACTACGCGAGGCGGTGGCCGGTCCCGCCAAGGCGGTGGGGCTGGAACTGGAGCCGGGGCTCGCCGAGCTGATCGTCCGTGAGGTGAGCGCCGACGGCCCCCGTGGCGCCCATGACGCGGGTGTCCTCCCGCTGCTCTCGCACGCCCTGCTCGCCACCTGGCAGCGCCGCAAGGCGGGCCGGCTGACGCTGGCCGGCTATCGCGCGGCCGGCGGAATCCAGGGCGCCGTCGCCGCGACCGCGGAACGCGCCTGGTCCAGCCTCGACCCGGCCGCCCGCACCGCCGCCCGGCTGCTGTTGCTGCGTCTGGTCCGGCTCGGCGAGGACACCCAGGCGACCCGCAGGCGCGGCACCCGGCGCCAGCTGGCCGCCGAGTCCACCGACCCGGGCAAGACCGAGGAGTCGCTCGAAGCCCTGGTCCGGGCCCGGCTGGTGACGCTGGACGCGGACACGGTGGAGATCACCCACGAGGCGCTGCTGCACGCCTGGCCCCGGCTGCGCGAGTGGCTCGACGAGGACCGCAACGGCAATCTGCTGCGCCAGCGCCTGGAGGAGGACGGCCGGGCCTGGGACGAGTCGCACCACGACGCGGCGCTGCTCTACCGGGGTTCACGGCTCGAACAGGCCCACACCTGGGCCAAGTCGGCCGACGACACCTTCCTGACCCGCAGTGCGGTGCAGTTCCTGGCGGCCTCGGTGCGGCTGCGCCGTCGTACCGTGTGGATCAGCCGGACCGCCGTGGCGGCCCTGGTCGTGCTCGCGATCCTGGCGGCGGGCTCCGCCGTGGTCGCCCGGCAGCAGCGGGACGACGCGATGTTCGAGCAGGTGGTGGCCGAGGCCGACCGGTTCCAGTACGCGGACCCGTCGCTGTCCGCCCAGCTCGACCTGGTCGCGCACCACCTGCGTCCGGACGACGAGGGCGCCGCCAACCGCCTGATATCCATCGTCAACGCTCCGCTGGCCACCCCGCTGCTCGGCCACACCGGAGCGGTCTACCTCACCAGCTTCAGCCCCGACGGCAAGGTCCTGGCCACCGCCGCCTACGACCGCACGGTCCGGCTGTGGGACGTGAGCGACCCGACCTGGCCGAAGGCGCTCGGCAGACCGCTGCTCGGCCACACGAGCTGGGTCTCCAGCGCGGTCTTCAGCCCGGACGGCCGCACCCTGGCCAGCGCGGGCGACGACGGCACCGTACGTCTGTGGAACGTCGCCGACCCCAGGCACCCGGCGGCCCTGGGTTCCCCGCTGACCGGCCACAACGGCACGATCTACCTGGTCGCCTTCAGCCCGGACGGCCGCACCCTGGCCACCGCCGACGAGGACCACACCGTCCACCTGTGGGACGTGCGCGACCCGCGCCACCCCTCGTCGCTGGGCACCCTGACCGGCCACACGGAGGGCGTCCGGTCCATCGCCTTCAGCCCCGACGGCCGCACGCTGGCGGCCGGCAGCGACGACAACTCGATCCTCCTGTACGACGTCTCCGACCCCCGGCATCCCCGGCGGGTGGGCGCTCCGCTGACCGGGCACGCCGCGACCGTGCACTCCGTGGCCTTCAGCCCGGACGGCAGGACCCTCGCGAGCGGCAGCAAGGACGACACCGTACGGCTGTGGGACGTCTCCGACCGGGCGCACGCCAAGGCGCTCGGCGGGCCGCTCACCGGCCACACCGGGCCCGTCTGGTCGGTGGCCTTCAGCCCCGACGGCTCCATGCTCGCCGCGGGCAGCGCGGACTCCACGGCCAGCCTGTGGAACGTCGGCAACCCGGCCTTCCCGTCCCAGGTGGGCGAGCCGCTCGCGGGCAGCAGCGGCGAGATGTACGCCGTCGGCTGGAGCCCCGACGGGCACACCCTCGCCACCGGCAGCGGGGACGGCAAGGTGCGGCTCTGGTCGATCCCGGGGTCCGACATGATCGGCGAGGCGGGGGCGTTCAGCCCCGACGGGCGTGTCCTGGCCACCGGTGGCAACGACAGCCGGATGCGGCTGTGGAACATCATGGACCCGGCCCGTCCCACGGCGCTCGGCGAGCCGTTCCGGACCGGCTGGCGCGATCTGCGGTCGATGGTGTTCACCCGTGACGGCCGCACCCTGGTCATCCTCACCGGCGAGAACAACGTCAACTGGGTGCAGCTCTGGAACGTCTCCGACCCCGCGCACCCCGCCCAGTACGGCGCGCCCGTCCGGCTGAACACCCGGTACGCAGGCGCCGAGGCGCTGGCGCTGAGCCCCGACGGGCGCACCGTGGCCGCCGACTACGACGACCGCACGGTGCAGCTCCTGGACATCTCCGACCCGGCCCACCCCAGGCGCCTGGGCGCGCCCCTCAAAGGCCACACCGGCTATGTCAACGCACTCGCCTTCAGCCCGGACGGCAGGACCCTGGCCAGCGGCAGCGCGGACGGCACGGTCCGCCTCTGGGACGTCTCCGACCGGACGCGCGCCAAGGCGCTCGGCGCCCCTCTCACCGGCCACCTGGGCCCCATCAACACGCTCGCCTACAGCCCCGACGGAGCCACCCTCGCCAGCGGCAGCGACGACGACACGGTCCGCCTCTGGAACGTCTCCGATCCCGCCCGTGCGAGCCGTCTGGGCCCGGTCCTCACCGGCCACACCGAGGCGGTCGTCTCCCTGACCTTCAGCCGGGACGGCAGGATCCTGGCCAGCGGCGGCAACGACAACACCGTCCGCCTCTGGAACGTGTCGTCCCCGTCCTCCGCCCACCCCATCGGCCAGTCCATGAGCCCCAACGCCAAGACCGGCAACTTCCTCTCCTTCGGCCCGCAGAGCGACATGCTGGGCGTCTCCAGCGGCGCCGGCACGGTCCGCCTGTGGAGCCTGGACGTCGCCGAAGCCGTCACCCGCATCTGCTCGGTCACCCGCAACGTCCTGACCCGCGAGAAGTGGCAGGAGTACCTCCCCCGCCTCACCTACGACCCGCCCTGCGGCGACTGAACCACCCCCACATATGACAGCGCTTGAGTGATCCCGATCACAACTGCTCACCACGGCGAAGAAGTTGGCTCCCCCCGCACAGGCCACCTTGTTACGCTGACCACAACCCGGTCGCTGGTGCATCCCCCGTCGCCAGCGACCGGGCCTTTTCATGCCCGCCGCCGGCCCTCCCGCCCCGTGAACGCCGAAGACCCCCGATCCATCCGGACCGGGGGTCTTCGTACTGGTGGGGCTAACAGGATTTGAACCTGTGGCCTCATCCTTATCAGGGATGCGCTCTAACCAACTGAGCTATAGCCCCGCCGCGCTCTGCGGTGTGTGTCCCGCGCGCTGACTCCTGAAGATTAGCGCACGACCGGGGCAGTCCCAAAATCGGTTGTCGGGGGACCTTCAGGAGAGGTTTGAACTCCGGTTACTCGTCCTCGGCCAAGGTCAGCTCGATGCCGCCGACGAAGCCCGCGGAGAGGTTGTAGATGAACGCGCCGAGGGTCGCCAGCGCCGTCGCGAGGACGACGTCGATGACCGCGATGATCGCCGTGAACGTCAGGACGTGCGGGAGGGAGAGGAACGACTGGAGGTCGAAGCCGTTCGACTCGTTCGAACCGGTCGCCTCCGAGATCGTGCCGCCGACCGTCGAGAAGACGCCCATCGCGTCCAGGACCATCCACAGCACCGCCGACGCCACGATCGAGCAGATACCGAGCGCGATGGAGAGCAGGAAGCTGACCTTCATCACCGACCAGGGGTCGGCCTTGGCGACCCGCAGACGGGCCTTGCGGGTGCGGGGGGCGGTGCGCTGCCCGGCGCCGGTGCGCGGGCGTCGTACGGCCCCCGTGGGCGCCTGCGCCGCGGCCTGCGCCGCCGGGTAGGCCTGCGGCGGGTGGTAGGGCCCGGCGGGCTGCTCCTGGTGCCGCTCCCCGGGCAGCGGGGAAGGGGCCTGCTGCCCGGGCGCCGGCTGGGCGCCCGGCGCGGCCGGGCCTCGGCTGTCGGTCACGGTTCCCCCCTGGGATCCCTGCGCGTCCGGCGCGGGCGCCTTCGTGGGCGCCTTGATCGCCTTCAGCTGGGTCGTGTGCGTGTCCGGCGGCTGCGGCGTACCGCCCCCGTCGGACGCGGCGGAGCCACGGGCGCCGCCGTCCGCATCCGTACCCGTCGAGGTACCGGCCGATCCGGCGCCCGTGGCTCCGCTCACGATGACTCTCTCCTCGTGCTACTCGGCCGAGGGCGCCTCACCCTCGTCCGTACCGCTGGTCTCGAGACCCTCGGCGGTCTCGGCGGTCTCGTCCACGGTGTCGTCACCGTCGACTTCCTCCGCCTCGCTGCCGGCCTCGGCGTTACGTGCGATACCGACGACGGCATCGCGCTTGCCCAGGTTGATCAGTTGGACGCCCATGGTGTCACGGCCCGTCTCCCTGACCTCGCTGACTCGCGTGCGAATCACACCGCCGGACAGGCTGATGGCGAGGATCTCGTCGTTCTCCTCGACAATCAGCGCACCGACGAGCGAACCGCGGTCCTCCACGATCTTGGCGGCCTTGATACCGAGGCCGCCGCGGCCCTGGACGCGGTACTCGTCGACACGGGTCCGCTTCGCGTACCCCCCGTCGGTGGCAGTGAACACGAACGTACCGGGTCGAACAACATTCATCGACAGAAGTTCATCGCCCTCGCGGAAACTCATGCCCTTGACACCGGAGGTGGCCCGGCCCATGGGGCGCAGCGAGTCGTCGGAGGCCGTGAACCTGATCGACTGTGCCTTCTTGCTGATCAGAAGGAGATCGTCGTCCGCCGAGACCAGTTCGGCGCCGATCAGTTCGTCGTCGGAACCGTCCTCGCGCTCACGCAGGTTGATCGCGATCACACCGCCGGTGCGGGGCGAATCGTAATCCTTCAGAGGCGTCTTCTTGACCAGACCGCCCTTGGTGGCCAGCACCAGGTAGGACGCCGCGTCGTAGTCCCGGATCGCGAGGATCTCGGCGATCGCCTCGTCCGGCTGGAAGGCCAGCAGGTTGGCCACGTGCTGACCGCGCGCGTCCCGGCCGGCGTCCGGCAGCTCGTACGCCTTCGCCCGGTACACCCGGCCCTTGTTGGTGAAGAACAGCAGCCAGTGGTGCGTGGTGGAGACGAAGAAGTGGTCGACGATGTCGTCTTCCTTCAGCTTCGTACCGCGCACGCCCTTGCCGCCGCGCTTCTGCGCCCGGTAGTCGACCGTCTTGGTCCGCTTGACGTAACCGCCGCGCGAGACCGTGACGACGATGTCCTCCTCGGCGATCAGGTCCTCGATGGACATGTCACCGTCGTAGGGCACCAGCATGGTCTTGCGGTCGTCGCCGAACTTCTCCACGATCGCGGCGAGCTCGGCGCTGACGATCCCGCGCTGGCGGACCGGCGAGGCCAGGATCGCGTTGTACTCGGTGATCTTCGCCTGGAGCTCGTCGTGCTCCTGGATGATCTTCTGGCGCTCCAGGGCGGCCAGCCGGCGCAGCTGCATCTCGAGGATGGCGTTGGCCTGGATCTCGTCGATCTCCAGGAGCTCCATCAGCCCGGTACGCGCGATCTCGACCGTGTCGCTGGCCCGGATCAGCGCGATGACCTCGTCGATCGCGTCCAGCGCCTTGAGCAGACCGCGCAGGATGTGCGCCCGCTCCTCGGCCTTGCGCAGCCGGAACTTCGTACGGCGGACGATGACCTCGATCTGGTGCGTCACCCAGTGCCGGATGAACGCGTCCAGGGACAGGGTGCGCGGCACGCCGTCGACCAGCGCCAGCATGTTGGCGCCGAAGTTGGTCTGCAGGTCGGTGTGCTTGTAGAGGTTGTTGAGGACGACCTTGGCGACCGCGTCCCGCTTCAGCACGATGACGAGCCGCTGGCCGGTACGCGACGAGGTCTCGTCACGGACGTCCGCGATGCCGCCGACCTTGCCGTCCTTCACCAGGTCGGCGATCTTCTGCGCGAGGTTGTCGGGGTTGACCTGGTACGGCAGCTCCGTGACCACCAGGCACTGGCGGTTCTGGATCTCCTCGACCTCGACGACCGCCCGCATGGTGATCGAGCCGCGGCCTGTGCGGTAGGCCTCCTCGATGCCCTTGCGGCCGACGACCAGCGCGCCGGTCGGGAAGTCGGGGCCCTTGATGCGCTCGATCAGCGCGTCCAGGAGGTCCTCGTGCGAGGCCTCCGGGTTCTCCAGGTACCACTGGGCGCCGGCCGCGACCTCGCGCAGGTTGTGCGGCGGGATGTTGGTCGCCATGCCGACCGCGATACCGGCCGAGCCGTTGATCAGCAGGTTCGGGAAGCGGGCGGGCAGGACGGTCGGCTCCTGGGAGCGGCCGTCGTAGTTGTCCGTGAAGTCGACGGTCTCCTCGTCGATGTCGCGGACCATCTCCATCGACAGCGGCGCCATCTTGCACTCGGTGTAGCGCATGGCGGCCGCCGGGTCGTTGCCCGGGGAGCCGAAGTTGCCGTTGGAGTCGACGAGCGGCATCCGCATCGACCACGGCTGGGCGAGGCGGACCAGGGCGTCGTAGATGGAGGAGTCGCCGTGCGGGTGGTAGTTGCCCATGACGTCGCCGACGACACGGGCGCACTTGTAGAAGCCGCGCTCCGGGCGGTACCCGCCGTCGTACATCGCGTACAGCACGCGCCGGTGGACGGGCTTGAGACCGTCCCGGACGTCGGGCAGCGCGCGGGAGACGATGACGGACATCGCGTAGTCGAGGTACGAGCGCTGCATCTCCGTCTCGAGCCCGACGGGCTCGATGCGCATCACGACGTCGCCGCCCTCTTCAGGGGTGACAGGAGTGTTCTCGTCGGCCATTGCTGGTGAAGATCCTTCCTGGTGCGGTCAGCTGAGACCGACTCAGATGTCGAGGAAGCGGACGTCCTTGGCATTGCGCTGGATGAACTGGCGGCGGGCCTCGACGTCCTCGCCCATCAGGACCGAGAACAGGTCGTCGGCCTGCGCGGCGTCGTCGAGGGTGACCTGGCCGAGGACGCGGTGGTCGACGTCCATGGTGGTCACGCGCAGCTCCTCGGCGTTCATCTCGCCGAGACCCTTGAAGCGCTGGATCGAGTCCTCCTTGACGCGCTTGCCACGCTGCCGGCCCAGCTCCAGCAGGGCGTCGCGCTCGCGGTCGGAGTACGCGTACTCGACCTCGTCCCGGCCCCACTTGATCTTGTAGAGCGGGGGACGGGACAGGTACACGTGCCCCTGCTCCACCAGGTCCCGCATGAAGCGGAACAGGAAGGTCAGCAGCAGGGTGTTGATGTGCTGGCCGTCGACGTCGGCGTCCGCCATCAGGATGATCTTGTGATAGCGGAGCTTCGAGATGTCGAAGTCCTCGTGCACACCCGTGCCGAAGGCGGAGATCAGCGCCTGGATCTCCTGGTTCTGCAGGATCTTGTCGATCCGCGCCTTCTCGACGTTGAGGATCTTGCCGCGGATGGGGAGGATCGCCTGGTACTGCGGGTTGCGGCCGGACTTGGCCGAACCGCCGGCGGAGTCACCCTCGACGATGAAGATCTCGCACTTGGTGGGGTCGTTGGACTGGCAGTCCGAGAGCTTGCCCGGCAGCGAGGCGCTCTCCAGGAGGCCCTTGCGGCGGGTCAGGTCACGGGCCTTGCGGGCCGCCACGCGCGCGGTGGCCGCCTGGATGCCCTTGCGGACGATGTCCGCGGCCTCCACCGGGTACCGGTCCAGCCAGTCGTTGAGGTGCTCGTAGACCGCCTTCTGCACGAAGGTCTTGGCCTCCGTGTTGCCCAGCTTGGTCTTCGTCTGGCCCTCGAACTGCGGCTCGCTCAGCTTCACCGAGATGATCGCGGTCAGACCCTCACGGATGTCGTCACCGGTGAGGTTGTCGTCCTTCTCGCGGAGCAGCTTCTTGTCGCGCGCGTACTTGTTGATCAGCGAGGTGAGCGCCGCGCGGAAGCCCTCCTCGTGCGTGCCGCCCTCATGCGTGTGGATGATGTTGGCGAACGAGTACACACCCTCGCTGTAGCCGCTGTTCCACTGCATGGCGACCTCGAGGGACAGGCTCTTGTCCTTGTCCTCCGCCTCCAGGTCGATGACGGTCGGGTGCACCACGTCCCCCTTGCGGGAGTTGAGGTACTTCACGAAGTCGACGATGCCGCCCTCGTAGTGGTACGTGACCGTCTTGACCTCGGACTTCTCGTCCGCGCCGGCCTCGTCCGCCCCGGCGACGGCCTTCGCCGACTCACGCTCGTCGGTGAGCCGGATGGTCAGGCCCTTGTTGAGGAACGCCATCTCCTGGAAGCGCCGCGACAGCGTCTCGAAGGAGTACTCGGTGGTCTCGAAGATGTCCGGGTCCGCCCAGAACGTGACCGAGGTGCCGGTCTCGCCCGTCTCCTCGTGCTGTGCCAGCGGAGCCGTCGGGACGCCCAGCTTGTAGTCCTGCGTCCAGCGGTGGCCGTCGGTCCTGATCTCGACCGAGACCCGGGACGACAGGGCGTTCACGACGGAGACGCCGACGCCGTGCAGACCACCGGAGACCGCGTAGCCGCCGCCGCCGAACTTGCCGCCCGCGTGCAGCACGGTCAGCACGACCTCGACGGCCGGCTTGCCCTCGGACGCCACGATGCCGACCGGGATGCCACGGCCGTTGTCCACGACGCGCACGCCGCCGTCGGCCAGGATCGTCACGTCGATCGTGTCCGCGTGGCCCGCCAGAGCCTCGTCGACTGAGTTGTCCACGACCTCGTACACGAGGTGGTGCAGGCCGCGCTCGCCGGTGGAGCCGATGTACATACCGGGTCGCTTGCGGACCGCGTCCAGCCCTTCGAGGACGGTGATGGCGCTGGCGTCGTAGGAGGCGGTGACCTCACCGTTCGCGCCGGCGTCGGTGGACGGGATGTTCTCGTTGGGGTTGCCGGAATCGGCCACGAAGCGCCCTTTCTGGCACAGCACGAGCCGGGCTCGTCGGCGGGTTGCCGGAGCGGCTGCGGCATGTTGCGTTGGTAAGCCTTGATCAGCGTTGCTCAGCTTTTCCCGGACGGTCCCCACGTTTGGGGCGGGATTGGCTTCCAGTCTACCGGTAGCGCCGACAGTGATGGGGGTTTGCCGGTACCTGAGTCCGCATGTGCCGCCCTGAACCCGCCTCTGCCGACTCCCGATATACGGATGGGGGCTCCAAGAGGCTCACGGAGGCACTCAGCGCTTCCGGCTGTCAACCCTTGGCTACTCCGGGGTCAGGTCGCGATTCGCATCCGCGTGCGGTTGTACGACGATCAGCCGAGCGGGCCGTACGACGGCTCCCAGCTCGGCTGATGGCGTGACGTAAGTCACCCGTAGGTGTCGCCGGGGCCGATGCTCCCGGGGGCGCGCAGCGGGCCGTAGCGCCGGACCGGACCGCCCGGATTGAGCACCTTGATCAGGCGTACGGTGCCGTGCCCCAGGTCCTCGTTCAGGCGCGCGACCAGCGCGGGCGCGAGGTGGCGCAGCTGGGTCGCCCAGGCCGTCGAGTCGCACTGCACGACCAGGACCCGCTCGTCCTCGTCGTACCGCTGCGGCACACAGTGCTTGGCCAGGTCCTCGCCGACGATCTGCGGCCAGCGGCCCATCACCCCGCCGACCGCGGCCGGCGTCTCCCAGCCGCGTTCGGTGATCAGCCGGTTGATGGCGGACCCGAGCGCCATGGGGTCACGGCCGTCGGCGCGCGCGCCGGAGCGCAGGCCACCGCGCCGCGCCTGCTTCTTCTGCTGCGCCGCCTCGCCCCGCGCGCGTGCCGCCTCCTTCGCCGCGCGCAGCGCCACGCGCGCGAGGTCCACGCCCGAAGGCTCCTTCTCGGGGGCCGGCCCGTCGGTGCTCATGCGCGCTCCACCGTCCCGTCGGCCACCGTGTACCGGGTGCCGGTGAGCAGATGCGGTACGTCGTCGTCCACCGCGGCGGTGACCAGCACCTGCTCGCCCGGGGCGACCAGCTCCGCCAGCCGCTCCCGGCGCCGGGCGTCCAGCTCGGCGAACACGTCGTCGAGCACCAGCACGGGCTCGTTGCCCTCGGCGCGCAGCAGGTCGTACGAGGCCAGCCGCAGCGCCAGCGCGTACGACCAGGACTCGCCGTGCGAGGCGTACCCCTTGGCGGGCAGCTGCCCCAGCTTGAGCACCAGGTCGTCGCGGTGCGGGCCGATCAGGGTCACCCCCCGCTCGATCTCCTGCTTGCGGGCCTCCGCCAGGGCCGCCATCAGCTGGGGGTACAGGTCCTCACGGGTGTGGGCCTCGCCGGGCGCGGACGGCTTGTACTCCAGCGCGACCGGACCGCCGCCCGGCGCCAGCTGCTCGTACGCCTTGTCGGCGAGGGGCTGGATCGCGGCGACCAGGTCGAGCCGCTGCGCGAGCAGCTCGGCGCCGGCCCGCGCGAGGTGCTGGTCCCACACGTCGAGCGTGGACAGGTCCATGGTCCGGCCGCCGTGCCGCCGCGCGAGGGCCGCCGTCTTCAGCAGGGTGTTGCGCTGCTTCAGCACCCGCTCGTAGTCGGACCGCACGCCCGCCATCCGCGGCGACCGCGCGGTGATCAGCTCGTCGAGGAAGCGCCGCCGCTCGCCCGGGTCGCCCTTCACCAGCGCGAGGTCCTCGGGCGCGAACAGCACGGTCCGTACGATGCCCAGCACGTCCCGGGGCCTGACCTGCGAGGACCTGTTGATGCGGGCGCGGTTGGCCTTGCCGGGGTTGAGCTCCAGCTCGACCAGCTGCTGCCGCTCGCCCTGCCGGACCTGGGCGCGGATGATCGCGCGGTCGGCGCCCATCCGGACCAGGGGGGCGTCGGAGGAGACACGGTGGCTGCCGAGGGTGGCGAGATAGCCGACCGCCTCGACGAGGTTGGTCTTGCCCTGGCCGTTGGGACCGACGAAGGCGGTGACGCCCGGGTCGAGCGGGACCTCGACCCGGGCGTAGGAGCGGAAGTCGGCCAGCGACAGATGCGTGACGTGCATGGTGGTGCGCCGACCTCCCCGTTGGCTGCTACTGCTCGGTCTACTGCTTGGTCTCTACGGCGTGACCGCCGAACTGGTTGCGCAGCGCGGCGATCATCTTCATCTGCGGCGAGTCCTCCTGCCGGGAGGCGAACCGCGCGAACAGCGAGGCGGTGATCGCGGGCAGCGGCACCGCGTTGTCTATGGCGGCCTCCACGGTCCACCGGCCCTCGCCGGAGTCCTGCGCGAACCCCTTCAGCCGGTCCAGGTGCTCGTCCTCGTCGAGGGCGTTCACCGCGAGGTCCAGCAGCCAGGAACGGATCACCGTGCCCTCCTGCCAGGAGCGGAAGACCTCGCGCACGTCCGTGACGGAGTCGACCTTCTCCAGCAGCTCCCAGCCCTCGGCGTAGGCCTGCATCATCGCGTACTCGATGCCGTTGTGGACCATCTTCGCGAAGTGGCCCGCGCCGACCTTGCCGGCGTGCACCGAACCGAACTCGCCCTCGGGCTTCAGCGCGTCGAAGACCGGCCGCACCTTCTCGACGTGCCCGGTGTCGCCGCCGTACATCAGCGCGTAGCCGTTCTCCAGGCCCCAGACGCCCCCGGAGACCCCGCAGTCGACGAAGCCGATGCCCTTGGCCGCCAGCTCCTCGGCGTGCCGCTCGTCGTCCGTCCAGCGGGAGTTGCCGCCGTCGACGACCACGTCACCGGGTTCGAGCAGTTCGGCCAGCTCGTCGATCGTCGACTGGGTCGGCGCCCCGGCCGGGACCATCACCCACACCACGCGCGGGGCGCTGAGCTTGCCCACAAGCTCTTCCAGGCTGTGGACATCGGCGAGGTCCGGGTTGCGGTCGTATCCGACGACGGTGTGGCCCGCGCGGCGGATCCGCTCGCGCATGTTGCCGCCCATCTTGCCGAGGCCGACGAGACCGAGATCCATCAGTTGGTTCCTTAGGTAGCGGTGTGGCAGGAGAGGCACTTTCGTACCTACGTCCGAGCCTAGTCCCGGCCCTTTGCGCACAGTTGTGGGCATAGGCGCTCACCTGGGGAAACCCGCCCCGCGAGGGTGCCGGGTACCCACAGGGGGAGCCCGGCACCGTGCACAGCTGTGGACAACTCAGCCGCTGAGGCGCACCGGCATGATCAGGTACTTGTAGGCCTCGTCCGACTCCGCGTCCAGCGCGGGCTTTCCGCTCAGCAGCGCCGGCTTCGTGGACGTCGTGAACGACAGCTGGGCCACCGGCGAGTCGATCGCGCTCAGGCCGTCGAGCAGGAAGGTCGGGTTGAAGGCGATGGAGACGTCGTCGCCCTCCAGCTGCGCGTCGACCCGCTCCACAGCCTGTGCGTCGTCGCTGGAACCGGCCTCCAGGATCAGCACGCCCTGCTCGAAGCTGAGCCGCACCGGGGTGTTCCGCTCGGCGACCAGGGCGACACGCTTGACGGCCTCCACGAAGGGGGCGGTCTCGATCACGGCCACGGAGTTGAACTCGGTCGGGAACAGCGACCGGTACTTCGGCAGGTCGCCCTCGAGCAGCCGCGTGGTGGTACGGCGGCCCGCGCCCTCGAAACCGATGAGCCCCTCGCCCGCGCCCGAGCCGGAGAGCGCCAGGATGACGCTGTCGCCGCTCGTGAGCGCCTTGGCGGTGTCCAGGAGCGTCTTGGCGGGCACCAGGGCGACCGCGGAGGCCTCCGGGTTCTCCGGCTTCCACAGGAACTCGCGGACCGCGAAGCGGTAGCGGTCGGTGGAGGCCAGGGTGACCGTGTCGCCCTCGATCTCGATGCGCACACCGGTGAGCACCGGGAGGGTGTCGTCACGGCCGGCGGCGATGGCCACCTGGGAGACGGCGGAGGCGAAGACCTCGCCGGGAACCGTGCCCGTCGCGTTCGGCATCTGCGGCAGGGAGGGGTACTCCTCCACAGGCAGTGTGTGCAGCGTGAACCGGGAGGATCCACAGACCACCGTCGCCCGTACACCGTCTGTGGAAATCTCCACCGGCCGGTTGGGCAGGGCGCGGCAGATGTCGGCGAGCAGCCGGCCGGAGACCAGGACCGTGCCCTCCTCCTCGACCTCGGTCTCGACGCTGACCCGCGCGGAGACCTCGTAGTCGAAGCTCGACAGGCTCAGCTGGCCGTCCTCGGCCTTCAGGAGCAGGCCGGCGAGGACCGGCGCCGGCGGACGGGCCGGGAGGCTGCGTGCCGCCCAGGCCACTGCCTCCGCGAGTACGTCGCGTTCCACCCGGATCTTCACCGTAAGCCCGCCTCCTGCTGTTGCCGGGGCTTCTCGCCCTGCTGCGTCTTCGTCGTCTGTTCCGGTGTCGTCGGCCCCTGGGAGGGGAAGAACACCGGGGACCAGTCTGACGCACCGCACTGACAGCTGGTGCCCGTCGGGGTCAAGTCGTGACGAGGCGCGGTCAGAGGCCGAAGAGCGAGTTGTGCACAGGGCCCTCTTCGAAACGGATTCCCAGCTCTCTCTAGTTGTCAGTAGTAGTAGGGGCTGTGGATACCGTGGATAACCTCGTTTGCCCAGCTCAGGGGCCAGATTTTGTCCACTGCCCCTGTGGGTGGAGCCGGTGGACAACTGGGCGTCTCTGTGGAGAACAGAAAGTTCTGCACACACCGTGCACAGCCCGAGGGCACTTCTCCCCAACGCCGTCCCCAGCTTTACCCACCTTTCCCACAGCCCAACCCGGCACCTTTGTGTGACGCCTTTCACTCGACTCGGTGAGGAGGCGCGTCGCGTTGCCGAACAGTGGACAGCGGTGTGGAGAAGCTGGGGATCGCTGGGGACAACCGCCCCTCAGCCTGTGGGTTGCCGGTGGACAACTTCATGCACACCCTGTGGACGTCTTCGTCGTCCACAGCCTGTGGAGATCCTTCGTCCACGATTCCACAGCCCCTTGAGCTGCCTTGATCCTCTTTCAGCCCCCAGCCTGTGGACGACGTTCGGGACAACTTCACAGTCCCCAGGGTGTGGACGCAAGAAAGTCGGCAAATCTGTGGAGGACGGCCGTAACCAGGCCGGTAATCGAACACCGGGGGGCGTTTGCCTGCGACCCCGTTCAGGGAACGCGCCCCGTCAGGGGCGCGGGGCTGTATCGATATGCGGCTCCGCCGCGTGGGCGTGACCAGCCCCCACCGAGCCCGCAGCAGACCACTCCCGAACCGCCCCCAGGCAGCAAAAGGCGCCCCCGGGATCTCTCCCAAGGGCGCCCTGAACGCCGTAGAACCGTCGGCTGAGCCGCCGACCGCTACCCGTTCTTGATCCGGTTCGTCAGCTCCGTCACCTGGTTGTAGATCGACCGCCGCTCCGCCATCAACGCCCGGATCTTCCGGTCGGCGTGCATCACGGTCGTGTGGTCCCGGTTGCCGAACTGCGCCCCGATCTTCGGCAGCGACAGATCCGTCAGCTCCCGGCAGAGGTACATGGCGATCTGGCGCGCCGTGACCAGTTGCCGGCCGCGCGAGCTGCCGCACAGGTCCTCGACGGTGAGGCCGAAGTAGTCGGCGGTCGACGCCATGATGGCCGTCGCGGTGATCTCGGGCGTCGTGTCCTGCCCGCCCGGGATCAGGTCCTTGAGGACGATCTCCGTCAGCCCGAGGTCGACCGGCTGCCGGTTGAGCGACGCGAAGGCCGTCACCCGGATCAGCGCGCCCTCCAGCTCACGGATGTTGCGGGAGATGCGGGAGGCGATGAACTCCAGCACCTCCGGCGGGGCGTTGAGCTGCTCCTGCACCGCCTTCTTGCGGAGGATCGCGATCCGCGTCTCCAGCTCCGGCGGCTGGACGTCGGTGATCAGGCCCCACTCGAAACGGTTCCGGAGCCGGTCCTCCAGGGTGACCAGCTGCTTGGGCGGCCGGTCGCTGGACAGCACGATCTGCTTGTTCGCGTTGTGGAGTGTGTTGAAGGTGTGGAAGAACTCCTCCTGCGTCGACTCCTTGTCCGCGAGGAACTGGATGTCGTCGACGAGCAGGATGTCCATCTCGCGGTAGCGCTTGCGGAAGCTGTCGCCCTTGCCGTCGCGGATCGAGTTGATGAACTCGTTGGTGAACTCCTCGGAGCTCACGTACCGCACGCGGGTGCCCGGGTAGAGGCTCCGCGCGTAGTGCCCGATCGCGTGCAGCAGGTGCGTCTTGCCGAGCCCGGACTCCCCGTAGATGAAGAGCGGGTTGTACGCCTTCGCGGGCGCCTCGGCGACGGCGACCGCGGCCGCGTGGGCGAAGCGGTTGGACGCGCCGATGACGAACGTGTCGAAGAGGTACTTGGGGTTCAGACGGGCGGTCGGTTCGCCCGGCCCGCCGGCCGGCGCGGGCTTGGCGCCCAGCGGGCCGGGTCCGCCGGCGCTCGGCAGGTCCGCCCGTCCGGGACCGCCCCGGTGCCCCTGAACCGTCCCGCCCGAGGGCTCGGACCGCTCACGGCGGCCGGCGTCGCGCTGGTCGTACTCGGACCGGTCGTAGTCCGGCCGCTTGTCGTAGTCCGGCCGGCTGTCGTACTCGGATCGCTTGTCGTAGTCGGCGCGCGGCGGCTCGTAGTCCGTGCGCTGCTGCTCGTACTCGGCGCGCTGCTGCTCGTACGGCGGCCGGTCCATCGGCTGCTGCGGGCGGTACTCCTGGGAGTAGGAGTCGCCGTAGCCGTCGGAGCGGTAGGAGTCCTGGGGCGGCGAGGCATAGGGGTCGCGCTCGGGGAAGCCGAGCCGGGGCTGCTGCCAGCCGTACTCGTCCTGCCCGGGGCGCGGCCAGGCGCCGGGTTCGGGGCGCTGGTACTCGGAGGGGTAGGCGGGACGGGCGGTCGGGAGCTGGTCGCGGCCGCCCTGGTCCTCGGCGCGGTGGCGGCCGTAGCCGCCGTCGTACGGTGCCGGGGGAAGCTCGGGCTCCTCGTAACGCTGCTGCTGCAGGGGAGGCGCCGGCGGGGCCGGCGGTTCGCCCGCGGACTCGTCCACGGTGATCGCGATGCGGATCGGGCGCCCGCACTCACGGCTCAGGGTCTCGCTGACGATGGGGGCGAGACGGCCCTCCAGTACGTTCTTCGCGAATTCGTTCGGTACGGCGAGCAGGGCGGTGTCCGCGACCAGCGCGAGCGGCTGGCAGCGTCGGATCCAGTGCTCGTCCTTCGACTCCACACCCTGACCGCGGCCCTCACCGAGGAGCTGCTCCAGTACTCGTGGCCACACTGCGGCAAGATCGGCAGGTACGTCAGCCACAGGGCACGCTCTCTCACGGGTCCCACGAACGTGTGGTTCGAGGACGGGTCGGGATGAATATCGGGTCGGGCGGGGATAAAGGAACGAATCGGAGTCCAGCCACGGTAGTCAGCGTGGCGGGTGCGGTTCAAGTTGTTGTCCCCAGCCTGTGGATAGTGTCTCTCGGTCACTGCTGGTTTGACCGAATGGCGTAGCCCCGCGTACCGTAACCAGGTCGAGTTGTCGATGGCTGCTGCCGCCTGCCTCCGATGGGCACAGATCGCTGAAGGTGATCGGGAAGCGGTGCACTCGGGCGTGATGCGAGCTACTCGTGGGCGCACGGTGACAGCCAGGACGGCACCCGCCACACCGATTTGATTTCTGGAGCCCCCGAGTGAGCAAGCGCACCTTCCAGCCGAACAACCGTCGTCGCGCCAAGACCCACGGCTTCCGCCTGCGGATGCGCACCCGTGCCGGTCGCGCGATTCTCGCGAACCGTCGTGCAAAGGGTCGCGCCAGCCTGTCCGCCTGATCCCGGTCAGGTCATGACGTCGTGCTGCCTACCGAGCATCGGCTGAGGCGGCGCGAGGACTTCGCGACCGCGGTACGACGGGGTCGCCGGGCAGGCCGCCCGTCCCTCGTCGTCCACCTTCGTAGCGGTGCCACGGACCCGCACGCGCCTGGGGAGAGCGCTCCCCCGACGCGTGCGGGTTTCGTCGTGAGCAAGGCCGTGGGTGGTGCCGTGGTGCGCAACACGGTGAAGCGCAGACTGCGTCATCTGATGCGCGAGCGAGTCGCCCTGTTTCCCCCCGGTAGCCTGGTAGTCGTACGAGCGCTGCCCGGAGCGGGTGACGCCGACCATGCACAGCTGGCCCGAGACCTGGATGCCGCCATCGAGCGGCTGCTGGGAGGGGGCGCGCGATGAAGTACCCACTGCTGGCTCTGATCAAGCTGTACCAGTGGACGATCAGTCCGCTGCTCGGGCCGGTGTGCAAGTACTACCCGTCTTGCTCCCACTACGGCTACACGGCCATCGACCGGCACGGTGCGATCAAGGGAACGGCACTGACCGCCTGGCGCATCCTGCGGTGCAATCCGTGGTCGCTCGGCGGTGTGGACCATGTCCCGCCGCGCAAGCGCCCGCGGTGGCACGAAATGCTGCGTGACGCCTGGCGTGCACGCAGGGGCGGGCCCTCCGCCGCCGACTCGGCCACCGAAGGGAAGGCTCCCACCGAGCTTCCTTCGAGCCCGGCCGCAGAGACTTCGTCCCATGCCCAAGGAGCATGATTAGTGGACACGATTGCCAGCTTGTTCAGCTTCATCACGACACCCGTTTCATGGGTCATCGTCCAGTTCCACTCGGTGTACGGGAAGATCTTCGGTCCCGACACGGGCTGGGCCTGGGGCTTGTCCATCGTGTCCCTGGTGATCCTGATCCGCATCTGCCTGATCCCGCTCTTCGTGAAGCAGATCAAGGCGACCCGGGCCATGCAGACGCTGCAGCCCGAGATGAAGAAGATCCAGGAGCGCTACAAGAACGACAAGCAGCGCCAGTCCGAAGAGATGATGAAGCTGTACAAGGAGTCGGGTACCAACCCGCTCTCCTCGTGCCTTCCCATCCTGGCGCAGTCGCCGTTCTTCTTCGCCCTGTACCACGTGCTCAACGGCATCGCGACGGGCACGACGATCGGTGTCATCAACGAGTCGCTGCTCGCCAGCGCCCGTAATGCGCACATCTTCGGTGCCCCGCTCGCCGCGAAGTTCACGGACGGTTCCGCGAAGGTGGAGGCGCTCGGTGCCTCCCTCACCGACGTCCGGGTCGTCACCGCGATCATGATCGTTCTGATGTCGGCGTCGCAGTTCTACACGCAGCGCCAGCTGATGACGAAGAACGTCGACACCACGGTGAAGACGCCGTTCATGCAGCAGCAGAAGATGCTGATGTACGTCTTCCCGGTCATGTTCGCCGTCTTCGGTATCAACTTCCCGGTCGGTGTCCTCGTCTACTGGCTGACCACCAACGTGTGGACCATGGGCCAGCAGATGTACGTCATCCGCAACAACCCGACCCCGGGTTCCAAGGCTCAGGCCGCCTACCTGGAGCGCCTCACCAAGCACGTCACGGACCACGGCAAGACCCGGCGCCGGAGCGAGAAGACGATCATCAAGGCGATCGTCGCGAAGGGCCGCGACCGCAACGAGTTCGAGCGCGGTTTCATCAACGCGCTGACCAAGTCGGGCCTGGTGGCCCAGGCCGACGGCACCGTGGTGAAGGGCGAGGCCCAGGCCGCCACGCTGACCGAGGACGGCGTCGCGACCACCGCCGCCGCCAAGCGCCAGCAGCCCAAGCGCCAGACCAAGGCCCAGCGGCAGTCCGGCGGTACGAAGGCGGCCGGCGATTCCCCGTCGGATGCCTCGGACTCCTCGGACTCCTCGGACTCTTCGCAGAAGACCACCTCGCTGGAGAAGTCCGACGAGCCGCAGGACGCCAAGCCCGCCGCCCAGCAGCCCCCGAAGGGCGGCTCCAACGGCCGCAGCAGGGCTCAGTCCGGTCAGCGCAAGGGCGGTCCGCAGCGCCCCAAGTCCCCGTCCAAGAAGTAAGAAGGAGCCCATCCCGTGACGGAAGGCACCACCTCCGCCGCTGCCGAGGGTGCAGACACCCTGACCCGCCTGGAGCAGGAGGGCGAGATCGCGGCGGACTACCTCGAGGGTCTGCTGGACATCGCCGATCTCGACGGCGACATCGACATGGATGTCGAGGCCGACCGCGCCTCCGTGTCGATCATCTCCGACTCGGGCGGCCGCGACCTGCATAAGCTGGTCGGCCGCGACGGCGAGGTGCTGGAGGCGCTCCAGGAGCTGACCCGCCTGGCCGTGCACCGGGAGACCGGCGACCGCAGTCGGCTGATGCTCGACATCGCGGGCTACCGTGCCAAGAAGCGCGCCGAGCTCTCCGAGCTGGGTGCCAAGGCCGCCGCTGAGGTCAAGAGCACCGGTGAGCCCGTGAAGCTCAAGCCGATGACCCCGTTCGAGCGCAAGGTCGTGCACGACGCGGTCAAGTCCGCCGGACTGCGCAGCGAGTCGGAGGGCGAGGAGCCGCAGCGGTTCGTCGTCGTGCTGCCCGCCTGATCGGTCCCCACGTTGTACCGGCCCCGTCTGTTGAGCAGGCGGGGCCGAACTTTGTCAGCCTGGTAGTTCTGGTGGCCGGTGCGCGGAGCGCCGGCGCTGTACGGAAGGACGGTCCCCGTGACGGAGGCTGCGGAGCTCCCCCCGGCGCCCGAACAGGCGCGGGAAGTCTTCGGCGAGCGCTTCGCCGATGCGGTCCGCTACGCGGAGCTGCTCGCCGAGGCAGGTGTGCAGCGTGGTCTGATCGGCCCACGGGAAGTACCCCGCCTGTGGGAGCGGCATCTGCTGAACTGCGCGGTGCTCTCGGAGGCCGTCCCCGAAGGGGTGACGGTGTGCGATGTGGGCTCCGGTGCCGGTCTGCCGGGCATCCCCCTGGCGCTGGTCCGGGACGACCTCAACATCACCCTGCTGGAGCCACTGCTGCGCCGCACCAACTTCCTCACCGAGGTCGTCGAGCTGCTGGGCCTGAACCATGTGACCGTCGTGCGTGGCCGGGCCGAGGAGGTCATGGGCAGTCTGCCCCCGGTGCATGTGGTGACGGCCCGTGCCGTGGCCCCGCTGGACCGGCTGGCCACCTGGGGCATTCCGCTGCTGCGTCCCTACGGCGAGATGCTCGCCCTCAAGGGGGACACGGCGGAGGAGGAGCTGAAGGCGGCGTCCACCGCTCTCACGAAGCTCGGCGCGGTGTCCACGTCCATCCTGCATGTGGGTGAAGGTGTGGTGGATCCGCTCTCCACCGTGGTGCGGGTGGAGGTCGGGGAGAGTCCGGGCGGGGTGCGCTTCGCGGCCAAGCGGGCGAAGGCGGCTCGTACGGGAAGGGCGCGTAGGCGCCGCTGATCCGTCCTGCGGACGAGACGTACTCCACACAAGCTGCCAAACCTACGCATGACGGAGTGTCGCGGCTTTTCGGTCGCGCTCGCTGTGCATCGTGTTTCACGTGAAACGTCGCTCACTGCTGCACGGCATCATCGGTCGGACTCGCGCCGCGGCCGAACCACGCGACCGAAAATCTCTAGGAGCCCTCGGAGAGGGAGCCTCTGGTGACGCTCCGTCCCCCTTGAGGGGCACGGAGATGTCCACAGAGGTGGATTTCTCCACAGAACAACAGGCCTCACTGGTTCGCGACCCCGAAGACATGGGAGGCTCTGTTCATTGCGAGCCTGAAGTCGAGGAGAGTGAATCCTTGCGGTCCGACGCCAACATCGCGGGACCGATGACCGATCCGGTCCCCGGTCCCCGTACCGAGTCGATGGGGGCGGATGTTTCACGTGAAACACCGCCTCCTATGGACGACACTCCCATCGGTCGTGCTGCCCAACTCGCGGTGGAGGCTCTGGGCCGCGCCGGCGAAGGACTGCCACGTCCGGAGCAGACCAGAGTCATGGTGGTCGCCAACCAGAAGGGTGGCGTGGGCAAGACGACGACGACCGTCAACCTTGCCGCGTCGCTGGCTCTGCACGGCGCCCGCGTTCTGGTGATCGACCTCGACCCTCAGGGCAACGCGTCCACAGCGCTGGGGATCGACCACCACGCCGAAGTTCCGTCCATCTATGACGTGTTGGTCGAGAGCAAGCCCCTGGCGGAGGTCGTACAGCCGGTGGTGGACGTCGAAGGTCTCTTCTGCGCCCCCGCCACGATCGATCTCGCCGGTGCGGAGATCGAGCTGGTGTCCCTGGTGGCACGGGAGAGCCGGCTCCAGCGGGCGATCCTGGCGTACGAGCAGCCGCTGGACTACATCCTCATCGACTGCCCGCCCTCACTCGGCCTGCTGACGGTCAACGCGCTCGTCGCGGGCGCCGAGGTGCTCATCCCGATCCAGTGCGAGTACTACGCGCTGGAGGGCCTGGGCCAGCTGCTGCGCAACGTCGACCTGGTACGGGGGCACCTCAACCCCAACCTGCATGTGTCGACCATCCTGCTCACCATGTACGACGGCCGGACGCGCCTTGCCTCCCAGGTCGCGGACGAGGTGCGCAGTCACTTCGGCGACGAGGTGCTGCGGACGAGCATTCCTCGCTCGGTCCGTATCTCCGAGGCGCCGAGCTACGGGCAGACGGTACTGACCTACGATCCTGGATCGAGCGGTGCCCTCTCCTATCTTGAGGCGGCCCGAGAAATCGCGCTGAAGGGCATCGGAGTCAGTTACGACCCGACGCAGGCCCATATCGGCGCCCAGACGAACCCGAGCATGGTGGAGGGGATCCAGTGAGCGAGCGACGGAGGGGGCTGGGACGCGGCCTCGGCGCACTGATCCCAGCTGCACCGACCGAGAAGACCCCGGCTCAGACGGCGGTGGGGGGTGCGGTATCCCCGTCCCCCGCAGCGGTCCCGGTGCTGACGACCGACCGTGGTGTCGCTGCGGCCAAGGTGACGACACTGCCGCCGGTTTCCCATGAAACCGAGGAGCCGTCGGTGTTCGGCGGAGCCGCGGAGGTGCCCGCTGCTCCGATGGGCGCCCACTTCGCGGAGATCCCTCTCGACGACATCGCGCCGAACCCGCGCCAGCCGCGTGAGGTGTTCGACGAGGACGCTCTACAGGAGCTGGTCACCTCCATCCAGGAGGTCGGCCTTCTCCAGCCCGTCGTCGTACGGCAGTTGGGTCCCTCGCGCTATGAGCTCATCATGGGCGAGCGGCGCTGGCGGGCCTGCCGTGAGGCCGGCCTGGAGGCGATCCCGGCGATCGTCCGCGCGACGGACGACGAGAAGCTCCTTCTGGACGCGCTGCTGGAGAACCTGCACCGGGCCCAGCTGAACCCGCTGGAAGAGGCCGCCGCCTACGACCAGTTGCTGAAGGACTTCAACTGCACGCACGATCAGCTGGCCGACCGCATCGGGCGGTCCCGCCCGCAGGTCTCCAACACCCTGCGGCTGCTGAAGCTCTCGCCGGCGGTCCAGCGCCGGGTGGCCGCCGGAGTTCTGTCCGCCGGGCACGCCCGGGCGCTGCTCTCCGTCGACGACTCGGAGGAGCAGGACCGGCTGGCCCACCGGATCGTGGCCGAGGGGCTGTCGGTACGGGCCGTCGAGGAGATCGTGACCCTGATGGGTTCGCGGCCCCAGGCGACGACGCGGGCCAAGGGTCCGCGGGCCGGCGCCCGGGTCTCCCCGGCGCTGACCGACCTGGCGACGCGGCTCTCGGACCGCTTCGAGACCCGGGTGAAGGTCGACCTGGGTCAGAAGAAGGGCAAGATCACCGTCGAGTTCGCCTCGATGGAAGACCTTGAGCGGATCCTCGGCACGCTCGCTCCGGGCGAGGGGCCGGTCCTGCACCAGGGCCTCCACGACGGCGACTCCACGGGCTCCGAGGAGTCCGAGGAGGCCGAGGACTGACCGACCCGAGTGGGGTCCCGCTCGGTCGACCTCTTGTCATTCAGAGAGCGGATCGTGTCCGGTGCGTGCCGGAACACGGTCCGCTCTTTGCTTTCTGGCAGTTTCGATGGAATCGCTGTGTGGATACGATGCGTTCGGGTATGGCGCATCCACCCGGCAGCTGGCAGCACCTCCGAGGGAGAGGCAAGGGCCATGCGAACGATGAGCCGCACCGGCCTGGTGAGCGCGGGCCTGGGACTGGGCGCGACCGTCGGCTTCGTCGGCAGTCTGCTCAGGGAACGCAGCGCTCTGACAGCCGCTCGCGATGCCGCGGGCGAAGGAAGCGAGGAACAGCCTTCATGGGGCGTCGGCTCGTACCGCTCACCCTGGACAACCTTCAGGACCTTCCCCAGCGCTGTCGCTCGTGTGTCTTCTGGGAACTGGATCCCGTCAGCGGCGAAGCAGCGGTAAGGGCGGGCAGGGCCGCCCGGGAAAAGGAAGCCTGGATCTCCGCGGTCCTGCTCGACTGGGGATCGTGCGGCCGGGTGGTCTATGTCGACGACATCCCGGTCGGCTTTGTGCTCTACGCCCCGCCCGCCTATGTCCCACGGTCCACGGCGTTCCCCACGAGCCCGGTCTCACCGGACGCCGTCCAGCTGATGACCGGCTTCATCATGCCCGGCTATCAGGGGCAGGGACTTGGACGGGTGATGGTCCAGACGGTCGCCAAGGATCTGCTGCGGCGAGGCTTCAAGGCGATCGAGGCGTTCGGCGACGCCCGTTACAAGGAGCCGGCCTGTCTGCTGCCCGCGGATCATCTGCTCGCCGTGGGCTTCAAGACGGTCCGGCAGCACCCCTCGCACCCTCGGCTACGGCTGGAGCTGCGGACGACGCTCTCCTGGAAGGAAGACGTGGAGCTGGCGCTCGACCGCCTTCTGGGGGCCGTACAGAAGGAACCGGTGCTGCGACCGCTGTAGGTGGTCCGGAGCCCGCCCACGCAAGCAGAGCGGTCCGGAGCCCGTCCGCTCAAGCGAATGGGCCAACCCCGAGGGGTTGGCCCATTCGTGTTTCACGTGAAACATCACTCGGCGATGAAGTCCTCAAGGTCGCGGACGAGCGCGGCCTTCGGCTTGGCACCGACGATGGTCTTGGCGACCTCGCCACCCTGGTAGACGTTCAGGGTCGGGATCGACATGACGCCGTACTTGGCCGCCGTGTTCGGGTTCTCGTCGATGTTCAGCTTGACGATCTCGATCTTCTCGCCGTGCTCGGCGGCGATCGCCTCGAGCGACGGGGCGATCTGGCGGCACGGGCCGCACCACTCGGCCCAGAAGTCGACCAGGACGGGCTTGTCGCTCTTGAGGACGACCTCTTCGAAGTCGGCGTCGGTCACATGCTTCAGAGTGCCGGCCACGGCGGGCTCCTTTACTTGATCGTGCGGTGGGGCGGAAGGGGGAGGATCAGGCGGTGGTCTTCTCGAGCTCGGCCTTCTCCTCGTCCGCGAGGGCGGAGAGGAAACGCTCGGCATCGAGAGCAGCGGAGCAGCCGGTACCGGCCGCGGTGATCGCCTGGCGGTAGGTGTGGTCCACCACGTCACCGGCGGCGAACACACCCGTCAGGTTGGTGCGCGTCGAGGGCGAGGCGACCTTGAGGTAGCCCTCCTCGTCGAGGTCCAGCTGGCCCTTGAAGAGCTCGGTGCGCGGGTCATGGCCGATCGCGATGAACAGGCCGGTCACCGGCAGGTCGGAGAGCTCCCCGGTCTTCACGTTGCGCAGCTTCAGGCCGGCCAGCTTCTGGTCGCCCTGGACCTCGGCGACCTCGCTGTCCCAGGCGAACTTGATCTTCGGGTCGGCGAAGGCGCGCTCCTGCATCGCCTTGGAGGCGCGCAGGGTGTTCCGGCGGTGGACGATCGTCACGGACTTGGCGAACCGGGAGAGGAAGGTGGCCTCCTCCATCGCGGTGTCGCCGCCGCCGATCACGGCGATGTCCTGCTCCTTGAAGAAGAACCCGTCACAGGTGGCACACCAGGAGACGCCACGGCCGGAGAGCGCGTCCTCGTTCGGCAGGCCCAGCTTGCGGTGCTGGGAGCCGGTGGTGACGATGACGGCCTTGGCCTTGTGGACCGTGCCCGCGGTGTCGGTGACGGTCTTGATCTCACCGGTCAGGTCGACGGAGACGATGTCGTCCGGAACGAGTTCGGCGCCGAAGCGCTCGGCCTGCGCCCGCATGTTGTCCATGAGGTCGGGGCCCATGATGCCGTCGCGGAAGCCCGGGAAGTTCTCCACCTCGGTGGTGTTCATCAGCGCACCGCCCGCGGTGACGGCACCCTCGAACACGAGGGGCTTCAGCGACGCGCGCGCGGTGTAGAGCGCCGCCGTGTAGCCGGCGGGCCCGGAGCCGATGATGATCACGTTACGGACGTCGCTCACGGCTTGGTTCCTCGTCTCTGGTCTACGTCATTCGACCGGTGGGAGTTTCTGTCAGAAGCTCTCACCCCACCCAACGGATCCTACGGGGCGCGCATTCCCGGTGTGTCCGGGCACACGGGCATCCCACACCGTACGGATTTCCACGCCGGGACGAGACGATGCGTCCCCTGCTCCGAGGGACGCATCGAGGCCGCTCAGGACTTCGCCAGGGACTCCTTGAGGAGGACCTTGCCCGGGGAGGCGGTCGATTTGCCGACGCACGAGGCGTCGACGACGAACGCCGTCACCCGGGAGGCGTCGTCGGGGTCGGGGAGCACGACGAGATAGGCGTCCTTGCCCTCGTAGGTCCCCTCCTTCGCGCCGAGGACGCTGCCGCTCTGGCTGATGCCGTTGCGGACGCAGGACGGCACCGACCCCGGGGGCTGGATCAAGGTGTTCAGGTTGTCCGTCGGGCTGGGTCCGACGGACTGGCCATCGATGCGGTACGGCTTCTGAGAGCCTCGCTGTGTGCCCGTCCGCGTACCGAGGAGGTCCTTCACCTGGCTGTGCAGGGTGCTCTCGGAGAAGGTTCCGGCGGAGTCGGTGGGCTTGCCCTGAGCCGTCGGCGATCCGCTGCCGCCGAGCGACTGGAGGAGGAAGGAACCGGCACCCAGGACGGCGGCGGTGAAGACGGCGCCGAGGACGAGGGTCCGGCGGCGCCGGCCGCGAGCATGTCCGCGGTCACGGTGGTCCTTGCGGCCGGGGCCGGTCGAGGCGCTGGGGCGGCCGGCGGGCCGGTCCACGGAAGTCGATGCGAGGGTCGATGTTTCACGTGAAACATGCGCCTCGGGTGTCGTCGCGGTCAGCAGGGCCTCGGCGGCGAGGGCGGCGTCGATCCGGGCCGCGACATCGGCCGGCATCCGCGGCGGACCGGGCAGGGCGCCCAGCAGACCCCGGATCTCCTCCAGCGAGGTGTGGACGTCGGCACAGAGCTCGCACTCGTCCAGGTGCCGTCGTACCTCTTCGGTCCGGGCGGGCGGCAACAGGCCTTCGGTGAGGTCGGAGATCTCCGCGACGTCCGGGTGCCCGGTCGTGTCTGTCGTCGACGTCACGCTCGCCCACCTCCGCCCTTCACTGCGGCCGAATCACTCGGCCCGGTGTCCTGTGGGCCACCGTCCTGGGGCCCCGCTGCAGGTGGGACGGATGTCCCCTCCGCCCGGTTCCGTGCCGGGTCCGGGTCGTTTTCGGCACCGGTGTTTTCCGGCCGTAGATGGGTGAGCAAGGGCAGGAGTCTGGCTCTGCCGCGAGCACAGCGGCTCTTCACCGTCCCGGTGGGTACCTCGAGGATCCGGGCCGCCTCCGCCACCGGATAGCCCTGCATGTCCACCAGGACGAGAGCGGCACGCTGGTCGTACGGCAGCGTGCCGAGGGCTTCGAGCAGCTGGCGGTGCAGATCGTTCCGCTCGGCGGGAGCGGAGGCCGATTCATGCGGCTCCAGCAGCTGCTCCAGCCGCTCGGTGTCGTCGACGGGGGCGGTCTTGCGGGAGGCCGCCTTCCGGGCCCGGTCGAGGCAGGCGTTCACCGTGATCCGGTGCAGCCACGTTGTGACGGCCGACTGGCCCCGGAAGGTGTGGGCGGCCCGGTAGGCGGACACCAGGGCGTCCTGGACGGCGTCAGCGGCCTCCTCGCGGTCCCCCAGGGTCCGCAGCGCGACCGCCCAGAGCCGGTCCCGGTGCCGCCGCACGATCTCACCGAAGGCATCGGGGTCGCCCTCCACATGGCGGGCGAGCAACTCCTGGTCGCTCGCCCCGCCGTATCCGGCACCCTCCGCCATCTGCCCCCTCCGCCTACGGTGAGACGTCAGCCTGTGAACTTCACTTCGGTGATGGCCTGCTTGTAGCCGGCTCCCGAGTACGCGGCGGGGTCCTCTCCCGACTTCGGTACAGCGGTGATCCACACGAGCACGTACTGGCTCTTCACCTTCTTGCTGACCTTCACCGAGGCGGTGTTGCCGCTGGTCGTCACACTCCCGATCTTCGTCATCGAACCCAACGACGACGGGGTCAGCGAGTCGGCCGCGTACAGCTCGACCGTTGTGTGATCGCCAGCGTAGCGAAGCCCGATGCTCGCCGTGCTGACTTCCTTGGCGGAACCGAGGTCGTACACGATGCCCACACCCGGCTTGTACGGCGCCAGCTCGGGACCTTCGTTGAAGGTCTTCGTCCGCCAGTAGGTCGAGGTGCTGCCGTCGTAGGTCAGCTTCACGTCGCCCGGGTGCTGGGCACCGCCCTCGGCGACGTACTCCTCGGCGCCCGCGATCTTTATCGTGGCGGCGGGCGTGGGGCTGGCGCTGCTCTTGTCGCCGTCGTCCGTCGTCTGGGTGTTGTTGGTGTCGTCGGACGAACCGCCCTGGTTCATCAGGGCGTCCGCGAGCTGCCAGCTGCCCAGGCCCAGGGCGGCGATGAGGAGGGCCGAGACGGCCCACTTCAGGGCCTTGCCGGTACGGCTCTGGAGCGGGGACGGCGGGGCCTGGAGCGGCTGCGACACGCCGGGGGGCGTGGGGCGGCCGTAGGTGCCCTGCTGGTACGTGGTGCGCTGGTAGTCGGGCGGCGTGGTGAAGGCCGGCTCCGGCGGCCGGATGCGGGGCATCTCGCCGATCGCCTTCACCAGCTCCTCCGGCGTGGTGCACGCGGACTCGTGGCGGGAGGCGGTGGCGCCGTCGTTGACGAGGGCGCGCATGGCGAGTTCGGACAGCCCGCGGTGGACACCGGCACGCACCTGGTCGGGTGCGATCAGACCGACGTCCTTGGGTAGCCCCGGCAGACCGTAGGCGTCGCTCTGGTACGGCCAGCGCTGGGTCAGCGCCGCGTACAGCAGGGCGCCGATCGCCTCGGTGTCGGTGCGCTGCGGGGTGTCGGAGCTGATACCGCGCAGCGCCGCGTTCACCGCGAGCCCGCGGATGCGCCACTGGCCCGTGGAGGTGCGCAGCACGGCGTTGGGGTTGAGGCGGAGATGAGCCAGCCCCTCGCGGTGCGCGGCCGCCATCGCCGAGGCGATCTGACTGACCATCTGGTAGGCGTCGTGCGGTTCCAGCGGGCCGGCCGCGAGCAACGTGCTCAGCTCGGTGGCGTCCGGCAGCCACTCGTGCACGACATAGGCGAGGTCGTTCTCCTCGACGGCGTCCAGGACCTGCACGAACCGCGGGTCGCCCAGCAGGGCCGCGGAACGGGCGGCGGCCAGCACCGCACGGGTCCGTGGATGGTCGGCGGGCAGGATGTGGACTCCGACGGCACGCCGGAGTTTTTCATCGACCGCACGCCAACTGCTGAATCCGTCCAGACGGGTGACGCACTCCTCGAGGCGATAGCGTCTGGCGAGCTTGTGACCGCTGTGCAGTTCGGGAGGTGAGGTCTTCTTCCCGGGGCCCGCGGCCGTGCCGCTCCCCTGTGCCTCGTCGCTGTCCGTGTCCCGCTCCGGGTTCTTGGCCACCCCGTCGGCCGTGGACTGGTCCGCCTTGGCGGTCAGCGGCTCGTCACCGCTGTTGTCTGCCACGTCGACGGCAGCCGTGCTCCGTTCCGCCACCGTCGTTCCTGCCTCCCCATCCGTTGCACGCTGTCCGACGCCGAAATCAATTGTGCCCACAGTCCCCCGCCATGCACGACACGCGGCGGCGAACGATGGTTGTGCGCTTGCCCCCGCTTCAGCGACCCAGACGCCCGCGCACCATACCCACGAGGGAGTTGAGCTCCTCGATGCGCATGCGGCGCGCGGCGACGTAGAAGACGCCGAGCAGCACGGCTCCGCCGACCACCAGCGCGGCGAAGGAACCGATCACACCCTGCCCCAGAGTGTGACCGATGCCGTAGCAGGCCGCACCACTGAGCAGCGCGGCCGGCACGGAGGCGATGCACAGTCTGGCGTACGTGCGGATGACCCGGGTGCCGTCCAGGTCGCCGCCGAGCCGCTTGCGCAGCCGCCGCCAGGCGACCCCGACGCCGATCGCGTAGGCCAGGCCGTAGGAGGCGGCCATGCCCGCCACCGCCCAGCGGGCCGGCAGCAGGACGTAACAGGCGATTGAGGCGCCCGCGTTGACGGCGGCGACGATGACCGTGTTGTAGAAGGGGGTGCGGGTGTCCTCGTACGCGTAGAAGGCGCGCAGGACGACGTACTGCACCGAGTAGGGGATCAGGCCGAGGGCGAAGGCCATCAGCATGAAGCCCATGTTGGTGGACTGGCTGATGCCCGAGGAGCCGAAGATCAGGGTGCACATCGGGATGCCGAGGGCCAGGAAGCCGAAGGCGATGGGGACGATCGCGACGGCGGTCGTCCTGAGTCCCTGGGAGATGTCGTCGCGGACGGCGCCCCCGTCGTTCTCGGCGGCCGAGCGGGAGATGCGGGGCAGCAGGGCGGCCATCAGGGAGACCGTGATGATGGCCTGCGGCAGGCCCCAGATCAGCTGGGCGTTCGCGTAGGCGGCGAAACCGGTGCCGTCGACCGGGGAGTGCTTGCCGGCCGAGGTGGACAGCTGGGAGACGACCAGGGCGCCCGCCTGGTTGGCGAGGACGAACAGCACGGTCCACTTGGCGAGGGTGGCGGCCTTGCCGAGGCCGTGGCCCTTCCAGTCGAAGCGCAGCCGCAGCCGGAATCCGGTCTCGCGCAGGTAGGGGATCATCGCCAGGGCCTGGACCACGAGGCCGAGCAGTACGCCGAGGCCGAGCAGCCGCTGGCCCTCCGGCGGGATGGTCGTGACCTTCATGCCGGAGTGGGCGGCCGTGCCGTACACCCAGATGAACAGGCCGAGGGTGACGATGATGACGATGTTGTTGAGGACCGGGGTCCACATCATCGCGCCGAACTTGCCCCGCGCGTTGAGGATCTGACCCATCACCACGTGGATGCCCATGAAGAAGATCGAGGGCAGGAAGTAGCGGACGAAGGTGACACCGACCTCGTTGGCCGCCGGGTCGCTGGCGACCGAGTCGGACAGCAGGCGGATGAGGAAGGGCGCGGCCGCGATGGTGGCCGCGGTGAGCAGGCCCAGCGCCACCATCACGAGGGTCAGCAGCCGGTTGGCGAACGCCTCGCCGCCGTCCTCGTCCTCCTTCATGGCCCGCACCAGCTGCGGCACGAACACAGAGTTGAGGCCGCCGCCGACGGTCAGGATGTAGATCATCGTCGGCAGCTGGTAGGCGACCTGGAACGTGTCACCGAGCAGGCCCACGCCGAGCGCGGAGACGATCAGCGCGGAGCGGACGAAGCCGGTGAGGCGGGAGACCATCGTGCCCGCCGCCATCACGGCACTGGACTTCAGCAGCCCCGTGGCCTTCCCGCCCTTTTTCGCGGGCGCGGCCGCCGGGGTCTCGGTCCGGGCGGCTGCCGGGGGTGCCACGGGCGCGGCGCCGAGGTTCAGGGTCTGGTCGGCCGCGGGCGTCGCGGCCTGCGACGGGTAGTGCGGGACCGACGGGGGCCCGACGGGGGCGCCGGCCGGCCCAGGGACCGACGGGGGCTCGGACGGCAGCCGCCCGCCACCCTGCTGCGGATCCCGGTAGCCGCCCTGCTGCTGGTCCCGGAAGAGGTGCGCGAAGGCGTCCGGTTCGTGGCGCTCCTCGCCGGAGTGCGTGACCAGGTCGTCCACGCCCACGAACTGGGTCGTGCGCGGGTCGTCGCCGTACGGCAGGTACTGGGCCGGGCGTTCCGGCTCGGGCGCGGGGGTCTGGGCCCACACGTGCGGGTCGGGGGCGTAGGGGGACTGGGCGGGCCGGCCGTACAGCGGCTGCTGCGGGTAGGTGCCCGGGGGCGGCGGGGGGTGCGCGGCGCGGTCGTAGAGCGCCTCGGCGACCGGGTCCTGGGCGGAGAGGTCCTGTGCCCGGTAGGGGTCCTGGTCGTAGGCGTCCTGGAGGTACATGTCAGCCGCGTGCTGCGGCGGGACCTGGCCGGGCTCCGGCGGCGGCTCGGGGTAGCCCGAACCGGCCGCGCCCTGGCCGCTTTCACCGTCGTACGGCGCGTTCATGGTTACCCCACCTCATCGTCCCGGGCCACACCGGCCACGACTTCGCTCAACGGTCCACTCTCTCACCCGTTTCCGACGGGTCGGCGCTTTCCGGTGCGGTGTCCGGTGTCGGGTCACTCGGCTGCTCCGGGTCGTCTTCCCCGGACCGGGCCACGGACTCCTGCGCGAGACGATCGCCACTGGTGCCGGGGTTCTCCGGTCCGTCGGTGCCCTCGGGGCCGTCGGACTCGGGGGCGTCCGGGGCGGCGCCGCCGGCCTCGTCGGGACCGTCGCTCTCCTCGGCCTGGCGGGCGGTCGCCCGCTTGCGGTGTGTGTACATCCGGAAGCCGGCGAGCACCAGCAGCAGCACACCGCCGCCGATGACCAGCATCACGGTGGGGGTGACCTCGGTGACCTTGACGTCGAACTTGACCGGGTCGCCGTACTCCTGGCCGTCCTCGGTGTAGAGCTGGGCGGTGACCTCCATCCGGCCGTTGGCATTGGCCGAGGTGGAGAACTTCACGGACTGGCTGTGACCGCCGGAGACCTCGACGCGCTGCTCGTAGTAGGGCTTGCCGCCGATCTCCAGTCGCGTCGGCATCGACGAGGTGAGCCGCAGGACGAGGTGGTCGACGCCCTGGACGAGGTTGTTCTGGACCGTGACCGGGATGGTGGCGCTGCGGCCGGAGAGCTTGGTCTCGGACTTGTCGATCAGCTTGACCTGACCGATGAGGTCGTCGAGCCAGGACTCCACGCCCGTGCGGAAGGTGTCCGCCTCGCTGCCGCGGCCCCGCCACGACGTGGACATCTCACGGTTTATGGCCCGCCCGAAGGGGGTCACCACCCGGGACTCGTCGGTGAGGATCACCTGGAAGTTGTCGAGCTTGTCCTGGGTGCGGGCGATCTGCTCGAAGGCCGTCCGGGGCAGCTCCTGCTTGCGCAGCGAGGACGGGTAGGCCGACGACGACGGGATCTTCGTGGTCGCGCCCGGGTCGGGCTTGTCCTTCGCGGCCGAGGCGAGGTCCTGGAACTGCGACCAGTTGCTGTCCTGCAGCGCGGTGATCGCCGTCGCCATCGCCTGGGCCTGGCTCGCCGACGGCATCCGCTGCGGCGCGACGACGATGCTGCGCTGCTCGCCGGTCTGGGTGTTCAGCGCCAGGCTCTGGGCGAGGAACTTCTGCACGGAGAGAACGGCCGAGTCCGCGTTGGTCAGATCGCCCTCGAACGCCGTGGACAGCCGGGCGTCCGCGACCACCGCCGTCGTGCCGCCACCGACCGGACGCGCCGCCGAGGGCGTGTAGGTCAGCCCGCCGGTCTCCTGGAGGCTGTCGCTGCGGGCGATCACCTTGTCGGCGCCCGCCGACGTGGCCACCTTGATGATCGACGGGTCGACGGCGCCGTCCACGGGCCATGCGAAGTCCGTGTCGGCTGTGACGTGCAACACGGTCTTCACGGTGGTCGCGGCGACGTCGGTGGCGTCCTTGAGGTGGCTCAGTGAGCCGGTCACGCTCGTGCCGTTGTGGGCGAGGGAGGCCAGGTCCGGGTCGGCGAAGGGGAGAGCCACGACCTCCCGGTCCGCCACCGCGTCCTGCAGGTCGGACAGGAACTGCTTGGCCACCGCCTGATGGGTGCCGGCCGTGGTGCTGTCGCCGGCGCCCTGGATCCGGTAGTTGCGGGTCATCGCGTCGACGGAGGCCAGCAGGTCCGGGTCGATCACCCAGGTGACGTCCAGCTCCTTGCCGAGCGCCAGCATCTGCGCCAGCCGGCCGCCGGGAGAGATCTCCTTGGCGAGGTCGTCGTTGAGGAAGACCGGCGTCTGCAGCTCGCCCGCCCCCGTCCGCGCCGTCACATGGACGGTGGAGGTCAGCGGCCAGAGATACGTCGTCTTCGTCTTCGTGTCGGCCTCGGAGGACTGCCACGGCAGGAACGTCCGCTGGATGCCGAGCACCTGGTCCCACTGCTGTGCGGAGGTCTGGCCGGACACCGAGACGCCGAACTGGTACACGCCGTCCTGGCCGAGATCGAGTTTGTCGACCGGTACGGAGATGCTGAAGTGCTCGGCGACCCCCGGGGAGAGCGAGTCGAAGTCCTCGGCGTACTTGTCGCCGACGTCGGTGCCCAGGCTCGTCTGTAGGTCGTCGGAGTGCTGGGCGGCCGTGTCGATCGCCGACCGCGTGCTGAGCAGCGCACCCACCCGCAGGTCCACATGGGCGTCCGTGACGGCCTGCTTGCCGTTGTTGGTCACCGTGCCGGACACGGTCAGCGTGTCCCCGTCGCTGGGGGCGCTGGGACTGAGCGAGTCCAGGGCGACGGACACCGTGTCCGAGCCGGCCGCCTGGGCCGGCGTCGCGGCCGGCAGCTGCATCAGTCCGGCCAGCAGGGGCGCGCCCGCGAGCAGTGCCCCGGTGCGCCGCAGCCAGCGGCGGGCAGGTGAGGGCGTCCCCTGGAAGTCTGCCGCCTCGGCCACGCGCTCGTCCGTCCCTAGTCGTCGTCAGTGGTCGTCGGAATGTGCGTCCACGCATGGTAACGAGGTGCGCTGAACGGAAGTGCCGCGGTCTGCTCCGCAAGATCGGGAAAGAACACCGGCCCGTCCCCTATGTTTCAGTATCGCCAGAGGATTCCCGTAGGCGCCGAGCGCTGTTCTTGAGCGGGTTTGGAGTGAGCTGTCCCACTCCTCTTGCACGGGCCCACGCAGGGCCGCTGCCGGAATATGGCGGCGCTTCGGGCGGCCCGGGGCACGTACCCTTTTCTGTTGTGCCGAACGCCAATGAAGACACTCCTACTGCCCTGAGCCAGGCGCAGCAGCGCGCGGTGAGCGAGCTGCTGCGGGTGGCCCCCGTCGCCGACGACCTCGCCCGTCGATTCCAGGAGGCCGGGTTCCTGCTTGCCCTGGTCGGCGGCTCGGTCCGGGACGCGCTGCTGGGCCGGCTCGGCAACGATCTGGACTTCACCACGGACGCCCGCCCCGAGGACGTACTGAAGATCATCCGTCCCTGGGCGGATGCCGTCTGGGAGGTCGGTATTGCTTTCGGCACAGTCGGGGCACAGAAGGACGGCTACCAGATCGAGGTGACCACCTACCGGTCCGAGGCCTACGACCGCACCTCGCGCAAGCCGGAGGTGTCGTACGGGAACTCCATCGAGGAGGACCTCGTCCGGCGTGACTTCACCGTCAACGCGATGGCGGTGGCCCTGCCGGAGAAGGAGTTCATCGACCCGCACGGCGGCCTGGAGGACCTGGCACTGCGCGTGCTCCGCACCCCGGGGACGCCCGAGGAGTCCTTCTCGGACGACCCGCTGCGGATGATGCGCGCCGCCCGCTTCGCCGCCCAGCTCGACTTCGAGGTCGCCCCCGAGGTCGTCGCGGCGATGACGGACATGGCCGGACGTCTGGAGATCGTCTCGGCCGAGCGGATCCGGGACGAGCTGAACAAGCTGATCCTCTCCGCCCACCCCCGCAAGGGGCTGACGCTGCTCGTCGACACCGGCCTGGCCGACCATGTCCTGCCCGAGCTGCCCGCCCTGCGTCTGGAGAGCGACGAGCACCACCGGCACAAGGACGTCTACGACCACACCCTGATCGTCCTGGAGCAGGCGATGGCGCTGGAGGAGGACGGTCCCGACCTCACCCTCCGGCTGGCCGCGCTGCTGCACGACATCGGCAAGCCGCGCACTCGCCGCTTCGAGAAGGACGGCCGTGTCTCCTTCCACCACCACGAGGTGGTCGGGGCGAAGATGACCAAGAAGCGCATGACGGCTCTGAAGTACTCCAACGAGCTCGTGAAGGACGTCTCACGACTGGTCGAACTTCATCTGCGTTTCCACGGCTACGGCACCGGCGAGTGGACGGACTCGGCGGTCCGTCGCTACGTCCGTGACGCCGGCCCGCTGCTGGACCGCCTGCACAAGCTGACCCGGTCCGACTGCACCACGCGCAACAAGCGCAGGGCCGCGGCTCTCTCCCGCGCCTACGACGGCCTGGAGCAGCGGATCACCGAGCTCCAGGAGCGGGAGGAGCTGGACGCGATCCGCCCGGACCTCGACGGCAACCAGATCATGGAGATCCTGGGAGTCCGGCCCGGTCCGGAGGTCGGTCAGGCCTACAAGCACATGCTGGAGCTCCGGCTGGAGCACGGTCCGATGGAGCACGATGCCGCGGTGGCCGCGCTCAAGGAGTGGTGGGCCGCGCAGGGCTGAGAGCGTGGAACGGGGTCATGTTTCACGTGAAACATGACCCCGCCGGGACGCTGGGGCGCCGAGATGCGATGAGGGGCGATGTTTCACGTGAAACATCGCCCCTCTCCACTACCTACGTCCTTACTTCGAGTAGTCCTTCAGGCAGAGCAGGAAGTCGTCGCTGCTCTTCGTCTCCATGTAGGCGTACTGGAAGTCCTTGGCCTTGGTCTCGCAGGAGATCTGGGCGCTGGCGCTGGTGAAGGTGCCGTCGATCTTGGCCAGGACCACGTACTGCGCCTTGGGGGAGCCGCAGTCCACGACTTCGAGGTCCGGGTTGCTGTCGTTGGTGCTGCCGCGGTGCATGCAGTCCCCGACCTTCGCGGTGTCGGCGTCGTTGCGGCTCGCCAGGTAGCCGCCGACGGCCGCGACCAGGGCGACCGCGACGATGACGATGTTCTTGATCGTCTTGGGCTTGAGCTTGCGCTGCGGCTGCGGAGGCATCGGCGCGTACGGACCGCCCTGCTGCGGGAAGCCCGGCTGGGGCGGGTAGGGAGGCTGCCCCTGCGGCGGGTACGGAGCCTGGCCCTGGGGCGGCGGCGGAGTTGTCACGGTGGAAGTCCCCCTGGAGAACATCAGTGCGCAATGCGCGAGTTAAGACCCGCGTAAGTTAGCCGTTGCCACTGACGCTGCTGTGAGCAGGCGACATTCCGTGACTCCGCTGTGATCCTCAGCGGCGTTCAAAGCGGGCCATAGCCCCTGCAACCGCCGCGTAGATCAGGGCGACCGTGATGACGAGAGCGGCGGAGCGGCCGTCCGGCGGGAGCATCAGGGCGGCGACGCCGGCTGCTCCGACGAAGGCGACGTTGAAGAGGACGTCGTACACGGAGAAGATCCGGCCGCGGAAGGCGTCGTCGACCGACGACTGCACGATGGTGTCCGTTGCGATCTTCGCGCCCTGGGTGACGAGTCCCAGGACGAAGGCGGCGACGAGCATGGGGCCGGTCGTGAAGGGGAGGCCCAGGGCGGGCTCCAGTACGGCGGCGGACGCGGCGCAGACGACGATCCAGCGTCCGGGGCCGAGCCGCCCCGCGGCCCAGGGCGTCACCACGGCCGCTGTGAAGAAGCCCGCGCCGGAGATCCCCAGCGCCACCCCCAGCAGACCGAGTCCCTCGTCCGGGTCGGAGGAGAGGGCGTAGCGGCACAGCATCAGCACCAGGACGAGCAGGGCGCCGTAGCAGAAGCGCATCGCGGTCATCGTGAGCAGTGCCCAGACCGCCTCACGCCGTCGGGGCGCGGCGAGGTGCCGTATCGCCGCCAGCAGGTCACGTGCCGTGGTGATCACCGCCGTCCCCAGGGTCGGCTGCGCCGGATGCCGGTCGGGGCCGAGGAGCCCCGGGGCCATGGTCAGGGAGGTGAGCGCCGCGGCCAGGTACAGCGCGGCGCCCAGCAGCACCACGGCGGCATCGGAGTGCGAGGCCAGCAGCCGCACGCCGAAGGCGAGACCGCCGCCGGCCGTCGCGGCGAGGGTTCCGGCGGTCGGGGACAGGGAGTTGGCCAGCACCAGCCGGTCGGTGTCGACCACCCGCGGGAGCGCGGCGGACAGACCCGAAAGGACGAAGCGGTTGACGGCCGTGACGCACAGGGCGGAGGCGTAGAAGAGCCAGTCGGGGACGTGGCTGATCATCAGCACGGCGGTCACCGCGGCCAGCAGGGCGCGCAGCAGATTGCCGTAGAGGAAGACCTGGCGGCGGCGCCAGCGGTCCAGCAGGACACCCGCGAAGGGGCCCACGAGGGAGTACGGGAGGAGCAGGACCGCCATGGCCGAGGCGATCGCGGCCGGTGAGGTCTGCTTCTCCGGGGAGAAGACGACGTAGGCGGCGAGCGCGACCTGGTAGACGCCGTCGGCACCCTGGGAGAGCAGGCGTACGGCGAGCAGACGGCGGAAGTCCCGCAGGCGCAGCAGGACACGCAGGTCGCGGACGACGGGCATGGTGCACAGCCTCACACAGGGGACCGCACCAAGGGGAAGGGTCCCCGGGTCGGATGACCCGGGGACCCTCAGAGCAGCCCTGGCAGGAGCGATTTTTGGCGAGCTTCAGACTCAGCGTTCGACGTCGCCGCGGATGAACTTCTCCACGTTCTCGCGGGCCTCGTCGTCGAAGTACTGGACCGGCGGGGACTTCATGAAGTAGCTCGATGCGGAGAGGATCGGGCCGCCGATACCCCGGTCCTTGGCGATCTTCGCGGCGCGCAGGGCGTCGATGATGACACCCGCGGAGTTCGGGGAGTCCCAGACCTCGAGCTTGTACTCCAGGTTCAGCGGGACGTCACCGAAGGCGCGGCCCTCCAGGCGGACGTAGGCCCACTTGCGGTCGTCCAGCCAGGCGACGTAGTCGGACGGGCCGATGTGGACGTTCTTCTCGCCGAGGTCCCGGTCGGGGATCTGGGAGGTGACGGCCTGCGTCTTGGAGATCTTCTTGGACTCGAGGCGGTCCCGCTCGAGCATGTTCTTGAAGTCCATGTTGCCGCCGACGTTCAGCTGCATCGTGCGGTCCAGGACGACACCCCGGTCCTCGAACAGCTTCGCCATGACGCGGTGCGTGATGGTGGCGCCGACCTGCGACTTGATGTCGTCACCGACGATCGGGACACCGGCCTCGGTGAACTTGTCCGCCCACTCCTTGGTGCCGGCGATGAAGACCGGGAGGGCGTTGACGAAGGCGACCTTGGCGTCGATGGCGCACTGGGCGTAGAACTTCGCCGCTGCCTCGGAGCCGACCGGCAGGTAGCAGACGAGGACGTCGACCTGCTTCTTCTTGAGGATCTTCACGACGTCGACCGGCTCGGCCGCGGACTCCTCGATGGTCTCGCGGTAGTACTTACCGAGACCGTCCAGGGTGTGGCCGCGCCGTACCTTCACACCGGTGTTCGGGACGTCGCAGATCTTGATGGTGTTGTTCTCGGAGGCGCCGATGGCGTCCGCCAGGTCCAGGCCGACCTTCTTGGCGTCCACGTCGAAGGCGGCGACGAACTCGATGTCCTTGACGTGGTAGTCGCCGAACTGGACATGCATCAGGCCGGGGACCTTGGACGCCGGGTCGGCGTCCTTGTAGTACTCGACTCCCTGCACCAGCGACGCGGCACAGTTGCCCACGCCGACGATGGCTACGCGAACCGAACCCATTCCGGTTGCTCCCTGTGTGTACGAGTGAGGCCCTGAGCGGGTCTCACGTGGCGGTGTCGCCGGGCGTATCCGGTCCGGGGGAATCCCCGGACCGGGGCAGGACGCCCGGCGTTCCATTGGTGGTGTTCTGCTGAGCGGACCCCCCGGAGGCGGGACCCTTCAGGTCCCGTCCGGCCCGCTCGCTCTCGATGAGCTCGTTCAGCCAGCGCACTTCGCGCTCCACGGACTCCATCCCGTGGCGCTGGAGCTCAAGCGTGTAGTCGTCGAGGCGCTCCCGGGTGCGCGCCAGCGAGGCGCGCATCTTCTCCAGGCGCTCCTCCAGCCGGCTGCGACGGCCCTCCAGCACGCGCATCCGCACATCGCGCGAGGTCTGCCCGAAGAAGGCGAACCGGGCGGCGAAGTGCTCGTCCTCGTACGCGTCGGGGCCGGTCTGGGAGAGGAGCTCCTCGAAATGCTCCTTCCCTTCCGCCGTCAACCGGTAGACGATCTTGGCGCGGCGGCCGGAGAGCGGTGCGGCGAGGGCGTCCTCGGCGGTGTTTCCCGGTTCCTCGATCAACCAGCCGTTGGCGACCAGCGTCTTGAGGCAGGGGTAGAGCGTCCCGTAGCTGAACGCACGGAACACACCCAGTGAGGTGTTCAGCCGTTTCCGCAGCTCATAGCCGTGCATCGGGGACTCGCGGAGCAGGCCGAGCACGGCGAACTCAAGGATGCCGGAGCGCCGGCTCATGGTCGCCTCCTCTCGTCCGCGTCTCGCTTATCTCGCTCTGATGTATCGACTCGATACATCCCGACGATAGATCGGGCTGACCCATGCGACAAGAGGAACGACGGTGAACGGGATCACATCACCGATTCGCAGGAGGCAACTTGCCTGATTTGGTGTGAACTTCGGGGCTCGGCGGGTTTTGGCGGTGCGTAGTCTGTGCGGCATGCAAACCACCGGGAACCGAGTGACGCCTGGGGGGCGTCCCTGTCCCCGGTGCAGTACGGGTGAATGCAGGACCGACCACATCCGTACTTCGGGGGGACCGGAAACCAGCCGCCGTTTCCAGGCGCGCACGGGTGCGCCTGCCCGAGGAGTAATCGTTCGATGAGCGAGCACCGTCGCAAACCGCAGCAGCCGCAGGGAGGCGGACGTGCCGCGGCCCGACGCGGCCAGTCCGACCCGACCTCCGGCCGCCGTGCGGCACCGCGAGGCGCCACCGGGTCTCCTTCCGACTCCTATGGGTCCCGTTCCTACGGGTCGGACTCCCAAGGCTCGGGTGGTGAAGAGCGCCCCTACGGCAGTCGTGCAGACGCACGCCGGGCGGCGCAGAGAAACACGGGAGGCCGCCGCAGAGCGCCCGACAACGGGAACCGTGGCCCGGGAGGTCCTGCCGGGCCCGGACGTGGCAGAGGCCGGGCGTCGTCGGCGCCGGGCAAGAAGCGTCTGATCGACTACCCCAGAGCCAACCGGTTCGGCTGGCGTCGCTGGGTCCCCTCCTGGAAGCTCGTCTCCGGGCTGTGCATCACTTTCTTCGGCAGCCTGGTGGCGCTGGTCGGCGTCAGCTACGCCATGGTGACCATCCCCAACGAGAACGACGCGGCCAAGTCCCAGAACAACGTCTATTACTGGTCCAACGGCGATCAGATGGTCGCGACGGGCGCCGGTGCGAACCGGCAGAACGTCACGATCGACCAGATCCCCGAGGCCATGCAGGACGCGGTGATCTCGGCCGAGAACAAGAGCTTCTACTCGGACTCGGGCGTCGACCCCATGGGTATCGCCCGTGCCCTGGTCAACATGGCCCGGGGTGGTGAGACGCAGGGTGGTTCGACGATCACCCAGCAGTTCGTCAAGAACACCTACCTCAGCCAGGACCAGACCGTCAGCCGCAAGTTCAAGGAGATGTTCATCTCCATCAAGGTGGGCACCAAGCTCACCAAGCAGCAGATCCTGCAGGGCTACCTGAACACCTCGTACTTCGGTCGGGGCGCGTACGGCATCCAGGCCGCCGCCCAGACCTACTACGGCGTGGACGCGAAGGACCTCACCCCGAGCCAGTGCGCGGTCCTGGCCTCGCTGCTCAAGGGCGCGACCTACTACGACCCCGCGGGCAACCCGGACATCGACCCCGCGGCCACCAAGGAAGCCAACTACAAGCGCTCCCATGAACGCTGGGCCTGGATCCTCGAGGAGATGCACAAGGACCAGCACCTCACCGACGCCCAGTACCAGCAGGCCGTCAAGAAGTACCCGCTGCCCCAGGGCCGCAAGGCGACCAAGGGCATGACCGGCCAGATCAGCTACCTCGCCGACACGGCCAAGAAGTACGTCCTCGCGCACTCCAACGTCACGGAGGCGCAGTTCGACAAGGGCGGCTTCCAGATCTACACGACCTTCCAGAAGGACAAGGTCAACGCGCTGAGTGCGGCCGTGCAGAAGGTCCAGAAGGCGCGGCTGGATCCGAAGAACCGGGAGAAGGACAAGTACGTCCAGTTCGGTGCCGCCTCGGTGGTGCCCAACGACGGCGCGATCGTCGCCCTGTACGGCGGCGCCGGCTACGAGAACAACCACTTCACCAACAACGCCGACACCTCCGGTGTCCCCGTCGGTTCGACGTGGAAGCCGTTCGTGCTGGCCGCGGCCATGGAGTACGGGACGTACAAGACCGACGGCGTCGGGCTCTCGCCGCTGAGCAAGTACAACGGCAACGACAACCTGAAGGTGCAGAAGCAGGACGGCACGTACTTCCTGAACAAGGACAACTCGATCTTCCGTCAGCGGAACGAGAGTGACCACGCCTGGGGCTACATCAGCCTGCGCAAGGCGATGGAACAGTCGATCAACACGCCGTTCGTGCAACTCGGCGTGGACGTCGGCCTGACGCATGTGCGGGATGTGGCCGAGTCCTCCGGGATCCTGCCCGACAGCATGTCGACGCTGAACCCGTCGTTCGCCATCGGTACGTCCACCCCCAGCGCGATCCGCATGGCGGACGCCTACGCCACCTTCGCAGCGTCCGGCAAGCACGCGGACCCGTACTCGGTGACGGAGGTCAAGGAGGACGGGCAGCCGGTGAGCGGCTTCAGCAAGCCGAAGGTGAGCACCGCGATGCCCTCGGACGTCGCGAACAACGTCACGGACACTCTGGAGAACGTGATCCAGAACGGTACGGGTACCAACGCCAAGGCCCTGGGCCGTACGGCGGCGGGCAAGACCGGTACCACCGACAGCAACAAGTCCGCCTGGTTCGTCGGCTACACCCAGCAGCTGGCGACGTCGGTGGCGATGTTCCGGGAGAACCCGAAGGACGCCGAGCTGCTTTCCATGAACGGCACCGCCGGCGTGGAGTCCATCCACGGTGGTGACATCCCGACCTCGGTGTGGACCGAGTACATGACGGCCGCGCTCAAGGGCAAGAACGACCCCGGCTTCCCGGACGCCAGCAAGATCGGTGAGGTCGCGGACGAGGCGGGGGCTCCCTCCCCGACTCCGACCATCAGCATCACGCCGAGCGAGACGCCCAGCATCACGCCGAGCGCCACGCCCAGCGAGACGGTCACCTCGCCGTCGCCCAGTGCGACCGAGACCTGCCAGTTCGCCTGGAACTGCTCGACCGACGGCGGTGACACCGGCAGCACCTCCGGTACCACGTCCTCGCCGACGGCCACGGAGACGACCGGCGAAGGCAACACCAGAGGCAATGCCAACGGCGGAGGGAATCTCTTCGGCGGATCGACCGGCTAGCCGTGAGGCCTGACCGGTAGGTGACCTTTTCGCCCGCCGTAGTGTGTTTCACGTGAAACATGGGCCGCCGCACCCGACGAGGTGCGGCGGCCCTCGGCGTATTCCTAGAGAGGTACGGCAGGATGGGCCCCATGCCCAGTGCAGAGACGACGCCCGTGAGCGTGCGCGAGCCGGAGCCGGTGCGGCCGACCAGGGAAGACGCGGTCGCCGCCGCCGGGAGTGAGCTGATCGGTGGCCCCATCGGGCGGCGTGCGCTGCTCGGGACGTCCTGGTGGACGCCGCTACGGGTGGTGGTCCTCGTGGCGATCGGCATGTTCGCCCTGGGCCTGATCCAGAAGGCGCCCTGCTACAACGGCGGCTGGTTCTTCGGCGCGAGTTCCCAGTACACCCACGCCTGCTACTCGGACATTCCGCACCTCTATCAGGGGCGGGGCTTCGCCGACGGCCTGGTGCCGTACTTCGACAAGCTCCCGGGCGACATGGACTACCTCGAATACCCGGTGCTGACCGGTGTGTTCATGGAGGTCGCCGCATGGCTCACGCCGGGCAGCGGCAGCATCCAGCTCCAGGAGCAGGTGTACTGGTTCGTCAATGCCGGGATGCTGATGGTCTGCGCCGCCGTCATCGCGGTGTGCGTGGTCCGAACGCACCGCCGGCGCCCCTGGGACGGACTGCTGGTCGCGCTGGCGCCCGCCTTCGCGCTGACCGCCACCATCAACTGGGACCTCCTGGCGGTCGCTCTGACGGCCGCGGCGATGCTGATGTGGTCCCGGAGCCGTCCCCTCGCCTTCGGTGTCCTCCTGGGCCTTGCCACGGCCGCCAAGCTGTATCCCGTGTTCCTGCTGGGGCCGCTGCTCCTGCTGTGCTGGCGGGCCGGAAAATGGCGGGAGTTCTTCGTCGCCTTCGGCGGCGCGGCGGGCGCCTGGATCGTGGTGAACCTGCCGGTGATGATCTTCGCCTTCGACGGCTGGTCGAAGTTCTACACGTTCAGCCAGGAGCGGGGGGTCGACTTCGGGTCCTTCTGGCTGATCTGGGCACAGAACACCACCACCCCGCCGTCCACCGACTTCGTGAACAACGCGGCCATGATCCTGGTGCTGCTCTGCTTCGTGGGTATCGCCGCCCTGTCGCTGACCGCCCCGCGCCGGCCGCGCTTCGCCCAGCTGGCCTTCCTGGTGGTGGCGGCCTTCATCCTCACCAACAAGGTCTACTCCCCGCAGTACGTCCTGTGGCTGGTGCCGCTGGCCGTCCTCGCCCGGCCCAAGTGGCGGGACTTCCTGATCTGGCAGGCGTGCGAGGTGGCGTACTTCCTGGGGATCTGGATGTACCTCGCGTACACGACCAGCGGAGACGCCCACAAGGGCCTGCCGACCCACGGCTACCACTGGGCGATCGCCGTGCACCTGCTGGGCACGCTCTACCTGTGCGCGATGGTCGTACGCGACATCCTCATGCCCGAACGGGACGTGGTGCGCCGCTCCGGTGACGACGACCCCTCGGGCGGGGTGCTGGACGGCGCGGAGGACGTCTTCGTGCTCGGCGGTGCCACGCTTCCCCCGCGCCACGCCGCCCACTTCGAGGGGCCGCAGGTGGAATGGGGAAGCCGATCCTCCGAGGACGGTTCGCTCTGAGCGAACAGCCCGAACAGCCTGGTTCCTGCCGTGAGAAAGGGCCGTACACGGAGTCCGTGTACGGCCCTTTCGGCGTTCCGGGGACCGTCAGCGGTCCACGATGCGGTCGAACTGGGTGGTGGTGTGCCGCAGATGGGCCACCAGCTCCTCGCCCACCTTGGGCTCGGGGGCCTCCGTCGGCACGAAGAGGATCGACACCTGCATGTGCGGGGGCTCCGCGAACCAGCGCTGCTTGCCGCCCCAGACGAACGGAGAAAGGTTCCGGTTCACCGTGGCCAGACCGGCCCGTGCGACGCCCTTGGCACGCGGCATGACGCCGTGCAGGGCCTTCGGGGCCTCCAGGCCCACCCCGTGCGACGTACCGCCCGCCACGACCACCAGGTAGCCGTCCGAGGCCGCCTTCTGCTGCCGGTAGCCGAACCGGTCGCCCTTGGCGACGCGGGTGACGTCCAGGACCGCCCCCCGGTACTCGGTGGCGTCGTGGTCCCCCAGCCACAGCCGGGTGCCGATCCGGGCCCGGAAGCGGGTCTGCGGGAACTGCTGCTGCAGCCGGGCCAGTTCGTCGGCCTTGAGGTGGCTGACGAACATGGTGTGCAGCGGCAGCCGGGCCGCGCGCAGCCGGTCCATCCAGCCGATGACCTCCTCGACGGCGTCCGAGCCGTCGGTGCGGTCCAGCGGCAGATGGATGGCGAAGCCCTCCAGGCGGACGTTCTCTATGGCCGAGTGCAGCTGCGGCAGGTCCTGCTCGCTGATGCCGTGCCGCTTCATCGTGGACATCACCTCGATGACCACACGGGCGCCCACCAGGCCGTACACGCCGTCGATCGAGGACACCGACCGGATGACGCGGTCGGGCAGCGGAACGGGCTCCTCGCCGCGCCGGTAGGGCGTCAGCACCAGCAGGTCGCCGCCGAACCAGTCCTTTATGCGCGCGGCCTCGTACGTCGTGCCGACGGCGAGGATGTCCGAGCCCAGACGCGTGGCCTCCTCCGCCAGGCGTTCGTGCCCGAAGCCGTAGCCGTTGCCCTTGCAGACCGGGACCAGCCCCGGGAACTGCTCCTGCACGTGCTTGTGGTGCGCCCGCCAGCGCGCGGTGTCGACGTAGAGCGTGAGCGCCATGGCCGGACCTGGTACCTCTCTGGATGGCTGGGGTGTGTCAGGGCTATAGAAGCACGGAGCGTGACGTCAGCGGCGCGACATGTAGATGTCGAGAGCCTTGTGGAGCAGCTTGTTCAGCGGGAAGTCCCACTCGCCGAGGTACTCGGCGGCCTGGCCGCCCGTGCCCACCTTGAACTGGATCAGGCCGAAGAGGTGGTCCGTCTCGTCCAGCGAGTCCGAGATGCCGCGCAGGTCGTAGACGGTGGCGCCGAGCGCGTAGGCGTCGCGCAGCATCCGCCACTGCATGGCGTTGGAGGGCCGCACCTCCCGGCCGATGTTGTCGGAGGCGCCGTAGGAGTACCAGACGTGCCCGCCGACGATCAGCATGGTCGCCGCGGACAGGTTCACCCCGTTGTGCCGGGCGAAGTACAGCCGCATCCGGTTCGGGTCCTCGGTGTTGAGGGCCGTCCACATGCGCTGGAAGTACGACAGCGGGCGCGGCCGGAAGTGGTCGCGCACGGCCGTGATCTCGTACAGCCGCTGCCACTCCGCGAGGTCCTGGTAGCCGCCCTGGACGACCTCGACACCGGCCTTCTCGGCCTTCTTGATGTTGCGTCGCCACAGCTGGTTGAAGTTCTTGTGGACGTCTTCCAGGGAACGGTTGGCCAGCGGCACCTGGTAGACGTAGCGCGGCTGGACGTCGCCGAAGCCGGCGCCGCCGTCCTCGCCCTGCTGCCAGCCCATCCGGCGCAGCTTGTCGGCCACCTCGAAGGCGCGCGGCTCGATGAAGTCGGCCTCGATGTCGCGCAGCCGCTTCACGTCCGGGTTCTGGATGCCGGCCTTGATGGAGTTGGCCTCCCAGCGCCGGATGATCACCGGCGGGCCCATCTTCACCGAGAACGCGCCCTGCTGCTTGAGGTGGGCCAGCATCGGCTGGATCCACTCGTCGAGATTCGGCGCGAACCAGTTGATGACCGGGCCCTCGGGCAGATAGGCGAGGTAGCGCTTGATCTTGGGCAGCTGGCGGTACAGCACCAGGCCGGCGCCGACCATCTCGCCGGTGCGCTCGTCGAACCAGCCGAGGTTCTCCGAACGCCACTCCGCCTTGACATCTGCCCAGGCCGGGACCTGCATGTGGCTAGCCGCCGGCAGGCTCTGGATGTAGGCCAGATGCTGTTCGCGGCTGATGGTCCTCAGGGTCAGGCTCATGTCGGGGCGCTCCTCGGGCTGGTGTGTCCCCATGGGTACAGGGGCTCCGGCTCTCGCGCCGAAGCCTACTGCGCCTTGCTCGCGGCCCGACCGGGCGTACGGCACCAACGTCCCGGCCCGCGAAAGGCCGGGACGTTCCGCTGTGCTGCGGGAGGTGCCGGACGGCTACCCGAACAGCCCGCCGTGCGCCATACCGATGAAGAAGCCGACGCCCGCGGCACCGAGACCCAGGATCAGACCGAAGCGCTCGCGCGTGGTGATCGAGATCCACTGCCCGTACAGACCGGTGAGGATGCCGATCAGGCCGGTCCAGGAGCTGAGCAGGTGCAGGCTGTGGAAGAACGAGGTGAAGAAGGCGACCAGCCCGAGCACCAGCGTCACTGCCATCAGTGAGTCCTGGAGCGGATGGGGCTTGCCGTCCGTGGCGAACAGGGATCCGGCGGTGTTGGGTCGCAATGCCTGTGCCATAGGGCACCTCCTGCGGAAGGCGGCGCATCGTAGCGCCGTACACACCCGATGTGTACAGATTGAGGGGCCAGGCCACCGGATTTCAACCGGAAGCACGTGTGCGGGTACTCTGTACCGTCTGCACCGGTGTCTGCCCAGGCCGCGGCCGGGGATCCCGAGGGAACCCCCCGAATGTCAGTGGCGGCCGATACCGTTGCGTACGCATCACAACCCTCCTGCCACGGAACGACCGTGGCCGCTGAGTCCAAAGGAGGTGGGTTCCACATGCGTCACTACGAGGTGATGGTCATCCTCGACCCCGATCTGGAGGAGCGCGCTGTCGCCCCCCTGATCGAGAACTTCCTCTCCGTCGTCCGTGAGGGCAACGGCAAGGTGGAGAAGGTCGACACCTGGGGCCGTCGTCGTCTCTCGTACGAGATCAAGAAGAAGCCCGAGGGCATCTACTCGGTCATCGACCTGCAGGCCGAGCCTGTGGTCGTGAAGGAGCTCGACCGCCAGATGAACCTGAACGAGTCGGTCCTCCGGACCAAGGTCCTCCGCCCCGAGACCCACTGAGCTTCCCGCTCAGCTGATCTCGGGTTTCGAGTAGCAGCAAGCAGCCAGCAGCAAACCCGCCGAGAGGTTCCCCATGGCAGGCGAGACCGTCATCACGGTCGTCGGCAATCTTGTCGACGACCCCGAGCTGCGCTTCACCCCGTCCGGTGCGGCGGTCGCGAAGTTCCGCGTCGCGTCCACTCCCCGCACCTTCGACCGCCAGACGAACGAGTGGAAGGACGGCGAAAGCCTCTTCCTCACCTGCTCGGTCTGGCGGCAGGCGGCGGAGAACGTCGCCGAGTCGCTCCAGCGAGGCATGCGCGTCATCGTGCAGGGCCGGCTGAAGCAGCGGTCCTACGAGGACCGTGAGGGTGTCAAGCGCACGGTCTACGAACTGGACGTCGAGGAAGTCGGCGCCAGCCTGCGAAGCGCCACGGCCAAGGTCACCAAGACCGCCGGCGGTCAGGGCGGTCGCGGTGGCCAGGGTGGTTACGGCGGCGGTGGCGGCCAGGGTGGCGGCGGCTGGGGCGGCGGCTCCGGCGGCGGCCAGCAGGGCGGCGCTCCCAACGACGACCCCTGGGCCTCCGGCGCTCCCGCCGGCGGCGGCAACCAGGGTGGCGGCGGTTGGGGCGGCGGCTCCGGCAACTCCGGCGGCAGCGGCGGCGGCTACTCGGACGAGCCCCCGTTCTAAGGGCCACAGGCCCGAAGAGCCAAGGGCTCGCATCCCCACTTCTTGATCACACAGGAGAAACACCATGGCGAAGCCGCCTGTGCGCAAGCCTAAGAAGAAGGTCTGCGCTTTCTGCAAGGACAAGGTCCAGTACGTGGACTACAAGGACACGAACATGCTGCGGAAGTTCATTTCCGACCGCGGCAAGATCCGTGCCCGCCGCGTGACCGGCAACTGCACGCAGCACCAGCGTGACGTCGCCACGGCCGTCAAGAACAGCCGTGAGATGGCGCTGCTGCCCTACACGTCCACCGCGCGCTAAGGGAAGGGTGACCGAAACATGAAGATCATCCTCACCCACGAGGTCTCTGGCCTCGGTGCCGCCGGCGACGTCGTCGACGTCAAGGACGGCTACGCTCGCAACTACCTGATCCCGCGGAAGTTCGCTATCCGCTGGACCAAGGGTGGCGAGAAGGACGTCGAGCAGATCCGTCGTGCTCGCAAGATCCACGAGATCCAGACCATCGAGCAGGCCAACCAGGTGAAGGCCCAGCTCGAGGGCGTCAAGGTTCGCCTGGCCGTGCGTGCCGGCGACGCCGGTCGCCTCTTCGGTTCCGTCACCCAGGCCGACATCGCTTCGGCGATCAAGGCTGCCGGTGGCCCCGAGGTCGACAAGCGCCGCATCGAGGTCTCCTCGGCGATCAAGACCCTGGGCGCCCACGCGACGTCCGTGCGTCTGCACCCCGAGGTTGCCGCCACGGTCAGCATCGAGGTCGTCGCGGCCTGACGCTGCGCACGGCTTGAGCAGTAACTGAAAGGGGCCGCACCCTTCATGGGTGCGGCCCCTTTTGCTTGTTTCACGTGAAACGTGACAGCCCGCGATGTTTCACGTGAAACCGCCGACTGAGTGCGTCGGTCAGCGCGTTGCGCCCGTCACGATCCACCGGCCCGAGCGGGCCCGCAGCCACAGGGTGGCCATCCGTACGGCCATCATCAGCGTCATGGCGCCCCAGAGGGCGGTGAGCCCACCGCCGAGGACGGGAACGAGCAGCGCCACCGGCGTGAAGACCGCAAGCGTCACGACCATGGCGCCGGCGAGATACGGTCCGTCTCCGGCTCCCATGAGGACTCCGTCGAGGACGAACACCACACCGGAGATCGGCTGGGAGACGGCCACGATCAGCAGCGCGGGCAGCGCGGTGTCCGTCACGGCGGGGTCGCTGGTGAAGAGCGGGAGGAAGAGCGGTCGGGCGGCCACCACCAGCAGGCCCAGGGCCACTCCGGTGGCGATGCCCCACTGGACCATGCGTCGGCAGGCCTCGCGGGCGCCCTCGGTGTCTTCCGCACCGAGATAGCGGCCGATGATGGACTGTCCGGCGATCGCGATCGCGTCCAGGGCGAAGGCCAGCAGGCTCCACAGCGACAGCACGATCTGGTGGGCGGCGATGTCGGCATCGCCCAGCCGGGCCGCCACCGCCGTGGCGATCATGAGGATGGCTCGCAGGGAGAGTGTCCGGACGAGCAGCGGCGCGCCGGCCTGTGCCGAGGCCCGGATCCCGGCCACGTCGGGGCGCAGGGACGCTCCGTGCCTGCGGGCGCCACGGACCACGACGATCAGATAGACCGCCGCCATCGCGCACTGGGCGATGACGGTGCCCCAGGCGGAACCGGCGATGCCCAGTCCGGCTCCGTAGACGAGCCCGGCGTTGAGTCCGGCGTTGGCGACGAAGCCCGCGACGGCGACGTACAGCGGGGTCCGGGTGTTCTGCAGGCCGCGCAGGACGCCGGTGGCGGCGAGCACCACCAGCATGGCCGGGATACCGAGCGAGGAGATCCGCAGATAGGTCGTCGCATAGGGAGCCGCGGTGGCGGATGCACCGAAGAGTTCCACTATGCCGGGGGCCAGGGGCAGGACGACGGCGATGACGCCGGCGCCGAGCAGCAGCGCCAGCCAGATGCCGTCCATGCCCTGGCGGATCGCTGCCTGGAGATCGCCGGCGCCGACTCGGCGGGCGACGGCCGCTGTGGTGGCGTAGGCGAGGAAGACGAAGACGCTCACCGCGGTGGTGAGGAGGGCCGAGGCGACCCCGAGACCGGCGAGCTGCGCGGTACCGAGATGGCCGACGATCGCGCTGTCGGCCATGACGAAAAGCGGCTCGGCGACGAGTGCGCCGAAGGCCGGGACGGCCAGCGTGACGATCTCTCGGTCGTGCCGCCGTCGAGTGGCCTGGGGGATCGCGGGAGCCTGTGGCATGGGCGCTAATCTAATCGTCCACAGGTAAGAGATGCAATTGCTCAATGACCCTTACTGATGTGTGTAGGGGCCGTGCTTTCGCGCGCCGTTCGAAGCGATCTTGGTCCGACTGGGAAAGTTTTTCTTCTGCACAGCCGGTGGATGACAAAGACGCAGGTCAGGGCTGTTCATGGAGGGAGATCGAGGGCTTGTTCACAGGGCTGTCCACCGTGTCGTGCACAGGTTTTGGCGGGTTCTCCACAGCATACGGGCCGTCGTCCACATGGCCTGTGGATAACCAGATTGGCTGACGGTGCCCGCGGGCCTAACGTGGTCCGGCGCCCACTCCTTCTCACGGCCTCGGAAACCTCACAAAACCGACGCGTCCAGAACCGGAACAAGGCGACCCAGTTGTCAGTGCCGTGCCGTAGAAAAGAGGGCACGGCGAGGTCCGCCGGTCGGACGGGAGGAGGTGGCTCGGTGAGCATTTCCGAGCCCTTGGACGATCCGTGGGCCGAAGCCGGTCCCAGTGATCGTCTGCCCGCCTCCCGCCGTCGCGGTGAGGGCGGCCGAGGCCGGGACGACCGGCACGACCGGGGCCGGGAGGACGGCGACTGGGAGGGCGGCGCCACCTTCGAACGGGTTCCCCCGCAGGACCTGGACGCCGAACAGTCCGTGCTCGGCGGCATGCTGCTCTCGAAGGACGCCATCGCCGACGTCGTCGAGATCCTCAAGGGCCACGACTTCTACAAGCCCGCGCACGAGACGATCTACCAGGCGATCCTCGACGTCTATGCCAAGGGCGAGCCGGCCGACCCCATCACCATCGCCGCCGAGCTCACCAAGCGCGGCGAGATCAACAAGGTCGGCGGCGCCTCCTATCTGCACACCCTCGTCCAGACGGTGCCGACGGCGGCGAACGCCGAGTACTACGCGGAGATCGTCCACGAGCGGGCCGTGCTGCGCCGCCTGGTCGAGGCCGGCACGCGCATCACGCAGATGGGATACGCGGCCGACGGCGACATCGACGAGATCGTCAACAGCGCCCAGGCGGAGATCTACGCCGTCACCGAGCAGCGGACCAGCGAGGACTACCTGCCGCTCGGCGACATCATGGAGGGCGCCCTCGACGAGATCGAGGCGATCGGCTCCCGCACCGGCGAGATGACGGGTGTGCCCACCGGCTTCACGGATCTGGACTCGCTCACCAACGGCCTGCACCCGGGCCAGATGATCGTCATCGCCGCGCGTCCCGCCATGGGCAAGTCGACCCTCGCGCTGGACTTCGCGCGGGCCGCCTCCATCAAGAACAACCTGCCCAGCGTCATCTTCTCCCTCGAAATGGGCCGCAACGAGATCGCGATGCGTCTGCTGTCCGCCGAGGCCCGGGTCGCCCTGCACCACATGCGCTCCGGCACGATGACCGACGAGGACTGGACCCGGCTGGCCCGCCGGATGCCGGACGTCTCGGCCGCCCCGCTCTACATCGACGACTCGCCGAACCTGTCGATGATGGAGATCCGCGCCAAGTGCCGCCGGCTCAAGCAGCGCAACGACATCAAGCTCGTGATCATCGACTATCTGCAGCTGATGCAGTCCGGCGGCAAGCGCTCCGAGAGCCGTCAGCAGGAGGTCTCGGACATGTCCCGAAACCTCAAGCTGCTGGCCAAGGAGCTGGAGGTCCCGGTGATCGCGCTCTCGCAGCTGAACCGTGGACCCGAGCAGCGCACCGACAAGAAGCCGATGGTGTCCGACCTGCGTGAGTCCGGCTCCATCGAGCAGGACGCGGACATGGTCATCCTGCTCCATCGCGAGGACGCCTACGAGAAGGAGTCACCGCGCGCGGGCGAGGCGGACATCATCGTCGGCAAGCACCGAAACGGCCCGACGGCGACGATCACCGTGGCCTTCCAGGGCCACTACTCCCGTTTCGTGGACATGGCGCAGACCTGATCCCGGGCCGCCCCGGCCGCTCGGTGCCGTCGCTCAGCCGGCCTGTGCGTGGCCGGTGAAGAGGCGGACGAAGTGGTGCGGGGCGCCGTCGCCGAGGAGGACTTCGTGGAGGTCGTCGCCGTCGACGGCGGCCGCGGCGCTGCGCGGGAACATGGCCTGCTCGAACTCGGCGAGCGCGGTCTCGATGTCGTCGGGGTGTGCGGCGAGGGCCCGGCCGAGTTCGGCGCCGTCGAGCATGGCGAGGTTGGCGCCTTCGCCGTTGGGCGCGGTGAGGTGGGCGGCGTCGCCGATGAGGGTCACCCCGGGCACCCGCTCCCAGCGGTGCTCGGTGGGCAGCGTGTGGTGCGGACGCAGTCGCGGCGGAGTGTCCGTGTCGGTGATCAGGGCGGTGAGTTCCGGCGCCCAGCCGTCGAACTCCGCGGCGATCCGCGCCGTGGCCGATGCGGTGTCGCCGAAGTCGATGGCGTCGAACCAGTCCAGCGGCTTGCACAGCGCCACGTAGGCGTGCAGGGTGCCGCCGCTCTCCCGGTGCGCAAGGATCCCCTTCTTCGGCGCGAGTGCGAAGAGCGCGCCGCCGCCGACGGCCTTCGCGCCGGCGGGGTGCCGGGTGTCGCCGTCGAACAGGTAGGTCTCCACGGAGGACCTGCCGGCGTACCGGGGGGTGGCGGTGGACAGCAGCGGCCTGACCCGTGACCACGCGCCGTCCGCGCCGACCAGGAGTTCCGTGTCGACGGCGGTGCCGTTCTCGAAGGTCACCTCGTGGCGGCCCGCGCCGAGGGAGCGGGTGCCGGTGACCCGGTGGCCCCAGCGGACGGTGTCGGCCGGGAGCGAGGCGAGCAGGATCCGCCGCAGTTCGCCGCGCAGGGCTTCGGGGCGGCCGCCCGTGCCGTCGTCGGCCTCCTCGTGCAGGACCGTCCCGTCCCGGTCCAGGATCCGCATCGCCTGGCGGCCCTCCAGGACGATGCCGCGGAATTCCTCCGTCAGGCCGGCGGCCCGCAGGGCGACCTGCCCGTTGTGGTCGTGGATGTCGAGCATCCCGCCCTGCGCACGAGCCGCCGGGGAGGGGTCCGCCTCGTAGACGGTGGCCGGGATGCCGTGGAGGTGCAGGACCCGGGCGAGCGTCAGTCCTCCGAGTCCCGCGCCGATGATCGTGACCGGAGTGGTCATGGTGGTTCCTTCCTGACCATGGACGGCCGGGCGGGCGCCAGGCCTCTGGAACGCTGTTCCAGCGCGTCCACGATGGAACGAGGTTCCAGAGCTTGTCAAGGTGGAACGGTGTTCCACGATGCCTAGAATGGCCGCATGGCAACGAAGGCGCGTCGTCCGGAACGACGGCAGGAACCGCTCTCCCGCGAGCGCATCGTCGGTGCGGCCGTCGAACTCCTCGACACCGTGGGCGAGAGCGGGCTCACCTTCCGGGTCCTGGCGGAACACCTCGCGACCGGTCCGGGCGCGATCTACTGGCACGTCACGGGCAAGGCCGAACTCCTGGCCGCCGCCACCGAGGCCGTCGTCGCCACCATTGCCGACGACGCCACCGACGCGACGCCCCAGCAGGCGATCCGCGACCTCGCGCTCGGGGTGTTCGACGCGATCGACGCCCACCCGTGGGTCGGCGCACAGCTCGCCCGCACCTCGTGGCAGTCGCCGATGCTGGGCGTCTTCGAACGCATCGGACGCCAGGTGCAGGCGCTCCAGGTGCCCGAGGCCGCCCAGTTCACCGCGGCGTCCGCGCTGCTGAACTACATCCTCGGCGTCGCGGGCCAGAACGCCGTCAACACCCTGACGCTCCGGCCGGACACGAACCGCACCGACTTCCTCGACGCCGTGGCGACCGAGTGGGCGCAACTCGACCCCGGCCAGTACGGGTTCACCCGGAACATCGCCGGCCAGTTGCGCAACCATGACGACCGAGCCGAGTTCGTCGCGGGCATCGACCTCATCCTCGCCGGGATCACCGCTGGCCGGCAGTCGGCCGACGGCGCCTGGCCACCGCCGTCGAAATGAACTCGACGCCGGTCCGCCCACCGGGTGGACTGGGCACATGACGACATCCCAGGAAGAGCTGCTCCCCGCGACCAGACGGGCGCTGCTGCATCGCATCGCCGTGGCCCAGGCCGAAGGGCGGGCGCCGTCACTGGTGGCGGCGGTCGTGCGGGGCGGGCGGGCCGTCTGGCACGGGGCGCGGACCTCGGTGGACGGGCACGGACCGGACCAGAACGTGCAGTACCGGATCGGCTCGATCACCAAGACCTTCACGGCCGTTCTGGTGCTCCGGCTGCGCGACGAGGGGCTGCTCGACCTCGGCGACCCTCTGGAGAAGCACCTGCCGGGCACCGGAGCGGGGGAGGCGACCATCGCCGAACTCCTCGCGCATACCGGCGGACTGGCCGCCGAGTCGCCCGCGCCGTGGTGGGAGCGCACCCCGGGCTCGCTGCGGCCGGAGCTGAGCGATGTCCTCGGCGAACAGCCTCTCCTGCACCCCGTCGGCCGCCGGTTCCACTACTCCAACCCCGGCTACACCCTGCTCGGCGCGCTGGTCGAGGAGCTCCGCGGTGCTCCCTGGGAGGAGGTGCTCCGGCGGGAGGTGCTCGAACCGCTGGGCCTGGACCGCACGAGCGCCCAGCCGCAGGCGCCGCACGCCGGCGGCTGGGCGGTGCACCCCTGGGCCGACGCGCTGCTCCCGGAGCCGTTGGAGGACCTCGGCCGGATGGCGCCCGCGGGGCAGCTCTGGTCGACCACCGGCGATCTGGCCCGCTTCGCCGTGTTCCTGGCGGCCGGCGACGACCGGGTGCTGAGCGCCGAGTCGGTGCGGGAGATGCGCACCCCGGCCGCCCCCGCCGAGGCCGCCGATGTTCTGGACGGTGCCACCTATGGCCTCGGTCTGCAGATCCAGCGCCGGGACGGCAGGCTGCTCGTCGGGCACTCCGGCTCACTGCCCGGCTTCCTGGCCAACCTCACCGTCAGCGTGGACGATGATGTGGCGGCCGTGGCCCTGGCGAACTGCACCTCCGGCCCGCTGCTGTCCTCCGTCGGCGCCGACCTCGTCTGTATCGTCGCGGAGGCCGAGCCACGCATCCCCGAGCCCTGGCGCCCGCTGGCCCAGGTCGATCCGTCCGTCCTGGAGTTGGCGGGCCAGTGGTACTGGGGCACCCATGCCTTCGTGCTGACGGTGACGGCCGACGGGCTGGTCTCGCTGGGGCCGCTGTCGGGCGCCGGCCGCCGTGCGCGCTTCCGGGCCGACGGTGACGGCACCTGGACCGGCCTGGAGGGGTACTACGCCGGAGAGCTTCTACGACCCGTACGACGCCCGGACGGCAGCGTGAGCCACCTGGACCTCGGATCGTTCGTGTTCACCCGTCAGCCGTACGAGGACGCGTCTTCTGTGCCCGGCGGAGTGGACCCCGAGGGGTGGCGGGGGATCGGCTGACGGTCGAGGGGGGTGGGGGGGGGGGGGGGGGGGGGGGGGGGGGGGGGGCCCCCCCCCCCCCCCCCCCACAAACCCAACAAACACCCAAAACAAGCGCCGAGACGCCACACCCCCGACCCCCAA
>NZ_JBIVDZ010000003.1:0-229283 GCF_044747345.1 Streptomyces sp. NPDC090088 | reverse complement strand
CGGGGCGGGGGGGGGGGCGGGGCGCGGCGGCGCGGGGGGGGGGGGGGGGGGGGGGGGCGGGGGGGGGGGGGGGGGGGGGGGGGGGGTTGGCCTCACCACCCCCCCCCCCCCCCCCCCCCACCCTCGTTCAGATCTCGAGCTTGAAGCCCACGTGCGAGGCCGTGAAGCCGAGCCGCTCGTAGAAGCGGTGGGCATCGGTCCGGGACTGGTCCGACGTCAGCTGCACCAACTGGCAGCCCTCGCGGCGGGATTCGTCGATCGCCCACTCGATGAACCGGGTGCCCAGCCCGCCGCCGCGTTCGTCGGCGTGAATGCGCACGGCCTCGATGATCGACCGGGTGGCACCGCGCCTCGACAGTCCCGGGATGATCGTGAGCTGGAGGGTGCCGACGACCCGGCCCTCGCGCACGGCGACGACCAGCCGCTGGTGGGGATCGGCGCTGAGCCGCTCCAGGGCGCTCAGATAGGGCGCCAGGTCGTCCGGTGACTCACGCCGGGCACCCAGCGGGTCGTCGGCGAGCATGCCGACGATGGCCGGGATGTCCTCGGCGACCGCGGCGCGTATTTCAAGATCTCCCATGCTCGCAGCCTATGCGGGCACGTTCAGCGATTCCACGACCCGGACCAGGGGAGCCAGCTCGGGGTTTCTGGCCGCCTCGTCCAGGGCCTCACGCAGCGCGAGGTCATTGGTCGGGCGAGCCTCTTCCAGCAGTCGCACTCCCGCCTCGGTGACGTTCGTGTAGATACCGCGCCGGTCGGTCGGGCAGAGGTAGCGCTCCAGGAGACCGCGGTCCTCAAGCCGCGTCACCAGCCGGGTGGTGGCGCTCTGGCTGAGGACGACCGCGTCGGCGACCTGCTTCATCTGCAGATGGCCCCCTTCGTCGTCGTGCTGCCGGCTGAGGACGTCGAGCAGGGAGTACTCGCGCACGCTCAGATCGTGCTGCGCCTGCAGGGCGCGCTCGATGTGCGTCTCGATCCTCCCGTGCAGCAGGGAGAGGGCGCACCAGCCCTGAGCGAGAGCGGTGAGCGCGGGGTCCGTCGCTGTCATTGGCGTTTTCCTCCGTCCAGGAGCGGCTGAATCAAGGATAGAGCAGGATCGCAATATCCCTCGCTTGCACATAGCCCGCGTCTGCAACTATTGTGAACGAAGGCAAAGCGCATCTGCAATCGTCTGGGAAGGTTGTCCCCCATGCCTCTCGCGCTTCTGGCCCTCGCGATCGGGGCCTTCGGAATCGGAACGACCGAGTTCGTGATCATGGGCCTGCTGCCCGAGGTCGCGGGCGACTTCGGGGTCTCCATCCCCACAGCCGGCCTGCTGGTCACCGGCTACGCGCTCGGCGTGGTGATCGGCGCTCCGCTGATGACCGTCCTGGGCACCAAGATCCCGCGCAAGCGGATGCTGATGCTGCTGATGGGCCTGTTCATCGCGGGCAATCTGCTGTCCGCCGTGGCGCCCTCCTTCAGCGTCATGCTGATCGGCCGGGTGGTCGCCTCCCTCGCCCATGGCGCCTTCTTCGGCATCGGCTCCGTCGTGGCCGCCGAGCTGGTCGCCCCGAGCAAGAAGGCCGGGGCCATCGCGATGATGTTCACCGGCCTCACCGTGGCGAACGTGATCGGCGTCCCGCTCGGAACCCTGGTCGGACAGCACGTCGGCTGGCGCGTCACCTTCGCCGTCGTCGCAGCCCTCGGTGTCGTCGGCCTGGCCGGGATCGCCAAGCTGGTCCCCGAGCTGCCCAGGCCGGAAGGCGTGCACCTGCGGCACGAACTGGCTGCGTTCAAGAACACCCAGGTCCTGCTGGCCATGGCGATGACCGTTCTCGGCTTCGGCGGGGTCTTCGCCGCCATCACCTACATCGCGCCGATGATGACCCATGTCGCCGGCTTCGCCGACGGCTCCGTCACCTGGCTGCTGGTCCTCTTCGGCCTCGGCATGGTCGGCGGCAACCTCATCGGCGGAAAGTTCGCCGACCGCGCCCTGATGCCCATGCTGTACGTGTCCCTGGGCGCCCTGGCCCTGGTCCTCGCCCTCTTCACGCTCACCGCGCACAACGAGATCGCGGCCGCCGTGACCATCACCCTGATCGGAGCCCTGGGCTTCGCGACCGTCCCGCCGCTGCAGAAGCGCGTCCTCGACCAGGCACACGGCGCCCCCACCCTGGCCTCGGCCGTGAACATCGGCGCCTTCAACCTCGGCAACGCCCTGTCCGCCTGGCTCGGCGGCATGGTGATCGCGGCCGGCTTCGGCTACACCTCCCCCAACTGGGTCGGCGCCGCCCTCGCCGCGTCGGCTCTCCTGCTCGCCTTCCTGTCGGCCGCGCTGGAGCGCCGGGACAGCCGCCCGAGCGCCGTGGCCACCAGCGACATGCCCGCCGGGCAGCGGACGCCGGTCCACCACTGACCCCCCCCGTGCCTCTCACCGCACGTCAGCACCATCCAAGGAGAACCATGAGCACCACCGCCGTCGCCCCCCTCACTCTCCAGGACGCCGAACTCCTGATCACCGAGGCCGGCCGTGCCGCCGAGGCCGCCGGGGTCACCGTCAGCGTCACCGTGCTGGACGCCGGAGGCCATCTGCTGGCCTTCCGGAGGGACGACCGCGCCGTGCTGATCTCCGGCGAGACCAGCACCCGCAAGGCCTACACGGCGCTCCAGCTGAACACCCCCACCGCCGACCTCGTCGACGCCGTCCAGCCCGGCGGTCTCTTCCACACCCTGCCCACGGCGCTCGACCGGCCGCTGCTGTTCATCGCGGGCGGTGTCCCCGTGCAGCGCGGCGGCCGACTGATCGGGGCGATCGGAGTCGGCGGTGGCGCGCCCGACCAGGACCACGGCTTCGCCACCACCGCCGTCCAGGCACTGGTCTGATCGCACCCCGCTCAGCGCGGAACGCCGGCTCCCCCGGAGGAGAGCCGGCGTTCGCCGTGCCGTGGACGTCTCAGCCCGCCGCCACCGTCAGCGGTGCGAAGCGCCGGGTCCAGTCTCCGGGCGGCTCCGTGATGCCGTAGGCCATGACGGTGTTCATGGCCACGGAAGCCAGCCCGCGCTCCTTCGCCCAGGCCCGCAGTTGCTCGTGCCGGACGTCGATGTCGGTGCGGAGCGGCCGGTCGGTGTGGGCGGCGAGCGAGGCGATGAGGGACTTCGCCGTCTCCGCGTCGTCGGCGATCAGCGGGCCGACGACATGGGTGTCCATGTTGGGCCAGGCAGCCGCGTATCCCACGATCCGGCCGTCGTCCACGGCGACGCGCAACTGGTCCGAGAACGCGGGCAGCCGCGTGATGAGCGGGGTGCGGTCGGCGCCGAACACCTCCTCGTCCAGCCGGAGGATGGCACCGAGGTCCTCGGCGGTGGCCGCCCGTGTCGCCACCCGCGGCTCGGACCCGCCCGCTGTGAAGAGACCGGACAGCATCTCCGAGTGTCCCGTGGTCTTGAACCCCAGCTCCTCATAGAGCGGACGGCCGTACGGCGTCGCGTACAGGGTCAGGGGAGTCGTTCCCACCGCCGAGACGATGTGCCGCATCAGCCGGCGCCCGACGCCCTGCCGGGAATGCCGCTCGGCTACCAGGACCATGCCGACCGCGCCGAGTTCAGGGCGTTCTCCCGGGCCGTACTCCGTGATCACGCAGGCGGCGACCAGGCCCCCGGCGGGGTCGTCGATGCCGTAGCCCTTCCCGGCGGTGAGGAGCAGGCGCCACTTGTGTTCCTCGCGCGGCCACCCCCGGTCCTCGGACAAGTCGGCGCAGGCGGTGAGATCGCGCGGCGTCAGTCGGCGAATGGGCAGAGCAGCGACGGAAGGAGTTGGCACGCGGGTCAGGCTTGCCGACCCGCACCCTCGTCGTCCACCCGTTTCAGGGGAGACGCACGCGCTTTTGGCCATGCCGTAGCCGGCAGCACAGGCCCTGGACAGACGCGGGACGTTTCACGTGAAACATGGCCCTCCAGGCGCCGTGCACCGGCCTGTGATCGCTGGCCGCGCCCACCCTGGGGAGATGCGATCGCTCCCCAGTAGCCTCGGGCCCATGGCGCGACTTCATCTCTTCGATCTTGACGGCACGTTGTTGCACGGGACTTCCGCGCCTGTCGAGATCTCCCGCCAACTCGGCCTGGAAGCAGAGACGGTGGAACTCGACCGGGCGATCACCGCGGGACGGATAACTCCGCCGGAGTACGCGGACCGGGTGTACACCCTCTGGGCGGAGCTGACCGACGCACAGGTGACCACGGCATTCGACGGCGCGCCCTGGCTGGCCCGGATCCGGGAGGTCTGGGCCGAGATCAGGGATGCGGGCGACTACTGCGCGGTGATCTCCCTGTCGCCCTCGTTCTTCGTGGAGCGACTGCTGGGCTGGGGAGCCCATGCCGCCTTCGGGTCGCGCTTCCCGGCGGTGCCGTTCGTCGAGCCGCTGGATCCGGCGGGAGCCCTCACGGCCGCGGCCAAGGTCACCATCGCGGACCGCCTGTGCGAGCGCTTCGGGGTGGATCGGGCGGACTGCGTGGCCTACGGCGACTCGATGTCGGACCGGGATCTGTTCGCCGCGGTCCCGGTGTCCGTGGCGGTCAACGCGGACGGACATCTCGCCGGTCTGGCGACGTACTCCTACACGGGCCGGGATCTATGGGATGCCTATGAAATGGCTTGTGCCGCCCGGTAATTGAGGGAATCGATGCTTCGCCCGTTGCCGGATCGGCGGCCGGGGCAGGGGGGACTTGTGCGCCGAGCGACGGCCGGTAGGGTCGACTCCGGTTCATGTCCGGGGCGAGCCGCTCCGGGGGAGCGACTGCGGCCCTTGTCACACTCTCGCCTTACTTGTCCGTACGCGAGGGAAGCACGGGTTCAATGTGGCCGTGTCGGCCGCGGGCCCGACCGGGGAGAACTAGCCGTCAACGGGGGCAAGCAGGCACCTTCCGAGCGAGGAGGTGCGCAGACCGACCGAAAGATGTTCGAGGCGAGGCACACCATGGACGCTCCGACCACCACGTCGGCGGGCAACGAGGGGGCCGGCGGGGGCAGCTGGTTCACGTCAGCCCCCACCAGGCCCCCGGGCGAGCCCTCCGCCGAGCCGCCGGTCGCGCCGGGTGGTCAGCAGGAGACGTCCCAGGGCCCGCGTCCCGCGCCCGCGGAGCCCCCGGGGCGAATACCGCCGACGCAGGAGCCGTCCCGCCCCCAGGAAGCCGCCCAGCTGCCGCCGACCGGCCAGCACGCGGCGCCCCGGCCCTTCGTACCGCCGGCCGAACAGTCCGCGCCCGATGCCTTCGACCGACGCGTCCCCCCTCAGCGCAGCGCACAGCCGCCCCCCGGTGCCTCCCCGGACGCGCTCCGGATCCGCGGGACGATGGCCGAGGTCGGTCCGATGGCCGACAAGGTCACCTCGTACTTCTACGCGCTGCTCTTCGTCCGCCACCCCGAACTGCGTTCGCTGTTCCCGGCCGCCATGGACACCCAGCGGGACCGGCTGCTGAAGGCGCTGCTCACCGCGGCCGAGCACATCGACAACACGCCGGTCCTGGTCGAGTACCTCCAGAACCTGGGCCGAGGCCACCGCAAGTACGGCACCCACGCCGGGCACTACCCGGCCGTCGGCGAGTGCCTCATCGGCGCCCTGAGCAAATACGCCTCGGCCATCTGGGACCCGGAGACGGAGGCGGCCTGGGTGCGGGCGTACACCACGATGTCCCAGGTGATGATCGACGCGGCGGCAGCGGACGAGCTCCGCGCGCCGGCCTGGTGGCATGCGGAGGTCGTCACGCACGACCTCAGGACCGCGGACGTCGCGGTGGTCACGGTCCGCCCGAACCAGCCGTACCCCTTCCTCGCCGGGCAGTACACGAGCCTGGAGACACCGTGGTGGCCACGGGTGTGGCGGCACTACTCGTTCGCCTCCGCGCCCCGTTCGGACGGGCTGCTGACGTTCCATGTGAAGGCCGTCCCGGCGGGCTGGGTCTCCAACGCGCTGGTGCACCGCGCCCGCCCCGGTGACGTCATCCGGCTCGGCCCGGCCGCCGGTTCGATGACCGTCGACCACAGCAGGGGCAACGGACTGCTCTGCCTGGGCGGCGGCACCGGCATCGCCCCCATCAAGGCGCTGGTCGAGGACATCGCCGACCGCGGCTCCCGTCGCCCGGTCGAGGTGTTCTACGGCGCCCGGACCGACCACGACCTGTACGACATCGACACCCTGCTCCGGCTCCAGCAGAGTCATCCCTGGCTCTCGGTCCGCGCGGTCGTCGACCAGCAGGCGCACCTCCAGCTCCCCGACGCCATCCGTGCCTACGGCCCGTGGAGCGAGTACGACGCCTATGTCTCCGGTCCGCCCGGCATGATCCGCAACGGAGTACGGGCACTGCGGGACATCGGTATCCCCGCGCACCGCATACGGCACGACTCGGTCGAGGAACTGGTTGTCGTCGGCGACTGACCCGTCAGCCGAGGTCGGGCGCGTGCATGGCCCGTACGCCTTCGATGTTGCCGTCCAGATAGTGCCGCAGGGACAGCGGGACCAGGTGCACGGAGGCGATCCCGACGCGGGTGAAGGGGACGCGCACGATCTCGTACTCGCCGGTGGGCTCGTCGACTTCGGGGCCGTGCCGCAGGGCCGGGTCCATGGACTCCAGCCGGCAGACGAAGAAGTGCTGCACCTTCACACCGGTCGCGCTGCCGTTGTCTCCGATGTGCTCCACCGTGTCCACGAAGCAGGGCACGACATCGGTGATCTTGGCGCCGAGCTCCTCGTGCACCTCGCGGTGCAGGGCGTCGACGACGGTGGTGTCCTCCGGCTCGACCCCGCCACCGGGCGTGACCCAGTAGGGATCGACACCGGGCTTGGTGCGCTTGATCAGGATGAGGTCGTCGCCGTCCAGAAGAACGGCGCGGGCGGTGCGCTTGACCACGGGTCGGACGGTCATGGGAGAAATGTGGCCCAGCTGGTTCCACGTGAAACATCGCGAAGCGCCACCGTGCCGCCGCACCGCGTGAACTCGGACATGCGCGCTCAGCCCCACTCCACGGCCGCGTGCTGGAGCCACTCGTGCGCTCGGGCCACATGCGGCATGGCGAGCGTGCCGGTGCGCACCACCAGGAAGTACGTCCGCAGCGGCGGCACCGCGGGATCGTGCAGCGCCACGACCTCGCCGCGCTCCAGGGCGGTGGCGCACAGATAGCGGGGCAGCACGGCGAGGCCGGCACCGGCGACGGCACAGGCGAGGACCGCACGCAGATCGGGCACCACGACCGTGCCGGAGGCGGCCGGACGCGCGTCGAAGACGGAGCCCCAGTAGCGCGAGACGAAGGGCAGCGACTCATGGACCTCGACGACCGGCAGGTTGTCCAGGACGGGCGAGCCCTTCTCGCGCACCGTCGTGGTGCCGATCTCCTCGGCCCAGCGCGGAGCGGCGACCAGCACATGCTCCTCGTCGCAGAGCGCGGTGGCGGTGAGCAGGGCGCCGCGCGGCCGGGCCGTGCTGATGGCGAGGTCATGGTGCCCGGCGGACAGCCCCTCCAGGGTCTCCTCGGCGTTCCCGAAGGAGGCGCGCAGCGCGAAGCCCTGGCCGACGTCGCCGGCCAGCTCCGACAGGGCCGGCAGGGCGCGTTCGGCGGTGAACTCGGGTGGTCCCGAGAGGTGCAGGGTGCGAATCGAGGAGTCGTCGTCGAGGCCGCGTTCCGCTATCTCCACGAGGGCGTCGAGATGCGGCGCGGCCTTGTGGGCGAGTTCGTCGCCGATGGTCGTGGGGGTCACCCCGCGGGCCTGCCGCAGAAAGAGAGGGCGGCCCAGCTGCTTCTCCAGGGTCCGGATCTGGGAGGTCACCGCCGGCTGCGAGAGGCCGAGCAGCGCGGCGGCGCGGGTGAAGGAGCCGGCCCGGTGCACGGTCACGAAGGTGCGCAGCAAGGCCAGATCCATCGCACACCCTCCCGTTCGGCCTGCCCTTTTCCGGCCCCCGGGCAGGCCTTCAACTATAAATAAGTCGATAGGTCTCTGTTGCTACAGTGATTGGACACTGACGCAGAGTCAACTAGCCTTGGTCGCGCGGTTCTTGGCGCGCGAGAACCGGGACGGTCCGAGCCACGAGGGGGGAGGCTCGGACCGTCCGTTATGCGCAGCGGGGCTCGCGAAGGCGTCCGTAATCCGGTCACCGATCCGACTCGTCGAGCGCGCGGAGCACATCGGCCACCAGGTCTTCGGGATCCTCGGCCCCGACCGACAGCCGGATGAAGCCCTCCGGCACGTCGTCCCCGCCCCAGCGCCGCCGCCGCTCCGCCGTGGAGCGCACCCCGCCGAAGCTCGTCGCGTCGTCGACCAGCCGCAGCGACTCGAGGAAACGCTCGGCACGCGCGCGCGAGGGCAGCGTGAAGGAGATCACCGAGCCGTAGCGGCGCATCTGCTGCGAGGCGATCTTGTGCGCGGGGTCGTCGGGCAGCCCCGGGTGGCGCAGTCCGGTCACCTCGGGCCGCTCGCGCAGCGCCTCCGCGAGCAGCAGAGTGGTCGCGTTCTGCCGGTCCACGCGCAGCTGGAGGGTGGCGAGGGAGCGATGGGCCAGCCAGGCCTCCATGGGCCCGGAGATCGCGCCGACGATCTTGCGCCAGCGGCGTACGGCGGCCATGGCCTCCGCGTTCCGTCCGGAGACGTACCCCAGCAGTACATCCCCATGACCGGTGAGCTGCTTGGTCCCGCTGGCCATGGAGAAGTCGGCGCCCAGTGCCAGCGGCCGCTGGCCGAGCGGGGTGGCCAGGGTGTTGTCGACGGCGACGAGCGCGCCCCGCGCGTGTGCCTCCCCGGCGAGACGGCGGATGTCGCACACATCGAGCCCGGGGTTGCACGGAGACTCGATCAGCAGCAGCTTCGCCCCGTCCAGGACGTCGAGCTGGGCGTCGCCGGCGGTCGGCGCGGTGCGCACCTCGATGCCGTACGTCTCCAGCTGGGCGCGGACCAGGGGCAGTACCTGGTAGCCGTCGGAGGGCAGGACGACCGCGTCCCCGGCGCGCAGCTGGGAGAAGAGCACCGCGGAGATGGCCGCCACACCGGAGGCGAACACCAGAGTCTCGACGTCCTGGCTGCCGGGCGCCTCCAACTCGCCGATGGCCCGCTCCAGATGGGTCCAGGTCGGGTTCTCGTCGCGCCCGTAGGCGTAGGGGCCGCTCACCTCGCCGGGCAGATGGAAGTGGGCGGCGAACACCGGCCCGGGCAGGGTCGGCTCGTTCTTGACCGGCTCGGGCAGCCCCGCGCGCACCGCGCGCGTGCCCTCGCCCTGCGACGCGTCGCTCATCCGGCTGTTCCCTCCACCTCGTCCCGTACTGCGGCGAGCAGGCCCTCGCTCGCCGCCTCCACCATCTCAAGACACTCCTCGAAGCCGTCCAGAGCGCCGTAGTACGGATCCGGTACGTCGAGGTCGTCGCCCGCGGCCGGGTCGTAGGAGCGCAGCAGCCGCACCTTGCGGGCGTCCTCCTCGGTGGGGGCGAGGCGGCGCAGGGACTTCAGGTGGCCGGAGTCGAGGGCGATCACCAGGTCGAGGCGGGCGAACCAGGACGCCTGGAACTGGCGTGCGGTGTGCTCGCCGTCGTAGCCGTGCTCCGTCAGGACGCGGACGGTCCGCGGGTCGGCGCCGTCGCCCTCGTGCCAGCCGCCGGTGCCGGCGCTGTCGGCCTCGACGCGGTCGTCGAGGCCGGCCTCGGCCACCCGGGCCCGGAAGACGGATTCGGCCATCGGGGAACGGCAGATGTTGCCGGTGCAGACGAAGCAGACGCGGTAGGTCATCGGGCGCTCAGTCGGTGTCGGGCAGGATCATGTTCAGGGCCCAGGACACGATCGAGATGATCAGACCGCCCAGCACGGCCGTCCAGAACCCGTCCACGTGGAAGCTCAGGTCCAGCTTGTCGCACACCCACGACGTCAGCAGCAGCATCAGCGCGTTGACCACCAGGGTGATCAGGCCGAGGGTGAGGATGAACAGCGGGAAGGTCAGGACCTTCACGATCGGCTTGACCAGGAAGTTCACCAGACCGAAGACCAGGGCGACCAGGATCAGCGTCCAGACCTTCTTGGGCGTGCTGTCGCCGGTCAGGGTGATCTTGTCGAGCAGCCACACGGCGACCGCCAGGGCGCCCGCGTTGGCGATCGTCTTGACTACGAAATTCTTCATGTGTCTGATCGTGACAGAAGAGATCGGATGCAAATAGTGAGGCGAGGGCGACAACTGAGATGAAGGCATTCCGGCTGGACGAACTGGAGGCGGAGCGCGCCGCCAACGACGGTGCCTACCTGCAGTTCCTGCGGGAGCGGAACATGTCGGTCGGCCTCTACGCCCTCGACGCGGGTTCGCACGACCCGCAGCAGCCGCACCACCAGGACGAGGTCTACTTCGTCGTCAGCGGCCGTGCCGCGATCACCGTCGGCATGGAGACGACGCAGGTGGCGCGGGGCAGCGTGGTGTACGTGCCGGCCGGGGTGGCCCACAAGTTCCATCACATCAGCGAGGATCTGAGGGTTCTGGTCGTCTTCTCTCCGCCCGAGGCCTGACCCGGCTCTCGGGGTTCCCTAGGGGAAGGGTCAGGGGAGGACAAGGGATCCGAGGTCTCCGGACGACCCCCTCGCGGCTCTAGCATCGAGTACAGGACATCGCATCGTGCGGGACGCACGAGACCGTACGTGCCGGAGCGCACGAGAAAGCTGAGGGGACAGGGCAATGCGAGAGATCTTCACGGGACTGCCGTGGTGGGTGAAGTGGATCGCGGTGCCGGTCATCGCCCTCGTCGTGTTCGGCGGCCTGATCACGGCCGTGATCAGCTGGGTGGTGTTCCTGCTCTTCAAGTTGCTGATCTTCGTGGCGCTGGTCGGCGGTCTGATCTACATCGTGCGGAAGTTCATGTCGAACTCCTCGTCGAAGGGCGACTGGTGAGGACCGTGGGAATCGGCGTCCGGTAACAGGAATCGCCGGTTCCCTCGGGGGAGGGAAGTTTCCCGCACGCGCCGACCCGGAGCGGCGGCGGACGGTTAGAGTCGCTGACCCCCTCGCGCTCCGGGAGTGACCCTTGGCCACGCTTGACGCCACCTCCGCACCCACGGAACATCCCCCGCCCCCCGCCCAACGCCGTTCCAGCACGCCCCCCGTGCAGCGGCCGGCCGCCCCGGCCGACCCCGCCCAGTCGCACTCGGCCACCCTCATCGGGTCCGTGCAGCGTGCGATGCGGCTGCTGGAGTGCGTCGCCGGGCACGAACACGGCGCCCCGGCCAAACAGCTGGCCCGCGAGACCGGCCTCGCGCTGCCCACCGCCTACCACCTGCTGCGGACCCTGGTCCACGAGGGCTATCTGCACCGCGACAAGGGGCTGTTCTTCCTCGGCGAAGCGGCGGAACGGCTGAGCAGCAGCGGCGCGCAGCAGAAACGTCGCAGCGCGGTGGCCGACACCCTCGCCCACTGGCGCGATTCGATCGGTGTGCCGGTGTACTACGCGATGTACCGGGACGGCGAGATCGACGTCAGGTGCGTCTCCGACTCCCCGGGCTGTCCCGCGGTCGAGGAGTGGGCCGACTTCCGCGAGACCGGGCACGCGCACGCCATCGGCCAGTGTCTGCTCTCCCAGCTGGACGAGGACGCCCGCCGCGACCATCTCGGCCGCTACCCCGCCCAGGCCCTCACCCCGTACACGGTCCGTGACAGCCATGCGCTGCTGCGACGCCTGGAGCGGACGCGGCGGATGGAGCCGGTGGTGGAACGTCAGGAGTACGCGCTGGGGACGGTGTGCGCGGCGATCCCCATCACCGTCGGCACCACGGCCGCCACGATGGCCATCTCTCTTCCCCTGCACCAGTCCGACCGGCTGCTGCCGGCCGTAGGGCTGCTCCAGGCAGAGGTGGGACGGCATCTGGGATCACTGGCGATCTCTATCAGTATCTGAAAACTCACTCCTTGTGATCTCCCGTGTACGTTCAGCAAGATTTGACCACCATTAAAGGGGTAAATCCCGGCCGGTCGGTGTCATATGACGGGGTAGGCGATGCGCGAGTCCGTACAAGCAGAAGTCATGATGAGCTTTCTCGTTTCGGAGGAGCTCTCCTTCCGCATCCCCGTGGAGTTGCGCTACGAGACGTGTGATCCGTATGCCGTGCGGCTCACCTTCCATCTGCCCGGGGACGCGCCGGTGACCTGGGCCTTCGGCCGGGAGCTGCTGATCGACGGGGTGGGCCGGCCGTGCGGGGAGGGCGATGTGCACATCGCGCCCGCCGATTCCGAGGTGCTGGGCGAAGTGCTGATCCGGCTTCAGGTCGGCGGTGACCAGGCCGTGTTCCGTTCCTCCACGCCGCCCCTGGTGGCCTTCCTCGACCGTACGGACAAGCTGGTGCCGCTCGGCCAGGAAGGTGCGCTGGCCGACTTCGACGCCCACCTTGACGAGGCTCTGGACCGCATCCTGGCCGAGGAGCAGAGCGCCGGCTGAAGCGTTACGGCACGGGGCGGGATCCGCTCCGCCGAGCCGCGCGAGGGGGCGCAGGAACGCTTCTGCGCGCCCTCCGCAGGCGCCGTGCCCTGCTCCTCGCACGGCCCGCCCTCCGGGGCCGAGCGCCGCGCTCTCACCGCTTCCGGCGTCGCCCCCGCCCGCCGTGCGCCGGAGCCTCCACGGCCGCGACCGCCTCTTTGCCGGGCCGGTCGGCCGACACCACCAGGGCCGCCAGCAGCGTGGTGACGGGCACCGAGGCGACCAGGCCGATCGAACCCACCAGGGTGCGCACGATCTCCTCGGCCACCAGCTCGCTGTTGGCGACCGTGGCCACGCTGCTCTGCGCGATCGAGAAGAGCAGCAGCAGGGGCAGCGCGGCGCCCGCGTAGGCCAGGACGAGGGTGTTGACGACGGAGGCGATGTGGTCGCGGCCGATGCGGATGCCCGCCCGGTACAGCCCGCGCCAGCCCATCGTCGGATTGGCCTCGTGGAGCTCCCAGACGGCCGACGTCTGGGTCACCGTCACATCGTCCAGGACACCCAGCGAACCGATGATGACACCGGCCAGCAGCAGACCGCTCATGTCGATCGACGGATACAGACCGTGGATCAGACCGGTGTTGTCGTCGGTGTTGCCGGTGAGCGCGGCCCAGTCGATGAACTCCGAGCCGAGGACGCCGATCAGACACAGCGAGACCAGGGTGCCGAGCACCGCCACCGAGGTCCGGGCCGACAGCCCGTGGCAGATGTACAGGGCGATCAGCATGATGGCGCTCGACCCGACCACCGCCATCAGCAGCGGATTCGAGCCCTGCAGGATCCCCGGCAGGATGAACATGGTCAGCACCAGGAAGCTGACCGCCAGAGCGACCAGCGCCATCACACCGCGCAGCCGGCCCACCACCACGACGGCGAGCGCGAAGATGCCGGCGAGCAGCGCCATCGGGAACTTCCGGTTGACGTCGGTGACCGAGTACTGCAGGTCCTTGGGTGCGGAAGGCTCGTAGGCGGCCACGACCTGCTCACCCTCGTGCAACTGCCGGGACTGATCGGGCTGCACGATCTCGGTGAAGGTACGGCCCTTGTCCTTGCCGGTGTCGACCCGGATCGTGGCCTTCTTGCAGGTGCTGTCGTCCTCCTGCTTCGAGGAACCGCCGTCGGCGGTGGAGGTGTCGCCGGTCGAGCCGCTCCCGGAGGCGTTGACCGACTTGCAGCTGACCGAGACGACCTTGGTGACCGTCGCCTGCTGCGTCTGGCGGTCGAAGCCGACGCCGGTGCGCTCGTGCGGTGGGGCACCGCCGGGCCACAGCACCACCAGGCCGACCACGACCGCGGCGGTGAAGGGGATCAGGATCGCCGCGATGACCTTGCGCAGATGCTTGGAGACAGGCGCGGCGGGTCCGTGGCTGTGGCTGTGCGAGTGGCCGTGCCCGCCGCCGGCTCCGGAGCGGCCCTGGTCGGGGCCCTCTCCGGGCGGGTGTGCGTGGGCATGGTCGTGGCCGGGCTGTCGGCCCTGTCCGGGCGCGTGGCCCTGGTCGTACGACCGGCCCTGCCCGTGGCTGTGTCCGTCACCGGCACCATGGCCCCCGTGGCCGGCACCGCCGCCCTGCGGGGCGCCGTTGCCGCGCCTCGGCTCGGGGGGCGGATGAGGGTGCTGCTGTGTCGAGGTCACCGCCCGATCATCGCAAGAACGGCAGGGGCCCCCTGTTCACCGCGCCCGAATTGACGCTAGCGTGGAGGCACCTTTGCACACGCGGGAGCTCGGAGCACCGGGCTGAGAGGGCGCTGACCTCCGTATTCGCGATGTTTCACGTGGAACGAGTGATGTTTCACAGGGAACGCCGCCCGACGGAAGCCGCTGCGTCGACCGCCGAACCTGTTACCGGGTAATGCCGGCGTAGGGAGTAGGTCTCATGACCGACAAGGACGTACGCACGCCTGCCTTCAGTCAGGACGAACAGCCCATTTCGGGTGAATCGCCCCTGGAGGCCGGGAAGTCCATCGGCTGGCACAAGGGGTATGTCGAGGGTTCGCGCCCCGACCTTCGGGTGCCGGTCCGTCAGGTGCATCTCACCAACGGGCAGTCGGTGACGCTCTACGACACCTCGGGCCCGTACACCGATCCGTTCGTCGAGACCGACGTCCGCAGGGGTCTGCCGCCGCTGCGGGAGAACTGGATCATCACGCGTGGCGACACCGCCGAGTACGCGGGCCGCCCCGTCCGTCCCGAGGACGACGGGATCAAGCACACCTCGCCGCGCGGCGGTCTGCGCAACCTGGACGCGGTCTTCCCGGGCCGCCCGCGCCAGCCCCGCCGTGGCCGGGACGGCGAGGCGGTCACCCAGCTCGCGTACGCCCGCCGGGGCGAGATCACCCCGGAGATGGAGTACGTCGCCATCCGCGAGAACGTTTCTCCCGAGGTGGTCCGCGAGGAGATCGCGGCGGGCCGGGCCGTGCTGCCGGCCAACGTCAACCATCCGGAGATCGAGCCGATGATCATCGGCAAGCGGTTCCTGGTGAAGGTCAACGCCAACATCGGCAACTCGGCGGTGACCTCCTCGATCGAGGAGGAGGTCGAGAAGATGACCTGGGCGACCCGGTGGGGCGCAGACACGGTCATGGACCTCTCCACCGGCCGCAACATCCACACCACCCGCGAGTGGGTGCTGCGCAACTCCCCCGTCCCCATCGGCACGGTGCCGCTCTACCAGGCACTGGAGAAGGTCGACGGCAGGGCCGAGGAGCTGACCTGGGAGATCTACAAGGACACGGTCATCGAGCAGGCCGAACAGGGCGTGGACTACATGACCGTCCACGCGGGCGTGCGGCTGCCGTTCGTCCCGCTGACCGCCAACCGCAAGACCGGCATCGTCTCGCGCGGCGGCTCGATCATGGCGGCCTGGTGCCTGGCGCACCACAAGGAATCGTTCCTGTACGAGAACTTCGAGGAACTCTGCGAGATCCTCGCCGCCTACGACGTCACCTACTCGCTGGGTGACGGCCTGCGCCCCGGCTCCATCGCCGACGCCAACGACGAGGCGCAGTTCGCGGAGTTGCGCACGCTCGGGGAACTCAACCGGATCGCCAGGCGTTTCCATGTACAGACGATGATCGAGGGCCCGGGCCATGTCCCGATGCACAAGATCAAGGAGAACATCGACCTTCAGCAGGAGATCTGCGATGAAGCTCCGTTCTATACGCTCGGCCCGCTGACCACGGACATCGCGCCGGCGTACGACCACATCACCTCCGGTATCGGCGCCGCGATGATCGCCTGGTGGGGCACGGCGATGCTCTGCTACGTCACGCCCAAGGAGCACCTGGGCCTGCCCAACCGGGACGACGTCAAGACCGGCGTCATCACCTACAAGATCGCCGCCCACGCGGCCGACCTCGCCAAGGGCCACCCGGGCGCCCAGGAGTGGGACGACGCACTGTCCGACGCCCGCTTCGAGTTCCGGTGGGAGGACCAGTTCAACCTCGCCCTGGACCCGGACACCGCCCGCGAGTTCCATGACGAGACCCTCCCGGCGGAGCCGGCCAAGACGGCCCACTTCTGCTCGATGTGCGGGCCGAAGTTCTGCTCGATGAAGATCAGCCAGAGCATCAACGAGCGCTTCGGCGGCGCGGCGGCCGAGGGAGCGTCGCCCGAGGAGATCGCGGAGGGGATGCTCCAGAAGTCGAAGGAGTTCGCGGCGAGCGGCAACCGGGTCTATCTGCCGCTGGCGGACTGAGCCGCTCCCCTGGTGCCGGTCCGGGTCGTCCAGCACCCTGGCGGGCATCCGTGCCCCCGGTGGCCCGCGAGGCGTCTCTCACCGACCGGTCGCGGACGAACACCGCCGCCACCCGGGCGGCGCGGGAGGAGTACGGCGGGCGCGCGGCCCGTCAGCTCCCCGGTGCCGCCTCGTGGACCGGGTGTCCGGCCTGCGCCCCCTGGCCGGGGGCGCAAGCCGGGTCATTCCGGCTGGTGTTCCGGGCCTCCGAAGTCCGGGCTGGTGTAGTCCGGGCTGGTGAAGCTCGGGCGGGGGGCGGCGCCGGCGCCGTCGTCGGTGCTGAAGCCGGGACGGTCGTAGCCGAGGCGTGGCATCCGGCCCGCCGGACCGGACGGGGCCGTACGGCGCAGCCCGGCCGTGCCGGGTTCGGTGGCCAGCGCCTCCCGGAGGAAAGGCAGGATGCCGCGCTCCAGCAGGGCGTCCCGCCAGGCCTCCCGGGCCTTGGCCACCTCCCCGCCGGGTTCGCCGTAGGGTCCTGCCTCCAGCGAGGGGCTGTTGCGCAGTGCGGTGAGCAGCAGACCCGCGCCGGCCATGAGGATGGCGGCCGCGGTCACGACGCCGAACACCCAGCCCGCGGTGAGCATGGTCTGGGCGAACGCCGGGGCCGGGTCCAGCATCTTCAGGACGTAGCCGACGAGCAGGAAGATCGCGGCAGCGGTGCCGGCGAGCACGGGCGCCAGGACCAGGGCGAGGGCGAAGCCTCCGGCGCCGGTGGTCTCGGCGGCCTCGCCGAGAGTGGTGGCGAGCCCCACCGCACCGCCCGCGCCCGGCTCCGTGGAGCCGGTCTCCTGGACGGTGGCCGGGGTGGACCGCGCAGGGTTGCGCAGTTCCTCGCGGACCTTCACGTAGTGCTGGTACTCGGTCGCCGCGGCCGCCGCGATCAGTGCGGTGGCGTTGAGCGCCATGGTGCGCAGCTGTTCGGTGTTCAAACGCTGGCCTATACCGGCCAGTTCGGGACGGTAAGGGGCGGAGCGCAGCGCCTCATCGAGGATCCGCTCGTATTCCTGGCGGTCCTCGCTGTGCAGGTGCTGCGGAACGCTGTTCATGTGCATCCCCCGATGCTCCGTAGGGCTGGGGGCTCGCACGCCGGCGAGCCGTCGGGCAGAAACGGAGGGGAGCCTGCTACGGATAAACCGATGGTAGAGCCGTTACGGCACGCGGTGACAGGGGGTTGCCGGAAATTGGGGGTGGCCCGCGTGTGAAGCCGGAGGGATAGAACAGCGCATCGAACGCTCAGGCGTCCAGTGGAAGTTGCCTCACCAGCAGCTTTCCGGCCATGGTCACTCCGCCGTCCATGGCGATGGCCAGACCGTCGGCGTAGACGTGCGGTCCTTCCACAACGGGACCGGTGCCCTCTTCGCCCTCCTCGGAGCCGACTTCCCCCAGCAGATAGGGAATCGGGCTGTGTCCGTGAACGATCCGGGTGCCGCCGTACGTATCGAGAAGGGAACGGACGGCGTCTGCACCCCCTTCGTCACGGAAGGAGAAGCGCTTGGTGAACTTGCGGAAGAGATCCCAGACCTCGTCCGCGTCATTACGGGTGATGGTCTCGCGGACGGTGTCGTTGACCGCCTCGATCGAGTCGCCGTAGTCGAGGTAGGCGGTGGTGTCGGAGTGCACCAGCAGATAGCCGTCGACCTCCTCGACCGCGTCCAGGCGGGCCATCCACTGGAGGTGGTGGTCCTGGAGCCGGTCCATGTCGGTCTTCTGGCCGCCGTTGAGCAGCCAGGCCGCCTGGAAGGTGGCGGTGCCCGCGCCGGAGTTGACGGGGGTGTCGCCGAACCGCTTGGCGCCGAGCAGCAGCAGCTCGTGGTTGCCCATCAGGGCCTTGCAGTAGCCGCCGGCCGCGGCCGCCTCGGCGGACAGCCGCATCACCAGGTCGATGACGCCGATGCCGTCCGGACCCCGGTCGGTGAAGTCGCCGAGGAACCAGAGCCGGGCGGTGCCCGCGCACCAGCTGCCGTCGGCGTCGATCAGGCCCTGCTCCCGCAGCGCGGCGAGCAGCTCCTCGAAGTAGCCGTGCACATCGCCGACGACGTACAGCGGCCCGGGACCGGCAGCGAGCTGCGCGGCCGGGGCGGTGGCCGGGTCGACCGGCAGCTGGATGGTGTCGCCGCGGTTGATGACGGGCAGGTCGCGCTGGGTGGGCGTGTATCCGTCCGGGTACTCGTCGGGCCCCTCGGGGTACGCCTCGTCGAGCGGCGGGGCGACGTCGCCGGGGTGGGTGCCGTGGGCGTACGGACCGGTCTCGTTGACGTACGCCGGCACCCGGAAGTCGCGCAACGTCGCCGTCCGCTCCGTCTCGGGTCCCTGACCGGCCCCCTGAGTCATCAGACCCCTCCACCATCGCGCCGCATCTGCACCGCTTCGGACTGCCTGGTCGCAGCGGCCCGCGGTGTCGTGGGCCCATCATAGGAATGCGCGTAGCTCCGTGTGATGACCCAGGGGTGGTGAATCGGGGCAGGAGTCCAGTTCAGCGCGGCTTTCGCCCCGGTTGGGCAGGGGTTCGGACCTCTGCCGGTCACCTGCCGGTCGCCGTCCGACGGGACCGGGCAGGTCGGCCGCCCGCCTTCCGGTTGCGTCCGGCGGGTGGGCCGGACGCCTCTCCGGGTGGCCGTGCTACTCCTCCTCCGGTGCCCGTGGCGGGCTGACCGTGGTGCGTGGTGCCCGTCGCTGGGAGGAGGTACGCACGATCAGTTCGGTCGGTATCACCTGCTCGACCGGCTGGTCCGACTCGACTCCCTCGATCGCGTCGATCAGCAGCTGCACCACCGCCGTGCCGATCCGGCGCGGCTTGAGCGAGAGCGTGGTGATGGGCGGCTCGGTGTTGGCGTACACGGTCGACTCGCTGCAGCACACCAGCAGCAGGTCGTCGGGGACCCGCAGCCCGTAGCGGCGGGCGGCGGCGAGCAGATCGGTGCCGTTGGGGTCGAACAGGCCGTAGACGGCGTCCGGGCGGTCCGGGCGGGCCAGCAGCCGGTCGGCCGCTACGGCGCCCGCGCACGGGTCGTGCGCCGGGTAGGCCTCGTAGACCGGATCCTGGCCGACGCGTTCGCACCAGCGCAGGTAGGCGGTGGTCGACAGATGGGTGTACGTGTCCGTCGTGGTGCCCGTGAGCAGGCCGATCCGGCGGGCGCCGGCGGCGGCCAGATGGTCGAGGATGCCGAGCACGGCGGCCTCGTGGTCGTTGTCCACCCAGGCCGTGACCGGCAGCGCGCCCGCCGGGCGGCCGTCGGAGACCACCGGCAGGCCCTGCCGCACCAGCTCGCTGACCACCGGGTCCTGGTCGGAGGGGTCGATGACGACCGTGCCGTCCAGGGCGACGTTCGACCACACGTCGTGGCGCGAGGTCGCGGGCAGGATCACCAGGGCGTAGCCGCGGGCGAGTGCCGCCGAGGTCGCGGCCCGCGCCATCTCGGCGAAGTACGCGAACTCGGTGAAGGTGAAAGGTTCATCCCCGTAGGTCGTCACGGTCAGGCCGATCAGGCCCGATTTGCCGGTACGGAGGGTTCGGGCGGCGGCCGAGGGGCGGTACCCGAGCCGGTCGGCCACCTCGCGGACATGGCGCCGGGTGGCATCCGGGAGCCGGCCCTTGCCGTTCAGGGCGTCGGACACGGTCGTGATGGAGACTCCGGCGGCGGCGGCCACGTCTCTGATGCCCGCCCGGCCCGGCCGGCTGCCTCGCCGAGAGGTTTCCGCGCGGCTCACCTGGTGCTTCCCTGCTGCTGTCATGGCGAGCCGATAGTAGGGCTCATGCGGTGGGGTAGTGCGGACGCATATGCACGCGTTGACAGGCACGTTTCTGCAAGGTCAAACAGGGTCAACTACCTTAGAAAGAAAGTCAGTTGAACGATCCAATAGGGAGACGTGACTTGTCGGCACGCATGGGCCTGCCAAGTGCTCGATGTTTCGAAGAGGTCTCAACTCACCTTCACGGGTGATGCGCGCCACGGCGCGAGCCACCGGCGCATAGATATATGTAGGGCGCGCCCCCAATAAATGCGCCTTCGTACGGTGATGCCCGTGATGCCGGTGGGGCGGATGAGGTTCGCCGGTCCCGGCTGTCCGCTTGCTCCGCCGCTGTACGCACGGGCGCCGAATCCTCATAAGGTGAGCAGTATTGGATGTCGGCGGCGCGGACGGTCCGCCGGTGGTCGCGAGGAGGACTGCGGTGAGCGAGACGAGCCCCAAGCTGCGCGCCGAGCTGGAGGGTATCCCCACCTACAAGCCGGGCAAGCCGGCCGCGGCCGACGGTCCGGTCGCGTACAAGCTCTCCTCCAACGAGAACCCGTATCCCCCGCTGCCCGGCGTGATGGAGTCGGTCACCGCGGCCGCCTCCGCCTTCAACCGTTACCCGGACATGGCCTGCACCGGCCTGATGGACGAGCTGTCGGACCGTTTCGGCGTCCCGCTCGGCCACCTGGCCACCGGTACCGGCTCGGTCGGTGTGGCCCAGCAGCTGATCCAGGCCACCAGCGGCCCGGGCGACGAGGTGATGTACGCCTGGCGGTCCTTCGAGGCGTACCCGATCATCACGCAGATCAGCGGCGCCCGCTCGGTCCGGGTGCCGCTCACGCCGGGCGAGGTGCACGACCTGGACGCGATGGCGGACGCGATCACCGACCGCACCCGCCTGATCTTCGTCTGCAACCCCAACAATCCGACCGGTACGGTCGTGAAGCGGGCCGAGCTGGAGCGGTTCCTGGACCGGGTGCCGAGCGATGTGCTGGTGGTCCTCGACGAGGCCTACCGGGAGTTCATCCGCGACCCCGAGGTGCCGGACGGCATCGAGATCTACCGTCAGCGGCCCAACGTCTGCGTCCTGCGGACCTTCTCCAAGGCCTACGGCCTCGCCGGGCTGCGGGTCGGCTTCGCGGTCGCCCACGAGCCGGTGGCGGCGGCGCTGCGCAAGACGGCGGTGCCGTTCGGTGTGAGCCAGATCGCCCAGGAGGCGGCGATCGCCTCGCTGCGGGCCGAGGACGAGCTGCTCGGCCGGGTGGGCTCGCTGGTGTGCGAGCGGCAGCGCGTGGTCGAGGCGCTGCGCGCCCAGGGCTGGACGGTGCCCGAGACCCAGGCCAACTTCGTGTGGCTGCGGCTGGGGGAGCGTACGGCGGCCTTCGCGGGAGCCTGCGAGGAGCACGGCGTGGTTGTCCGGCCGTTCCCGGGCGAGGGCGTGCGGGTCACGGTCGGCGAGACCGAGGCGAACGACATCTTCGTGAAGGTGGCGGAGGCGTTCCGCAAGGAGCTCTAGCCCCCGACAGGTCCCTGTGTACGGGGTCGCCCGGCCGGTGTTCCCGGGCCGGGCGGCCCCGTACGTCCATGTCGGGAGGGTGCCGAACGGCTCAAGTCGGACCCCCCTTCCACCTCCGATAATCAGTGCGTCATAATGGCTTGTGAATGTGAATGCATTCACAAGCTCGTCCCGTTTGCCCGTGATGTACGTGACAAAAGGGGCGGAGTGCCGCTGTAGTACGGCGACGTAAGGAGACTGACGACGTGTACCTGGCTCTGGCGCCGGAGACACTGGCGCGCTGGCAGTTCGGCATCACCACCGTCTACCACTTCCTGTTCGTCCCGCTGACGATCTCGCTGGCCGCCCTCACGGCCGGTCTGCAGACCGCCTGGGTGCGCACGGAGAAGGAGAAGTACCTCAGGGCGACCAAGTTCTGGGGCAAGCTCTTCCTGATCAACATCGCGATGGGGGTGGTCACCGGCATCGTGCAGGAGTTCCAGTTCGGCATGAACTGGTCGGACTACTCGCGGTTCGTCGGCGACATCTTCGGTGCTCCGCTCGCCTTCGAGGCGCTGATCGCGTTCTTCTTCGAGTCCACCTTCATCGGGCTGTGGATCTTCGGCTGGGACAAGCTGCCCAAGAGGATCCATCTGGCCTGCATCTGGATGGTCTCCATCGGTACGATCCTGTCCGCGTACTTCATCCTCGCGGCCAACTCGTGGATGCAGCACCCCGTCGGCTACAAGATCGACAAGGTGAGGGGGCGCGCCGAGCTCACCGACTTCTGGGCGGTCCTCACCCAGAACACCGCGCTGGCCCAGGCCTTCCACACGCTTTCCGCGTCCTTCCTGACCGGCGGCGCGTTCATGGTCGGCATCGCCGCCTTCCACCTCTTCCGCAAGAAGCACATCACCGTGATGAAGACGTCGCTGCGGCTCGGTCTGATCACCCTGGTCATCGGCGGCCTGCTCACCTCGATCAGCGGCGACACCCTCGGCAAGGTCATGTTCAAGCAGCAGCCGATGAAGATGGCCGCCGCCGAGGCCCTGTGGGACGGCCAGAACTCGGCGCCGTTCTCGGTCTTCGCCTACGGCGACGTGAGCAAGGGCCACAACACCGTCGAGCTGTCGGTCCCCGGCATACTGTCGTTCCTCGCCGACGACGACTTCGGTTCGTACGTCCCCGGCATCAACGACACCAACAAGGCCGAGCAGCAGAAGTACGGCGCCGGCGACTACCGGCCCATCATCCCGGTCACCTTCTGGGCGTTCCGCTGGATGATCGGCTTCGGTATGGCGTCCTTCGCCATCGGCATCCTCGGACTCTGGCTGACCCGCAAGAAGTTCATGCTGCCGCAGCACCTGCGGGTCGGTGAGGACGAGGTGCCGAACTTGGTCCTCTTCAAGAACAAGGCCCTCAGCCCCAAGCTCGGCAGGCTGTACTGGCTGGTGGCGATCTGGACCCTCGGCTTCCCGCTGATCGCCAACTCCTGGGGCTGGATCTTCACCGAGATGGGGCGCCAGCCGTGGGTCGTCTACGGCGTCCTGCAGACCCGGGACGCGGTCTCTCCCGGGGTCTCCCAGGCCGAGATCCTCATCTCGATGATCACCTTCACCGCGCTGTACGCCGTCCTCGCCGTCGTCGAGGTCAAGCTGCTCGTGAAGTACGTGAAGGCCGGCCCGCCGGAGCTCACCGAGGACGACCTCAACCCGCCCACGAAGATCGGCGGCGAGGCCCGTGACGCCGACAAGCCGATGGCCTTCTCGTACTAGGCCGAGGGAGACGCAGTCATGGAACTTCACGACGTCTGGTTCGTGCTGATCGCCGTCCTGTGGACCGGCTACTTCTTCCTGGAGGGCTTCGACTTCGGGGTCGGCATCCTCACCAAGCTGCTGGCCCGCGACCGGCTGGAGAAGCGGGTGCTGATCAACACGATCGGCCCCGTCTGGGACGGCAACGAGGTCTGGCTGCTCACTGCGGGCGGCGCCACCTTCGCCGCCTTCCCCGAGTGGTACGCCACCCTCTTCTCCGGCTTCTATCTGCCCCTGCTGGTCATCCTGGTCTGCCTGATCGTCCGGGGTGTCGCCTTCGAGTACCGGGCGAAGCGGCCCGAGGAGAACTGGCAGCGCAACTGGGAGACCGCGATCTTCTGGACCTCGCTGATCCCGGCGTTCCTGTGGGGTGTGGCCTTCGGGAACATCGTGCACGGCGTGAAGATCGACCGGAACTTCGAGTACGTCGGCACCGTCTGGAACCTGCTCAACCCGTACGCCCTGCTCGGCGGACTGGTGACGCTGACCCTGTTCACCTTCCACGGCACGGTGTTCACCGCGCTCAAGACGGTCGGCGACATCCGGGTACGGGCGCGGAAGCTGGCGACCAAGGTCGGACTGCTCACCGCCGTGCTGGCGCTGGCCTTCCTCCTGTGGACCCAGGCCGACAGCGGTGACGGCAAGAGCCTGGTCGCCCTGGTGGTGGCCGTCGTGGCGCTGGTCGCCGCGCTCGGGGCGAACCTGCGAGGGCGTGAGGGCTGGGCGTTCGCCCTGTCCGGGGTGACCATCGTGGCCGCCGTGGCGATGCTCTTCCTGTCGCTCTTCCCGAACGTCATGCCGTCCTCGCTCAACGCGGACTGGAGCCTCACGGTCACCAACGCCTCGTCGAGCCCGTACACCCTGAAGATCATGACCTGGCTCGCGGCGATCGCCACGCCGCTGGTCCTGCTCTACCAGGGGTGGACGTACTGGGTGTTCCGCAAGCGGATCGGCACGCAGCACATCGCCGAAGCCGCGCACTGAGTCCGGCGGGAGGGTGATTCACGATGATTCACGCTGTTTCACGTGAAACACCCTCCCTGGGCCGAAGGGCATGTTTCACGTGAAACCAATCGATCCCCGTCTGCTGCGGTACGCCCGCACCACCCGCCTCTTCCTGGTGGCCGTCGTCGGTCTCGGTGCCGTCGGCGCCGGGCTGGTCATCGCCCAGGCCATGCTCATCGCCGAGGTGGTGGTGGGCGCCTTCCAGCACGGCCACTCGGTCTCCGAACTCCGCACTCCCCTACTGCTGTTGGCGGCCGTCGCCGGCGGCCGGGCGCTGGTCTCCTGGCTGACGGAGCTCGCCGCGCACCGTGCGAGCGCGGCGGTCAAGTCCGAGCTGCGAGGGCGGCTCCTGGACCGGGCGGTGGCGCTCGGTCCCGGCTGGCTGAGCGGACAGCGGACCGGGTCGCTGGTCACCCTCGCCACGCGTGGTGTCGACGCCCTCGACGACTACTTCTCGCGCTATCTGCCGCAGTTGGGGCTCGCGGTGGTCGTGCCGGTCGCGGTGCTGGCGCGGATCGTCACGGAGGACTGGGTGTCCGCGGCGATCATCGTGGGAACCCTGCCGCTCATCCCGCTCTTCATGGTGCTGATCGGCTGGGCCACCCAGTCCCGGACGGACCGTCAGTGGCGGTTGCTGTCCCGGCTGTCCGGCCACTTCCTGGACGTGGTCGCCGGGCTGCCCACGCTGAAGGTGTTCGGCCGGGCCAAGGCGCAGGCCGAGTCCATCCGCCGGATCACCGGCGAGTACCGGCAGGCGACGATGCGGACCCTGCGGATCGCCTTCCTCTCCTCCTTCGCGCTGGAACTGCTGGCCACGCTGTCGGTGGCGCTGGTCGCCGTGACCATCGGCATGCGGCTCGTCCACGGCGACATGGACCTGTACATCGGGCTGGTCATCCTGGTGCTGGCGCCCGAGGCGTATCTGCCGCTGCGCCAGGTGGGCGCCCAGTTCCACGCGGCGGCGGAGGGGCTCGCGGCGGCCGAGGAGATCTTCGCGGTGCTGGAGACCCCGGTGCCGGTGTCCGGGGCCGGCGAGGTGCCTGCTGCTGTCTCTCTGGCCTTTGAAGGGGTCACGGTCCGCTACCCGGGTCGCACGGCGGACGCGGTCACCGACGTCTCGTTCACCGTCGAACCCGGCGAGACCGTCGCCCTGGTCGGCCCCAGCGGGGTGGGCAAGTCGACGCTGCTGAACGCGCTGTTGGGGTTCGTACGGCCGACGGAGGGCCGGGTGCGGATCGGGGGAGCCGATCTCGCCGACGTCGCCCCGGAGACCTGGCGGTCGCGGATCGCCTGGGTGCCGCAGCGACCGCACCTGTACGCCGGGACGATCGCCGAGAACGTACGGCTCGCGCGTCCCGACGCGGACGAGGACGCGGTACGGCGGGCGCTGCGGGACGCGGGGGCGCTGGAGTTCGTGGACGCGCTGCCCGAGGGGGCGGAGACGGTTCTCGGCGAGGACGGCGCCGGACTCTCCGCCGGGCAGCGGCAGCGGCTGGCGCTGGCGCGGGCGTTTCTCGCGGACCGGCCGGTGCTGTTGCTGGACGAGCCGACGGCCGCGTTGGACGGGGCGACCGAGGCGGAGGTCGTGGCGGCGGTACGACGGCTCGCCGAGGGGCGGACCGTGGTGCTGGTCGTGCACCGGCCGGCGTTGCTGTCGGTGGCGGACCGGGTGGTGCGGCTCTCCGGCGGCGAGGCCACCAGGAGGCTCCGCCCCCTGGACCCTCAGGACCTTCGCCCACCCATCACCCGACTCGGTTCGTCGGAAGGTGAGGTGGCGGAGCCGCTCGGGCAGTTGGAAAGCGGCTTGACGGGAAGCTGCCTGGAGGAAGGCAGCCCGGGGGAAGGCGGGCTCCCGGAGCCGGCGGTGGGCGGCCGTTCGAGGAGCGTGCTCGCGCGGGTCCGCGCAGCGTCCGGTGCCCGGCGGGGGCGGCTGCTGCTCGCCCTGCTGCTCGGGGCTCTGGCGCTCGGCAGTGCCGTGGGGCTGATGGCGACCTCCGGGTGGCTGATCTCGCGTGCCTCGCAGCAGCCGCCGGTGCTGTATCTGATGGTCGCCGTGACGGCCACGCGGGCGTTCGGGATCGGGCGGGCCGTGTTCCGGTACAGCGAGCGACTGGTGTCGCACGACGCCGTGCTGCGGATGCTCGCGGACACGCGGGTGGCGGTGTACCGGCGCCTCGAACGGCTGACCCCCGCCGGGCTGCGGGCCACCCGGCGGGGCGACCTGCTCAGCCGGCTGGTCGCTGACGTGGACACCCTGCAGGACTACTGGTTGCGGTGGCTGCTGCCCGCCGGGGTCGCGGTGGCCGTGTCCGCCGGTGCCGTGGGGTTCACGGCCTGGCTGCTGCCCGAGGCCGGGGCCGCCCTCGCGGTGGGACTGCTGGCGGCCGGTGTCGGAGTTCCGCTGGTCACCTCCGCCGTGGCCCGTCGCGCCGAGCAGCGGCTGGCGCCTGCCCGCGGGCTGCTCGCGACCCGGGTGACCGACCTGCTCACCGGTACCGCCGAACTGACGGTCGCCGGTGCGCTGCCCGCCCGCAGGGCCGAGGCCCGGCAGGCCGACGGCACGCTCACCCGGATCGCCTCGCGGGGCGCCACGGCCACCGCGCTCGGCGACGGCCTGACCGCACTGCTGACGGGCCTGACCGTCGCCGCGACCGCGCTGCTGGGTGCCCGGGGTGTCGCCGACGGCCGGCTCGACGGGGTGACGATGGCGGTCGTCGTCCTCACCCCGCTGGCCGCCTTCGAGGCCGTGCTGGGGCTGCCGCTCGCCGTGCGGCACCGGCAGCGGGTGCGTAAGAGCGCCGAGCGCCTCTACGAGGTGCTGGACGCGCCGGAGCCGGTACGGGAGCCGGAGCGGCCGCGCCAGGCGCCCGCCACGCCGTTCCCCCTCGTGCTGAAGGGCCTGTCCGCCCGCTACGAGGGCCGGCGGGGGGACGCGCTCGCCGGGGTCGACCTCACGCTCCCCGAGGGGCGCAGGGTCGCCGTGGTCGGTCCCTCCGGCTCCGGCAAGACGACGCTCGCCCAGATCCTGCTGCGGTTCCTCGACCCGGACGCGGGCTCCTACACCCTCGCCGGAGTGGACGCCTACGGCATGGACGGTGACGACGTACGGCGGCTCGTCGGGTTGTGCGCCCAGGACGCGCACCTCTTCGACAGCTCCGTGCGCGAGAACCTGCTGCTCGCCCGGAAGGACGCCACCGAGGAGGACCTGCGGGACGTGCTGGGCCGGGCCCGGCTGCTCGACTGGGTGGACGGGCTGCCCGACGGACTGGACACCCTCGTGGGCGAGCACGGGGCCCGGCTGTCCGGTGGGCAGCGGCAGCGGCTGGCGCTCGCCCGGGCGCTGCTCGCGGACTTCCCGGTGCTCGTCCTGGACGAGCCCGCCGAGCATCTGGACCTGCCCACGGCGGACGCGCTCACCGCGGATCTGCTGGCCGCCACCGAGGGCCGTACGACCGTGCTCGTCACGCACCGGCTGGCGGGCCTGGAGGCCGTGGACGAGGTGCTGGTGCTCGACGCGGGCCGGGTGGTGCAGCGCGGCCCGTACGCGGAGCTGGCCGCCGGGGCGGGGCCGCTGCGCGCGATGGCGGAACGGGAGGCGGCGGCGGAGTCACTGGTGGGTACGGCCACCCCTTAGAGACGGCTTGGACTCCTTGGACCCCTTGGGCGATCAGGACCCGTCGGCTGTTGCGGTGGCGTCAGCCGCGGGCGGACAGCAGTTGCTCGATCACGACCGCCACCCCGTCCTCGTTGTTGGCGACCGTGCGGCCGGAGGCGGCGGCGATGACGGCGGGGTGGGCGTTGCCCATCGCGTACGAACGGCCGGCCCAGGTCAGCATCTCGACGTCGTTGGGCATGTCGCCGAAGGCCACTACCTCCTCGGGCGAGATGCCGCGCTCGGCGCACTCCAGGGCGAGCGTGCTGGCCTTGGAGACACCCGGGCCGCTGATCTCCAGCAGGGCGCTCGGGCTGGAGCGGGTGACGGCGGCGCGGTCGCCGATGGCGAGCCGGGCGAGAGTGAGGAAGGCGTCGGGGTCGAGCTCGGGGTGGTAGGCGAGGATCTTGAGCACGGGCTCGCCGCCGCTCGGACCGCCGGCCGCGAGGATCTCCTCGGCGGGCAGCAGATGGTCCGGTATCTCCATGTGCATCTTGGGATAGGCCGGCTCCTGGTGGAAGCCGTACGTCTGCTCGATCGCGTACACCGTGCCGGGCGCGGCGTCGCGCAGCAGCCGTACGGCGTCCAGCGCGTTCTGCGTGGCCAGCTCGCGCACCTTCACGAAGCGGTGGGCGCCGCGGCCGCCGTGCAGGTCGACCACGGCGGCGCCGTTGCCGCAGATCGCCAGGCCGTGGCCGTGCACGTGGTCGCTGACCACGTCCATCCAGCGGGCCGGGCGGCCGGTGACGAAGAAGACCTCGACACCCGCCTCCTCGGCGGCGGCCAGCGCGGCCACCGTCCGCGGGGAGACCGACTTGTCGTCGCGCAGCAGGGTGCCGTCGAGATCGGTGGCGATCAGCCGGGGCGGGGTCGCGAAGGCAGGGGTCTCGGGCTGTCGGGTCGCTGAGGTCACCGGGCCATTCTCGCGCATATGCCCGCACGCCAGTGCGGCACAGTGCACAGATGAGACACAGACGACTCCGAAGTGTCCTGAAGGGCGCCTCAGCCCAGCTGGGCCGGGGCCTCCATGGCGATCTGCTCGAAGACCTTCTGCTCGGCCGCGAAGTCCGAGTCGGGGATGGGCCAGTGGATCACCAGCTCGGTGAAGCCCAGCTCCTGGTGGCGGCCGGCGAAGTCCACGAAGGCGTCCAGGGACTCCAGCGGCCGGGCCCGGTCCGGGGTGAACCCGGTGAGCAGGACCTTCTCCGGCTCCGAGGCGTCCCGGCCGATCGCCGCGCAGGCCTCGCCGAGCCTGCCCAGCTGGCCGCGGAGCGCCTCGACCGACTGCTCGGGCGTGCCGTTCTCGTAGAGCTTCGGGTCGCCGGTGGTCACCCAGGCCTGGCCGTGCCGTGCGGCCAGCTTCAGCCCGCGCGGGCCGGTGGCCGCGACCGCGAAGGGCAGCCGGGGCCGCTGCACACAGCCGGGGATGTCGCGCGCCTCGTGGGCCGAGTAGAACGCGCCCTCGTGGGTCACGGAGTCCTCGGTGAGCAGCCGGTCGAGCAGCGGCACGAACTCGGCGAACCGGTCGGCGCGCTCGCGCGCGGTCCACGGCTCCTGGCCCAGCGCGGTGGCGTCGAAGCCGGTGCCGCCGGCGCCGATGCCCAGTGTCACCCGGCCGCCGGAGATGTCGTCGAGTGAGATCAGCTCCTTGGCGAGCGTCACCGGATGCCGGAAGTTCGGCGAGGTGACGAGCGTGCCCAGGCGGAGCCGGTCGGTGACGGTCGCGGCGGCGGTCAGCGTCGGGATCGCACCGAACCACGGGCCGTCCCGGAAGGTGCGCCAGGACAGGTGGTCGTAGGTGTAGGCGGTGTGGAAGCCCAGTTCCTCGGCCCGCGTCCAGGCGGCACGGCCGCCCTCGCTCCAGCGGCGGTACGGCAGGATCACGGTGCTCAGACGCAGACTCATGCGTCCGAGACTAAGGGGACCCGTCGACAACGGACGAAACGGTCACCGTATGCGGCCGCTCAGCCACGGCGTGAGCAGGTTCGCGGAGAGGTGCTCCTTGTACGTGCGGTCCCCGGGCAGCGGCACGACCAGCGAGGCGGTGGGCGGGAAGCGGCGGGCGCGGACGTGGGCCAGGCCGCCGAAGACCGACCGGAGGAAGGCGGGCACGTCGTCGCGCGGGATGTCGTGGAACTCGACGCCCTCGACCGTGATCAGCGCGTCGTCCTCCGGGTAGAGCCGCACGTGCACCCGGGGCACCCCGCCGAACTCGGCGTACGCCTCGTGCGGCAGCGAGCCGTCCGGGTCGGTGGTGACGCCGAAGCCCGCCGCGCCGCGGCGCGAGGTCCGGTCGGCGCCGATGTCGTGCGTCACCTCGATCTCGCGGCCGTACTCGGCGGCGATCGCGTGGAGAGCGGTGACGGCCGCCTCGGTCGTGGGGAGGTGCCCGGTGTAATCCGAATGGTCCATACCAGTCATGATGCCGGGGTCAGTGCGCGTCGGGGAAGCGCAGGTACTCCGGCGGTACGGCCCTGGTCAGCCAGACCCCGTTCGCGCTGACGTGGAAGACGTGGCCGTCTCGGTGCATCGCGCCCGCGTCGACCGACAGCACGACCGGACGGCCGCGCCGGGCGCCGACCCGGGTCGCGGTCTCGCGGTCCGCCGACAGGTGTACGTCGTGCCGGTTCATGGGCCGCAGGCCCTCGGTCCGGATCGCGCCCAGGTTCCGTGCGACGGTCCCGTGGTAGAGGTACGGCGGCGGGGGCGCCGGGGGCAGTCCGAGTTCGACCTCGATGCTGTGGCCCTGGCTGGCGCGGATCCGGCTGCCGTCGATCGCGAACCGCTGCTTGTCGTTGCTGGCGACGACGTGGTCGAGTTCCTCACGGGTGACCGGGAAGCCGTGTGCGGCCACCGCCGCGAGCAGCGTGTCGATCTCCACCCAGCCGGCTTCGTCGAGCGCGAGGCCGATGCGCTCGGGCTGGTGGCGCAGGTGCTTCGAGAGGTACTTCGACACCTTCACGGTGCGCCGCTCGTCCCACGCCTTGTCGTTCTGTCCGATGTTCGGCTTGTCATCTCGTCTGTCGTTCCGTCTGGGGCTCTTCTTGTCGTTCACCTCACCAGCGTGCCGGGAGAGACGGGGATCACGCAGTTATTTTTCGCCGGAGGTTTGATCCACAACCAAGTACGGTTATCCACAGGGGAATTGGCGGTGTTGTGGACAACCGCTGGGCGATTCACGGCGTTTCGTCAAGATCGTTAACAGGGCGGTGATGTGCGGTCAGCTCGTCCAAGTGCCGGGCCCGTACCTCGCGTTCGGCGGCCAGCGCGATGAACTCGGCGGTGCGGTCGGAACCAACAAGACGGCGTACGGCCTGAATCGTGTCGGCGGGAAGAGACACCGTACGCGACTCCTCCCGGCCGGCGGGCCGCTCCCCCGCACCCAGCTGTCGCCGGACCTCACGGGTCGCGAACAGGCGCATGGCGCGGGCGAGTTCGGCGTCCACCGTCTGCTGTGCGAGGGGGCGCAGGCGTCGTACGAGCGAGGCCGCCTCGGCTGCTTTCGCGTCGGTGCGGTGGTCCGGGTCGTCGAGGTAGCGGGCGAAGACGTGCTCGGTGGTGAACTCCAGGAAACGGGCGGCTATGTGCTCCACCTGGACCCTCAACTCCCGCAGGTGCTCCGAGATCGCGAGGAGGGGTACCCCGGCCGCGTGCAACTCGGCTGCCACGGCGAGCTCTTGCGGGCTCGGGACGAGGAACGAGTCGGGGTCGCCGTCCGCCGGCTCCAGGATGCCGAGCTCCACTGCCTCGGCGACGGCCAGGTCGTCGGGGGTGCCCCCGAAGCGGGCGTCCAGCTCGGCGCGGGAGAGCCGGACCGGTTCCTCGTCCGTCCAGGGCCCCTCCGCCTCGGTCACCAGACCGAGGACGCCCGCCAGGCCCCGCCCGGTGTCCCAGGCGTCGAGCAGCTCCTTGATGGACGCCAGGGTGTAGCCGCGGGCCAGGAGATCGGCGATCTGGTGCAGGCGGGTGAGATGCGCGTCGGAGTAGACATTGGCCCGCCCTCGACGCTCCGGGCGGGGGAGCAGCCCCTTGTCCTGGTAGGCGCGGATGGTCCGGACGGTGGTCCGGCTGCGGTGGGCCAGGTCCTCGATGCGGTAGGAGGGGGTGGCCGGGGGGTCGGTCATGTGGGGGTTCCTTGGCTGGTGCGGTTGGGAAAGGTGGCTGGCGCGGCGCCCGCGGCCGCCGCCTACGCCCCCGTCACAACTTCGGCTCCACCCGCGCGATCCGCCGCAGCACCCCCGGCGCCACCCGCGACAGCACTCGGGCCCCCCGCGCCTCCGGCGTCACCGGCACCACGGCCCTGTTCTTCTCCACCGCCTCCAGGATCGCCGAAGCCACCTTCTCCGGCGGGTAGTTCCGCATCCCGTACAACCGCGCGGAGCGCTGCTGCCTCCGCCGTTCCTCCGCCTCGTCGACCCCGGCGAAGCGCGCCGTCGACGTGATGTTGGTGTTGACGATGCCGGGACAGATCGCGGTCACCCCGATGCGCCGGGGCGCCAGTTCGGCGCGCAGGCACTCGGAGAGCATCAGCACCGCCGCCTTGGAGGTGCTGTAGGCCGGCAGGGCGCGGGAGGGCTGGTAGGCCGCCGCCGACGCGACGTTCACGATGTGGCCGCCCTGGCCGCGCTCCGCCATCCGGGCCCCGAAGAGCCGGCAGCCGTGGACCACGCCCATGAGGTTGACGTCCAGGACCTTGCGCCAGTCGTCCGTGGTCGTCGCGAAGAAGGACCCCGACAGGCCGATGCCCGCGTTGTTGACCAGTACGTCCAGGACGCCGTACTCGCGGTGGACCTTCTCCGCCAGCTTCTCCATCGCCTGCTCGTCGGAGACGTCGGCCGTCTCCGCCCAGGCGTCCGCCGCGCCGACCAGCCGGGACAGTTCGGCCGTGCGGGCGGCGGCCTCCGCGTCCCGGTCCACGGCCACCACCCGCGCGCCCGCCTCGGCGAAGGCGAACGCCGTCGCCCGGCCGATGCCGCTGCCCGCGCCGGTGACCAGGACCAACTGTCCGCCGAACCGCTGGGCGTGGCGGTCGGCGCGCTTGGGCTCCGCGCCCCGCCCGTCCTCCACCGACGTCACGAACTCCTCGATCCAGGCCGCCACCTGGTCCGGCCGGGTGCGCGGGATCCAGTGCTTGTCGGGCAGGGTGCGCCGGGTCAGCTGCGGCGCCCAGCGCTCCAGGTCGTCGTAGAGCCGCTCGGAGAGGAACGCGTCGCCGAGGGGCGTGATGAGCTGTACGGGCGCGTGCGCGTGCGCGTCCTCGCGCGGGCGGCGCAGCCGGGACCGTACGTTGTCGCGGTACAGCCAGGCGCCGTGTGCCGCGTCCGAGGGCAGGGAGGCGGTGGGGTAGTCGCCGGAGGCGGGGAGCTGCTCGACCCGCTGGAGGATCTTGGGCCACTGCTTGCCGAGCGGGCCGCGCCAGGCCAGTTCGGGCAGGGCGGGGGTGTGCAGCAGGTACACGTACCAGGACTTGGCGCCCTGGCCGAGGAGCTGGCCCACCCGGCGGGGCGTGGGGCGCTTCACGCGCGCGTTGATCCAGTGCCCGAAGTGGTCGAGGGACGGACCGGACATCGAGGTGAAGGAGGCGATCCGGCCCTCCGTGCGGCCCACCGTGGCGAACTCCCAGGACTGCACCGAGCCCCAGTCGTGGCCGACGAGGTGCACCGGGCGGTCCGGGCTGACCGCGTCCACGACCGCCAGGAAGTCGTCGGTCAGCTTGGCCAGGGTGAAGCCGCCGCGCAGTGGCCGCGGGGCCGTCGAGCGGCCGTGGCCCCGGACGTCGTACAGGACGACGTGGAAGCGGCCGGCCAGGCGGGCCGCGACCTCGGACCAGACCTCCTTGCTGTCCGGGTAGCCGTGGACGAGGACGACCGTCGGGTCCGACGGGTCGCCCAGCTCCGCCACGCACAGGTCGACGCCGCCCGTGTGTACCCGGCGCTCGCGCGCGCCTTCCAGTGCCGTCATTTGTCCTCCGCCCAGCGCCGCACGTGCGGCAGATCGTCGTCCAGCCAGAAGGCGCTCTGCTCGGGGTCCCGGGAGTCGGTGACGACCAGGATCTCCTCGAACTTGGCGCCCGTACCCCGGAATCCGAGGTGCGGTTCGACCGCCCACAGGCCCGGCCGGGGCGGGTGGTCGGAGAAGCGGTACGGCGACCACAGGGGCGACCAGCCCTCGCGGTGGCCGTGCAGCGCGTCGGCGGCGAGGCCCTTGAGGGACTGGGTGCCGAACCCGAAGAGATGCGGTGACCAGCGCCGCTGTCGCACCCGGTCCACCTTGTGGGCGATCACGCCGAACGGGTACGCGCGGTGCCGGTTGGCGTAGCCCTGGCGGACCATCAGGCGGTCCACGTCCTGGTAGATCTCGCGCAGCGGCCGCCGCTCGCGCACCTCGCGCAGGAGCAGCTCCCGGTGCGCCTCCAGGTCGGCCATCAGCCGCTCCTGCACGGGGTTGGCCCCGAGGGAGCCCGAGTAACCGATGTCGGCCGTGTAGCCCTCGTACACCGGGGCCATGTCCAGGATGAAGGGCATCCCGGGCTCCAGCCGGCGGTCGGTGGGGAAGAACTGCAGCGGTATGCGGAAGTTGACGAACGCCGTGCGGTCGCCGAACCAGGCGAAGGGGAGGTGGAACCAGTCCCGCACGCCCCTCTCGCGCAGCCACGCGCGCTGCATCCGGGCCGCCTCGCGCTCGGTGATCCCCGGCTCCAGCCGGGCCGCGACCGCCTCGGCGCACTCGTACGCGAGTCGCTGCACCCGCCGGAAACCCTGGAGCTCCGTGGCGCGTTCTTCCTTCGATGCCACTGCCGTCGTCATCCGCCCCGTCCCCGTCTCCGTCGACCGCGGTACGTGCCCGTAACTTGACACTGGTGAATGTGACAGTTGTTAGAGGCGACGTCAATAGGAGGGACGGGGCCTGTGGATAACTCTGCGTAGCTCTCAAGCAGGGGATCCCCTAGGGCCCCGTAATACTCGAGAGTGATGCGAAGACGGCTCTCGGGTCTGACGACCGGCCGTGGTCCAGGTCACTACCTTCGACGATGTGACTGTGATCGCGACCGAAAGCCTGAGCAAGCGGTTCCCCCGGGTGACCGCGCTCGACCGGCTGTCCGTGGACATCGGACCCGGTGTGACCGGACTCGTCGGAGCCAACGGCGCCGGCAAGTCCACCCTGATCAAGATCCTGCTGGGTCTGTCCCCCGCGACCGAGGGCCGTGCCGAGGTGCTCGGCCTCGACGTCGCGACCAAGGGCGCCGCCATCCGCGAGCGCGTGGGCTACATGCCGGAGCACGACTGCCTGCCGCCCGACGTCTCGGCCACCGAGTTCGTCGTGCACATGGCCCGGATGTCCGGCCTGCCGCCCGCCGCCGCGCGCGAGCGCACCGCCGACACCCTGCGCCATGTCGGGCTCTACGAGGAGCGGTACCGCCCCATCGGCGGCTACTCGACCGGCATGAAGCAGCGCGTGAAGCTCGCCCAGGCCCTGGTGCACGACCCGCAGCTGGTCTTCCTCGACGAGCCGACCAACGGCCTCGACCCGGTCGGCCGCGACGAGATGCTCGGCCTGATCCGCCGCATCCACACGGACTTCGGCATCTCGGTCCTGGTCACCTCGCACCTGCTCGGCGAGCTGGAACGCACCTGCGACCACGTGGTCGTCGTCGACGGCGGCAAGCTGCTGCGCTCCAGCTCCACCACGGACTTCACGCAGAGCACCACCACCCTCGCGATCGAGGTCACCGACAGCGACACGCACCCCGACGGCACCCGCGCGGTGCGCGACGCGCTGCACGCGCGCGGGGTGGAGACGGACAACGAGGGCGGCGGCCTCCCCGGCGCCGGCCACATCCTGCTGCTCACCGCCCAGGGCGAGGAGACGTACGACCTGATCCGCGACGTGGTCGCCGACCTCGGCCTCGGCCTGGTGCGCATGGAGCAGCGCCGGCACCACATCTCCGAGGTGTTCACCAGCAGCGACGACGAGCAGCGGAAGGAGGCGGCCGTCCATGGCGGTTGAGCAGCCCCTGGCCACCCCCGCGGGTGACCAGTCCCGGATCCACGACATCGGCTACCGCGGCTACGACGGCCCGCGCCTGGGCCGCGCCTACGCCCGCCTGTCCCTCTACTCGCAGACCCTGCGCGGCTCCTACGGCCTCGGCCGCTCGGTGAAGTCCAAGGTGCTGCCGATGCTGCTGTTCGCGGTGATGTGCGTGCCCGCGGCCATCATGGTCGCCGTCGCCGTCGCCACCAAGGCGCACGACCTGCCGGTGTCCTACACGCGGTACGCGATCATCATGCAGGCCGTCATCAGCCTGTACGTCGCCTCGCAGGCACCCCAGGCCGTCTCCCGCGACCTGCGCTTCAAGACCATCCCGCTGTACTTCTCGCGGCCCATCGAGACCGCCGACTACGTCCGGGCCAAGTTCGCCGCCCTGGGCTCCGCGATGTTCATCCTCACCGGCGCCCCGCTGGTCGTGCTCTACGTGGGCGCCCTGCTCTCCAAGATGGACTTCGCCCACCAGACCAAGGGGTTCGGCCAGGGACTGCTCTCGGCGGCCCTGCTGTCCCTCCTCTTCGCCGGCATCGGCCTGGTCATCGCGGCGATCACGCCGCGCCGCGGCTTCGGCATCGCCGCCGTGATCGCCGTCCTGACCATCTCCTACGGCGCTGTCTCCACCCTCCAGGCCATCGCCGACTCCCAGGGCAGCACCGGCGCCATCCCGTGGATCGGCCTGTTCTCGCCGGTCACCCTGATCGGCGGCCTGAGCTCCGCCCTGCTCGGCGGCACCAACACCTTCCCCGGCGGCGACGGACCCTCCCACGCCCAGGGCGCGGTGTACCTGCTCGTCGTCCTCGGCCTCATCGCCGCCTGCTACGGCCTTCTGCTGCGCCGCTACAAGAAGGTGGGACTGTGACCACGCTCTCCATCGACCACGTCTCCCGCTGGTTCGGCAACGTGGTCGCCGTCAACGACATCACCATGACCATCGGCCCCGGAGTCACCGGCCTCCTCGGCCCCAACGGCGCCGGGAAGTCCACCCTCATCAACATGATGGGCGGCTTCCTCGCCCCCTCCACCGGCACGGTCACCCTCGACGGCCAGCCGACCTGGCGCAACGAGGCCATCTACAAGCACATCGGCATCGTCCCCGAGCGCGAGGCGATGTACGACTTCCTCACCGGCCGCGAATTCGTCGTCGCCAACGCCGAACTGCACGGCCTCGGCGCCAAGGCGGCCCAGAAGGCGCTCGCCACGGTCGAGATGGAGTACGCCCAGGACCGCAAGATCCAGACGTACTCCAAGGGCATGCGCCAGCGCGTCAAGATGGCGTCCGCCCTGGTCCACGACCCCTCGCTGCTCCTCCTCGACGAGCCCTTCAACGGCATGGACCCCCGCCAGCGCATGCAGCTGATGGATCTGCTGCGCAGGATGGGCGACGAGGGCCGCACGGTCCTGTTCTCCTCCCACATCCTCGAAGAGGTCGAGCAACTCGCCTGGCACATCGAGGTCGTGGTCGCCGGACGGCACGCGGCCAGCGGCGACTTCCGCAAGATCCGCCGCCTGATGACCGACCGCCCGCACCGCTACCTGGTCCGCTCCAGCGACGACCGCGCGCTCGCGGCGGCCCTCATCGCCGACCCCTCCACCTCGGGCATCGAAGTGGACGTCACCGAGGGCGCGTTGCGCATCCAGGCCGTCGACTTCGGCCGCTTCACCGCCCTGCTGCCCAAGGTCGCCCGCGACCACGGCATCCGGCTGCTCACGGTCTCGCCGTCCGACGAGTCCCTCGAATCCGTGTTCTCTTACCTGGTCGCGGCGTAGGAGGCCGAAGATGTACGACCCCACAGTCGCCCGCCTCACCTACCGGGCCCTGCTCGGCCGTCGCCGGGCCCTCATCCTGGGCGCCCTGCCCCTGCTGCTCATCGCGATCTCCGTCGTCGTCCGCGGCCTCGCCGGTGCCGACGACCAGACCGCCGCGGACCTGCTCGGCGGCCTCGGGCTCGCCACGATGGTGCCGATCATCGGCGTCATCGCCGGCACCGGCGCGATCGGCCCGGAGATCGACGACGGCTCGGTGGTGTACCTGCTGTCCAAGCCGATCAAACGGCCGACGATCATCTTCACCAAACTGATCGTGGCGATCGCCGTGACGATGGTGTTCTCGGCCCTGCCGATGCTCATCGCGGGCTTCGTCCTCAACGGCAACGGCCAGCAGATCGCCGTCGCCTACACGGTCGCGGCCCTCGTCGCCTCCATCGCCTACGCCGCGCTCTTCCTGCTGCTGGGCACGGTGTCGCGGCACGCGGTGGTCTTCGGGCTCGTCTACGCCCTCGTCTGGGAGGCCCTGTTCGGCTCCCTGGTGTCCGGCGCGCGCACACTGAGCGTTCAGCAGTGGGCCCTGGCGGTCGCCCACAAGGTGACCGGCGGCGAACTGGTCACGTCCGACGTGTCGTTGACGACGGCCACGGTGCTGCTGATCGCGGTCACCGTCCTGGCGACCTGGTACGCGGGCCAGAAGCTGCGCTCGCTGACGCTGGCGGGCGAGGAGTAGACGCCCGCCTTATTGACGGGGGCTTCACCTCTGTCCGGGCACACTGGGCAAAGGGGACGTTCTGTGGAGAGGGACGGGGATGGCAGAGGACTGGGACGGCATCGTTCTGAACGAGGACTTCATACGGTCGGCCGAGACCTCGGAGCCGTCCGCGCGGGCGCGGATGCTGGCGGCGCGCTGGCGCGCGGAGGCGCCGGAACCCCAGCCGTGGCGGTCGGACGAGCCGCCCGCCGGGTGGTTCTTCAGCAAGGGGCGGCGGCGTTGGTGGCGCCGGTAGGTGGTACTTCGGCTGCGCGCCGGTGGGGGCCGGTCGCGCAGTTCCTCCCCCAGCCTTCGGCCGGGGGTGCCCCCAGCGCCCCTGATGGGGCGTGTGCAGTGGGCGCCTCTCAAATAATCACTGGCGTCCAACTCGGCCCGAAGGCACAGTTGTCGTGTCACCCGCCAGCTGGGAGAGGAGCCGGACGATGTCCATGCACGACAGTACGTCCCGCTCCCACCAGGGCAGCCCTCGGCGGATCGCCGTGTAGCTGCCCGGGGCGGCCGCTTCGAGCACGCGATGGTCGCTCTCGCGTGGGCCGCCCACCCGGAGGATTGGCCGAGTGGTAAGGCACTGGCTTGCTAAGCCATGGTCGGGCCTGAACAGCCCGCGCACGTTCGATCCGTGCATCCTCCGCAGAACTTGTAAACGTGCGTGAGTGTCCCTACCCAAGGGGCGCGGGGAACTGCGCGACCAGCCACAGACGGCCCGCAGCTACCCCACCACCTCAGCCCAGCAGACGCTCCACGACCACCGCGATCCCGTCCTCCTCATTCGAGGACGTCACCTCGTCGGCCACCACCTTCAGCTCTTCATGAGCATTGGCCATGGCCACCCCGTACGAAGCCCAGGCGAACATGGGCACGTCGTTCGGCATGTCGCCGAAGGCGATCGTGTCGGCGGACTTCAGCCCCAGCCGGCGCGCGGCCAGCGACAGCCCCGTCGCCTTCGACAGCCCGAGCGGAAGCAGCTCCACGATGCCCTCGCCCGCCATGGCCACCGTGACGAAGCCCCCGGCAGCCTGCCGGGCCGCTTCCGCCAGCTCGTCGTCGGACAGCTCCGGGTGCTGTATGTAGATCTTGTTCAGCGGCGCCGCCCAGAGGTCGGCCACGTCCGTGAACGGGGTCGACGGGAGATGCCCCGTCACCGCATACCCCGGCCCCACCAGCACGTCGCCGTCGAGGCCGTCGCGGCTCGCCGCGAGGTACAGCGGGCCGACCTCCGCCTCGATCTTCGCGAGGGCGACGCCGGCCAGCCGGCGGTCCAGCGTCACCGACGTCAGCAGACGGTGCGACCCGGCGTCGTACACCTGCGCGCCCTGGCCGCAGACGGCGAGGCCGTCGTAGCCGAGGTCGTCGAGGATGTGCCGGGTCCACGGGACCCCGCGGCCGGTGACGACGATGTGCGCGGCGCCCGCCGCGGTGGCCGCGGCGAGCGCTTCACGGGTGCGCGGGGAGATCGACTCGTCGGAGCGCAGCAGCGTCCCGTCGAGGTCGGTGGCGATGAGCCCGTAGGGGAAGCTCACCGGGACACCGGCTCCAGGACCTCCCGGCCGCCCAGGTACGGGCGCAGCACCTCGGGCACGCGCACCGAGCCGTCGGCCAGCTGGTGGTTCTCCAGGATCGCCACGATCGTGCGCGGTACGGCGCACAGCGTGCCGTTGAGCGTCGCGAGCGGCTGCACCTTCTTGCCGTCCCGCATCCGCACGGACAGCCGGCGGGCCTGGAAGCTGTCGCAGTTGGAGGCCGACGTCAGCTCGCGGTACTTGCCCTGGGTCGGGATCCACGCCTCGCAGTCGTACTTGCGGGACGCCGACGCGCCGAGGTCGCCCGAGGCCACGTCGATGACCTGGAAGGGCAGCTCAAGGCCGGTCAGCCACTGCTTCTCCCAGTCCAGGAGCCGCTTGTGCTCGTTCTCCGCGTCCTCCGGAGCGACGTAGGAGAACATCTCGACCTTGTCGAACTGGTGCACACGGAAGATGCCGCGGGTGTCCTTGCCGTACGTGCCCGCCTCGCGGCGGAAGCAGGGCGAGAAGCCCGCGTACCGGCGCGGCAGCTGGTCGGCGTCGATGATCTCGTCCATGTGGTACGCGGCGAGCGGGACCTCGGACGTGCCGACCAGGTAGTAGTCGTCCTTCTCCAGGTGGTACACGTTCTCCGCGGCCTGGCCGAGGAAGCCGGTGCCCTCCATGGCGCGCGGGCGGACCAGCGCGGGGGTCAGCATCGGGGTGAACCCGGCCTCGGTGGCCTGCGCGATCGCCGCGTTGACCAGGGCCAGCTCCAGGAGCGCGCCGACGCCCGTCAGGTAGTAGAAGCGCGAGCCGGACACCTTGGCGCCGCGCTCGACGTCGATGGCGCCCAGCGCCTCGCCGAGCTCCAGGTGGTCCTTGGGCTCGAAGCCCTCGGCGCCGAAGTCGCGGATGGTGCCGTGCGTCTCCAGGACGACGAAGTCCTCCTCGCCGCCGACCGGGACGTCGGGGTGCACGAGGTTGCCGAGCTGCAGCGCGAGGCGCTTGGTCTCCTCGTCGGCCTCGTGCTGCTCGGCGTCGGCGGCCTTGACGTCGGCGGCGAGCTGGCCCGTCTTCCTCAGCAGCTCGGCCTTCTCGTCGCCGGACGCCTTGGGGATGAGCTTGCCGAGCGACTTCTGCTCGTTGCGCAGCTCGTCGAAGCGGACGCCGGAGGACCTGCGCCGCTCGTCGGCGGAGAGCAGGGCGTCGACGAGCGCGACGTCCTCTCCACGGGCGCGCTGGGAGGCGCGCACACGGTCGGGGTCCTCACGGAGCAGGCGAAGGTCAATCACGGAGCCAAGGCTACCGGGGCGGGGTGGCCGCTCACGAATCACTATTCGTATGTGTTCCGAATCGCGGCTTACGTTCGGTTATGGGGGAATTGCCGAGCGTGTCAATAAAAAGTGTCTCACTCCCCGGGACGGGGCAAGCGCGCGGCCGGTGGTTGACTCGATTTCCTTGTGGAGAGCGGGACTTGGGGGCGCGGTTGTCCACAGGGATCCCTACCCTCGCGAGAGTTATCCACAGGGTGTGTGGATGAGGTGTGGACTTCGGAATTGATCACTCCGTAAGCGTCCTGTGAAGAGAGGAATTCCCGGTTCAAACCGGGGCAACACCCACTTTCGAGTGGAAAGGCGTCGCTCCAAAAGATGAACCATGGGAAACGAGTGGACGAAGGGTGATGCGAGTGATCACGACCCCATCGGGGTGCTGTAGGCCGATTTGTCGACAGACTCATGCGTCGCTGTCGACTTGTCCCCAGGTCGAGAAGGGCACCTGTGGATAACCCCTGTGGATAACGAAGATATGAACGTATGGCCGGTTAGAAACGGCCGTCCTGGCAGCGCGCCACCCAGTCCGAGGCGGCCACGAACTCCTCGTCCGAGGTCCCCGGGCGCAGCGGCCCGACGGTCTCGCCCGGTTTGATGTCGGCCCGGGGATACGAGCCCAGGAACCGCACCTGGCGGCAGATCCGCTTCAGCCCCATCAGGGCCTCCGCCACCCGCCGGTCGGAGATATGGCCCTCGGCGTCGATGCAGAAGCAGTAGTTGCCGATGCCGGCGCCGGTCGGCCGGGACTGCAGCAGCATCAGGTTGATGCCCCGGGTGGCGAACTCGCCGAGCAGGTCGCGCAGCCCGCCGGGGTGGTCGTCGTTCTGCCAGAGCACGACCGAGGTCTTGTCGGCGCCGGTCGGGGCGGCCGGCCGGGCCGGGCGGCCCACCAGGACGAATCGGGTCTGCGCGTTCTCCGCGTCGTGGATCCCGGTCTCCAGGGCTTCAAGGCCGTACCGCTCGGCCGCGAACGCGCCGGCGAACGCGGCGTCGTAGCGGCCCTCCTGGACCAGGCGGGCGCCGTCCGCGTTCGAGGCGGCGGACTCCCAGAGCGCCTCCGGGAGGTTGGCCCGCAGCCAGTTGCGGACCTGCGGCTGGGCGACCGGATGGGCGGTCACCGTCTTGATCTCGGAGAGCTTGGTGCCCGGGCGGACCAGCAGCGCGAAGGTGATCGACAGCAGCACCTCGCGGTAGATCATCAGCGGCTCGCCCGCGACCAGTTCGTCGAGGGTCGTGGTGACCCCACCCTCGACGGAGTTCTCGATCGGCACGAACGCGGCCTCGGCCTCGCCGCCGCGCACCGCGTCCAGCGCGGACTGCACCGAGACGTAGGGGATCAGCTCCCGGGTGGCGGCCTCCGGAAGCGTGCGCAGGGCGACTTCGGTGAAGGTGCCTTCGGGACCGAGATACGCATAGCTCGCTGGCATGTCCCTCACCCTAATGGGCGCAGGGGAGCCCGGCTCACTTGTCTCGCCGGAACCACTCGACCGGGTGGTTTGAAATGCGGAATCGCACCAATAGTGATCAGAAATCACTGTGGTAACCGCAGATCACGCTTGATCAGCCTTCGAGCAGCCGCTGTCCCACATACTCCCCGTCGCCCGCCCCGCCCGGCACCGCGAAGAGTCCGCTCGCCTCGTGCCGGATGTACTGCGAGAGCGCGTCCCCGCGGTCCAGCTTCCGCTGCAGCGGCACGAACCCGCGCAGCGGATCCGCCTGCCAGCAGACGAAGAGCAGCCCCGCGTCCGGTGTCCCGTCGGCGTCGATGCCGTCGTGGTACGAGAACGGGCGCCGCAGAATGGCCGCGCCCCCGTTCTGGTCGGGCCGGGTGATCCGGGCGTGGGCGTTGATCGGGACGACGTACTCGCCGTCGGCCCTGGCCTTCTCCAGATCCATCGCCGTCGTCTCGGTGCCCCCGGACAGCGGGGCCCCGTTCGCCTTCTTCCGCCCGATCACGTTCTCCTGGGCGGCGAGCGACAGCTTCTCCCAGTCGTCGAGGAGCATGCGGATCCGTCGTACGACGGCGTAGGAGCCGTTCGCCATCCAGGCGGGCTCGCCCGACGACGGCACGAAGATCCGCTGGTCGAAGTCGGAGTCCGCCGGTTTCGGATTGCGCGTGCCGTCCAGCTGGCCCATGAGGTTGCGGGCCGTCATGGGGTGGGCGGTAGCGCCCGGGGTGCGGTTGAAGCCGTTCATCTGCCAGCGCACCTTGGCCGCGCTGCCCGCGTCCTTCTGGATCGCGCGCAGGGCGTGGAAGGCGACCAGGGCGTCGTCGGCGCCGATCTGCACCCACAGGTCGCCGTTGCTGCGCGTCCGGTCGAGGTGGTCGGAGGAGAAGTCGGGCAGCGGGTCCAGGGCGGACGGGCGCTGCTTCTCCAGACCGGTGCGGGCGAAGAAGCTGTTGCCGAAGCCGAAGGTGATCGTCAGCGACGAGGGACCCGCGTCCCGGGCCACATCGGTGTCGTCCTGCGTCATCGGCTCGCCCGCCATCAGCCGCCCGGCCGTCGTCGACCAGCGGCGCAGCAGCGCGGCGGCCTCCGTGCGGCCGACGCCCGCCGCCAGGTCGAAGGCGACGAGATGGCCGCGCGCCTGGAGGCCCTCGGTGATGCCCGGCTGATGTTTCCCGTGAAACATCGCCCGGCCGGAGCCCACCGAACTGAGCGGGGTGGCCCCGGCGGGCGCGGCCGCGTAGCCGACGCCCGCGCCCGCGGCGCCGAGGACGAGTCCGGTGGCCCCGGCGGTGCCGAGCAGTGCACGCCGGCTGACGCCTCCGGCCGGGGGAGCCGCGGGACTCTCCTGGCCAGCGGACGGACGGAGGGACGAGGACGGTTCAGCCATGGTGCGGTTCAGCCGATCTGCGCGTTCTTGGAGACGGTCACCTGGTCGATGTCGGAGGTCCGCACGGTCACGGAGACCTTCCAGTCGCCCGCCATGGGGATCTGCACCCCGTTGGCGGCCCAGTGCCCGGTGGTGACGTGGTCGGGGGCCACGGGAAGCGGTCCGAGGTTCTTGGCGGCGAGGGTGAAGGCGACCTTCACCTCGGGGATGTCGAAGGCGCGCCCGTTGGGCCGCTGGACGTAGACGTGCATCTCGTTGCTGCCCACGGTCGCGGGGTCGAGGTCGACCCGGACGACGCCCTTGCCGTCCGTGCCGCCGGTGTCGAAGGACATGTCGAGGGTCAGCGCGCCCCCGGAGGAGTCCGATGCCGAGGAGGACGACGAGGAGGCCGCGGTGGCGGCCTTGGCCTCCTGCTCGGTACGGCCGGGCTCGGTCTGCGTCAGCACGGTCGTGACGGCGAGCAGGACGACGGCGACCCCGGCCTCCGCGAGCACCGAGCGGCGCAGCCCGAAGCGGGAGGGGTCGGCGTCCCGGACCCGCTTCTGCCGGGCGCTGTCCACGGCGGCCTGCTGCCGGGCCAGTTGGGCGGCGCGCTCGGGGCTGTCGTCGTCGGCGGAGGAGGACCGACCGGCCGACCCGCTCTTGCCGGAGACCTTGCCGGAGACCTTGGCGCCGGACTTGACGGCGGCCTCCTTGGTGGCGGCGGACGCCTTGACCTTCTCCTTCTCCCTCTCCTCGACTTCGGCAGTCTCCTCTTCCTCGGTCGCGGCCTCGGTCGCGGCCTCGGTCGCGGCCTCCGCCACGGCTTCCGTCACGGTCGGGCCCGCGAGCCGTCCCGTCCATCGCCGCGAGATGGACGCGATGCCGACGAGCAGCGCCACGAGCGCGATCTTGACGAGCAGCAGCTGCCCGTACGTCGTGTCGGTGAAGGCCGACCAGGAGCCGAGCTGGCGCCAGGACTGGTAGATGCCGGTGGCGACCAGGGCGAGCACGGACCCGAAGGCGACGCGGGAGAAACGGTGTACGGCGGCGGCGTCGACGGGGGTGTCGGCGGGTGCCCGGTACAGGGCGACCAGCAGGGCCGTGAGGCCGCCCAGCCAGGTGGCGACCGCGAGCAGATGGAGGACGTCGACCGGCATCGCGATGCCCGGCTGGAGCCCGGTGGAGGCGTGCTCGGCCATGGCCCAGCTCGCCGCGAGCCCGGCGGCCACCACGGTCCCGCCGATGGCGAGCCCGAAGGTCAGGTCGCGCTTCTCCTCTTCCTCCTCGCGCTTGTCGTAGGCGCCGAAGAGGACGGCGATGAACAGCGCGGCCGCCGCGAGCAGCAGCAGCCGGGAGACCAGGGCCGCGCCGGGCTTGGTCTGCAGGACCTGGCCGAGCAGGTTGAGGTCGAAGATGTCGCCGACGCTGCCGGAGGTCGTGTAGGAGCCGCGCAGGAGCAGCAGCCAGAGGGTGGCCGCGGTGAGCGTCAGCCAGCCGCCGACGACCAGGCGCTGCATCGCCCGTACCCCGGAGCCGCGCTGCCAGCAGGCGAGCACGAAGGCGGCGCCGCCGACGAGCACGATGTACCCGGCGTACGACATGTACCGCCCGAAGCCGTAGAGCCAGCCGACGACCCCGCCGCCCGCGTCCTGGTCCCCGACCGAGGCGACGGTCCTGGAGGGCGCTCCGACGGAGAAGGTGTAGGCGCCGGCGACGGGGTGGCTGTCGGCCGAGACGACCTGATAGGCGACGGTGTAGGTGCCCTTGCCGAGCCCGCTCTTGAGCTGCACGCCGTAGGTGGTGCCGCTCAGGTTGGTGGGCTTGCCCTTGTCGACGCGCTTGCCCTGGGGGTCGAGGACCCGCAGCGAGTTGTCGTTCATCGACACGTTCTCGGAGAACGTGAGCGAGACCTGGTCGGGCGCCTTGGGGACCACCACCCCCTGGGAGGGGTCGCTGCCGGTCAGCGCGGCGTGCGCGGAGGCCGGCCCGGCGCCGGCCAGCAGCGCGCCGGTGACGGCGAGGAACAGCAGCACCAGTGTGCGCAGGCGGGGGGTGATGGTCCGCTTCAAGGTCGGTCCCTCCCTCAGTGTCCGGTCGACGGGTTGTACGTGGCGGACTTCACCGGCATCTCGACGGTGAGCGGACCGGATTCGGCGAACTTGAGTTTCACGGTGATCGTGTCGCCCTGTTCCGGGCGGCGCTTCAGCTTCTCGAACATCAGATGGTTGCCTCCGCTTTTGAACACGAGTTGACCGTGTGCGGGCACCTCGAAGGAGTCGACCTCCTCCATCGCCCCGCCGTTGGTCTCGTGCATGGTGATCTCACCGGCGGAGTCGCTGCTGACCGAGGTCAGCTCGTCCTTCGTGCCGCCCTTGTTGGTGATCGTCAGGAATCCGGCGGCCATGTCGGCGGAGACGGGCTGCGGCATGTAGGAGGCGGCGACGGACAACTCGGCCGCCGAGGAGCCGGAGCCGGAACCGGAGCCGGAACCGCCGCAGCCCGAGAGGGCGAGGGCCCCCGTGATCGCTATCCCGGTCAGGGCGAGGTGTTTGCCGGGCCTCACGGGTTCTCCCCCTTGATCAGCTTGGGGAGGTCCTTGGTGTAGTCGTCGACGGTGGCGTCCTCGCCGTAGAGGACGTAACCGCCGTCGGTCTTCGGCGAGAACGCGATGACCTGGGTGCCGTGCACCGAGACGACCTTGCCGGTCTTCTTGTCCTTGTGGGTCGGCTCGATGGAGATGCCGAGGGTGCGGGCGCCGGCCTGGATGGTGGCGAAGTCGCCGGTCAGGCCCACGAAGCTGGGGTCGATGCCCTTGAGCCACTTGCCGAGCTCGGCGGCGGTGTCACGGGCCGGGTCGGTGGTGACGAACACGACCCGCAGCTTCGCCTGCTCGGCCTTGGACAGCGCCTTCTTGGCGACCGCGAGGTTGTTCATGGTCAGCGGGCAGACGTCGGGGCAGTGCGTGTAGCCGAAGTAGATCAGTGTGGGCCGGCCCTTGGTCTCGGCCCGCAGGTCGTACTTCTTGCCCTGGGTGTCGGTGAGGACCAGGTCCGGCTTCTCGAAGGGCGTGTCGAGGATGGTCGCGGCCTTGTCCGAGGTGTCCCCGGCGACCACCGTGACGGGTGACGTGGAGTCGTCGCCGCTGCCGCAGGCGGAGAGGGTCAGGGTGGCGGCGGCGAGCAGCGCGGCCGCGGCGAACGTCTTCTTGCGCATAGGAAAATGTCCCAGATGTGAGAGATCCGGCGCGCACCGGGGTGGTACGGCGGCCGTCGGCGGTGACGGTCCGCACGACCCCGGTGCGCGTTACGGACGTGGGGCTCAGGCTTCGGAGCCGGTGGTGGAGCGGCGACGGCCGGCGAGGACGCCGTAGGCGACCCCGGCGGCGCCGACGACGATGCCGACGACGCCGAGGACGCGGGCGGTGGTGTCACTGCCGCCGGACGAACCGGTGTCGTCGGAGGCGGTGGTCTCGGTCTTGGCGGACGCGTCCTCGGCCGTGGTGTCGCCGGCGGTGCCGGTCCCGTGGTGGTCGTCGGTGGCGGCGGACAGCGTGAGGACCGGGGCCGGGTTCTCCGGCTCCTCCTGGCCCTTCTGCTGCACCTCGATCCAGCGGACGACCTCCTTGTTGGAGTACGTCTGGACCGCCTTGAAGACCAGTTCGTCGGTGTCCTCGGGCAGGGCGCCCACGGAGAGCGGGAACTTCTGGAAGTAGCCCGCCTCGATGCCCTTGTTGTCGGTGGCGGTCCAGGTGACCTTGGTGACCGCCTCGTCGATCTTCTCGCCGTGCATCTCCAGCGGCTTGGCCAGCTTGGACTTGGTGACCTCGATCTTCCAGCCGGCCATCGGCTGCGGCATCACGGAGGCCAGCGGGTGGTCGGTGGGGAAGTTGACCTCGACCTTGGTGGTCGAGGCGTTGTCGCGCTCGTTGGGGACCTTGAAGTCGATGACCGCGTAACCGCCCTTGGCGGCGGTGCCCTCGGGCTGGACGCTGACGTGCGCGAACGCGGGCGAGGAGACGGCCAGCACGGCCGTACCCGCGACGGCGGTGACGGCGGCGATACGAGAAGCCTTCATGGCAGGGAGCACTCCACTCTGAGTGAGTTCTGTCGTTGAGGGGGCGTGCGGGCAGCGGAATGCGCACGCACGCGCGCGTGCCGCACGACGGCGGCCGGCCCCTCCGGATCGGACAGATCCCGGTGAGTGCGCTGGTCGCGTCGTGTCAGGCGGCGAGAGCGAGAACGGCGGCGGCCCTCGGCGGACCGCGTCGGATCACGGAGTGCTGGAGCGTGACGGCGCACGGGGCGGGCGGTTCGTCCCAGGCGCTGTGGCGGTCACGCGCGGGTGCCTCGGGTACCGCCACGAGCCCGGCGCACAGGGCGCGCGCCAGCGCGAGCGCCCCTCGCAGGAAACGGACGAGCGCCGCTTCCCCGACCCCGCGCGCCGAATCGGCGGACAGCTCGATCAGCCGCAGCAGCGCCAGATCGCCCCGGCGCAGCAGCCATCCGGCCACGACGGCCGCGAGCACGTGCCCGAGCAGCATCGGCACGGAGGGCAGCAGCGAGCCGAAGGACCCGGTGCCCGCCGTGTCGCCCATCCCGCTCATGCCCGTGCTCATGCCCGTGGCGGAGGAGGTGGTGAGATGCGCGTCCGCGAGGATCTTGTACGCGTGGGCGGGGCTGAGCTGCGCCGCCCCGGCCCCGCACAGCAGCCGCGCGGCCCGCTCGACCGCCGAGGCGTCGCCCGCGGACAGGGACGACACCGATGACATCGACGACATGGTCGTCGAACCGCCGGACAGCGCGGTGGTCCCGTGCTGGCCGAGGCCGAACAGCGTGTGCAGGACGGTCTGCAGGACCGCCAGCAGCGCCACGATCCCCGGCAGGGTGCGGGCCCGCCCGGTCAGCGGGACGACGAGTGCCAGGGTGCCCAGGAAGCCCGCGCCGAGCGTCCACAGCGGGACGGTCGCGCAGGAGGCCAGGGCGTGCCCCGCCGCGGCCAGCACGACGCAGAGCGCGGCGAACACCACGGCCCGCAGGAGCCGCAGTCCGCTTCCGGTGCGCGCCGTGCGCGGGCGGGGGGCAGTCATGGCGCGCTCATCATCGCACTGGACCCGCACCCGCTTGACGTCAGGTCCGGAAGATTCCGTTACCTGCGGAAAGGGGGAGGGGGGAGGGGTGGTGGGCGGCATACGAGAGGTGATCGAGGGAAAGAACCTAAAGATCATTCTTGTGCCGAACCACCCGCTCATACACCGAAACCTCCCGGGGCGCATCCCCCGGATGGGCGTTCTCACATGAACGGAGTGCTTACACCCGCGCACGGGTGGCAATAGGTATCGGTATGTCGAGCCGCGGCCGGGAGGCTGGAGCATGAGCATCTGGTGGTCCCTCCATCTGAGGCGCGAGGCCGCGAGCGTGCCGCTCGCCCGGCGGCTGCTGATCGGCACGATGGAGACGGCGGGCGTCGATCCCGACATCTCCTACGACCTCTCCGTCGCCCTCAGCGAGGCCTGTGCGAACGCCGTCGAGCACGGCGGGGCCGGCCGTCCCTCGGAGGCGTACCGGGTCACCGCCTACCTGGACGGCGAGAAGTGCCGTATCGAGGTGGCCGATTCGGGTCCGGGGCTCGGTCCGGGGTTCGCCCGCACCCAGGACCTCAGACCCGCCCGCCCCGACGCCGAGAACGGCAGAGGGCTCTGTCTCATCAGAGAACTCGCCGATCACGTCCACATCGGCAACAAACCCGGCCGCGGCGGCACCGTGGTCAGCTTCGACAAGATCCTCAAGTGGAAGAAAGATCCTTCCCTGCTTTCGGCATGAAGCTCGCCCCCGCATAACACCCGCGCTAGGGTGCGCGCATGATTCTCAGAAAGATTAAAGAAAGTGTGCTCAGGCCCGGTGTGATATTGCGTCTGATTGCCGTGGGCGACGCGAAAGCGCTGTGCGCCGCATACGTCGGCAACCGAAGCCATCTCGAACCCTGGGAACCGGTCAGACCCGAGTCCTTCTTCACCGTCGAGGGCCAGACCGAACGCATCGATGGCCTGCTGGGACAGGTCGCCGACGGGCTGATGGCGCCCTGGGTCATGGAGTCGTCCGAGGACGGCCGGATCGTCGGCGCGATCACCCTTTCCGGAATTTCCCTGGGCCCTTTCTGCAGTTCCTACGTCGGCTATTGGGTGGCGGGCGATCAGCAGGGCCGGGGTCTGGCCACCGCCGCTCTGGAGCGGGTCTGCGAGATCGCCCGGGATGTCGTGGGACTGCACCGGATCGAGGCGTCCACCCTGATCGAGAACACGACGTCCCAGCGGGTGCTGAAGAAATGCGGATTCGAGACGATCGGTGATGCGCCGCAGTATCTGCACATCAATGGAGAATGGCGGGACAGCCGGCTGTTCCAGCGGGTCCTGCACGACCGTGCCCCGGCCCTGTGACGCCGTCGCCCCGGTGCTGTGACCGCCTCAACCCACCGCTGTGACCAGCGTTTTCGCGTCGGCTTCAGCTTCCTGGGTGTTCACAGCTCGTTGCCAGCTCCCGCCCATGCCCCTGACAAACGGCGTTTCTAGCTTCGTCGACCATGACGGGAAACCACAAAAACACGTCGATCACCCGGCGCCGGGCCCTCGCGGTGTCCGGCGGCACGGTGGCGGCCGGCGGCCTCGCGGTCGCCGGCTTCCAGTCGGCCTTCGCCGACACGACCGACAGCACCGACGCGGACGCCTCGGCCTCCGCGAGCTCCACCAGCAGTGAGTGCATGACGCTGATGACCAGCGTCACGGAAGGCCCGTACTACCTCGATGGTGCCTTGGTGCGCAAGGACATCACCGAGGGCAAGGCCGGCGTTCCGCTGACCCTCCGCCTGACCGTCGTGGACGCCACCGACGGCTGCACCCCGGTCAAGGGCGCCGCGGTCGAGATCTGGCACTGCGACGCCTGGGGCTACTACTCCGGCTACACCACCGCCAACCCCGGCGGCTCCGCCCCCGCGGAGAGCGAGGAGGGCGACTCCGCCAACGACCAGACCTATCTGCGCGGCTACCAGATCGCCAACGCCAACGGGGTCGTCAAGTTCGAGACGATCTTCCCCGGCTGGTACACCCCGCGCACCTGCCACATCCACGTGAAGGTGCACACGGGCGGCGAGAAGGAGGACGGCACCTACGAGGGCGGCATCGTCAACTACACCGGGCAGCTGTTCTTCGACGACGACATCGCCGAGGAGATCTTCACGCTCGAGCCCTACTCGAAGCACACCGGCAGCTACACCGTCCTCGCCGACGACATGGTGTACGACGGCGGTGGCGCCTCCAGCGGTCTGCTGACCCTGAAGGCCGTGCACAAGAAGGACCCCTCGAAGGGCTACAAGGGCTCGCTGACCCTGGGCATCGACCCGGACGCCGAGAGCACGGGCGCCGGCAGCGGTGGCGGCGGCACCCCGCCGAGCGACGCTCCGACGGGCACCCCGCCGAGCGACGCCCCCAGCGACAGCGCCTCCCCTTCGGCCTCCGCCTCCTCATAAGGTAAGGGACATGACAAGTCGCGAGGACGACGCGCTGGCGGTGGCCGCGGTCACCGCGCTCACCGGTCAGCTGGCGCTGGCCCCGAAGCCGGGGCTGCCCGACCCGCGTGACCTGGACGCCCGCAGCACGCGCCAGGAGCACGACAGTCTGCGCTGGTCGGCCAAGGCGCTCGCGCCCGGCCTCGCGGCGATGGCCGCCTCCGCCCGCCGCACCGGCGAACCCTCGCCGGTGCTGCGGGCGGAACTGGGCGCGATCGGCCGGTGCACCGAGCACTCGGTCGGTCTGGCCGGCGGCGGCCACAAGGGCGCCCTGTGGGCCCTCGGCCTCCTCGTCGCCGCGGCCGCCCTGGACCCCCGGGCCAAGGCCCGCGACATCACCGCGAACGCGCGCAAGATCGCCGCCTTCAACGACAAGGGCGCCCCCAAGCGCCCCTCCCGGGGTTCGTCGATCTCCGCGAAGTACGGCGCGGCCGGCGCCCGCGGCGAGGCCCGCGCCGGATTCCCGCACGTCCGCAGGGCACTCGACGCCCTCGCCACCGCCCGCAAGGCCGGCGCCACCGAGAACCAGGCCCGCCTCGACGCCTTACTCACCGTGATGTCCACCCTCCAGGACACCGAACTCCTCTACGACACGGGCCCCATGGGCCTGCGCCATGTCCAGGCGGGAGCGCGGGGGGTCCTGGAGGCAGGCGGCACGGCGACGGAGGCAGGAGCCGAGGCGCTCGTCGCCCTGGACGCGGACCTGCACGAACGCGGCTGGAGCCCGAGGGGCAGCGCGGGACTGATGGCAGGCGCACTGTTCCTGGACGCCTTGCCCACTTTGTAACGCCCTAGCCGCAGCGCCCCTTTAGGGGCGCGGGGCTGTATTCGATTTGCGGCTACCGCCGCGCGGGCGCGAGCAGCCCCCACCCACCCGCAGAACGCAACAATGGCCGGGCACCCACCCAGGTACCCGGCCATTTCACATCCGTCAGCCCATCAGCTCTTCAGCGAAGCCATCCACGCCTCGACCTCGTCCGACCGCCGAGGCAGCCCCGCGGACAGGTTCCGGTTCCCGTCGGCCGTCACCAGGATGTCGTCCTCGATCCGCACCCCGATCCCCCGGTACTCCTCCGGCACGGTCAGATCGTCGGCCTGGAAGTACAGCCCCGGCTCGACGGTCAGCACCATCCCCGCCTCCAGCACACCCTCCACATACGTCTCGGTCCGCGCGGCAGCGCAGTCGTGGACGTCGAGCCCGAGCATGTGCCCGGTCCCGTGCAGCGTCCACCGGCGCTGCAGACCCAGCTCCAGCACGCGCTCCACCGGTCCCTCCACGAGCCCCCACTCGACGAGCCGCTCGGCCAGCACCCGCTGCGCGGCATCGTGGAAGTCGCGGTACTTCGCGCCCGGCTGCACCGCCGCGATGCCGGCCTCCTGGGCGTCGTACACGGCGTCGTAGATCTTCTTCTGGAGCTCGCTGTACGTGCCGTTGATCGGCAGCGTGCGCGTGACGTCGGCGGTGTAGAGCGAGTGCGTCTCGACCCCGGCGTCGAGCAGGAGCAGCTCGCCCGAGCGCACCGGCCCGTCGTTGCGCACCCAGTGCAGCGTGCAGGCGTGCGGGCCGGCCGCGCAGATGGAGCCGTAGCCGATGTCGTTGCCCTCGACCCGCGCGCGCAGGAAGAACGTGCCCTCGATGTAGCGCTCGCTGGTCGCCTCGGCCTTGTCGAGCACGCGTACGACGTCCTCGAAGCCGCGGACCGTGGAGTCGACGGCCTTCTGCAGCTCGCCGATCTCCCACTCGTCCTTGACCAGGCGGGCCTCGGAGAGGAAGACACGCAGTTCCTCGTCGCGCTCGGCGGTGACCTTGTCGGTCAGCGCCTCCTGGACGCCGGCGTCGTACCCGCGCACGACCCGCACCGGGCCGGTGGCCTCACGGAGCTGGTCGGCCAGCTCGCGGACGTCGGCGGCGGGGATGCCGTAGAGCGCCTCGGACTCGGTCAGGGAGTGGCGGCGGCCCACCCACAGCTCGCCCTGCCCGGAGAGCCAGAACTCGCCGTTCTCGCGGTCGGAGCGGGGCAGCAGGTAGACGGTGGCCACATGGCCGTCGTCCTTCGGCTCCAGGACGAGTACGCCGTCCTCGGTCTGGTCGCCGGTGAGATAGACGTACTCGACCGACGCCCGGAACGGGTAGTCCGTGTCGTTCGAGCGGGTCTTCAGGTTGCCGGCCGGGATCACCAGGCGCTCGCCCGGGAAGCGGGCGGACAGCTCGGCGCGGCGGCGCGCGGTGTGCCCGGCCTGCTCGACCGGGGTCAGGTCGTGCAGCTCCGTGTCGGCCCAGCCGGACTTCATGCTCTCGGCGAGCTCGTCGGACACGCCCGGGTACAGGCCGTTCTTGCGCTGCTTGATCGGCTCTTCGCTCTCTTCCGGGGTCTCCGGGGTGAGCTCGTCGGCCACGTCATCCTCCTCGACACTGCTGTGGATCCCGTCCATCGTACGGTCGTACCGAACGGCGTCCCAGGGACAGGGGGACCACGGGCCGTGTGACGTGCGCCGAGCTCCGCTTCTGACTGACCGGTCAGTCGAACCGGGCGGCCAGCAGAACGACGTCCTCCTCGCTGTCGGCCGCGTCGAGGCCGTCCGGCAGGACGGTGCGCAGCACATGGTCGGCGATCGCCCCGGGGTCGCAGCGCAGGGGGCGCGGGACGCTCGCGGCGGCCGTGTGCAGCCGGGCGAAGGCGCGGTCCATCGGGTCGCCGGTACGGTGCAGCAGCCCGTCGGTGTAGAAGAGAACGGTTTCGCCTGCTTCGGCCTGGATCTCCACGCTGGGCGCCTCCCAGCAGGCCAGCATGCCCAGCGGCGCGGACACCGAGGTCTCCGCGAACTCGGTGCGGTGCTCCCCGATCAGCAGCGGCGGGCTGTGCCCGGCGCCGGCCAGCGTGACCTTGCGCAGGGCCGGCTCGCAGTAGGCGAACAGGGCGGTGGCGGAGCGGGCCGGCTCGGTCAGCCGCAGCAGCAGCTCCAGGTCGGACAGGACCGCGACCGGGTCCTCGCCCTCCATCACGGCGTACGCCCGCAGGGAGGCGCGCAGCCGTCCCATCGCGGCGACCGCGCTGGGCCCGGAGCCGGTCACCGAGCCGACGGCGAGCCCGAGGGCCGCGTCGGGCAGCGGCAGCGCGTCGTACCAGTCGCCGCCGCCGCGCGGGCCGGTGCGGTGCCGGGCGGCGAGCTGGACGCCGGCCACCCGGGGCAGCCGGGAGGGGAGCAGCTCCTCGGCGATGGTCGCCATGCACGCGCGCGTGCGCTCCACCTCCAGCAGCCGGGCCAGGTGCTCCGCCGCGTACCGGACGTACAGGCCGATGAGATGGCGCCGGCGCTCGTCGGGCTCGGCGGGCTCGTCGTAGAGCCAGACGACCGCGCCCAGGCGGACGGCCGAGTCGGTGGTCACGGGGAGCGCGTAACTGGCGGCGTAGCCGAGGCGGGCGGCGACCTCGCGGTGCCGGGGGTGCAGGCCGTCCTCGGCGAACAGGTCGGAGTGCACGATCTCGCCGGCGGTGGCGCTGTCGTACGGCAGCGCGTCGGGCGGCACGGTCTCCAGGTGACCGAGGTCCGCGCGGCCGAGACCGAGGCCGATGGTGGTGCGCGGGCCGAGCCCGTCGGCCGGCTCCAGCGCTACGAGACCGCGCCGGGCGCCCACGAGGGCGGCACCGGCGCGCAGCAGCTCTTGGAGGGCGGGCTCCAGTCCGTCGGCGCGGGCGAGCCGTTCGGTCAGTTCGTGCAGCGTGGTGAGGTCGGAGACCCAGCCGGCCAGCCGGTCCTGGAGGACGGTGCCGGGCGCCGGTGCGGCGGGGGCCTTCGGGACGGGGGCTGCGCCGGGGGCGGCGGGCACGGGCGCGACAGTGTGTGCGGGCGTGGGAACCGTTGAATCGATTCCGGCCACTTTCGGAGGGTGCGGCGCGTTCATCGCGTCCGGCTTTCAGACCTGTGCGTATTGCTCAAAAGCATCGCAAACCCCCATGTCTTTCTGCGCCACTGGCAGTGTCTCCACATGTACACGCACTCGTGAGGGGATGTCCAGCATTGTCCTGCCGGGATTCCTGGTGTCCGTGGGCCTCTTGAGGTCTTCTCCCGGACCGCTTGCACAAAATCAAAGTTGGCTTAAAACTGACTCGGGTAACGGTTCATTGCGGTCGACTGGCCTTGCTCCACAGAGCGTCACAGCGGTCGTGATGGGTACGTACTTGGTGAAGGCCGGGGGTGGTTGGGGACCACCCGGAACCCGGCAACGGACCCGGGCGTCTTAACCACCGACGACCGTGCCCCATCCTCCCGTGGCGGAGGCGGAGAGAAACACTCGGAACGGCAAAACGCCAGACTTCGCCACCCCCACGCCGTGGCCGTGCTTTTGATAGACGCAGTACGAGCAGCAGTACGCAGCTGTACGACGCAGTACGACACAGTGCTTGAACGCGGGCGCGGCCCCCGCTCGACCCCATGGGGTTCCCCTTGCCCAGCGCAGGGGTGTGATGCGCCAACAGGTACGCACAGTGAAGTGATCGACACATGATGTGATGTGGTCCACGGTGTTGCCAGCGGTGCAACGGAAAGGAACGAGCGCTCATGCGCGAGATCCTCGGAAGGCGACGCAGGCTCCTGTCCAAGCGCAACGACAAGGGGCCTGAGCTGCTCGGCGCGGCCCTGACCTTCGCGACGGAATGGCAGTGGCCCGTACTCCCGGGCGTGGCTCCGGACCCGCAGGGCCGGGCCCGTTGTGCCTGCCCCGACCCGGAGTGCACGGTCCCCGGCGCCCACCCCTTCGACCCCGGCCTGCTGGCCGCCACCACCGACGAGCGCATGGTGCGCTGGTGGTGGGGCAACCGGCCGGCCGCCCCGATCGTCCTCGCCACCGGTGCCGCCGGCGGCAAGGCGCCCTGCGCGGTCAGCCTGCCGGCCCTCGCCGCCTCCCGCGCACTCACCCTCCTCGACCGCCGCGGCATGCGCCTCGGCCCGGTGGTCGCCGCGCCCAACCGGTGGGCGCTGCTCGTCAAGCCGTACTCCATGGAGCAGCTGGGCGAGCTGCTGTACGCCAAGGACTTCGTCCCCGGCTCGCTCCGCTTCCACGGCGAGGGCGGCTACCTCGCCCTGCCGCCCTCCGAGACCGGCCAGGGCGCCATCCGCTGGGAGCGCGCGCCGCTGCCCGGCTCGGCCAAGCCGTGGGTGCCCGATGTGGAGGCCGTGGTGGACGCCGTGGTCGACGCCCTCACTCGTACGGGTGTGAGCGCACCCGAGTTGTAAGGGTGTCGGGCGCGAGAACCCGGCTTCCCGCGCCGCGCTGGTTACCCTCCGCACATGCTGCGTAATTCTGGGGGGCACGGTAGGCGACGGCCGCTCCGCGGCGGTCCGGACTCCCGACTGCGTCTGCTCGCCCTCGCGGGTGTCATGGTGTGCGCGGTGGCGCTGCCACTGACCGTGGCCTCCGCGGGGCAGGTGGGCGACGCCACCGCACACCCGGCCCGGCACGACGCTCGCCATGACGCTCGCCATGACGACGACGCGAAGCTGCCGAAGCCCGCCCGGTCCCCCCTGGTGCTCGGCCTGGGCCTGTCCACGGCCGCCCGCTGCGGCCCCGAACTCACCTCCCCCGACGGGGTGGAGGCGCAGACCTGCGTGATGGCGCAGGGTCCGGACACCTGGGCGCGCACCTACTACCGCAATGCCACCGGGTCGGCCCTGGAGGCCGTCCTGAGCTTCATGGGCCCGGCCGGCCGCACCGTGCAGACGCACTGCGCCGCCGACGCCGACGACGAGCCCGCCACCTGTGAGACGCCCCGGGAGCGCGCACGGGGCTCGCTGGACGGCTACACGGCGGTCACGGAGTTCGCGGCGCGGGAGGGCGACGGGCGGCTGCTGCTGCGTTCCGCGAGCAACTCCGCGAGCAACTCCGAGAACGGTTCCGAGAACGGTTCCGGGAGCGGTCCTGGGACCGGCTCCGGTGGCTCCGCCGGCTCGTCGGCGGGCAGCCTGGGCGACCTTTCGCGGGAGTGACTTCGGGAAGCGTCTCCGGGAGGGACTCCGGGAGTCGCTCGGCCGTGGTGACGGGCGCGGCGAGTGGGGCAACTCGCGGAGGTCAGACGGGAGTTGACGAACGGCCTCGGTCCGTACACCGGACGCGGGCATGAAAGGGCCCGGTTGCTGGCGACGGGGGATGCACCAGCAACCGGGCTACTGAGACGGTAACAAGAGATCGGCGGTTCGCAAATTCGATCTCGGCTATTCGGACACGTATTTGCTTGCCACGTAGGGAAGTTGTGACAGGAGTCACCCGATTCAACACACCTGGGGCGGCTGACCGGTCGGTCAGCCGCGACCCTTTGCCCGTGCTGATCGTCAGCTGAGCGTGACCTGTCGGTTGGTCAGCCCGCCACGGGCCCGGCGCTCGTCCGCCGTGAGCGGTGCCGTCGAGGCCAGAGCGGTCGTGAGCCGCTCCGCGAACTCGGCCGCCGGCTTCTCCACGTCCTCCGCGCCGACCCCGCTCGGCAGGTCCCAGACCGGCACGGTGAGCCCGTGGGCGCGGAAGGAACCGACCAGCCGGGTGCCCTCGCCGAGGCTGGACCGGCCCGCCGCGTGCAGCCGCGCGAGAGCGTCCAGAAGCTGCTCCTCGGGATACGGCATGACCCACCGCAGATGGTTCTTCTCGGGCGTCTCGCACCAGTAGGCGGAGTCGACGCCGGTCAGCTTCACCGTCGGGATGGCCGCCGCGTTGGCCCGCTCCAGGGAGGCGGTCACGTCCGGGGTGGCGTTCTCCGCGTCCTGCACCCAGAACTCGAAGCCGTCGTGCACAACTGGCTCGAACGGGCCCTTCGGGTCGAGCAGGTCCTGCAGCCGGGGGCTGTCGGCGGGGGCGCGGCGGCCCTGCACCGGGGTGCCCGGCTCGGCGGCGAGCGCGCGCTGGAGGGTGTCGGCGAGGTCGCGGCTGATGTCGCCGGAGGCCGTGTCGTTCTGCAGGCCGATGAGGACCGTGCCGTCGTCACGGCGCAGCGCCGGCCAGGCCATCGGCAGCACCGTCGCGAGCGTGACCGACGGGACGCCCTCGGGCAGGCCGTCCTTCAGGGTCAGCTCGACCGTGGCGGCGGGCACCAGCTCGCGCAGCGCCACCCAGTCGCCCTCGCCGGCCAGCCCCTCGAAGGGGCGGTGCACCAGCTCGGTCGCCGCGTGCGCGGCCGCCCGGCCGTGGCACGCCTTGTAGCGCCGGCCGCTGCCGCAGGGGCAGGGCTCACGGGCACCGACAACCGGATAGTTCACATCAGCGCCTTCGGCGCGGGCCGCATCGCTGAGCTGCGGCCGCGTGGCCGTCGTCTGGGGTCGCTTCTTGGCCATCTGGGTGTCTCCCGGTTACGGCTCGTCTCGTACGGGCGGGAGCCTAGCCGTTCGCGCCCCGGGCCACGGGAACCTGTGGACGACGGCGCCGACACGGGCCGCACGTCCAGGCGCACGGGACCCGGTCGGCCTGCTGGACCCGGTCGGCCTGCTGGGTCCGGTCGGCCTGCTGGGTCCGGCCGGTCTGCTGGACCCGGTCGGTCCGGTCGGTCCGGTCGGTCGGGTCGGTCGGGTCAGTCCAGGTCGTCGAACGCGTCCGCGAAGTCCAGTTCGGCCATCTCCGGGGCCGAGGGCGTCATGACACGGGCGGCGAAGGCCTCACGGCGCTCCCCGGTGTCCTGGCGGCCCACCTCCGGACGGCGCGCGTCGTGGTGGCGTACGTCCTGGTGGTGCACGTCCTTGTGGACCACGACCCACACGGTGACCTCGCCCCGGGCGTCGTCCCGGACACCCCAGTCGTCGGCCAGTGCCGTGATGATGTTCAGCCCGCGACCGCCGTGCGCCGTGACCGAGGGGGTCATGGGAGCCGGGCGGGTCGGGCCGCCGCCGTCCGTCACCTCGACGATCAGCCGGCCGCGTGTGTCCACCCGCCAGGCGGCCCGGACGTCGCCGTCCCCGGCCAGTGCGTCCCCCAAGGGGCGCCCGTGTTTGCAGGCGTTGCTCAAAAGTTCGGAAAGGATCAGTACGGCATCGTCGATGACCGCTTCCGACACCCCACCGGTGCGCAACTGATCGCGCATGCGGTGTCTCGCCTTCCCCACGCCCGCAGGGCCATGGGGTACGGCCATGCTCGACGACGTGGGCACCTCCTGTGCCACCACCAACGCCACCCCCGAGACCTCCTTTGCCCCACGCCACGGTGTGGATGCCCCATTGGCCTGAACCGGAAACCGGCCAATGAATGTCCGGTGACGCATTCGCAACGAACGAATACGTACCGAACGCGCCGGAGCACTCCCTGTGACGGGTCGTCGCCGTATCCCCCGGATATGGCGTCGTGTGGCTGGATTTCGATGGTGTGGCCGAGAAGTGAGGATGGTGTGAGTGAGCTGTCGGGTCAAGGGGTGCGGGAGCGTCCTTACGTGACTTTTTATCTGAGTCCTACTCAGGACCGGCCCCGGTTCACCGCCCCAGCCGCTGCAGCACCGCCCCCGGCCGGTTGGTGATGATCGCGTCGATGCCGAGCTCCACGCACAGATCGACGTCCTCCGGCTCGTTCACCGTCCACACGTGGACCTGGTGGCCGTTGCGCTTCAGCCGCTCGATGTACGCGGGGTGGTTGCGCACGATCCGGATCGAGGGCCCCGCGATCCGCACCCCCGCCGGCAGCCGCCCGTCGCGCAGCCTCGGCGAGAGGAACTGCAGCAGATAGACCGTCGGCAGCGTCGGCGAGGCCGCCCGCACCCGGGCCAGCGACCGCGCGGAGAAGCTCATGACCCGCACGGGCGACTCGGCGGCGGTGGCCGGGGCGTCCAGCCCGAACCGCTTGAGCAGGACCAGCAGCCGCTCCTCGACCTGCCCCGCCCACCGCGTGGGGTGCTTGGTCTCGATCGCCAGCTCCACCCGCCGCCCGGCGTCCGCCACCAGCTCCAGCAGCCGCTCAAGCGTCAGCACGGAGGTGTCCGCGCGGTCCTCGGGCCGGAACTCCCAGTCCGGCTCCTCGTCCCGCCCCCGCCAGGCCGGGCTCTTCTTCCACGCGCCGAAGTCCAGGGCGGCCAGCTCCGCCAGCTCCAGGGCCGACACCGCGCCGCGACCGTTGGACGTACGGTTGACCCGTCGGTCGTGGACGCAGACCAGATGGCCGTCGGCGGTCAGGCGTACGTCGCACTCGAGGGCGTCGGCGCCGTCCTCGATGGCCTTCTTGTAGGCGGCCAGCGTGTGCTCGGGGGCGTCCTCGGAGGCGCCGCGGTGCGCGACGACCTGGACGCGGTGGCGTGGTGCGTGGGTCACCGCGACATGGTGCCACCGAGTGGCCGTACGTGGGGGCATCCCGGATGCCGGCAAAGGGAACTTTTGTCGGACAGGCCCTATATAAAGGTTGTCCGTGTACCCACAGCCACCGCTTATGGTGCTCTGACGGCCTGTGGGAAAAGCTGACGGCATACAAAAGCACATGCACAGCTGAATCGCGCCGGACCGACAGCAAGCGTGAAAGAGCGTGACCGAGTGCGACCGAGAAGAAAAGCCGTGGATCGAGGAGAAAAGCTGTGAGCACCGAGAACGAGGGCAACCCGGTACCTCCGGCCCCGTCCGCACCTCCTGTGCCGCCGGCCTCTCCCGCTGCTCCCCCGCAGCCGGCCGCATCCGGCGGGGACGCGCCGACCGCACCGCTTCCGCCCGCTCCCGCGAGCGACCCCTACGCGACCCCGCCCGCCCCCGCGGGTGACCCCTACGCGGCCCCGCCGCAGGCTCCGGAGGGCTCCTGGCCGCCTCCGCCCCCGGCGACCCCCTCCTACGCGGACGCCGGCGCGGGCGCCGGTGCCGCCCCCGGCACCGGCTGGGGATCGTCGTACGACCAGGCGCACCAGACCTACGACCATGCGAACCAGCCGTACCAGCAGCCGCAGCCCGCGCCGAAGAAGGGCGGCGGGCGCGGCGGTCTGATCGCCGCCGTCCTGGTGGCCGCGCTGGTCGCGGGCGGCCTCGGCGGCGGCCTCGGCTACACGCTGGCCAAGAGCAACGACGACGGCGGTTCGACGACCGTCTCCGCGTCCACCGACGGCGGCGCCACCCAGGTCAAGCGCGCCGCCGGCACCGTCGCGGCGGTCGCGCAGAACGCGCTGCCCAGCACGGTCACCATCGAGTCCGAGAGCACCAACGGCGAGGGTGGCACCGGCACCGGCTTCGTCTTCGACAAGCAGGGCCACATCATCACCAACAACCACGTGGTGGCGGACTCCCTCGACGGCGGCAAGCTGACCGCGACGTTCCCGGACGGCAAGAAGTACGAGGCCGAGGTCGTCGGCCACGCGCAGGGCTACGACGTCGCGGTGATCAAGCTCAAGAACCCGCCGTCGGACCTGAAGCCGCTCGCCCTGGGCGACTCCGACAAGGTGGCCGTCGGCGACGAGACGATCGCCATCGGCGCCCCCTTCGGCCTGTCCAACACCGTCACCACGGGCATCATCAGCGCCAAGAACCGCCCGGTCGCCTCCAGCGACGGCAGCGCCAGCAGCAAGGCGTCCTACATGAGCGCCCTGCAGACCGACGCCTCCATCAACCCGGGCAACTCCGGCGGCCCGCTGCTGGACTCCTCCGGCGCGGTGATCGGCATCAACTCCGCGATCCAGTCCGCCTCCAGCGGCGGCCTGGGCAGCAGCGGCCAGTCGGGCTCGATCGGCCTCGGCTTCGCCATCCCGATCAACCAGGCCAAGTACGTGGCCCAGCAGCTGATCAAGACCGGCAAGCCGGTCTACGCGAAGATCGGCGCGTCGGTCTCCCTGGAGGACGGCACGTCCGGCGCGCAGATCACCGACTCCGGCTCGGGCGGCGCCGCCGCGGTCGAGTCGGGCGGCCCCGCGGCCCAGGCCGGCCTCAAGCCCGGCGACGTCATCACCAAGCTCGACGACTCGGTGATCGACAGCGGCCCGACCCTGATCGGCGAGATCTGGACCCACAAGCCCGGCGACAAGGTCCAGATCACCTACAAGCGAGGCGGCACGGAACACACCGTCACCCTCACCCTCGGCTCCCGCGTCGGCGACAACTGACCCCCACCCGCCCGCACGAACCGGTTACTCTGTTCCCCGCGCCGATCTCGGTCGACGCGGGGTGGGTTGCCCGAGCGGCCTAAGGGAACGGTCTTGAAAACCGTCGTGGCGCGAGTCACCGTGGGTTCAAATCCCACACCCACCGCTTGATGCGAACGGCCCCTGACCAGGTATGACGGTCGGGGGTCGTTGGCGTGTGCGGGGTGGGTGTGGGTGCCTGGTGCGGCGGTTCGTGTGGTGCGCGGCGGTCGGGATGATGGGGGCGTCTGCTCTGGACGCGTGTGCCGGGGTGGGAAAGCATCAGGCATGCGCTCAGCCGACTGGCAGTTAACCGAAGACGTCGACGACTTTCTCGCGCGGGCCGGGGAGTTTCTGCGCTTGCGGCCCGGCCCGCACGTGATGCAGCTGACCTGGGCCGAGAGGGTGCGGAAGCGGGGGGCGGGGGCGTTCGGCAGCGAGGCTGCCGTCTTCGGCCTGCTGGAGCGGGCGGGTGAGGTGGAGGCCACCTTCTACCACCTTCCGCCCCGTGCGTTGGGTCTGTCGCCCCTCACGCCCGAGCAGGCCGACTCCCTCGCCGCGCACCTGGCCGGGCTCGGTCACGACCTTTCTTCCGTCGGCGCCGATCACGGCACGGCGACCGCGTTCGCCGAGGCCTGGCAGCGGCACACCGGCGCGACGCCCGGAATCCGCGACACCCGGGTCCGTCTGTACGGCCTCGGCACGCTCACGCCACCCGACCCGATGCCGGCGGGACGGGCCCGTGTCCTGGGTGAGGAGGATCTTGGGGAAGCCATCTTCTGGTGCGGTGAGTTCGCCAGATCGGTGGGGGAGGATGTGGTCGTCGACGCCGGCACGTGGGGCGGCACCCGCTTCGCCGACAAGCGCTACACGCTCTGGGAGACCCCGGACGGCACCCCCGTCTCCGTCGCGGGCATGAACCCGTTGATCGGCGGCCAGATCCAGGTGGACATCGTCTACACCCCGGCGCATCTGCGCGGTCGGGGCTACGCGGGTGCGGTGGCGGCGGAGGTGAGCCGGGCCGCGCGGGCCGCCGGGACCACGGACGTCGTCCTGTTCGCGGACCAGTCCAACCCCACCAGCAACGCCCTCTACCAACGCCTCGGATACGTCCGGCTCGCCGACTGGTGCGCGTACGACTTCTCGCGTGCCGGGGCGGACGCCGACTGAGCAGCCGCCAGCCACCGTCGTCGTGAACGGGGCGTAAGGGGTGCTCCTCCAGGGAGGGCACCCCTTACGCATGCGGTCTCCGCGTTCGTCGCGCGGCGGGGGTCAGGGGCGGTGGCCCGTCATCCGCGCGGCCGAGGCGATCGTCGCGCGGGCCTCGGCCTCCGTCAGGCCCGTGTGGACGGCCGCGTCGATGAGGGGGGCCCGCAGGGCGCGGCCGATGCCGTTCTCGTAGGCGCGGCAGGCCGCCCAGAACAGGCGGGTGTTGCGCTGGCCCTCGTGGGCGGAGAGGACGAACTGGACCAGGCCCTGGCCGCGGTTGCCGACCGAGGGGTGGGTGGCCGGGTGGGCCGCGCGCGGGGGTGGCAGGAGCAGGCGGAGCAGTGAGGGCGGGCAGGGGGCCGGGACCAGGTGTGCGGTACCGGGGGCGGTGGCGTAGAGGCCCTGGTCGGTGCGGGAACCGGGGCCGACCAGGTAGCCGCCGGCGCCCCGGATGTCGATGCCGGGCGCCAAGCGGCTCGCCGAGTTGGGGACCACGACGTCCGGCGGCCCGGTCAGCCAGAGGTGGCGGCCGCCGCTCGGCGTGAGTACGACGACCGTCGGCGGGATGGTGAACAGGTGCCGCAGCGCCAGTTCGCGCAGGGCCGAGGTGGAGTCCGTACCGGACTTCACGTCGAGGTCGACGCCGATGAGGCGGTGCGGGGGCAGTCCGCAGGCGATGCCGTAGCCGGTCGCCCAGGGCGCCGCGGCGAACAGCTCGCGGATGCGGGCCGGGTCGCTGGTGGCGTCGTACACCCCGTGGCCGGGGCGGCCGCACTCGCCGTGGCAGGGCGGCGCCGTCGGTTCCGGGTGGTCGTGGGGTGCGGCGTTGTTCGAAGAACCGGGCGCGTCGCGGTGCGGGGAGCGCAGGGCCGGGAGCTTGGTGCGGGACAGGGGGATGACGGCCAGGCCGCGCTCGGCGGCTGACAGGGCGTGTGCGAGGGCCAGGGTTGTCGCCTGCCGGTCGGTGATGGCCATGACTCCATGTTCGTACGTACGTTCGAAAAAGGGAAGAGGGGGCGGGCGGGACACGCCGAGGGATGCCGGTTGGCCGGAAAGCGGCGCCGGAACGGTTCTCCCCTTGGGGTGCTTGGAGGGGCTGATGTCCGGATTGGTCATGGCTGGTGATGGAGTCAACCAAAGATGGCGAAAGGGGTTTATCGACTTGTCATCACGCTTGAGGGCGAATGAGGGCTTCCGGGCTGGTTCGCCGGGGATTCGGTGGGCAATTCTGATCTCGCGACGTCGATGACAACCACCGAGGCGGTCGGCCAACTGCCCCGGAAAGAGCATTACTTGACGTACTTCCGGCACAGCCGGGCTCTGAGAGGAAACAACATGGCAAGCATCCGTACCGCCCGCGTTCTCGCCGCCGTCTCCGCCCTCCCGCTCGCCGCCGCGCTCTTCGCCGGGGTCGCGGCCGCTGACAACGGTGCCATCGCGGGCAACGGATCGAGCGCCAACGCCGGCTCGGCGGGCATCATCGGCAGCGGGGTCGGTCACAACAACAGCGGCAACTCCTCCACCACGCAGCAGAACGCGGTGGGCAACGGCGCCTCGAACCAGAGCAACACCGCTCAGGTCAACGGCTCCGCGTGGACGGCCATCCAGCAGGGCAACGACAACGTCGCCGTCCACTTCACCCAGCTGTGGTAGGCCCCGCCTGAGCCCTGGTGGGGTGTGGTCTGTGGGGATGGGCAGTACGTCCGCGCGGCGGTGCTTCGGCACCGCCGCGCAGGCGTTTTCCGGCCCCTTCGCCATCCCGGAGTCCCTTCCTCCGCCGCCCCGTTCGACCTTGACAGTGCGCCGTATCTGACGGACAGTCAGAAACCATGCATCTGGCTCCCACCGAACGCCAGCAGCGGCTGCGCGCCGAACTCCGCGCCTACTTCAGGTCCTTGATCCCGTCCCCCGCCCCCGAGGACCCCGCCGAACGCCGTGCGCTGCTGCGGCGCATCGGCGCGGACGGGCTGCTCGGCCTCGGCTGGCCCGTCGAGTACGGCGGTCAAGGCCGGGGCGCGGACGAGCAGTTCGTGTTCTTCGACGAGGCGTACCGGGCCGGAGCGCCGGTCTCGATGGTCACGCTCAACACCGTCGGACCCACGCTGATGAAGTACGGCAGCGACGAGCAGAAGGCCCGCTTCCTGCCCGGCATCCTCAGCGGCGACCTGGTCTTCGCCATCGGCTACAGCGAACCCTCCGCCGGCACCGACCTGGCCTCGCTGCGCACCCGTGCGGTGCGGGACGGCGACGGCGGCGGACAGGCTGACGGCGGCGGAGAGGCTGACCGCGGCGGAGAGGCTGACCGCGGCGGAGGCGGTGGCGAGGACGACTGGGTGATCGACGGGCAGAAGATCTTCACCTCGGGTGCCCAGCACGCCGACTGGATCTGGCTGGCCTGCCGCACCGACCCCGAGGCGCCCAAGCACCGCGGCATCTCGATCCTGCTGGTCCCCACCGACGCGCCCGGGTTCTCCTGGACCCCGATCGAGACGGTGGGTGGCCAGATCACGACGGCGACCTACTACGACGGCGTCCGCGTCCCCGCCGGGAACCTGGTCGGCGCCGAGCACGACGGCTGGTCGCTCATCACCAACCAGCTCAACCACGAGCGGGTCGCGCTCGCCGCGACCGGCATGCAGGCCGAGGACTTCTACGAGGCCGCGCTCACCGCCGCCCGCACCCCCGATCCAGTGACGGAGCGGCGCCGCGTTGACGAGCCGTGGATTCGTTTTCGGCTGGCCGAAGCGCATGCCCGGCTGGCGGCGAACCGCCTGCTCAGCTGGCGTTTGGTGGGGGATGTGGGGGCGGGCCGGGTGGCCCCCGCGGAGGCCAGCGGAGTGAAGTTCGCGGGAACGGAATCGACAGTCGCGACGTATCGCATGTGTCAGGAGATCGTCGGCGAAGCCGGATGGGTCCGGTCCGGATCGCCGGGGGCGTTCGGGGACGGTGAGCTGGAGCGGCTCAACAGGGCGGCGCAGATCAACACGTTCGGGGGCGGGGTGAGCGAGGTGCAGCGGGAGATCGTCGCGACCATGCGGCTCGGGATGCCGAGGGGTGGTGGCCGTGACCGGGGCGGGCGATGAGCCGGGAGCGCGGCTCAAGGCGTACGAGGGGCAGCCGGCCGCCGTCGCCGGCGTGGGCAAGGACCCGGTCAACCTGCCCATGATCCGGCACTGGTGCGAGGCCACGGGCGACACCAACCCGGCGTACGAGGGGTCGGAGGCGATCGCCCCGCCCACCATGCTCCAGGCGTGGACCATGGGGGGCCTGTCCGGACACGAGGGGCGCACCGGCGCGTACGACGAGCTGATGACCCTGCTCGACGAGGCGGGCTGCACCTCGGTGGTCGCCACCGACTGCGAACAGGAGTACCTCAGGCCCCTGCGGCCGGGCGACGAGGTGGTCTTCGACACGGTGATCGAGTCGGTCTCCGAGCGGAAGACGACGAAGCTGGGCACGGGCTACTTCGTCACCACCCGCACGGACATCCGGGTCGGCGACGACCTCGCCGGCACCCACCGCTTCCGCATCCTCAAGTACGCGCCCGCCGGAAGGCCCCGCAAGGCTCCGCCACGCCCCCGCCCGGTGGTCAACCGCGACAACGCCGGCTTCTGGGAGGGCGTGGCCGACGAACGCCTCCTCATCCAGCGCTGCGCGGGCTGCGGCACCCTGCGCCACCCCTGGCTGCCCGGCTGCAACGCCTGCGGCTCCCTCGACTGGGACACCGTCGAGTCGGCCGGCGCGGGCACGGTCTACTCGTACGTGGTCATGCACCACCCGCCCTTCCCGGCCTTCGACCCGCCCTACGCGGTCGGCCTCATCGAACTCGCCGAGGGCGTGCGGATGGTGAGCAACGTGGTGGGGGTGCCGTACGACAAGGTGCGGATCGGACTGCCGGTCCGGGTGGAGTTCCTCCGGTACGAGGAGGACGGCACGGCGACGACCCTGCCCGTCTTCCGGGCCGTGGACGCTCTCGGCGGGGAGGCCTGACATGGACTTCACGCCCACCGAGGCCCAGGCCGGGGCCCGTGACCTGGCCGCCAGGATCTTCGCCGACCTCGCCACCCATGAGCGGCTGCGGGCCGCCGGCACCGGCAGCGACCCGGAGCTGTGGAAGGCCCTCACCGCGGCCGGGCTGGTGGCCGCGGTGGAGGAACTGGGCCTCCTCGGCCTGGTGCTGCTGCTGGAGGAACAGGGGCGCACCACGGCCCAGGTGCCGTACGCGGCGAGCTGTGTCTACGGACAGCTGGCGGTCACCGCGCACGGCACGGTCGAGCAGCGGGAGCGGCTGCTGCCGGGCATCGCGGACGGCTCGACGGTGGTGACCGGCGCGTTCCCGGCACAGTCGGCGGTACGACCCTGCGCGCACGGTGGCCTGAGCGGCACCGTCCCCGTCGTCCCGTGGCTGCGTGACGCCACCCATGTCCTGGTCGCCGACGCCGGCCGGCTGCTGTGGCTGGTGCCCCTCGGCGAGGGCACCGGCGGCACCGGCGTCGAGGAGGTCGAGCTGACCGCCCCCTGGTCGGCGGGCCGGCTCACGCTCCACGAGGCCCCCGCCGAGCCGCTCGGCGCCGTGGACGCCTACACCGACGTCCTGGCCACCGCCCGCACCGCCTTCGCCGGGCTCCAGGCCGGGGTCTGCGCGGGCTCCCTGGCCCGCGCCGTCGCGCACACCACCACCCGCGAGCAGTTCGGCCGGCCGCTCGCCACCCGCCAGGCCGTGCAACTCCGGGCCGCCGACGCGCACATGGACACCGAGGCGATACGGGTGACGGCGTACGAGGCGGCCTGGCGGCGGGACGCGGGGCTGCCGTACGCCACCCACGCGCTGACCGCCGCCTGGTGGGCGTCCGAGGCGGGACAGCGGGTCGTGCACTCGGGCCAGCATCTGCACGGCGGCGCGGGTGCCGACGTCGACCACCCGGTGCACCGGCACTTCCTGTGGGGACGCCAGCTGGACGCGTATCTGGGCAGTGGGGGCGAAGTGCTCCAGGAACTGGGGGAGTTGATCGCACGTGGGGACTGAGAGGACTGAGACGACCCGGCCGGGCGTGGGCAGCGAGCTGCCGTCCCTGGAGATCCCGATCACGCGGACGCTGATCGTGGCGGGGGCGATCGCGTCCCGGGACTACCAGGACGTGCACCACGACGCCGAACTGGCCCGGCGGAAGGGCTCGCCGGACATCTTCATGAACATCCTGACGACGAACGGCCTGGTCGGCCGCTACATCACCGACCACTTCGGTCCGACGGCGGTGCTCCGCAAGGTCGCCATCCGGCTGGGGGCGCCCAACTACCCCGGGGACACCATGGTGTTGACCGGCCGGATCGAGGAACTGATCGAGGAACTGGACGAGGGGACGGGGACGGAGGCGGGGACGACGACGGTGACGACGACGGTGACGGTCCGGGTGGTCGGCGCCAACGCCATCGGCAAGCATGTGACCGGCACGGTGACCCTCACCCTGCCCGGGACTGCGGTCACCCTCACCGACGAGGAGGCCTCATGAGCGTGCGGGGCCGGGACTCGCTCGGTGGGCGGGCGGCGATCGTGGGGATCGGGGCGACCGAGTTCTCCAAGGACTCGGGCCGCAGTGAGCTGCGGCTGGCGGCGGAGGCGGTGCGGGCCGCGCTGGACGACGCGGGGCTGACCCCGGCGGACGTGGACGGGATGGTGACGTTCACGATGGACACCAGCCCGGAGATCACCGTCGCCCAGGCCTGCGGGATCGGTGAGCTGTCCTTCTTCTCCCGGGTCCACTACGGCGGCGGCGCGGCCTGTGCCACGGTCCAGCAGGCGGCGCTCGCGATCGCGGCAGGCGTCGCCGAGGTGGTGGTCTGCTACCGGGCGTTCAACGAGCGATCGGGCCGCCGCTTCGGCTCGGGCGTGCAGCACCGGGAGCCTTCGGCGGAGGGGGCGGCGCTCGGCTGGGCGTTGCCGTTCGGGCTGCTCACCCCGGCGTCCTGGGTGGCGATGGCGGCGCAGCGCTATCTGCACACATACGGGCTGACCCCGGAGGCGTTCGGGCATGTGGCGGTCGTCGACCGGAAGTACGCGGCGACCAACCCGGCCGCCTACTTCCACGGCCGCCCCCTCACCCTCGCCGAGCACGCGGCCTCCCGCTGGATCGTCGAGCCGCTCCGGCTCCTCGACTGCTGCCAGGAGACGGACGGCGGTCAGGCCCTGGTCGTCACCTCGGTGGAGCGGGCCCGCGACCTGCCGCGTCCGCCGGCCGTGGTCGCGGCCGCCGCACAGGGCGCCGGCCGGGCGCAGGAACAGATGACCAGCTTCTACCGGGACGACCTCACCGGGCTGCCGGAGATGGGCGTGGTGGCCCGACAGCTGTGGCGGACGTCCGGGCTGGCCCCGGCCGACATCGACGTGGGGATCCTCTACGACCACTTCACCCCGTTCGTGCTGATGCAGCTGGAGGAGTTCGGGTTCTGCGGCCGGGGGGAGGCGGCGGACTTCGTGGCCGAGGAGCGCATGCCCCTGAACACCCACGGGGGACAGCTCGGGGAGGCGTACCTCCATGGGATGAACGGGATCGCGGAAGGGGTGCGCCAGCTGCGCGGCACGGCCGCGAACCCGATACCCGGGGCGGACCGGGTCCTGGTGACGGCCGGCACGGGCGTACCGACGTCGGGACTGGTCCTGACCTCGGACGGCTGAGCCCCGAGCCCCGTAGCCCGCAGCCCCGAGCCCTGAGCCCCGAGACCCCGAGGCCTGAGCCCCGAGACCCCGGCCCCGAGCCCGGTGGCCTCGGACGACCGGGGCCGTGGCCGCCGTCGTACCCCTCCCGCAGGGGTAAACCCGCAGGAGTACCGCGCTCGTACTCCACCTTCAGGAGGTGTAGCCAACCCCACCCCTACAACCTGAGGCGGACTCTGCTTCGGGACCTGCGGCCGATCCGCCGGAACATCGCCCGCTCATAGCGTGGAGCCATGACCACACCCGTCTGCACCAGCGCTTCGGGCGCCGCTGTCTCGGCGAGGCAGACCCGTCCGCATTCCCGCCCCTACCCTTCGTTCGCCTCGTACGTCATGGCCCGACAGCCGGTCCTGCTGCGCACCGCCCGGTCGCTGACCGCGAACCCGAGCGATGCCGAGGACCTTCTCCAGACCGCGCTCGCCAAGACGTATGTGGCCTGGGAGCGGATCGAGGACCACCGGGCGCTCGACGGCTATGTGCGCCGGGCCCTGCTCAACACGCGGACCTCGCAGTGGCGCAAGCGCCGGGTCGACGAGTTCGTCTGCGACGAACTGCCCGAACCGGAGCCGGCGGGCGGTGCGGACGACCCGGCCGAGCGGCAGGCGCTGCACGACGCGATGTGGCGGGCGATCATGAAACTGCCCGCGCGGCAGCGGGCGATGGTCGTGCTGCGCTACTACGAGGACCTGAGCGAGGTGCAGACGGCCGAGGTGCTCGGGGTGTCGGTGGGGACGGTGAAGTCCGCGGTGTCGCGTGCGCTCGGAAAACTGCGCGAGGACCCCGAACTGGACCTCGCCCGATAGCGTGCCCGACAGCGTCCGGAAGCCTTCAGGGGCCTTGAGGGGCCTTGAGGGGCCTTGAGGGGCCTTGAGGGGCCTTGAGGAGCCTTCGGACAGGCTTTGTTGGCTTTCTCCTAGTGACATACCGATTGGTATGTGCGCAGAATCAGCGGAGCCCTGATACCGCCGAGTAGGCAATGACGCCCCCGGGAGGACGCCGTGCAGAGCACCATGCAGGACGTACCGCTGCTGATCTCCAGGATCCTGACCCACGGGTCGAGGATTCATGGCGAGTCACAGGTGACCACCTGGACGGGCGAGGCCGAACCGCACCGTCGCAGCTTCGCCGAGGTCGGCGCCCGCGCCGCCCAGTTGGCCCACGCCCTGCGCGACGACCTGGGTGTCCGGGGCGACGACCGGGTGGCCACTCTCATGTGGAACAACGCGGAGCACACCGAGGCGTACTTCGCGATCCCCTCCATGGGCGCGGTCCTGCACACGCTCAATCTGCGGCTGCCCGCCGAACAGCTGGTCTGGATCGTCAACCACGCCGCCGACCGCGTCATCGTCGTCAACGGCTCGCTGATCCCGATGATCGCGCCGCTGCTGTCCAAGCTGCCGACCGTCGAGCACCTCGTCGTCTCCGGCCCGGGCGACCGCTCGCCGCTCGCCGGTGCCGCCGCGCGGGTGCACGAGTACGAGGACCTGATCGCCGGGAAGCCGACCGCGTACGACTGGCCGGAGCTGGACGAACGCCAGGCCGCCGCCATGTGCTACACCTCCGGCACCACGGGCGACCCCAAGGGCGTGGTGTACAGCCACCGTTCGATCTACCTGCACTCGATGCAGGTCAACATGGCCCAGTCGATGGGCCTGACCGACCAGGACACGTCCCTGGTCGTCGTACCGCAGTTCCATGTCAACGCCTGGGGTCTGCCGCACGCCACCTTCATGACCGGCGTCAACCTCCTCATGCCGGACCGTTTCCTCCAGCCGGGCCCGCTCGCCGAGATGATCGAGAGCGAGCGCCCGACGCACGCGGCGGCCGTCCCCACCATCTGGCAGGGCCTGCTCGGCGAACTCACCGCCCGGCCCCGGGACGTCTCCTCCCTCACCCAGGTCACCATCGGCGGCGCGGCCTGCCCGCCGTCCCTCATGGCCGCCTTCGACAAGCTCGGCATGCGGGTCTGCCACGCCTGGGGCATGACGGAGACCTCCCCGCTCGGCACGATCGCCCGGCCGCCGGCCCATGTCGTGGGCACGGAGCAGGAGTTCGCGTACCGCCTCACCCAGGGTCGTTTCCCGGCCTCCGTGGAGGCCCGTCTCAGCGGCCCGGGCGGGCAGCGCCTCCCCTGGGACGGCGAGGCGGCGGGCGAGCTGGAGGTGCGCGGCCCCTGGATCGCCGGCGCGTACTACAACGGCCCCGACGGCGAGCCGCTGCGCCCCGACGACAAGTTCAGCGAGGACGGCTGGCTGAAGACCGGTGACGTCGGCACCATCTCCCCCGACGGCTTCCTCACCCTCACCGACCGCGCGAAGGACGTCATCAAGTCCGGCGGCGAGTGGATCTCCTCGGTCGAACTGGAGAACGCGCTGATGTCCCACCCGGACATCGCCGAGGCGGCGGTCGTCGCCGTCCCCGACGACAAGTGGGGCGAGCGCCCGCTGGCGACGGTCGTCCTGCGGGAGGGCTCCACGGCGACCTTCGAGACCCTGCGCACCTTCCTCGCCGAGGAGGGCAAGATCGCGAAGTGGCAGCTGCCGGAGCGCTGGACGCTGATCGAGGCGGTGCCGAAGACGAGCGTGGGCAAGTTCGACAAGAAGGTCCTGCGCAGGCGGTACGCCGAGGGCGAGCTGGACGTCACCAGCCTGTAGGCGCCCCGCGCTGAAGCGCCCCTTCAGGGGTGCCGGGCGGTAGTCGATTTGCGGCTGCCGCCGCGCGGGCGCGACCAGCCACGATCAACGCGCGGCCGACGGTCGGCAGTTCCCCGAACGGCGCTCCCTCAGTTCGTGCCGATCCTGGCCAGCAGGTCCACGATCCGGCTCTGCACCTCACCGCTCGTCGACCGCTCCGCCAGGAACAGCACGGTCTCCCCGGACGCCAGCCGGGGCAGGTCCGCCTGGTCCACCGCCGCCGTGTAGACGACGAGCGGCGTCCGGTTGAGCTGCCCGTTCGCCCGCAGCCAGTCGATGATCCCGGCCTGGCGGCGATGCACCTGCATCAGGTCCATCACCACCAGGTTCGGCCGCAACTGCCCCGCCAGCGTCACCGCGTCCGCGTCGCTCGCCGCCCGCGCGACCTGCATCCCGCGCCGCTCCAGCGTCGAGGTCAGGGCCAGCGCGATCTCCGCGTGCTCCTCGATGAGCAGCACCCGCGGCGGGTGCTGCTCGCTGTCCCGGGGCGCGAGCGCCTTCAGCAGTACGGCGGGATCGGCGCCGTACGCCGCCTCCCGCGTCGCCTGTCCCAGTCCGGCGGTGACCATCACCGGCACCTCGGCGGCCACCGCCGCCTGCCGCAGCGACTGCAGCGCGGTGCGCGTGATCGGCCCGGTCAGCGGGTCCACGAACAGCGCCGCCGGGAACGCGGCGATCTGCGCGTCGACCTCGTCGCGGGAGTTCACGATCACCGGCCGGTAGCCGCGGTCGCTCAGCGCCTGCTGGGTGGTGACATCGGGCGCCGGCCAGACCAGCAGCCGGCGCGGGTTGTCCAGCGGCTCCGGGGGCAGCTCGTCGTCCATCGGCTGCGGGCGCGGCGGATCCGCGACCTCGATCGCACCGCCAGGACCGTCCAGCGGTTCGGGTCCCTCGGCGGCGTTCACGTCCGGCGCCCCTATGGCGTACGACCGTCCGGCGCCGTCGGTGGCGCCGACGAGCCGGGACTGCCCGGCCAGCGACGGCTGCGGCAGCGGCTGGGCCGCGGCCGGCTTGGCGGCGACCGGCTGCTCGGCCGGCGGGTGCGGCCGGGCCGTCTGCTCGGGCTGCGGCTGTGGCTGCGGGCCCGGGTCCGGGGGTGTGCCCAGCTTGCGGCGCCGTCCGTTGCCGCCCGGCTGGTGCGGGGGCGGGGTGGCCGTCGGCTGCTGCACCTGCGCGGCCTGCCGCGAGAACGGCACCCCCTGCCCCAGCGTCCGCACGCTGAACGCCCGGCCCTGGGTGGAGTCCGGGTCGACCGGCGCGGGCATCGCCGCCGCCTCGGCGGGCAACGGCTGTGCGGCACGAGGGGATTGAGGGGCGGGGGTGGCTGTGGGGGCGGCGGCAGGTGTGGCGGCCGCCGCGGGTGGCAGGGCGGGTGCCTCGTCCGAGCCCGGCCACTGCTGCGGTACGGGGGCCACGGGGGCGGCCTCCGCCGGAAGGGGCTGGGCGGGAGCCGTCGGCGCCGACTCGGCGGCGACGGCCGGTACAGCGCCCTGTCCCTGCGCCTCTCCCTGTCCCTGCGCCGGTACGGCCGCGCTCGGCAGCGCCTGCGGCGCGGGAACGCCCGTCGGCGCGGGAACGCCCGTCGGCGCGGCTACCTGCGCCGCAGGGACGGCCTGAACCGGAACGCCCGGCCCCGGAAGCCCTGGCTGAAGCGGAAGCCCCGGCTGAACCGGCAGGCCCGGCAGCCCCGGCTGTCCGGGCGGAACCGGCTGTCCGGGCCCGGCCGCCTGCGCGGGCACCATCGGCACGGCCGCGGCCGGGTTCCCCTCCGCGGGCTGGCCCACGGCCCGCCTGCGGCGGCCGGTCGGCGCGGTGGTGGGGTGCGGCTGCGGCGGGGTGTGGTCCTCGGCCTGGTCGTGGGCCACGGCGTCGTGCCGGCCCTCGTCGCCCGCCGTCTCGCCGTGGTCGGGGGTGCGGTCGGCCTCGGCCGGCGGCAGCGCGAAGACCGGGCGGGGCCCCGCCTGCTGCTGCTCGGCCCGCTCGGCGGCCGCGGCCAGCGCACGGCGCCGCCGTCCGCCCGGCTGGCCGTCCTCGGCCGCCGGTTCGGAGGGAGCCGCGGGCAGCGCCGGCGGCAGCGCCTGCCGCTCCTCGGGCTCCCGGCGCGCGCGGCGCCCCGACGCGGACGCGGGCACGCCCTGCGGCGGCACGGCGGCGCCCAGCCCCGTGGCCGAAGCCGCCGCCCCGGCGCCCTGCTCGGCCGCCGTCACCACGGCACCCTCGGCCACGCCCGCGTCACCGTCGCCCGGACGCCCACGCCGCCGCCCGGTACCGCCGGACTCCGACGCGGGCTCAACGGCCGAAGCCGAAGCCGAAGCCGCAGCCGACGCCGACTCCGCGCTCTCGATCGCGGCGGGGCCGCCCTCCTGACCCGCCGCCTCGGCGGCACGCCGGCGCCGCCGTCCGGTCGGCGCGGCCGGAACCTCGTCCTCACTCTCACCGGACCCGCCGGACGCGCCGGACCCGCCGGGAACGTCGCTCTCCAGGAAGGCGTCCACGGAGGACCGCCGGGCCCGCCGCCGCCCACCGGCACCGGTCTCCTCGACGACAGGGGCCGCCTCCAGCGCCAGACCGGCCGGCGGGGCCACGGCCCCGGCGCCGCCCCCGATCGGCACCTCCAGCACGAAGGCGCTGCCGCTCATGCCCGGCACGTCGTGCGTCTGCAGCACACCGCCGTGCGCGCGCACGATCCCGCGCACGATCGGCTCGTGCACCGGGTCGCCCCCGGGGTACGGCCCGCGCACCTCGATGCGGACGACCTCACCGCGCTGCGCCGCCGCGACGACCACGGTGTTGTCCATGTAGCCACCCGCCGAGACCGGCGCGTTGCCGGTCGCGTCGACACCGGCCACGTCCGCGATCAGATGCGCGAGCGCGACGGCGAGCCGCTGCGGGTCCACCTCGGCCTCGATGGGCGGCGCGTGCACGGCGAACTGCACCCGGCCGGGCCCGATCAGCTCCACCGCGCCGTCCACGCCGGCGGCGACGACGGCGTCCAGCATGACCTTGGTGCGGTTGATGTCCTCGGTGCCGGCGTCCAGCGCCTGGTAGCCGAGCACGTTGTCGATGAGCTGGGTGATACGCGAGTAACCGGCCGAAAGGTGGTGGAGCACCTGGTTGGCCTCGGGCCACAGCTGCCCCGCGTCGTCGGCGGCGAGGGCGGCGAGCTCGCGGCGCAGCTCGTCGAGCGGCCCGCGCAACGACTGCGCGAGCAGCGTCAGCAACTGCTCGTGCCGCCCGTGGAGGGCCTCGTACCGGTCCTTCTCGCGCTCGCCGAGGGCCGCGTACCGGTCCTCGCCGACGGCCACCTCCTCGGCGTGCCGCTCACGCAGCTCCTCCACCTCGGTGACGTGCTTCTGGCGCAGCGCGGTCAGGTCGGAGGCGTGCTCCTCGGAGAGCTTCTCCAGCTCCTCGGCGTGCGTCTTCTCCAGGGCGTCCTTCTCGTCGACGACGCTGTCGTACGGCCGCCGGTCGGTGAAGGTCATCACGGCGCCGACGAGCTGGTCGCCGTCGCGCACCGGCGCGGTCGTCAGATCGACCGGAACCCTCTTGTCGCCCTTGGCCCACAGCACCTGCCCGCGCACCCGGTGCTTGCGCCCGGAGCGCAGGGTGTCGGCGAGCGGCGACTCCGCGTACGGGAACGGCGAACCGTCGGCGCGCGAGTGCAGCACGAGGTTGTGCAGCTCCTTGCCGCCGAGCTCACCGGCCCGGTAACCCAGTATCTGGGCGGCCGCCGGATTGACGAGCACGATCCGCCCGTCCGTGTCCGTTCCTACGACACCCTCGCTGGCGGCCCGCAGGATCATCTCGGTCTGCCGCTGCGAGCGGGCCAGCTCGGCCTCGGTGTCCACGGTCCCGGTCAGGTCGCGCACGACGAGCATCAGCAGCTCGTCGCCGCTGTAGCCGTAACCGTCGTAGGCCTGCTGTCCGTTCTCCAGGTTGGCGCTGGTGACCTCGACCGGGAACTCGGTCCCGTCGGTGCGCCGGGCGACCATCCGGGTCGGCTTGGTCCGCCCGCGCGGGTCCATGTGGTCGGGCCGCCGCATCGAGCCGGGGATGAGCCGTGAGTCGAACTCCGGAAGCAGATCGAGCAGCCCGCGCCCCACCAGTGCCGTCCCCGGCGCCTCGAAGGCCTCCAGGGCGATGGTGTTCGCGTTGACCACGGTTCCGTTGGCGTTGACCAGCACCAACGCATCCGGCAGCGCATCCAGTATGGCTGCGAGGCGAGCAGCGCCTCGGGATGGCCTGCTGCTCACGAGACGCTTCCTCCCTGTTACCGCACCTTGCCGACCGCTCGGGCCATCTTGCCAACCGGCTCGCAGCGTGTCACGCGAGGGAGTCTAAGGGCTCGGGTTCCGGTCGCGGCGCCGGATGAGAGGGAGGTCGCACGACGAAGTGACGGCGAACATGTGACCGACACGCTTCGCCTCCGCCGTACCTTCGCGAGACATTTACGGGAGCGGGGCCCCGGCCATGAAACAGCTGTGCCGACGTTATGCGTTCTTGCTCGATGAGCCGGCCCTGTTCCGCCCGGCCCGCGCCCCCGTCCACGCCCCGCCTGCCGGGCTTTACGGGCTTCACGGGTTTCAGGGGCCGAGGTCGGGCAGCAGCGGAACCATCCGGTTCCAGCGGCCGATCTCGCACCCGTTGCTGCGGTCGTACGTCGCGTCGACCGGGCGGCCCGCCCAGGTGCCGGTGACATGGGCGGTGGCCGGGCCGCCGTAGAGCATGGTGCAGGCGCTGCCCGGGGCGACCGGGGCGAAGGTGTCGTGCCCCCACCGCGTGTTCTGGTCCAGCGTCCGGCACGCCCCGCCCACATCCGGGTGACGGCCCGCGCCGGGGTGACAGGACACCTCGTACACCCCGTCCCGCCCGGCCCCGGCGTGCCGGACGGTGACGGTGAGGTGGTCGCCCGCCGTCCCGGCAGCCACCGCGGGCGGAGCGGGAAGCACGGGCAGGACGGAGAAGGACCCGAGGACGGCGGCGACGGCACCGAGGGGGCGGCCCCGCCCGCCGAAGCGCGCGGCGGCCGCGGACCAGACCTGAGACAAGGCATGAGACATGCCCTGCCCAACGCGCCGCCCGCCCGGACGTTGCGCGACGCCCTCGCAGACCGGAAGGGCTTTGCCCTGCGGCCCGGCTGCCTAGTACCGTGGGAGCCGATTGGTGACAGCACGCTCGACTGTGTCATCATCTGCACGCACCACTCGCGCTCACGCGGGCGGCTGTGCGGGAGGCGTCGCCTAGTCCGGTCTATGGCGCCGCACTGCTAATGCGGTTTGGGCCTTAAAGCCCATCGAGGGTTCAAATCCCTCCGCCTCCGCCACAAGATCAGGGAGCCCAGCCATTCCGGCTTGGCTCCCTGAGCCGTTTCACGGCGCCGGCGAGCCCTCGATCACCCAGGCGACGCGCGGACGCCTCCCGGTCCACCGAACCGCACCACGCAACCGACGACCACCGACCGGGACTTCAGCCCACCGGCCGACACCGTCCCGCCGCCACCGGACCTCACCCCCACGATTCGGTGTTTTCGCAGGTCGCAAGGGGTGCGCCTAACGGATTTCACATGGCGGCGGCAGTCATGTAATGTTCTTCCTGTCGCCGCGAGCGGCCCGGAAGGGCAAGGAGCGAAGACAGAAAAACAAAAGACAAGCACTCGTAGCTTAACGGATAGAGCATCTGACTACGGATCAGAAGGTTGCAGGTTCGAATCCTGCCGAGTGCACAGTATGTCGAAGGCCCTGTGGAGTGATCCACAGGGCCTTCGGCTTATGCCTTGACGGCGACCACTCCGTGATCTCCGGCGCAGACGGTCGCGAACGCGACCCCTGTTCGTGATCAAAGGCTTCGAGCACCTTGATCATCGGGGGTCGCGTTCACCGTCTCATCGCGCCGAGCGAGAACGCACCAGCCCTGCCTGTGCGGGTTCTCGATGTCGAGTCCGCGCGCTCATGTGGCCCACAGCTGCACTGATCCGTCCGTACCGGTGACGGCCAGAGTGTTCCTGGAGTCTCCGAAGGTGACGCTGCTCAGTTCTCCTTGCTGATCGGAGCGTTTGAAGACACGCGGCTCCGCAAGACTGTCGAGGTCTTCCCAAAGCCGTACGGTCCCGTTCGTGTTACTCGCCGCCAGGGTGTAACCGTCCCCGTTGAACGCGAGATCGTTCGTGTAGCCGACCGCTCTCGCATCGGCGGTTTTCGAAGGTTCCTCGGGGTGGGAGACATCCCATAGCTGGACCGAGCCGTTGGAGCTGCCGACCGCGAGAGTTTTCCTGCCGGAGCTGAAGGCCAGCGCAGTTACTCCCGTAGGAGCCTTGATCTCCCCGTACAGGTCACGGGGGTTCCTCGGATCCTTGACGTCCCAGAGCTGCACCGTGCTGTCCGTGTTCCCGACCGCCAACATGTCACCCGACGCATTGAAAGCGAGCCGCGTCACCAGATGTGGCTCGCTCGATGATGCGAGAGCAGTGGGATGCGAAGGGTTCGAAACGTCCCAGATGCGAATCAGCGAGGTCGAGCTCGCCACCACAAGGTATTTTCCGTTCGGGCTGTACGCCATGTCGATGACGGCGCCCGCATATTTCCCGTCCTCCTGCATGGGGAGTGTCACCTGTGCCTCGTAGGGGGAGGTCAGGGCGTTTTCCCAGATTCGTACGGTGCCATCGACGCTACCGACCGCCAGCGCGTTGCCTCGCGGGTTGAAAACGGCGCGAGCCGCGGGGAAGGCGCCGGTCCGCCCCAGTTCCACCCGCTTGTTTTCGTTCTTGAGGTTCAAGAGTGTGATATTGCCACTGGCGGTCGCGACCGCCAGCGTGTTCTGAGGGCCGAATGCGGCTCCGATCGCCGATCCGTTCACCTTGAATTCATGCTGCACGATCGCCTCGTTGGGAGGCGACACATCGGGAGATCCGGAGCGCGTGACCTCGCCTGCCAGATGAACTCCGACAGCTCCCAGAACCAGTCCGATCACGAGTGAGACGATCCCACTGGGGCGCAGCACGTCGGACGCGACAACCGATCGAGGCGGCGACTGCGCGGCCACCGTCCAGCGCGCGTTCGGTGCCCGCTCGGGCGTCCGGCCCGCGAGGGCCGAGAGGAACGTGTACCGCGACGGGGCCTTTTCGTGATGCGCAATCTCGGGCTGTCCCAAATAGAAGAAGATCTCCCGTAACAGTCGCTTACCGCCTGGCATTTTTCACCCCCGTAGAACCTGATGGTCGACCGTCGCTCTTCTTCGTGGATTTCCGCTTGGGTGACCTCGGTTCAGGAATCTCCCTGTTGTTCGATTCGGTTGCCGTCTCGGTGTGGGACACCGTATCGAAACCGTCGTCAAGGGGTGCTTCGCGAAGGTTTTCACCCGAGTCCTTCAAGTAGCCTCCCATGTTCTTCTCGGCCCATGCCGACATCTTGGCAACCAGAACCGGGGCGGCCAGACCGAAAAGGAACGCCATCAGGTTGTCCGGAATTCTTTTCGATGCGGCCAACGGGGCGATGGCCGCTCCCGTCAGGAAGAATCTGCAGGTGACCGCCGCCCCCCATTTCGGGGTTTCCTTTCTGGGCCACGGCCACGTCCACTCTCCTTCGGGGCCCGAGGGCTTCATCGCCCCGTAGACGTAGGCCGCCTCGGCGACTCCACATCCGAGCAGAGCCCAGAGTACGGCTTCGCTAGTGTTCACGCGGCGCACGCTATCGCGCCCGGCATCGTGAGAGGCCACGTGCGTCACATGTGGACCACTTCGAAAGCAAAGTGTCTAGAATTTGGCGACACATTTTCTGCGTGAGAACGAAACTCGCGCGGTAGTGCGCGCGCATGCAAGAGTGGATAAATGCATTCCCGTGGTGGTCGGTTACCGAGCCCTGACTCGCCCAACGCGGTTGAGAGCGCCCAGAAGGCGGCCCATTTCCCAAAGCGGGTGTCGCAGGTTCGAATCCTGCCGGGGCACCAGGAAAAAGACCCCGGATCGATCAGGGGCCGGGGCTTGGTGGGCGTCTGGGAGCCCCGGGGCGCACCTGGCTCTCGCCATAGGGTCAGCCCCATGACGACGCGTGCCTGGTTCGAGATCGATGATCCGGACGACGACTTCGAGTTCGACGACACTGAGAGAGCCTTCGTGGCCGCACTGAGCGGGCGTTGCACGGCCTGGGCGCCGACGGATGTTGTCGGGGAGGTCGGACGCCCGGACGACTGGGGATCACTCCTCGCGCACGTCAGCCTGTCCGACCGGGCTGAGCCCCGCCGGCACTTGATCGATCTGGGGATACACCTGGTCGGTGACCGCGTCCGGGGGGACCGTTTGCACAACCAGTTGTATCTGCTCCCGGATCGTCCCAGTGCCTGGGCCCTTGACGCCAAGGGCTCCGTGGAACGGCTCGCCGAGCTTGCCGCCGAGTGGTTCCGCGCGGTTCTGGACAAGCCAATCGTGCTGTACGTCTGGCTCCACGAGGGCTACGCCTACGCTGCCCGCTACGCCTTTGCCGACAGCGGCGAGACGATCTGCCAAAGCTACGTGGAGAGCATCGCCCCACCGGGCCAGGCCGCGGAGCTGACAGCCGCCGGCCACGTGCACGGCAAGGGCTGGATCCAGACCGTCGGCCTGCCGACGCCCGCCCTCTATCTGCACATCCGGGGCGACCTCGAAAGGGGCAGCACCGTGTCCGGGGTTCCGGCAACGACCAAGCGCGGACCGCTTCCCGGACTTTGGTACGAATGACCGTCTGACTTCCGTCGGCCTGGGCCGCACCGCAACCGCACCAGGACCGCACCAGAACCGCACCAGATTGGTCAGCGGCCCAACCTCCCCCAGATGCCCGCAGCTTCCCAAGCTGAGTGAACGCCGCTGTCTTGAGCCGTCAGTCCAGCCAGACCAGCATCGCGTCCTCCGCCTTGGCAGCAGCCTCGAAGAACTGGGTGAGACCGTCGTACCAGGGGCGCCCCCACTCAAGCACGCCGGGCTCACTCCATCCGAGCGGATACACCTCGGCGCTGGTCAGTTCAGCAGGGTCCACGCCACTGATGAGCCGGCCGTAGCCGGTGGCCCGCAGAGCTTCCGCCGCGAGCCGGACGCGCTCAGGCAGCAGGTACCTCGGAGGCCCGTAGCCCCAATCCTCGTCGTCGGCGAACAGCACCTCGCCGTGGATCACGTTCACGGGGAACTCGGCGCGCGCCAGGAGATAGCGGAGCATGTCCCAGGTCTTGTACGTGCTGAAGTGGCGCGCCTCGGCCGGCGCGGGCTCCGTCTCCTCCTCCGCGTCCTGGACTTGTTCGACGAAGTCCAGCGCCCAGTCGGGGTCTTGGACCGCCCGGTCGAGCTCGGCAGCCGTGACACGCAGGTACTCACCGATCATGCTCATGGCCGGAGACTAGGCGAGGCCGCTGACAACGACCGCCGGGCGGACCGTCTCGGCTTCCGCGAGTTCGGGCATGTTCTTGGGCACGGGCACGGGCACGGACGTCTTCAGTAGACGATGACTCTCCAGCGCTCGACCCACAGCGGCCAGTCGCCTCCCGCGCCCCGTACCCGGACACGGTCGGCTTCCACCTGCCAGACGGTGCCGTAGAGCGTGAACCGGACGGGTCCACGCCTGCGCACGGTGCTCGCATCCTGCTGTGCAGCGACGGAGTACGGCAACCCCGGCAACCGCCATCGCCCAGCACCATGCCCCAAGACCTGCCCCGCCGTGTCCGCTGGGCGAGTGAATCCGATCGCTTGTCGATGAGAGGCCGGTGTGACGGCGGGAAGGTGATTCTGCACGTCGGATACGTGAAGCAGGTCGGACACGTCACGGGCAGGGAGTGTTGTCATGCCGAAGTTCCTCATCCAGGCCGCTTACACGTCCGAGGGGACGAAGGGGTTGCTCAAGGAAGGGGCGAGTGGTCGCCGGGCTGCTGTTGATCAGGTGGTCGCTGGGCTCGGGGGAACGGTCGAGGCCATGTACTTCTCCTTTGGAGAGGACGACTTCGTGTGCGTTCTCGACTTTCCCGACCCGGTCTCCATGGCTGCTGTCAGCCTCAGCGTCAAGGCCAGCGGCGCGATCCGTACCCGGGCCACTCCTCTGCTCACCCCGGAGGAGATCGACGAGGCCGTCCGCCGGCAGGTCGACTTCCGTCCTCCCGGCGCGTAGGAAGCGTGGCGAACACCCGAGCCGCTCCCGACATGCACCCCAACAGGGGCTTCAGCACGCCGCTCGGCGGTGTCGACTGGGACCTGCCGGTTCCGCAGCGACGGTTGCCAGGACCGCGAGCGGTCTTCGGGATCCTTCCCGCCGCCGCCGCCGCCGCCGCCGACGTCGATGACGATGACGATGACGAATGGGCCTAGCTGGTCGAGCCTGGTGAATTCGGCGGCTCACTGCGGAGGGGATTCCAGCACGAGGCGGATCTCCGTCACCTCGTAGCCCGCGCGGTCGAAGGCGGCGGCCATCGGAACGTTGACGGTGTCGGTCGTGGCGGTGATGCGGTCGGCGCCCTCGCTCGCGTGGAACCTGGTGATCTCGGCGAGGATCTCGTCGATCAGGCCCTGTCCGCGCTGCTCGGGGACGACGCCCAGGTAGCCGACGTTCCGGTGGTAAGGGGTCGCGGAGGGAATGGCCAGGCCCGCCAGGGTGCCGTCCGGGAGTTCGGCGAGGCGCCACCAGGAGCGCTCGCCGGGACAGTCGAGGTAGAACTCGATGTCCTCGCGCGCCAGTTGCTCGGGGTCCGTCGAGCGGAGCTCGTTGCGCGTGTGCAGGTCGAGGCTTCCGGCCGACAGCCAGACGAACGCGTCGAGGAACTCCTCGTCCGTGCCCTCACGGAAGATCAGCTTTCCCGTGGGTGCCGGGACCCCGGCGGCCGGTGTCCACTCGTACCGTAGGCGCTCGATCTCGCTGCTCAGCCCGGACCTGGACGCCGCCTCCCGGCGCCAGTCCACCGCGTCGACCAGCGCCGGACTGGTCCGCCAGTCCCGGGGCAGCGAGATGTTGTAGGAGGGGAGGATCCCGAAGGCGGCATGGGCCGTGGTCAGCAGCCCCGTGGCGACGGCGGCCGGGTCGACGACGTCGGCTCGTACCTGGAGGCAGTCGAGCGCGATCGGCCGCACGCTGTCGGCACGGCCCCACCACAGGGCACGGGCCAGGGTCTCCCCGTCCTCGCCCTCGGCGAACCAGATCCACTCGGGGCGGAACTGGTTGCTCGCGAGCTCCTGCCGGATCCGTTCCGCGGTCAGGGCGGGGACGGGACCGCCGACCGGGCAGGCGGCGGCGCGGTCGAGGTCTGCGGGGCCGAGGGCTGCGGGGTCTGCGGGGTCTGCGGTGGCAGCGCGAAAGAGCATCCGGTCATGATCGGGTCGGGTGGTGGGCGGAGCCATCGCTTTTTTCGAGCGGAGCCACAGCCTTCGAGCAGAGCCGGAGCCGTGGGTCTGGCCGGGACCTGTTCGCCGGTGAGAGGGCCCGCCGTGCAGTGGGGGTGGGCAGTGGGCGGGTGCCGGGTGTCGCCCGAAGACCACGCCAGTAAGCCGGAGTGCCTTGTTCCGGCGTTTCAGCGTCGTGATTTGCCCATGGTTCGACCGCCATGGGTCACAAGGCCGCGAAGGGGGGAAGGCTCATGGTGACCAGGAGTCGTACAGATCCCAACACGGATTCGCTCGGGAGGACTTGAGGCCACTGCCGACGAGATCAAGCCGCACCCGGGTTGACGGGCTCCCGCGTTCTAGCCGTTGGCTGAGCGGTGTGCTTCCCTGAAACGAGAACCGAACAGCGCCACCTCATCCGCAACTTGACCCCCATCGGGCTGGTTGCGGCCCGACGCAGGTTGACATCCGCGGGGCCCGGCACAACGACCGAGGTCCGCGGGGCGAGGAGCACGGGGCGTTCATGGAGACGTCAGCGACTGGCGTGGAGATCGACTTCGACGTGGTGAACCTCAGCGGTTCCGCGGACGTACGTATGGATCTGGACGAGTTACCCGAAAGTGCTCTGGGCCGGTCGATACGGCGAGTTCGGCGGGACACCTTGGAGCATCGCGCGGTGGATGTGTCCATTTTCCAGTCAGCTCTCTGATGGGCGCTTAGGCAGCGGGGGACCGCGTGGCAGGAGGTGGCACGTGCGTGATGCGAACCCCTTCGTCGAGTGGGTGGTCAAGGTTGCGCAGCCGTGCAATCTGGCATGTGACTACTGCTACGTCTACGAGCTTCTCGACCGCTCCTGGCGGGACAAACCGTCCGTCATGGCCACCGGGACCGCGGACCAACTGGCCCGCCGCATCGCCGAGCATGCCGGGCGGCACGGCCTGCCCCGGGTCCGTGTGACCCTGCACGGGGGTGAGCCGCTGCTCGCCGGCCCGTCCCGAATCGAACATCTTCTGCAGGTTCTGAAGGAGGCACTGCGCGACACCGCAGAGTGTGATATCTCCCTTCAGAGCAATGCGACTCTTCTGAATCCCTTATGGATGGACCTGTTCCGCCGACACGGGGTGTCGGTGGGTGTCAGTCTTGATGGCGGCCGAGAGGCCAACGATCGCCACAGGCGTACCAGGAACGGGCGAGGCAGTCACGCCTCCGTCCAGAGGGGACTAGAGCTTTTGAGGAGGCCCGAGAACAAGGCACTGTTTGCGGGCCTGCTCTGCACGGTGGACCTCGCCAACCCGCCGCTTCGCGTGTACGAGTCCCTGCTCGCGCACGAGCCGCCGGCCATCAACTTCCTGCTGCCGCACGCCACGTGGGAACACCCGCCGCCCGGTCACGACCCGGATCGAACGCCGTACGCGAACTGGCTCCTGGCGGTGTTCGAAAGGTGGTACTCGGCACCGCGTCAGGAGACCCGGATCCGCCTGTTCGAGGATCTTGTGGATCTCGCTCTCGGCGGTGACGTGCGGTCGGAGAGCACGGGGCTGGCCGACACGGACTTCCTGGTCGTCGAGAGTGACGGAACAATAGAATTATCGGACTCGCTGAAGGTCACCCGGGACGGCGGCGCGGCCACCGGGCTCGACATCTTCACCCACGACTTCGACACCGCGGCACAGCACCCGGTCGTGGCCGATGCCCGCCGAGGGGGCCTGGCGGCGCTCGCCGACGTCTGCCGCAGCTGCGAGGTCGTGCGCATGTGCGGCGGTGGACTTCGTGCCCACCGGTTCCACCCGTCCAGCGGCTTCGCGAACGCGAGTGTCTACTGCGCTGACCTGCGGGTTCTTACCACCCGGATCCGGGACCGGGTCGTGGCCGATGCCACCGCCTTGCTCGGGGGTGTGTCATGACGGCCCCGGCGACCCTGCGGATGGCCGGCGAGGACTTCGCGAGCCTGGCGCGCTGTCACCCGTCCCCGACCGCCCTGCGGATCCTGCGGGACGGCCAGGTCTCCCGGCGTCTGCTGATGCTGAGGGACGTGGCCGCAGCGATCCGGAGCAGCACACCGGATTCCTGGGAGTACTGGGGAGCGGCGGCCTGGGAGTTGTGCCGCCGAGCCCGTGCGGCGGACGTCCGGGCCTTCGAGGAGGTGCTGCTCCATCCTCATGTCGGTGTGTGGCTGGGGCGTTGCCTGCGGGCCCTGGACGACCCGAGTCCCGCCGTCCGCGCGAGCGCTGAAACCGGCCGGCTGACCGGTCTGGCGGCCGCCGCCGCATTACGCGCCGGACTCCGCCCGCGCCTCGCCCTCCCGGCAGTCGACTCCCTGATCTGGCTGCCCACGCTGGGCCGTGTCCGGTTGACCGGAGGCGCGCGGGAGGCCCGGCTGTGGGGTGACGTCCTGGACCTGGGCGGGCGATCACTGGTCCTGGGGGAGCGGGGCGAGGCCCTCGACGGCACCGGCCTGTGCACACCGCGTCGCGTGACCGCCGTGCCACCGGGAGACGCACCGTCGTTGTCGGTGGTCCTGGAGGACACCGACCCCTACCGGAACGCTCACGGCCATCCGGTGCTGCCCCGACAGACAGCCGAGGAGCTGCGTGCCTGGCAGGTGTCGGTGGCCGGGGCCTGGGACGTGGTCACCCGTCTGGTCCCGGAACGTGCGGCCGGGTACGCCGCGCTGTGGACGGCGCTCGTGCCGTTGGAGCCACCATGGGACGGGCGAGCGGTGAGTTCCGCCGCGCGGGAGGCCTACGGGGCGATCGCGGCCACCTACACCGCCGATCCGGTGCGGCTGGCCGAGACGGTGGTGCACGAGAGCACGCACATCGCTTTCGGAGCCCTCGCCGATCTGGATGATCTGGCGGATCCCGAGGACCGCAACCTGCTGCGGGTCGGCTGGCGAAAGGACCCCCGCCCCATCGGGTCCGCCCTCACCGGAACCCATGCCCATCTGGCACTCCTGGAGTTCTGGCACCGCCGTCAGCGGGAGCTGAGCGGCCGGCAGGCTCGTGCCGCGCGTACACGACTGCACCGCTACGGGCGTCAGGTCGCGCGTGCCCTGTGGGCCCTGCGGGCCCATCCCGCGCTCACGCCCTCCGGGGCCGACTTCGTCGCGGGGATGGCCGACGAGGCGGCGCGCTGCGGCTTTCCCGCGCGTTCGCTGCCTGCCGTCCGCTTTCCCGCGGGGTCGTTGCCCTTCGTCCGACCCGACGACCCCTCACCCGTTGGGGTGGCGCCGCAGGCGCCGATCCGGACGCGCGAGCCCGCAGCTTCCTCCCCTGACCAGGCCACGGCTGACTTCGCCCGTGATCTGGCCCATTCCGGCAGGAAGAAAGCCGATGAAAAAACACCAGGGGTGGGCTGATATATGAGGACGCGGTGGCACGGGGGAAACGCGACGGCGCGGTGGAAATCCGCGAACGCGCAGAGAGCGGCGAGGCCGCGCGGCACCGGCGCACCCCCAGATGTTCGCCATGTCCGGAACAAACATCGACGTGGTGCCGGTGGTGACGATGCGTGCCGAGTGTGCTGCGCGACCGTGCCGCCCAACTGCCGATCCGGCTCGCCCCGGGATCACGTCGCGTCAGTCGCGTCAATGGAGCCATCGTGAGCCACTTCTATTTGAGTCACGTGCGCACCGTCGACGAGGAGTGGGTCGCGTCGTTCTTTCACGACCTCTGCCGGGTCGTCGCCAAGCGCACAGGACGCTCCCCGGAGATCGTGGGTGTCCGCGGGAAGCCGCAGTCGCCGGATGTGTCGGTGGATCTGCTGGGCCGGTCCACCGTCCTGGTCGTGCTGTACTCGCCGCGTTATTTCAGTCAGTCGTACTGCCGGGCCGAGCTGTCCTACTTCCAGCGGCGGCTCAACATGCAGCGGTCCAGGACCGGGTACAGCGCGGACGCGGTCGTCCCCGTCATGTGGGAGCCCGACCCCGCGCACGCACTGGAGGCCGTCCTGCCGTACCCGCCGCTCGGCGTGCGGTCCCAGGCCTACCAGCGTGACGGGCTGCTGCACCTGCTGCGGTTGAAGGCGCGCTACCGGTCGGACTACGAGGAAGTGCTGAGAGCCACCGCCGACCGCATCGTCGTAGCCGCGGAACAACTTCCCGAGGTGCACGGATTCGATGCGAGCGGCAGTCATTCCCCTTTCGGCGCTCCCACGCCCGTTGGTGGTCAGGCGGTCAGTTTCGTGGTGGCGTCCACGGCCGAGGACGAGCTGCCCGAGGAACGGCGATCCAGCCAGTACTACGGAAAGACGGCTCTGGACTGGTCCCCCTACGCTCCGGGAGAGCCCGAGGCCCTGGTCTCGCTGGTGAAGAACACCGCCACCGCGCTGGACTTCACCGCGACCGTGCTGCCGCTGGACGAGGAGACCGTCGACCGGATCGGCCGGGAGGAGAACCCCGAGCAACTGGTCGTGCTCCTGGTGGACGCCTGGGCGGCCATGCGGCGGGAGAAACGCACTCTTCTGGCGGCCGTGGACGACCGCGGTCCCGAGGTGACCACGGCACTCGAACCCCGGTCCCGAGAGGACACCGAGTCGGTCGAGCAGGCGGTCACTCTCGATGAACTCCTGGACCACGCACTCCCCCTGATGCGCGGGCAGCGCAGCGAGTACGACCGCTGGGGGCTGCCCGATGCGGAGAGTTTCACCTCCTCCCTCCGCAAGGTCCTGATCCGCCTGCAGAACGAGGCTCTCAAGTCGGCGGAGGCAGTTCGGCCGCCGGCTCCACCGGCCGAAGGTCTCCGCACGTTTCCCCTGCTCGGAAGGTATTCGTCATGACGTTCGACTCGGGTGACGCCGGCACCCGCGAGTCCGGCACCATCGTCACGTTCTACTCCTTCAAGGGCGGAACCGGGCGCACCATGGCCCTGGCGAACGTGGCCTGGATCCTGGCCAGCAACGGGAAACGTGTGCTGGCCATGGACTGGGACCTGGAGGCGCCGGGCCTGCACCGCTACTTCGCTCCCTTCCTCGTCGACCCGGAACTCGACTCCACCCGCGGCCTCATCGATCTGATCCGCGAATTCGACATGACCAGGCCCAGGCCGTCGGACGACGACTACAGCCGGCACGCCCGAGTGGAGCGCTTCGCCTCCACCCTGGACTGGAACTTCGACAACGGCGGCTACGTCGATTTCGTCTCCCCGGGACGGAGGACCCCGGAATACTCCGAGACGATCAACACGTACGACTGGAAGGGGTTCTACGACCGCCGGGGCGGCGCGGCCTTCCTGGGCGCCCTGCGCGAGGACATGCGGCGTAACTACGACTACGCCCTGATCGACAGCCGGACGGGCTGGAGCGACACCTCCGGCATCACCACGATGGTGATGCCGGACGTACTGGTCGACTGCTTCACGCTGAACACCCAGTCCGTGGACGGCAGCGCCAGCGTGGCCGGGGACGTACGGCGCTCGGTGCCGCACGTCAGGATCCTCCCCGTGCCCATGCGGGTGGAGGACGCCGAGCAGGAGAAGCTGGTGATCAGCCGGGGCCATGCCCGCCAGCGCTTCCAGGAGTTCCTGAAGGACACGCCGCGGGCCGCCGACCCGGACGGCTACTGGGGCGCGGTGGAGATCCCCTACAAGCCGTTCTTCGCCTACGAGGAGGTGCTGGCCACCGTCGCGGACACGCCCCGCCAGCCCGCCTCCCTGCTCGGCGCCTACGAACGCCTCACGTCCGTGATCACGGACGGGCAGGTGACGGCCCTGCGGCCGGTCGAGGAGCCGGTGCGCAGGCAACTGCTCGCCCGCTTCCAGCGGGTACCCGTGCCCGGCGGCCGCCTGGTGCCCCGGGTCCGTGTCGACTACGCGCTGCGCGACGGCGCCTGGGCGGAGTGGATCGCGGCCCAGCTGCAGGCCGCGGGGATCTCCGTGGCGCTGCGCGGAAGCAGCCCGTCCGTGCCGCTGTCCAGCGGTCCGCCGGAGGGAGCCGACGTGGTCGTCGCGCTGCTCTCGCCGGACTTCGCCACCACGCCGGTCGCCGACGAGGTACGCGCCCTGGCGGCGGCACCCGAAGGGCCCAGGATCATCGGGCTGCGCACGCGGGAGCACACGCCGGAGCCGACGCTGCGCGGGCTGCCGGGATTCACGCTGGTGGACCAGTCCGCCGCGCAGGTGCTCAGCAGGTTCTTCGGCCTGCTCGAACTCGAGGCGCGGATCCCCACCGTCAGCGGGGACCTCACCTATCCGGGCCTGGCCCCCCGCATTTTCAACGTCCCGCGCCGCAACAACGCCTTCACCGGCCGCGATGTACAGCTGGACCGGCTGCGGTCCGAACTGAATTCGGAATCGCTGCGTTCGGACACACCGGTGGGCAGGGTTTTCCTCTATGGTCTGGGCGGGATCGGAAAGACCCAGATCGCGCAGGAGTACGTCCACCGGTACGGTTCCCAGTACGACCTCGTGCACTGGGTTGAGGCCGAACAGCCCAACCGGATCCCTCAGCTCCTCGCGGAACTCGGGCTGGAGCTGGGAATTCCCGGCGACACGGTCGACGAACGCGCGCAGGCAACCGTGACAGCGCTTAAGAATGGCGAATACGGTCGTTGGTTGCTGGTTTTCGACAACATCACCGAAAGCCAGGACACGAACGGAGAGAACCAGGACAGGGACGAGGGAGACACGACAGTGGAACGGTACCTTCCAGCCGAGGGGCCGGGGCACGTCATTCTCACCGCCCGGCGATCACCCCACGAGGAGAACCAGATCGCCGTGGAGGTCGACGCCTTCAACAGGTCCGAGAGCATCGCCCTGCTGCGCCGCAGGGTGGACGGACTCTCCGTACGGGATGCCGACCGGATCGCCGAGACGCTCGGCGACTTCCCGATGGCCATGGAACTCGCGGCGGCCTGGCTGAGGCAGACGGCCATGCCCCTGGACACCTACCTCGAACAGGTCAACAGCCGGGTCAGCACGGTGCTGAGCGGCACCGGCGGCAGCGGTGACAGCCAGCAGGAGTCCCTCCTCGCGGTGTGGCGGCTGACCGTCGACCGGCTCGGCAACGAGCGGCCCGCGGCGGTCCGGATGCTCGAACTGTGCGCGTTCTTCTCTCCGGAGCCGATCGCGCACTCCCTCCTCTACAGCGATGCCATGCGCACCCGGCTAGCCGAGGAGACCGGCGACGATTCCGTGCTCGACCCCATGGTGATGGGGTACCTGATCCGTGACCTCGGGCGGTACGCGCTGGCCACGGTGGACCAGCAGAGCGGTTCCATCCAGGTCCACCGACTGGTCCAGGCCGCGGTGCGCGAATGGCTCGGGGAGGACTCCGAGCGCGAGGTACGGACCCGGCGCCAGGCACAGCTCGTGCTGGCGGGAGCGCTGCCCTCGGCCTCCCTCCAGGAGGACAGCGTTCCGGTCCGGCAGCGGTTCGCGGAGCTGCTGCCCCACCTGGAACCCTCCGAAGCGCTGTCCAACACCGATGCGCGGGTGTGCGAGTGGGTCATCGGCCAGGTTCGCAACCAGTGGCGCATCGGCGACCACCGGGCCGCCGCCGCACTGGGACAGAAGGCACTCAACGCCTGGACCGAGTCCCTCGGCCCGGACCACCACCTCCGGCTGCGGCTCGCGGCCCAGGTGGCCAACCCACTGCGCTCCCTGGGCCGTTACCAGGAGGCCCACGACGTGGACGCCGACACCCTGCAGCGCCAGCGCGAGCAGCTCGGCCCCGACGACGGCTACAGCCTGGTCACCGCCCGCAACTACGCCGCCGACCTTCGCGGTCTGGGCCGCTATCAGGAAGCGCTCGACGAGGACAGGCGGACCTATGAGCTCCACGTGAACAGTCCGCACTTCGGACCCGACAACGAGGAGACCCTCCGGGTGGCGAACAACCTCGGTGTCTCCCTCAACCTCGCGGGCCGCCCGGGCGGAGCCCTGGACCGTGCGACCGACACCTATCAGAAGTCCCGGCAGGCACTGGGGCTTCAGCGGGGACTCACCTGGGCCTTCGCGGGAAGCGTCGCGCTGGACCGCCGGGAGACGGGCGACTACCAGGGTTCCCTCGACCTGCTCATCGAGATCCGCAAACGGTTCGTCGGCATCCAGAAGGACGAGAAGTCCAACGACGTGCTGAGCACGGACGCGTCCCTCGCGGTGACCCAGCGCCGCCTCGGCCACTACGCCGAGGCCGAGGCCCTGACCCGCTCCACCCTGAACGTGTACCGGCAGCGCTACGGCGAGGCGCACCCCGACACCATGTCGTGCACGGCCAACCTCGCCTGTGACCTGCTCGCCCTGTCTCTGGTGGACCCGGTCCGCGGATCGGAGGCCGTGGACCTCGGGAAGCAGAACTTCGAGCGCTACCGCGAGCGCCTCGGCGCCGATCACCCGTTCACCCTGTCGGCCGCGACCAACCTCGTAGCCATCTTCAGAAGCCGCGGAGAGACCGACCGGGCCCTGGAACTGGCCGACGAGACGCTCCCGCTGCTCATCGAGCGGCTGGGCACCGGTCACCCCGCCACCCTCGCCTGCCGCTCCAACCGGGCCGGTGTGCTGTCCGCGCTGGGACGCTACGACGAGGCGCTCGCCCAGGACGAGGAAGCCCGCGAGGCCTACCGCGCCCTCTACCGTGATCACCACCCGCGGGTGCTCTGCGCGGAGTACAACGTCGCCCTGGACCGCAGCCTGATGGGTGACGACGACACCTACCCGGGCGTCCACGGGGCCGCGCTGGCCGCCGAGCGCGAGTTCGGGCCGGCCCATCCCCTGGTCCGGGTGATGAGCGACCGGAAGCGGATCGACTTCGACCTGGAGATGCCGCCGATCTGAGCCGCCCGCGCGCGTGACCGCCCCGGGACGGACCCGGGGCGGTCAGTTGCTCAATGTCGATCCGTACCGGCGCACGAACCGCCGTACCGTGCGGTTCATCTCCTCCTCCCGCCAGGCGGGCAGGCCCTCCAGGCGGGTGTGCGCGCCGGTGGCGCCGAGCAGTTCGCCGTCGACCACGAACAGGAAGAGGAGTCCTACCGGGTACGCCGTGTCGAGTGCTCTGACCAGGTCGGCGTCCGGGGGGTGCGGGACGATCACGACGACCGGGCCGAAGTCGTGCTCGTGTTCGCGCAGTGTCTCCTCGTCGTGGATGTCGAACTCCTCCAGCAGTTCCTCTCCGATGTGCTGCACCAGATCGCCCAGGACGCCGGTACCCGCGGTGAGGGCGACGACGAAGTGGTCCCAGGGCAGCGGCTGTTCGCTGGCCCGGTGGATGTACCGGCGTGCCGTGTCCGTGTACTGCGCGGGCAGTACCGCGACCCTGGGGGACGCGGTGTCGAGCACCCCGCGTATCCGGTCGGCCTCGGCCGCCGGCACCCGGGCATGGGTCACGCTCAGCTGGATGAGTTCCCGTGAGGCTTCCGGGCCGGACAGGGGCAGCAGTTCGGTGAGGGCCGCGCGCAGCGGGTCGGTCTCGGGCTCGCTCGGCCGTTCGGCCAGGAGCCCCGAGGCGAGCCGGTGGCGCATCAGCGGGAACAGCGCTTCGATCTGGACGCCCAGTGTCGCGCCGGCCCGGCTCAGGCTCTGCGCGTCCACCTCCCGCAGATGGTGGACCACCCGGTGATGCACCTTCGCCCCGGTCAACTCGGCTCGCATCAGATCGAGTTGCGGTCGGATGTCGCGTCGTACGGACTCGATGTCGTCCTTTCCCGGCCACTCCACCGTCTGCCGTCTGTTCGGGCTGAGCGACCCCAGGCCGCTCTTCTCCAGCGCCTCCAGGGTCACTTCCGGCAGCATCAGCAGGATCACCGGGAAACCGTCGTGCCGGTTGCGCAGTTCCGCCATGGCCAGTTCGTTCTGCACATGCTCGGACTTCAGCGCGTGGGCCGACACGATCAGGAGCATGCCGTGGGCGCTGCCCATGCCGTCGGAGATGGCCTCCATCCAGTCCTCGCCCGGCACCAGGGACTCCCGGTCCACGATGACCGGCTCGCAGCCCTCCTGGTGGAGCAGTTCCTCCATGGCGCGCCGGGCCGGCCAGCAGTTGCAGGTGCAGTCCGGTGGTTCGCTGCGGCTGAGGAAGACATGGGGACCTGGCATGGGACTCCTCGTACTGAACCGTGTACTGGATCGTGGTGCGTCAGCGAGCAGTGGGTGGGGTGAAGGGGTCCGGGGGGCCGTCCGGTGGCGGGTGGGTGGTCGTGCGGATCCGGAACCAGCGGGTGTGGCCCGCGTCGAGTTCCACCGGGATCAGGCCGTCGGGAGCCGGTCGCAGGACCTGGGGCGGCGCGTCGGGCGGGTGGGTCGGGAGGTCGCGGGCGATCTCGATCAGCTCGATCGGCTCGGTCCCGGCGGTCGCCTGCGGCAGGGGTACCCGGGCGGTGAGCGGGACGTCGGCCGTACTGGTCAGGCAGAGGACGGCCTGCCCGGCGTGCTCCCGGCGGACGGCGGTCACCCGTGCCGAGCCGGTGGACAGCCGCTCCACTCCGCCGTGACGCAGGGCCAGTTGCGCGGCGCGCGCCGCGAGCAGGGGGCGTAGCGCCGGGGTTTCCCTCAGCAGTGAGGCGGGGACTTCGTGGCAGCCCGGCAGGGCCAGGAGCAGGGAGGCCCGGGGAGGGGGGAGCCCGTCCGGGAGGGACCACCAGCTGCCGGCGTCCGGGGGGAGCGGGGCGGTCGTGGGTTCGGGGGGCGCGTTCAGGGTGAGGTGGCCGGGGCCCAGGGGGACGTGGGGAGAGCCGGTCGTGACGACCGCCGTCTGCGGGTAGGCGTCCAGGAGATGGCGCAGACGGGTGAGCAGCGGCGCCGGCCAGCGGTCCGCGTCGCGGAGGCGGAGTCCGTCGAGCGACTCCTCCAGCAGGTCGTAGGCCCGACCGAGCAGTTCGCCGTGGGCGGAGTCCTCGTCGGGAGGCGCCAGTTCCGCCAGTACCCGCAGCCCCTGCTCCCGCGCGCCTGCCAGCAGCGCGGCGAACTCCTCGGAGTCCGGTGGCAGGGAGGCGGGCAGACAGACGTGCCCGATGCCCCAGCGCCGGACGCCGGCCGGAAGCACGGTGTCGTGTTCCGACAGCACCAACCCGACGCTGTCCCGCGGCCAGTCGGGTCCCGCCCCGTCCGGGGGTGCGGGCACGGGTCCTGGGGTGAGCAGGTGTGTACGGCCGTCCTCCGCGCGGATCTCCACCTCGCCGCCGTGCCCCGACACCAGCAGCAGCCCGCCCGTCGCCGGATGAACCTCCCGCACCCGGAAGGGCATCGGCACCGCCGTGACCGGCCCGCCTCCCGGCCAGGCCAGCCGCAGCAGCCGGTCCCCGCCGTCCGCGGCCACGACCAGCCCGACGTCGGAGAGCAGCGCGAGTGAGGACGCCGGGGCCGGCAAGGTGCCCAGCAGGGTGACCCCATCGGTGGCTCCGGCGGAGGCGTCGGCCGCCGCCGCGTCCATCCCGTACACCTGTCCGTCCGCGGCGCACCAGACAACCGACCCCGACCCTGACCCCGCCCGAGGATCCCCGCACAGGGCGGTGACCCCGCCCCCCGGATCCTGCTGCCACCGTTCAGGACCGGCGGCCGGAGCCCCGGCCAGGCCGTGCACCGTCACCCCGCCCTCCGCGTCGGCGACGGCCACCAGGCCCGCCCGGACCGAGCACCACAGGCGTACCACCGGCGCGGGATGCGTCAGCGTGCCGAGGGTCCGGCCGGGGTCGCCGCCGTCGACGAGGAGGACGTCGTTCCCGGTGGCCAGGCACAGCACGCCGCGTTCCCGGATCCGGGACCAGCCCACGGCCGTCGGCTGCACCGACAGCGGGTGCAGTACGGCGTCGGCCGTGCCGTCCACCGCCGAGGTCACCACGTGCAGTCCCTTGGCGCTCACCACCGCCGTGGCCGCCGGTCCCGCGTCGGCGACCGTGAGCAGCCGGGGCTGCTCGGGCAGTTCGGGCAGTTCGACCGTGAGCACGGACTCGCCGTCGTCGATCCGCAGGACGGTGCGGCCGTCCACGGTGGTCGCGGCCGCCGCCCGGTGACCCGCCCGTGCGCACAGCAGCGTGCCGCCCAGCTCCGCCTGCGTGGCCAGGAGCGTGCCGTCCGCGCGGGCCTCGGCGGCCACGCTGAGGCCCAGGGCGGCGTACTCGCCGTCGTACAGGTCCAGTTCGTGCCACTGGGCGCCGGGCAGCGCGCTGCGCAGCCGCAGCTGTACGCGCCCCGCCCCGCTCGCCCCGCAGACCAGCGCGCCCCGCTCCGGCGGCCGGCTCAGGACCAGGCCGTGCGCCGAGGCCCGGACGCCGATGTCGACCTCGGTGTGGACCAGCGCCCGCACCGTCCGCACCTCGTCGGCGTCGGCCCGGGTCAGCAGACCGCGCGGCGGCTCCATGCCCAGCCGTTCCGCCGCCATCACCTGGAGCCGCCAGGCCGGCGGCGACTCCCTTACGGTTTCCGGCAGCCGGGGCAGGAAACGCAGGATCCAGCGGCTCGCCTCGGCCGCCGTGGGTCCCTCGGCGAGCACCTGCCGGAAGAGCGGGGTCAGTGTCCGTTCGACCTCGGCCTCGGTGGGCGGCGGGCCGATCGTCGCCGACCAGAGCAGCTCCTCGAAACCGCGGACCAGGGGCGGTGCGCTGCGGTGGGCGGCCAGGGTGAAGTCGCGGACCGAGCCGAGCAGGTCCAGGTCGTGGTCGTACAGCTCCCGCCGCAGCTCCGCGCTGACCTCCGGGTACAGCACCAGCGCGCGGCTGTCGGCCGCCTCCACCAGCGGGGAGAAGTACAGCCTGGCCTCCAGCCCGGTGCTGCTGTCCGGGGCGAAGCGGAGCCGGGCGCTGCGGAGGAAGTACGGCTCCGCCTGCGCGGCCAGGCACAGCGACCGGGCCAGCTGCACCACGGCGGGCCGGTGCCGGCGTTCCTCCGCTATCAGCTGGAACGCGGTGCGCTCGGGTGCCGCCGTCATCGCCGCCGCCCCGCCCGGCGCGGGTCCCGGCGGGTCGCGGTCTGGGCGAGCCGTACGGACACCCGGCGGTCCAGTGGAACCAGCGCGACCGTCTCCCGCACGGCGGCCGGGTACTCCTCGGCGGGATAGGGCGTGAGACAGACGACGGGGGTGCCCGTCTCCCGCAGCCGCCGCAGATACGACAGCCAGCTCGCCGGCGAGGAGTGGTGGCGCCCCGGCGACGGCGGCTGCAGATGCCCGAGGTCGGAGAGCAGCAGCACCGGCTGCCCGTACGGCGGCACCGGGTGGGGCTCCCAGGTGCGCCCCCGGTCGCGGCTGACGCCCTGGGCGATGCGCAGGTCCAGGACGCGCAGCCCGCCCGGCGGCAGGATGCGGGCCGCGAGCCGGGTGATCCACTCCTGGTCGTGCCGGAACGGTCGCATCGACTCACCCCGGTCGATCAGCAGCAGCGCTCCGGCCCGGGTGGTGGTCCGCTGCCGGTAGGGCACCCGCGGCCGGGCGATCGGGCCGCCGGCGAGACTGCGTACGACCAGCTCCACCAGCCGGTGGCGGTCGACCCCGCGTCCCGTCGTGAGCGTCCCGGCCATCGCGAGGAAGACGGCCCGCTCCGTCCGCGGGTTCCACGGCGAGGCGGGCCGTGGCAGGGCCGACGGGCCGGGCAGGTCGAACGCGGCGGTGTGGCCGAGGAGTTCGGCGGTGGAGTTGTTGGTGGGGCGGGTCGGATCGGTGGAATCGGTTTGACTGGTGGAAGCGGTCGGACCGGTGGAAGCGGTCGGACCGGTCGGACCGGTCGGACCGGTCGGATCGGCCGGATCGGGGGCATCGGAGTGATCGAGTGGTTCGGTGTCGCGCCACAGCGGCTGTTCCGTCTCCCGGTCCGGTGCCGGGCGGGCGGCGCGGATCAGCAGCAGCGAACCGCCGGTGGCCGACCCGGTGTCCGGACCGGGGACCTGCTCCGGCGGAGTCGCGGGCGCTGTTCCGGGTGGGGCCGGGGGCCGGTGGTACGGCCCCGGGGCGGGCGGTGCGTCGGAGCCCGAGCGGCTCGCGCGTCCCGTCGTACCCTCGCGCCCGCCCCCGCCCGCCGTACCCCCGCCCCCGCCCCGGCCCCGGGACGGCCGCGCCGGGGCCCGGGCGGGGGTACGGCGGGCGGGGCCGTCGGAGGGGAGCGCAAGTCCCAGGGCCGCGGCCAGTGCGGTGAGGCCGGCGGGGTCGGAGACGCCCAGGGCGCGGGCCGTCCTCAGCAGGTCCCCCAGCCGGGCCGGGCTTCGGTTCATGCGTAGGGGAGCGGGTCGGAGGAGCCCTTCATCATGGCGAGCCCCGCGACCGCCCGCCACTCCGGCGACGTGACCGTCAGGCCCATCTGGCGGCAGGCCCGCAGGGTGTCCAGGAACTCGGCGGTGCTCGCCGCCGGCCGGGTCGCCGGCGACTCGTTCTCGAACATGTCGGCCAACTCCACGGTGAGCGCCTCGTCGTAGTCGTCCCCCATGTGCAACCGGGCGACGTTCAGCAGGTGTTCGCGGTCCGGCGCGTCCAGTCTCAGCAGGATGCAGCGGCGCAGGAAGGCGGCGGACAGTTCCCGTTCCTCGTTGCTGGTGATCACCACCAGGGGTGCGCCGGTGCTCTCGGCGGCGGTCACCGTGCGGCGGTCGGGGCCCACGAAACGGAGGTTGTTGAGCGGATCGAGCAGGGCGTCCGGGACATCCGGGTCGGCCTTGTCGATCTCGTCGATGAGGACCACCGCGGGCCGGTCGCGCAGCGCGGGCACGCCCTCGTCGTCCACGGCCGGGTCGAGCGCCTTCCACAGGGGGCCGGGCCGGAAGTAGTCCCGCGACCCTGGGTCCTGGAGCGTGCCCTGTGTGGCGTCGTTGAGCTGGCGGAACGCCTCCTCGCGCCAGAGCAGGTCGTGCGGTTCGGTGCGGGCGGTGACCACCTCGGCGTAGTAGCGGAAACGCATCAGCCGTGCCACGTTCGGCGCGAGCGCCGACTTGCCCGAGCCCGGTGGGCCGAGGACGAGCAGGGGACGGCCGGACGCCAGGGCGACGTTGACGGCGAGGACGGTCCGGTCGTCGAAGAGGTAGACCTGATCGTCGAGGCGGGCCGTGCCGCGCGCCGGCTCGGGGCCGGGCGTCGCAGGCCGGTAAGTCTCCTCGCTCGGGTCGAAAAGCTTGATCAAGCCCACTGCCCCCCGTCGTCGGCCCCTGGCTTCGGCGCACCGCACCCCGTTGCACTCTTCCCCATGACGCCTGCGGCCACTACTGGGTCGACGAATATGGCCGACGGCGCGGTTCTCCCGGAGCGGCGGGAGAAACCACGGAAGCCCGGGAAGCCGCAGGTGTCGTGGCAGCGTCGGCAACGGCCCCGTTGGCCGCCCGGACCCCCGGACCGCCGCCGGTCGCCAGATCCACCCGGCTCAGCCAGGGGGCCCGGCGCAGACCGGCCGGTACCGGCAGGCCGGGCCAGGGGTCGATGTCGAGGAACATGACCGTCGAGGACTCCAGCGCGGTCAGCTCCCTCAGGTTCGGGCAGCGCAGCACCCGTACCGCCCGCAGCGACCGGCATCCGCTCAGTTCCGGCAGGGCGGTGAGCGACTGGTCGTCGGCGAGGACCAGCGAGCGCAGCCCGGGCAGGCGCGGCAGGAACTCGGCCAGCCCGTCGACCGGTCCGGTGCAGCGCAGTTCGGCCACGGCGGTGTCGGCGCGGAGCAGGGTGCGCAGCTCCGCGGAGGACCGTACGGCTGCGCGCCGTACGGCAGGACGGGGCGGCGGGCTGCCGGCCGACAGCCGGCGTGGCGGTCCGCCCGGGGTCGCGAGGACGCTGCGCGGGGTGTCGGTGTCGGCCTCGGCGGTCCGCAACTGGGTGAGGAGTTCGCCGAGTTCGGCGGACGGGTGGCGGACGAGGAGTTCGTCGGCGTCCGCGCCGGGCGCGTGGGCCAGGTGGTGGGCTGCCAGGAAGGTCCTGACCTCGGGGCTGGGGAAGGCCACGGTGTCGGGTCCGGGCCGGAACACCACGCCCGCGCGGTCCGCGAGCGCGGCCAGCAGCCGTTCGGGCGAGGCGGCGTCGGAGGCACCGGGGTCCCGGAGCGCGCCGAGCGCGGTCCGCAGCGGAATGCGGGAGCTGTCCAGTCCGAGGGCGGCGACGGCCAGCAGGCCGGAGGCCGCCCGCAGGACGCTGTCGGGCACCTGGCCGGTGGAGCCGAGGCCGGGCACGGGAGGGGAAGAGGAGGACGGCCCGGTGGTCTCCTCCCGCGTCCGCCGCCACCCCGCCGAGACGCCGGCCCGCAGCAGCCGGTGCCGCGGTACCGGCTCCGGGTCCGGCCGGTCCGGCCGGTCCGGCAGGCCCGGCAGGCCCGGCAGGCCCGGTCGGCCCGGACCGCCCGCCGCCCGCAGCAGGGCCGCGGCGGCCGCCGGGCGGCGGGCGACGCCGAGGAGCAGCGGGTCGGAGTCGAACCGACGGAGCAGCGCGGTGCGGGCCTGCCGGTCGCCGGAGGACGTCGCCACCAGGGAGTCGAGCAGGGTGCGCACCCCGTCGGGGGTCAGGGGCCCGAGGGCGGCGATCCGGAAGGTGTCCCCGAGCCGGTCCCAGGGCACTCCGGTGCCGTTCGTGGCGATGACACAGGGCGCCTGGGGATGGGTCCGCAGGAGGTGGAGGAGCCATTCCCAGACGGCGGAGCGGTTGCTGACGGGCACCGCGTCCAGGTCGTCGACGGCCAGGAAGGCCCGTCCGGAGAGCAGCTGGCGGGCGGCCCAGCCGGCCGGTTCCTGCGGTGCCGCCAGCGGGGCGAGCATGGGCACCATCCCGTCCAGGCGGGGCAGCGCACCCGACCGCGCCGACAGCACGAACGGTATCCGGCAGCCCCAGGGCGCGCGGTCCGTGCGGGCCCGCCCCGGCGCGGTGTCGTCGAGCGCCCGTCCCGCGAGCCGCGCCAGTTCGGTGCTGTGCCCGGCGCCCGGCGGCCCGACGAGGAGGACGCGCCGGCCCAGTTCGGGCAGCAGCTCGGCGGCAAGGACGTGCTCCGGCGGTGCCGAACTCCCGTCCGGGCCGGCGTCCGCGCCGCCGTCAAGACCGATGCTTTTGTTGGCAATCCGGTCGGTCACCGGGACGGGGATGGTCAGGGTGCGGGGGACCGCCGTCGCGGGCAGGACGGGGGCCACCTCCTTGCGGAACTGCTCGGTGAAGGCCGCGTCCTCCGCCGACAGCGCGTCGGGTGCCTCGCCGGCGAACCGGTCGTCCAACTCGGGCGCGGGGGTGGCGGCTTCGGCCATCGTCCTCATACGGGCCGCGATCGCGTCGAGCACCCGGTCCAGTGCCGCGCGGTACCGGGGGGCCTGCATGGTCATCAGCGCCAGGCCCAGCGAGCGGTACTCGGGCAGCTGGTCCGCGGCGAAGAGGTCGGCCGTCGCGACCGGCCCCGGCAGCCGCCGGTCGACCGGTTCCCAGACCAGGGGCAGGGCCGTCTGCGGAGGGACGCCGGTGCGGGCCTGCCCCAGACTCCGGCGCAGCGCCAGGATCGCCCAGTCGTGCTGGGCGGGCCCCTCGTTGAAGTACGCCGGACTGCACAGGGCCAGCACGATGTCGGCCGTCTCGACGCCGTACGACCCCTCGCGCCCGTCATCCGGTCCCTCGCGCCCGCCCGGCGGCAGGGGCGGGGGGACGAGGCGCTGGAAACGCGGCCCGTCCGTGGTCTCCAGACGCCGTCTCAGCTCGTCCAGGAATCTCGCGACCCAGGCCTCGTCCCGGCCGTGCGCATAGCTGACGGCATAGCGGTACACGGGCACCATCTCATCCCCCGCTGTGTGGCTTGCGTACCTGCCCGGTCTTCAGTTTCGCACGAGCCCGGCCGGTCCGCTGTGGCCCGATCCGGGCCTTCAACCGCTCGGGGGGCGTGCCTTGTTGTCGCGTCGGCGGGGTGCGGTGCCCGACAAGGTGGAGGACGAGGTGGAAGGGGTGTCGTTCCTGGGAAGGAATGAGGCGATCGCGTTCACTGCCACGCCGCAGGGGGCCTGTTCTGCTCAGCCATGTGTGGGTGCGCCATCGCGCCACGTTGTCACCGGAAGCCACGCGATGACCACCGGCATCGCCTCTCCCGGCGCCTCGCCCGCGCCGCTCGGCCCCGACGAACTCGTGGCGCAGCTGCGCGCGTTGGGGATCCGGCCGGGGGAGACCCTGCTCGTGCACGCGTCGCTGGGCGCCATCGGTCCGGTGCACGGGCGGGCGCGGGCCGTCGCCGACTCCCTGCTGGAGGTGCTCGGCCCGGACGGCACCCTCGTCGTCTACACCCAGACGCCCGACAACTCCGACCCCTCCCGCTGGCCCGTCACCCGCGGGTACGCCGTGCCGGCGAGGCAGTGGCCCCGGCTGCGGGCGACCCTGCCCGCCTTCGACCCCGAGCGGACCCCGAGTTTCCGCGTCGGCGTGCTGCCCGAGGAGGTCCGCACCCGCCCGGGGGCGCTGCGCAGCGGCCACCCGCAGAGTTCGTTCGCCGCTCTGGGGCCGGCCGCCGCGCGGATCACCGCCGGGCACGCCCTGGACTGTCATCTGGGTGAGGAGTCCCCGCTCGCCCGTCTGGAGGAACTGGACGCCCGCGTCCTGCTGCTGGGCGTGGGCTACTCCGTCTGCACCGCCTTCCACCTGGCCGAGTACCGGGTGCCGGGGCGGGGCACCCGCCGCTACGGCTGTGCGGTCGCCGACGGCCCGGGAGGGCGGCGCTGGCACCGCTACCGCGACGTGGACTTCGACGCGTCCGGCTTCCCTGCGCTGGGTGAGTCCTACGCGTCGCTGCCGGAGCGTCCGGTGACCCGGGGGCGGGTGGGGGCCGCCGACTGCCTGCTGTTCGGCCTCGCTCCCGCGGTGGCGTACGCGGCGAAGTGGCTGAGCGGCCACGGGTCGGGCGGCAGAGCCCGATGAGCCGGCGCCCGACGCGCCCTGTGCGTTCGGCGGCAGCCTCAGCAGGGCTCCGCTGTGTCGTTCCTGTTGAGCTTCTCCAGGTAGTCGTGTGCCAGGGCGGTGGCCCGGGTGAACCAGTCCGTGAGGATGGCGAGTTCGTCGGGGGTGTAGTCGGCGAACAGTTCGGTGAGGCGTGCGTAGTGGCCGGCGTAGACCGCCTCGACCCGGGTGACGGCTTCCGGCACCGCGGCGACGCGGACCCGGCGGCGGTCGGCGGGGTCGGGGCGGCGGGTGACGTAGCGCGCGCGTTCCAGGCGGTTGAGGATGCCCGTCATCGCGCCCGTCGTCACATGGGCGCGGGCGGCGAGGTCGCCGGCGGTGAGCAGGTTCTCGCCCGCCTCCAGGACGAAGGCGAAGCAGGTGAGGTCCGTGACGTTCAGTCCGAGCCGCCGGGCCAGTTCCTGCTGGCCGATCACATGGGCCGCGATGAGGTGGTCCATCGCGGACAGGGCCCTGGCCGGATCCGCGGCCGGTCGCGGCTTGCCGTGCATGGTCGTTCCCGGTTCCTCGGAGATCCGCAGATTCCCTTAGCACGTGAGAGATCTACGCGGTAAATTTCTTACCCCGTGAGGGATTCTAGTCGCCCTCGCGTCGGACTGTGTGTTTCCGCTGCCTAGGAGAGGGAGGCGGGTACGTGAGTCAGCACGACGAAGGCCATACGGTGGCCGGGTGGACCGGCACGGTGATCGCGACCGTCGGAAGCGGTCTGCTGGGACTGGCCGTGTGTACGGTCTCGGTCCCCGCCCTGGTCGCAGGGCTCGCGGTGTGCGCCGTGAGCGTCCTGGTCACCTGGTATCTGCATCTGGCGGGGCGGGGCAAGCCGCCGGGCCCGCGCCCCCGGAGCCAGTGGCCCCTGGGCGTCCGCGACACCGCCGCCCGCGACGGCCACCCCGGCTGCGTCTCCTGCCGCCTCGCCGGACGGGGCCGTCACCCTTCCTCCGCCCTCCGACCGACACCCGTCACGGGAACCCCGGAACAACCGGCCACGGCGGACACCGGCAGCTGATCCGAAGCCGCCCAGGATCCCGCCGTTCCCTTCACTTGACTCCTCCCCCCCACCCAAGTCCGCCACCCAAGTCCGCCACCCAAGTCCGCCACCCAAGTCCCCCGCCCAAGTCCCCCGCCCCCGCCCGTTGTCAGTGCCCGCGCCTACCCTCGGCGGTGATGGCACACGTGTGGAAATGCTCGGGGATGCGGTGGTCGGACGACGGGCCGGTGCTGGTGTGGAGTGGTGGGCGGCGGAGTTCGCTCGGGTGGGGGAAGCGGGTGGGCTTCGTGGTCGTGGAGGGGGGTGTGCGGGAGTGCGTGGGGGCGCGGGGGCATGCGTGCCCGGCGCGGGCGCCCGTGTCCGGCAGGAGTACCGGGGCCCGGTGCGAGGAGTGCGCCCGGCTGGACCGGGCGCACTCGGTGGCCGCCGACACGATGGCCGACGACCCGCGGCCGTACCACGTGTACCTGGCGTGGTTCGGCCCCGGCATGGTCAAGGTGGGGATCACCGCCGTCGAGCGGGGACCGGCGCGGCTGCGGGAGCAGGGCGCCGTCTGCTTCAGCTGGCTGGGCGCCGGGCCGCTGATGGCCGCGCGGCGGGCCGAGGAGCTGCTGCGGGCCGCGCTCGGGGTGCCGGACCGGATTCCGTACGGCCGGAAGCGGCTCGTACGGTCCGCGCTGCCGGCCACCCCGGCCGGGCGGGCGGCCGAGGTCCGCGAACTGCACGCGCTTGCTGTCGCTCTGGGCGGCTGGCCCGAGTCGCTCGTCCGGGAGCCGTGCCAACCGGTGGACCATGTCGGGCTGTTCGGGCTGGACGGGAGCCCCGCCGCCGTCGGCGAGGTGGCCGGGCTGGTCCCGGGCGGTGTGGTGAGCGGTGAGCTGGTCGCGGCGGCCGGACCGGATCTGCATCTCGCCACCCGGCGCGGGGTCGTGGTCCTCGACACGCGTCTGCTGCCCGGGTGGGAACTGGTCGCCGCGGGGACCGGCGAGGAAGGGCAACTGAGGCTGCCTGTGAGGGAGTTCGAGACTCAGCAGGACGGGCTCTTCTGAGCCGCCGGCGAGGGCCCGCGCCCTCGCCGCGCGGGACCCGCCCCGGGTCGCTACGCTCTCATCAGTGGTTCATCGGCGTTTCATGGACGGCGCGGCGCGCGCTCCGGACGTACATGATCCGCACAGCCCGGCGCGAGCGGGGTCACGAGTTCATGCGCACGTGATGGGATTCCCAGGCGTTCCCTGAGAGGCGCCTGTGTGTTTCTTAGGGAAATCACAGATTAGTGAAAGCGTGTTCTCAGAGGACCCCGACAAGGTGTCCACCATGACCACGACCTCGCCCCAGGGGCGCACCGAACTGCTGAGGCCGGACGGGAGCCCCGTCCGAGTGCTTGTGGTGGACGACGAGCTGTCGATCACCGAACTCCTGTCCATGGCCCTCCGCTACGAGGGCTGGCAGATCAGGAGTGCGGGCGACGGCCAGGGCGCCATCCAGACCGCCCGGGAGTTCCGGCCCGACGCCGTCGTCCTCGACATGATGCTGCCCGACATGGACGGCCTCACCGTGCTGGGGCGCCTGCGGCGCGAGCTGCCCGAGGTGCCCGTCCTGTTCCTCACCGCCAAGGACGCGGTCGAGGACCGGATCGCCGGCCTGACCGCCGGGGGCGACGACTACGTCACCAAGCCCTTCAGCCTCGAAGAGGTCGTGGCCCGGCTGCGCGGGCTGATCCGGCGCTCCGGTGCCGCCGACCGCCGCTCCGACTCCGTCCTCGTCGTCGGTGACCTCACCCTGGACGAGGACAGCCACGAGGTCTCCCGGGCCGGCGAGTCCATCCACCTCACCGCCACCGAGTTCGAGCTGCTGCGCTTCCTGATGCGCAACCCGCGGCGCGTGCTCAGCAAGGCCCAGATACTCGACCGGGTGTGGTCGTACGACTTCGGCGGCCAGGCCAACGTGGTCGAGCTCTACATCTCGTACCTGCGCCGGAAGATCGACGCCGGACGCGAGCCGATGATCCACACCCGGCGCGGTGCCGGTTACCTGATCAAGCCCGCCGCCTCATGAGCGGGCGACGACGGCCGCGTGCGCAGAAACGACTAGCGGGGAAACCGCGCAGCCTGCGGACCCGGCTCGTCGTCGCGTCTGTAGTGCTGATCGCGGTGGTCTGCGCGGTGATCGGCTCGGTGACCACCCTCGCGCTGCGCTCCCATCTGTACGACCAGCTCAACGGCCAGCTCGACGAGGTGTCCGCGCGGGCGGCCGGCGGGTTCGGTGAGCCGCCGGACGCGATCAAGAACGGCACCGAGCCGCCCGGAGCGCAGGGCACGGGCAACTCCAGCTCCGCCGCCAATAAGAAGGACACCACACCGACCGATCTGAGCAAGTTCGTCACGGGCCCGCAGCCCCAGGGCACCGTCGTGGCCAGGGTCGTGAACGGCTCGATCACCGAGGCCAAGGTCGGTGACAAGACGAACGACGACCTGAACATCCCGCAGATGAACGCGCGGAGTCTGACGGAGGCCCAGCTCAGGGCCCTCGGCTCGGTCTCGCAGGACACCGGCAAGAAGCACACCGTCGACATCCCCGGCATGGGCAGCTACCAGGTCGTCTACGTGGAAGGGAACAAGGGCCACTACTACGTCGCCATCCCGACCGCAGATGCCGACAACACCATCAACACCCTGATCCTCGTCGAGATCAGCGTCACCGTCGCCGGTCTCGTCGCCGCCACCCTCGCAGGCACCGTCATCGTCGGCGTAGCCACCCGCCCGCTGCGCCGGGTCGCCAGCACCGCCACCCGCGTCTCCGAACTCCCCCTGCACACCGGCGAGGTGAACCTCAGCGAGCGGGTCCCGGAGTCGGAGTGCGACCCGCACACCGAGGTCGGCCAGGTCGGCTCCGCGCTCAACCGCATGCTCAACCATGTGCACGGCGCGCTGCACGCCCGCCAGCAGAGCGAGATGCGGGTACGGCAGTTCGTCGCCGACGCCAGCCACGAGCTGCGCACCCCGCTCGCCTCCATCCGCGGGTACGCCGAGCTCACCCGGCGCGGACGGGAGCAGGTCGGGCCCGACACCCGGCACGCGCTGGGCCGTATCGAGTCCGAGGCCGGGCGGATGACCCTCCTCGTGGAGGACCTGCTGCTGCTGGCCCGGCTGGACGCCGGCCGGCCGCTCCAGTTCGAGCACACCGACCTCATCCCGCTCGTCGTCGACACGATCAGCGACACCCGCGCGGCCGGCATGGACCACAACTGGCGGCTCGACCTGCCCGACGAACCGGCCCTGGTCGCCGCCGACGCGGCCCGTATCCAGCAGGTGCTGATCAACCTGCTCGGCAACGCCCGCAAGCACACCCCGCCCGGCACCACCGTCACCGCCCGCATCCAGCGGCGCGGGCCCTGGATGTGCGTGGACGTCGAGGACAACGGACAGGGCATCCCGCAGGACCTGCTGCCGCATGTCTTCGAGCGGTTCGCCCGGGGCGACTCCGCGCGGTCGCGGTCCACCGGGTCCACCGGTCTGGGGCTCGCCATCGTGCAGGCGGTCGCGTCCGCGCACGGCGGAGCGGTCACCGTGGACAGCGTTCCGGGCCGTACCGTGTTCACCCTCTATCTGCCCGCGCTTGCCCCGGCGGCTCCCCAGCCGGACCCCGAAACCAACTGGCAATCGCACTCACAGGCACAGCACAGTGCCACCACATGGGTGCAACAGGGCGCTTGACCAGAGTCGATGCCATGCGAACCGACTCTTCTCCCGGCACCCTGCCGGCGCGGGAGCACCTCCCGGCCGGAAACGCCGGTACGCCTGTCCTGGACGTAGTGATCCCCGTCTACAACGAGGAGAAGGACCTCGGCCCATGCGTCGTCAGACTGCATGACCACCTCAAGCGCACCTTCCCGTACGCCTTCCGCATCACCATCGCGGACAACGCGTCCACGGACACCACCCCCCAGGTGGCGCGGCAGCTTGAGGCGGACCTGGCCGAGGTCACGTCGTTCCGGCTGGAGCAGAAGGGCCGCGGCCGGGCGCTGCGGACCGTCTGGTCCGCCTCGGACGCGCCGATCCTCGCCTACATGGACGTGGACCTGTCGACCGACCTGAACGCGCTGCTGCCGCTGGTGGCGCCGCTCATCTCCGGCCACTCCGACCTGGCGATCGGTTCCCGGCTGGCCCGCTCCTCGCGTGTGGTGCGCGGGGCCAAGCGGGAGTTCATCAGCCGCTCGTACAACCTGATCCTGCGCGGCTCGCTACAGGCCCGCTTCTCGGACGCGCAGTGCGGCTTCAAGGCGATCCGGCGCGATGTCGCGCAGGTGCTGCTGCCGATGGTCGAGGACACCGGCTGGTTCTTCGACACCGAGATGCTGGTGATCGCCGAGCGTGCGGGGCTGCGCATCCACGAGGTGCCCGTCGACTGGGTCGACGACCCGAACTCGACCGTGCACATCGTGAAGACGGCCACCGAGGACCTCAAGGGCGTGTGGCGGGTCGGCAAGGCGCTGGCCACCGGTTCGCTGCCGCTGGACCGGATCGCCCGCCCGTTCGGTGACGACCCGCGCGACCGCGACATCCAGGACGTGCCGAAGGGCCTGGCCCAGCAGCTCGTCGGGTTCTGCGTGGTCGGCGGTCTGTCGACCCTCTTCTACCTGGTCCTCTACAGCGCCTTCCGGTCCTTCTCCGGCTCGCAGATCGCCAACGCGCTCGCGCTGCTGGTGTCGGCGGTGGCGAACACCGCGGCCAACCGGCGCCTGACCTTCGGGGTGCGCGGCCGGGGCGGGGCGGTCCGGCACCAGGCGCAGGGCCTGGTCGTCTTCGGTATCGGCCTGGCGCTGACCAGTGGCTCCCTCGCCGCCCTGAACGCGGCGAGCAGCGACCCCTCGCACTCCACCGAGCTGGCGGTGCTGATCGCCGCCAACCTCGCGGCGACCGTGCTGCGCTTCCTGCTCTTCCGCGCCTGGGTCTTCCCGGACCGCGACAACAACGGCCGGCCGGAGTCGACGGTGGTGGCCACGCACAACCCGTCGTCGCCGACCTACACGACCGGCGGATTCCAGCAGCAGTACCAGCAGCAGCCGTACCAGCCGCAGGGCCCGCTCCCGCAGCGCATGCCGCTGCCGCAGCAGCAGCCCTACCCGCAGAGCGGCACCACGACCACTCAGTTCCGCGCCGGCGAAGCCGCGGACGGCACCTGGAGGGACAGCACCATGCAGTTGCAGCCGGTGCGCCCCCACGACACCGACCCGGGGGACCCCCGATGAGCACCGACACCGACCACACGGCCCAGTGGGGCCCGCCCCCCACGGCTCCCCCGCCGCCGCACCACGCGCCGGACGTCCCCGACGTCCCCGCCGCACAGGCGCCGGCGCCGGACTCGGGTGCACCCGAGCAGCCCTTCGTCCGCAGACTGTGGCACGGCCGCCCCGAGGACCCCCGCTGGGCCCGCCCGGCCTTCCTCGGCCTGCTGCTCGCCACCGCGGTGCTCTACTTCTACAACCTGAGCGTCAACGGCTACTCCAACTCCTTCTACTCGGCGGCCGTCCAGGCCGGCACCAAGAGCTGGAAGGCGATGTTCTTCGGCTCGCTGGACGCGGGCAACGCGATCACCGTCGACAAGCCCTCGGCGTTCCTGTGGCCGATGGAGATCGCGGCCCGGATCTTCGGCCTGAACTCCTGGACGATCCTCGGCCCCGAGGTCCTGATGGGCGTCGCCTCGGTCGCGGTCGTCTACGCCTCCGTGCGCCGCCGGTTCAGCCCCGCGGCCGGCCTGATCGCGGGCGCCGTGCTCGCGCTCACCCCCGTCGCGGCGCTGATGTTCCGGTTCAACAACCCGGACGCGATGCTGGCCCTGCTGATGTCGCTGGCCTGCTACTTCGTGGTCCGGGCCGTCGAGGACGGCCGTACCAAGTGGCTGGTGTGGGCGGGCGCGGCGGTCGGCTTCGCCTTCCTCGCCAAGACCCTGCAGGCCTTCCTGATCCTGCCGCCGCTGGCCATCGTGTACGCGGTGGTCGCGCCGGTGAGCGTGAAGAAGCGCTTCGCCCAGCTCGCGCTCTCCACGGTCGCGCTGGTCGTCTCGGCCGGCTGGTGGGTCGCGATCGTCGAACTGTGGCCGGCCTCCTCCCGCCCCTACATCGGCGGTTCGCAGAACAACAGCTTCCTTGAGCTGACCTTCGGCTACAACGGCCTCGGCCGCCTCAGCGGCGACGAGACCGGCAGCGTCGGCGGCGGTGGCGGCGGCACCGGGACCGGCCAGTGGGGCGCGACCGGCTGGGACCGGATGTTCAACTCCGAGATCGGCAGCCAGATCTCCTGGCTGATCCCGGCCGCGCTGATCCTGCTGGTCGCCGGCCTGGTGGCGACGCGCAGGCTCAAGCGGACCTCGGTGACCCGGGCCTCGTTCCTGGTCTGGGGCGGCTCGCTGCTGACGACCATGGTGGTCTTCAGCTACATGGCGGGCATCTTCCACCAGTACTACACGGTCGCCCTCGCCCCCTACATCGCCGCCGTGGTCGGCATGGGCGCGGGCATCCTGTGGGAGAAGCGCGCCGAGCTGTGGGCGTCGATCACCCTCGCCGCCGCCGTGGTCTCGGCCGCGGTCTGGGGCTACGTCCTGCTCAACCGCACCTCCACCTACCTGCCCTGGCTGAAGTACCTGGTCCTGATCGGCGGCCTGGCCGCCGCGCTCGGCCTGGTCTTCGCCGGCCGCATCTCGCGCCAGCTCGCCCTCGGGGCGGCGGCGGTGGGCCTGGTGGCCGCGCTGGCGGGCCCGACGGCCTACACCTTCAGCACGATCGGCTCCGCGCACACCGGCTCCATCCCGACGGCCGGTCCGGCGGGCGCGAGCATGATGGGCTTCGGCGGCGGCCGGGGCGGCGGCGGTGGCGGTATGCCCGGTGGCATGGGCGGCGGCACCGGCGGCGGCTTCGGCCAGAACCAGCAGGGCCAGAACGGCACCGGCGGCACCCAGAACCAGCAGAACGGCAACGGCTTCCCGGGCGGCGGCAACAGCACCGGCGGCTTCCCCGGCGGTGGCACGGGCGGCGGCTTCGGCCAGAACCAGCAGGGCCAGAACGGCCAGAGCCAGAACGGCACCGGCGGCACGCAGAACGGGAACGGCCTCCCGGGCGGCGGGGGAGGCACGGCACAGGGCGAAGGCGGCGGCATGGGCGGCGGCGGTGGCGTCGGCGGCCTGCTGAACGGCGCGACCGTCTCCTCCGCGGCCAAGAAGCTGCTGCAGACGGACGCGTCCAAGTACACCTGGGTCGCCGCGGCCATCGGCGCCCAGAACGCGGCGAGCTACCAGCTCGCCACCGACGACGCGGTCATGGCGATCGGCGGCTTCAACGGCACCGACCCGTCCCCGACGCTGGCCCAGTTCAAGGAGTACGTGGCGGACGGCAAGATCCACTACTTCATCTCCTCGGGCACCGGCGCCGGCATGGGCGGCAGCAGCAGCGGCACGTCCTCGCAGATCAGCTCCTGGGTCGAGAAGAACTTCAAGAAGGTGACGGTGGGTTCGTCCACCTTCTACGACCTCACGCAGAAGGCGAGCGGCAGCTGACGCTCGGCTGACGGACGCAAGGGCGGTGGCTTCGGCCACCGCCCTTCGTCGTACGCCGTATAATTCATGTTCTACGGTGTACAGCATGACTTCTCAGGGCCACCCCCAGCGCTGGCTGATCCTCGGCGTGATCTGTCTGGCGCAGCTCACCGTGCTGCTCGACAACACCGTCCTGAACGTGGCCGTCCCCTCCCTCACCCGGGAACTGCACGCGGCCACCGCCGACATCCAGTGGATGATCAACGCGTACTCGCTCGTCCAGTCCGGTCTGCTGCTCACGGCGGGCAGCGCGGCCGACCGCTACGGCCGCAAGAAGATGCTGATCACCGGACTGGTCCTGTTCGGCGCCGGTTCGCTGGCCGCGGGCCTGGCCGACTCCACCGGCCAACTGGTCGCGGCGCGGGCCGGCATGGGCGTCGGCGGCGCGCTGCTGCTCACCACCACCCTCGCCGTGGCGATGCAGATCTTCACCCCCGACGAGCAGCCCAGGGCCATCGGCATCTGGAGCGCCGTCAACGCGCTGGGCTTCGCCGCCGGTCCGCTGATCGGCGGGTTCATGCTCAACCACTTCTGGTGGGGCGCGATCTTCCTGATCAACCTCCCGGTCGCGGCGCTGGCCCTGGCGGCGGTCGTGGTCATGGTCCCCGAATCCAGGAACCCCCAGGGCGACCGCCCCGACCTGCTCGGCGCGCTGCTCTCCACGATCGGCATGGCCGCGCTGGTCTTCGCGATCATCTCCGGCCCGGGGCACGGCTGGACGTCGGCACGGGTGCTGGCCACGGCGGCGGTGGCGGTGCTGGCGCTGGGCGCGTTCGCGTACTGGGAGAGCCGGATCCCGTTCCCCATGCTCGACCCCCACTTCTTCCGGGACCGCCGCTTCACGGGCGCCGTCGCCGGCGCGGTGCTCATCACCTTCGGCATGGGCGGAGCGCTCTTCCTCCTCACCCAGCACCTGCAACTCGTCCTCGGCTACGGCCCGTTGGAGGCGGGTCTGCGCACGGCACCGCTCGCGCTGTCGGTCGTCGTCCTCAACTTCTCCGGCCTGTCGGCCAGGTGGGCGGCACGCCTCGGCACGCCGGTGGCGATAGCCCTGGGCATGCTGCTGATGGCGCTGGGTCTGGTGTCCATCGCCGTACTGGACTCGACCGGTTACGGCGGCACGCTGCTCGGTCTGCTGCTGATCGGCGCGGGGTGCGCGATCGCCAACCCGGCGATGGCGCACGCCATCATGAGCGCGATCCCTCCGGAGAAGGCGGGGGTGGGGGCCGGGATCAACGGCACGCTGGCCGAGTTCGGGAACGGGCTGGGCGTGGCCGTACTGGGAGCGGTCCTGAGCTCTTCGGTGGCCTCGGGGAAGTCGCTGTCGGCGGGGCTGGGAGCGGGTCAGCTGGTGGGCGCGGTCGCGGTGCTGGCCGGGGGGTTCGTGGCGGCGGGGCTTCTCAGGAAGGCGGAGAAGAATGTCGCCTAGTGGGGTGGGGGTATGTGTCCGTTTCGGGCACAGCCTCGCGCCCCTGACAGGGCGTTGGAGCTTTAGCATCTTGAGAAGTGATCGTTGGGTGAGGAGGGGTCGCGATGGGGCGGGCCAGTGTGTGGCTTGAGGGGAAGGCCCGCAAGAGTGGCCGTACGGGTCAGCCGTCCGGACTCGACCGGGCCCGCATCACCTCCGCCACCGTCCGGCTCCTGGACTCCGACGGGCTCGACAAGTTCTCCATGCGCCGGCTGGCGGCCGAGCTCAACGTGACGGCCATGTCCGTGTACTGGTACGTCGACACCAAGGACGACCTGCTCGAACTCGCCCTCGACGCGGCCTTCGGCGAACTGTCCCTGCCCGATGCCGCGGCCGGCGACTGGCGCGGGCAACTGCGGTCGCTGGCCACGGAGTACCGGGCCCTGCTGGTCCGCCACCCCTGGCTCTCCCCGCTGGCCGGCCGCTACCTGAACATCGGCCCGCACTCGCTGGCCTTCTCCCGCGTGGTCCAGCAGGTCGTCCGCCGCGCCGGCCTGCCCGCCCACGGAGTGACCGGCGCGATCTCGGCCGTCTTCCAGTTCGTGTACGGCTACGGCACCATCGAGAGCCACTTCGCCGCCCGGGTGGCCGCGGCCGGCATGACCCCCGACGAGTACTTCAACTCCACGATGGACGCCGTGACCGAGGCCCCGGACACCGCGAAGATCATCGAGGAGTCCAGAGACCTCATGGCGGCCCGCGGCGGCGACACCGTCGCCGAGATGCTCGACAGGGACTTCACCTTCGCCCTGGACCTGCTGGTGGCCGGCATCGAGGCGATGGTGCAAAAGGGCGCGTGATCGGCTGCGGGTGCGTCGGGGCGCTTCACGAAGGGTGCTGCATCAGCGCCCCAAAGGGGCGCGGGGAACTGCGCGACCAGCCCCCACGCACCCGCAGTCGCGTACCGAGCCGCACCCCCACCCCACTAGGCGCCCGGCGAAGCCAACCGCGCCGGAAAACCGCCCGTGGCCACCGGCCCCCACCGCTCCGGCGTGACCCGGATGATCGACTTCCCCTGCTTCACCATCGCCGCCCGGTACTCGTCCCAGTCGGGGTGCTCCCCGGAGATGTTCCGGAAGTACTCCACCAGCGGCTCCACGGACTCCGGCGAGTCGATCACCTCCGCCCGCCCGTCGACCTGGACCCACGGCCCGTCCCAGTCGTCGCTCAGGACGATCACGCTCACCCGCTCGTCCCGCTTCGCGTTCCGCGTCTTCGCCCGCTCGGGGTACGTGGAGGCCACGATCCGCCCGGAGTCGTCGACCCCGCAGGTCAGCGGCGACCCCTGCGGGCTCCCGTCGGCGCGGCGCGTGAGCAGGATCGCGCGGTGCCGGGACCGTACGAAGTCCAGCAGCTCGTCGAGGGAGACGGACGTGTTCGTCGCGATGTTCGGTGCCATGCCGCCAGCCTAGGGCCGGGCGGCCCGCTCAGCCTGTTCCTGCTGGGCCTACGCTCACGCCTGCGGCAGCGCGTCCCCCTGCACCGCCTGGATCTCCAGCTCGATCTTCAGCGTCGTGCCGATCGCGGCGATGCCCGCCTGGACGACCTGGTTGTAGTTCATCGCGAAGTCCTCGCGGTGCAGCTCGGTCGTCGCGCGGAACGCGGCGCGCGTACCGCCCCAGGGGTCGGCGCCGGTGCCCAGGTAGGCGAGGTCGAGGTCGACCGGCCGTACCACCCCGTGCAGGGAGAGCTCGCCGTGGACCGTCCAGCGGTCCGAGCCCGCCACGGTCAGCCCGGTGGAGGTGTAGGTGATCTCGGGGTGCACTTCCACGTCCAGGAAGTCGGCGGAGCGCAGGTGGGTGTCGCGCATGCCGTTGCCCGTGTCGATGGAGGCGGCCCGGATGACGGTCTGGACGCGGGACTTGGTGATGTCGTCGGGGGCGATCTCGATCCAGGCGCCGAAGTCCGTGAAACGGCCGCGCACGCTGGAGATGCCCAGGTGCTGCGCGACGGCGCCCACGGTGGAGTGCGCCGGGTCCACCGTCCAGGGCCCCGGCGGGGGCAGCTCCGTACCGCCCTGCCGCGCCAGCGTGACCGTGCCGATCTCGGCGCGGCCGCTCGCGGTGACGATGGCGCTGGAGGCGGCCGGCGCGTAGCCCACGGCCGTGACGATGACGGTGTACGCCCCGGGCGTGAGCGGGTTCGGGTCCCGGACCGCGCCCTCGTCGTCGGCCTCGGCGCGCAGCACCTGCGTGCCGGTCATGTCGGTCACCGTGACGACCCCGTGCGACACGGCCCATCCGTCCCGGGTGCGGATCCTCGCGGTCAGTCCCATCCCGTTTCTCCCTGCGAACACTTGAGTGGCAATGCACTCACACGCTTACAAATTGGTCGTATGGAACCGGCCCGCGGCGAGCGCCTCCTTGTGGGCGCGCCCGCCACGGGCCGGAGTGTGAACTACTCGCCCGGGTGCGCGAGTTCGATGTCGTGGCCGTCCACACCGGGGCCGGCGACGTTCAGGGCCGTGGCGACCGGCGGGTAGCCCGTCGCGATCACGGTGTAGTCGCCGCCGTCCAGGTCGGCGAAGGCGTACGCGCCGTCCACGCCGGTGGTGGCCGTGCCGACCACGTTGCCCGCCGCGTCCACGAGGGTCACGCGGGCGTCGGCCAGCGGACCGTGCGGAGCCCGTACGACACCCTGCAGCTGGGCGCCGGCGTCCAGGTCGACCTCGATCCGGGTGACCCCGGCGGTGCCGATGTCGACCGGCAGGGCGCGGGGCCGGTACCCGGCCGCGTTCACCGCGACGGTCACCACACCGGGCACCAGATCGCCGAAGACGAACTGGCCCTGCTCACCGGTGACCGAGGTGGCCAGCAGGTCGCCGCGCACATCGGTGACGATCACCATCGCGTCCTTGACGGGCAGCGCGCTGCCCGCGCCCCGCACCACACCGCTCAGCCCGCTGGTGCCGCTGAGCAGGATGTCGTACGACAGCGGGTCCTCGCCCACCAGGACGGTGGAGGCCTGCGGCTGGTAGCCGTCGGCGGAGGCGATCAGCACGTACGAGCCCGCGCCGGGCGCGTCCAGCCGGTACGCGCCGTCGAAGCCCGCGACCGAGCGGCCCAGCTGGCGGCCGGAGAGCGAGATCAGGGTGACCGCGGCCTGCGCGACCGGGGCGCTCTCGGCACCGCGCACGAAGCCGTGCACCGGGGTGGAGCCGGGGCCCGTGGACTGCTCGGGGACGGCGATGGTGGCGACGGCGGCGAGCTGCCGGGTGGCCTCCGTGCCGGTCTCCGTGGCGCTGTTCACGACGGGGGCGGCCCAGCTGGGGACCTGCTCCTCGACGGGAGCGGCGACCGGGGCGGCGACGGCGGCCGGGGCGTACTCGGCGCTCGCCGTGTTCCCGGCGTTCTCGGTGTCCCCGGCGTTCTCCGCCTCGGCGGCCTGGGCGAGCCCGCCCTTGGTCTTCAGCGGGACCTCCTTGATGAACAGGCTGATCAGGAACGCGAGGGCGGCGAGGCCGCCGGCGATCAGGAAGACGTCGGCGATGGCGTGGCCGTAGGCGCTCTCCATGAGGGTGCGCAGCGGGGCGGGCAGCTTGGCCAGGTCCGGGAGGCTGTCGTCGGACGAGCCGGAACCGGCCAGGGCGGCCTGGTACTTGTGCGGGAGGGCGGCGGCGCCCTCGGTCACGTAGTGCGTGATCCGGCGGGCCATCACCGCGCCGAGCGCGGAGACGCCGACCGCACCGCCCAGGGAGCGGAAGAACGTGACCGTGGAGCTGGCCGAGCCGAGGTCGGCGGGGCTGACCTGGTTCTGCGTGCAGAGCACCAGGTTCTGCATCATCATGCCGATGCCGAGACCCAGCAGCGCCATGAAGATCGACATCTTCCAGTACGCCGTGTCGTACCGGATGGTCCCGAGCAGGCCGAGACCGGCCGTCACCAGCACGCCACCGCTGACCAGCCACGCCTTCCAGCGGCCGGTACGGGTGATGAACTGGCCCGAGACGGTGGAGGAGATGAACAGACCGCCGATCATCGGGATCGTCATCACACCGGACATCGTCGGGGACTTGTCACGGGCCAGCTGGAAGTACTGGCTGAAGAACACGGTGCCGGTGAACATCGCGACACCGACGAACAGCGAGGCCAGCGAGGCCAGGGTGATGGTGCGGTTCTTGAAGAGCCGCAGCGGGATGATCGGTTCCTTGGCCTTCGACTCGACGAGCACGAAGATCAGCGCGAGGGCGATCGAACCGCCGATCATCGCGTACGTCTGCCACGAGATCCAGTCGTACTTGTCACCGGCGAAGGTGACCCAGACCAGCAGCAGCGAGACGGCCGCGGCGACGAAGAACGCGCCGGCCCAGTCGACCTTGACGTCCCGCTTCACGACCGGCAGGTGCAGGGTCTTCTGCAGCACGATCAGCGCGATGACGGCGAAGGGGACACCGACGTAGAAGCACCAGCGCCAGCCCAGCCACGAGGTGTCGGTGATGACACCGCCGAGCAGCGGGCCGCCGACGGTGGCGACCGCGAAGGTGGCGCCGAGGTAGCCGGAGTAACGGCCGCGCTCACGCGGCGAGATCATCGCGGCCATGACGATCTGGGCGAGCGCCGACAGACCGCCGACGCCGACGCCCTGCACGACACGGCAGGCGATCAGCATGCCCGCGTTCTGCGACAGACCGGCCGCCGCGGAGCCCAGCACGTAGATGACGAGGGCGATCTGGACGAGCGCCTTCTTGCTGTACAAGTCGGCGAGCTTGCCCCACAGCGGGGTGGTCGCGGTCATGGCCAGCAGCGAGGCGGTGACGACCCAGGTGTAGGCGGACTGGCCGCCGCCCAGGTCGGTGATGATGTGCGGCAGGGCGTTGGTGACGATGGTGGACGACAGGATCGCCACGAACATACCGAGCAGCAGCCCGGATATGGCTTCCATGATCTGCCGGTGCGTCATCGGAGTCTGCTCGACGGAGCCTCCCCCGTGCGGCTTGGCGTGAGCCCGCACACCGGCTGGTGTGGTCGTTGCCATGGGCTTCCTTTTCTTACGTCTTATGCGGGTGTACGGGTGGTCGGTTCGAGTACGGGAGCTTCGAGTACGGGGGTGGGGGCGCGGGCGGCGGAGGCGACGGCGGCCTTGGCGGTGGCCCCCGCGGCGGCCGGGGCCGGCGCCGTGGCGGCGGGCGACCGGGGGTGCGGGGCCGTGGCCCGGCAGTCGCCGAAGCTGTCCCGGAGCCGGGTCATCAGCCCGATGAGCTGGTCGACCTCCGCGTCGCTCCAGTCGGCCAGCCGTTCGGCGAGCAGCTCGGTGCTGCGCCGGGACAGTTCCACGAGGGTCGCCTCGCCCGCGGGCGTGAGGTGCAGGATCCGGGAACGCTTGTCCGCCGGGTCCGGGGAGCGCTCGATCCAGCCGCGCTCGGCGACGTGCGCCACATGCCGGCTGGTCACGGACATGTCCACGGCGAGCAGCTCGGCGAGCTTGCTCATGCGCATGGAACCGTGCCGGCCGAGCAGCGTCAGTACGGCGGCGGAACCGGCCGGGCAGTCGTGCGGCATGATCCGCGCGAGGTCCCGCTTCACGGCTCCGACAGCACTGAGCTGACGTGCCAGTTCCTCGAACTGTGCCTGCCTGGCCATCACACCTCCTCGACCGTATTCGTTGCTTGGGGCAACCATAGAACTGCTTGGTTGCCACAGGCAAATAAACGGGCGGCTGGAGGAATAAAAACTTGGCAAAGGCAAGTATTGCTAACGTAAACACGCAGGTGGGGACGGGCCGTGTGCCCCCACTCGTCCCGGTGGCCCCCCACTTGGGCCGCACCCCCGGATTCGCTAGTGTCTCGGGCCATGGCTAACACCCAGGGCCCCCAGGGCAACCACGACCCCGCAGGCAGCACTCAGATGTTCCGCGCGTTCGTCGACGAGGCCCCGCAGACCTCCCAGCAGACGACCTCCACCTACTCTTCCTCCTCCGGCCCCCGCGTCGGCCTGATCCTCGGCGTCGTCGCCGCGGTGGTCGTGGTGGCGGCGGTGGCCTGGCTGGCGTTCATGTAGTACGGCGTCCGGCGATACGGCGCCTGCCACGGCGGCCGGGCCGGTGCCCGACGAAGAACCCGGGGTTTCCGCGCCCCGGGCTTTCGTCGTGTCCGCGTGGACGGGAGGCCTGCCGGGCGGCTGAGCGGCTGGGCGGGGTAGGGCGAGCCCCCTTCCTCACCGTGAAGGTCGCCCCTTGTCGTCCGGTGCCACAGTCCCGCTCCACGGCGCCGCCCGTGTCCCGAGCCGTACACCTGTCAGCTCTCGCCGTGCTCGTGGTCGCCGTGGTCGCCGTGGTCGCCGTGGCCGATGCGACGGTCGCGGCGGACTCGGCCCAGAGGCTCTCGGCCTTCTTCCGCGCCGGCCGACCGTCCCGGAGACCCGCTCAGCTCCAGTCGACCGTCACGACCCGGGTCTCGACGTGCATGCCCAGCGGGACCCGCCAGTCGTCCACGCAGACCGTCCAGGTCGCGTTCTTGCGCGAGTCCGCGGCGATCGGGGCCGGCAGGGTCTCGGTCGTCCTGATCGTCGCCCAGTCGATGCCGAGGAGGTCGATGATGTGCGTGCCGAGGGTGACCGAGCCCGAACGCACCGCGGTGCCACCGGAGTTCCGGAAGGCGACCGTCACCTTCTCGCACCACCTCTTGTCCGTGGCCTCGCGGGTGGGGGCGCTCCAGGTGAGGGTGGCGGGGGACGCGGTGGTGGGTGAAGTGGTGCCGGGGCTGGGTGAGTTCGGCGCGGTGGAGGCGCCCGGACGTTGCCGAGTGCTCCCGCGCCGGGAGGAAGAGGAAGAGGACGCGGAACCGGAAGGCCGGGACGGCGAGTCGGCCGCGGGTCCCGTCGTCGCCGGCCCCTGTGCCGCGGTGGACGTGTCGCCCGTACCGTTGCCCGTGCCCGTTCCCCTGGCTGCCCCGTCCAGCGGGACCAGGGTCACCGAACCCGTCGGCCGGGCCGGCGTCGGTGTCGTACCGCCCGCCGCCCCCACCGCCGTATAGCCGCCGCCACCACCGGCGCCGCACGCCGTGAGCGCCGAGGCCAGGCAGACGGCCGCCGCCACCGCCGACGTCGCGGTGGCCCGCCGGCCGCCCGGTGCCCTGCTCGGAGTTCCGCTCGGAGTCCTACGGGGAAGCATCGCGCCAGTGTGGCTGACACTCCGTCAGTAAGGAACCCGTAGGACCGGTCCGGTGCGGAACCCGAGGGAGCGGGGACGGTTCAGTCCGAGATCAGGCCCTCGCGGAGCTGGGCCAGGGTGCGGGTCAGTAGCCGGGAGACGTGCATCTGGGAGATGCCGACCTCCTCGCCGATCTGGGACTGGGTCATGTTCGCGAAGAAGCGCAGCATGATGATCCGGCGCTCGCGCGGCGGGAGCTTGGCCAGCAGCGGCTTCAGCGACTCGCGGTACTCGACGCCCTCCAGGGCCGTGTCCTCGTAGCCGAGGCGGTCGGCCAGGGAGCCCTCGCCGCCGTCGTCCTCGGGGGCCGGGGAGTCGAGGGAGGAGGCGGTGTACGCGTTGCCGACGGCGAGGCCGTCGACGACGTCCTCCTCGGAGACGCCGAGCACGGCGGCGAGTTCGGGCACCGTCGGGGAGCGGTCCAGCTTCTGGGAGAGCTCGTCGCTGGCCTTGGTGAGGGCCAGCCGCAGCTCCTGGAGGCGGCGCGGGACGCGGACCGACCAGGAGGTGTCCCGGAAGAACCGCTTGATCTCACCGACCACGGTCGGCATCGCGAACGTCGGGAACTCCACGCCCCGTTCGCAGTCGAAGCGGTCGATCGCCTTGATCAGGCCGATGGTGCCGACCTGGACGATGTCCTCCATCGGCTCGTTGCGGCTGCGGAAGCGGGCCGCCGCGTAGCGCACGAGGGGGAGGTTGAGTTCGATCAGGGTGTCCCGGACGTAGGCACGCTCGGGGCTGTCCTCTTCGAGTGCGGCAAGGCGCAGGAACAGGGAGCGGGACAGGGTGCGGGTGTCGAGGTTCTCCGAGACGGCCGGAACTTCCTGGGCCGGCGGAGCCTCCAGCGCCGGGGCGCCGTCGATCGCGCCATCGATGCTGTCGAGCACGTCGATGGCGTCGAGCTTCTTGGGCGCTGCCTCGCTGGGCGTGGGCGTGAGCACCTTCGAGCTGCCCTGGTCTGCGGACATGCCACCCCCTTTGGGTCGCGGGACGGTCGCGGCGGTGTTCCCTGGGAGGAACCGCGCCTTCACCTGAATACCGGAGCCGGGGCCCCGGCAAACGCGCTTCCGGCAGAATGTCACATGTCGGCAACACGCTGTAGTGACATGTCGACACGTAGGAAGTGAATCCGCCCTGGATGCAGGGGGTCTGACGCTTTTTCGACCCTCAACTGTCGGGAAGTGCGCTGGTGAGCGATTCGCTCGCGCCGGTGATGGCTCGATCCTGTGCGCGGTTACGGGCGTACCAAGTCGCGCGGGGCGGATCTCGGACCGGTAACGGGCCTTTCGGGCGTGGTGCGGGCGCGGCGCTTGCGCGGTGTGGGCGTGGGGGGTCAGGCCTCGATGCGGTTGGCCGAGCGCAGGCGCTGGAAGCTGCGGGCGAGGAGGCGGGAGACGTGCATCTGGGAGACGCCGAGTTCCGCGCTGATCTGGGACTGGGTGAGGTTGCTGTAGTAGCGCAGCAGCAGGATCCGCTGCTCCCGCTCGGGGAGTTGGACCAGGAGGTGGCGGACCAGGTCGCGGTGTTCCACGCCGTCCAGGGCCGGGTCCTCGTAGCCGATGCGGTCGAGGAGGCCCGGCAGCCCGTCGCCCTCCTGGGCGGCCTCCAGGGAGGTCGCGTGGTACGACCGGCCGGCCTCGATGCAGGAGAGCACCTCGTCCTCGCTGATCCGCAGCCGTTCGGCGATCTCGGCGGTGGAGGGGGAGCGGCCGAAGGCGGTGGTCAGGTCCTCGGTGGCGCTGTTGACCTGGACCCACAGCTCGTGCAGCCGGCGCGGTACGTGCACGGTGCGGACGTTGTCCCGGAAGTAGCGCTTGATCTCGCCGACGACGGTCGGCATCGCGAAGGTCGGGAACTGCACGCCCCGGTCCGGGTCGAAGCGGTCGATGGCGTTGATGAGCCCGATGGTGCCGACCTGGACGACGTCCTCCATCGGCTCGTTGCGGGAGCGGAAGCGGGCGGCCGCGTAGCGCACGAGCGGGAGGTTCGCCTCGATGAGCGCCGCGCGCACCCGGTTGTGCTCCGGCGTGCCCGGCTTGAGCTCCTTGAGCTGGCCGAAGAGCACCTGGGTCAGCGCCCGGGTGTCGGCTCCCCGCCGCTTCTCGGGGGCCGGCGCGAGGCCCTGGGCGGGCGCTTGGGCGGGCGTTTGGGCGGAGGGCTGGGCCGGGGGCTGGACGGCGGTCTGGGTGGGGGCGGGCGCCTCTTCCTGGGGCGGCGCAGAACTGGCCGACACGGTCAACGCCACCTCTTCATCGGTCAATCATCCGTCAAAAGCGGTCATAGCATCACAAGACATGTGCACTGTGTGCAAGCACCCCATAGCGTCGTGTTGAGTGCGAGTCGGAATGAATGCGGGCAAGTTGAGGCATAAGGCACGCAAAAGCCCCCCGCCGTTCCCGGCGGGGGGCCGTGTTCCGAAGCGGGCGGGGCGCTCAGAAGTCGTAGTCGGCGATCACCCACGTGGCGAACTCCCGCCACTGCCCCGCGGCGGCCTGGTGGGCCGGGTGCTCCACGTACCGCTTCAGCGCGTCCGTGTCCTCGACCGCGGAGTTGATCGCGAAGTCGTACGCGATGGGCCGGTCGGTGATGTTCCAGCCGCACTCCCAGGAGCGCAGTTCCTCGATCTGGCCGCCGAGCGCGAAGAAGGCATCGGCGCCCGCGACGACGCGCGGATCGTCGCGCCCGACGCCGTCGTTGAGCTTGAAAAGAACCAGATGGCGGATCATCGATGCTCCTGGTGGGGGTGCGCTACTTGGCTCCGTTCACGAGCCAGGTCATGAACTGCCCGATGGCCTTGGCCGCGTCCGATATGCCCTCGAAGCCTATCTGGACGTAGTCGGCCGCCTTGGCCGGATCCGTGATGATCACGTACAGCGCGAAGACCACGAGCACGTACGTGGCGATCTTCTTGGCATTCACCGCCACCGCGGCCTCCCCTGTGCCCGCCTCAGCCGGCGTGTCTGCGTACCCTGTGCGCTCTCTGCCGGGCGCGAGTGTAGCCTTCACGCCCCCCTTGAGGGCCAACGCCCCGCTGGTCGAAGCCCTTTGCCTCCCGCCAGGGCGCGTTCGGGGGCGCGTGGCCGGATCGGAAGCCCCATTTCCGGAGATCGCCGTCGCCCGGAGATCGCCGTCGCCCTGGAGAACGCCGTCCTCCGGGAGAACACCGTCCTCCCGGAAACCGAAACACGAAAAGGGCCCCGTCTTTCGACGGGGCCCTTTCTCGAAGCGGTAGCGGAGGGATTTGAACCCTCGGTGACTTGCGCCACACTCGCTTTCGAGGCGAGCTCCTTCGGCCGCTCGGACACGCTACCGAGGGAGACCTTACAGCACGGGGGGCCGTGCTCTGAAATCGGTATTCGGGGGCTCGGGGGCGGGCCTCAGCGGTCGCGGAAGAAATCCGTGAGGAGGCGGGCGGACTCCTCCGCCAGGACGCCCTCGACGACCTCGGGGCGGTGGTTCAGGCGCCGGTCCCGTACGACGTCCCAGAGCGAGCCGGCGGCTCCGGCCTTGTCGTCGCGGGCGCCGTAGACGACCCGGTCGACCCTGGACTGGACCAGGGCGCCCGCGCACATCGTGCAGGGCTCCAGCGTGACCACGAGGGTGCAGCCGGTGAGCCGCCACTCCCCGAGCGCCGCGGCCGCCCGGCGCAGGGCGAGCACCTCGGCGTGCGCGGTGGGGTCGGCGGTGGCCTCGCGTTCGTTGTGACCGGTCGCGAGGACCGTCGTACCGTCCCGGGACAGTACGACGGCGCCGACGGGGACGTCCCCGCCCCGGACGGCCTGTGCGGCCTCGTCCAGGGCGAGCCGCATCGCGGCCCGCCAGCGGTCGCGTACCGGGTCGGGGGACCCGGTTGCCTCGTGGAGGGTCAGCGGACGGTCTCCAGGACGTCCGAGGCGCCCAGGGCCTCGGCGATCTCGCCGAGCGCGTCCTCGTCCAGGGTGAGCAGCTCCTTGGCGCTCACGCCCAGGTCGTCCAGGATCGCGGGGTCGCCGACCGGGCCGGCCGGCACGGCGGAGTTGTCCGGGTCGTCGTCCTCCTCCGTCTCCGGCTCACCGTCCTCGGTGCCGTCGAGGTCGAGGGTGTCCAGGTCGTCGGCTTCGTCCTTGGGCTCCCTTCCGAGCATTTCGTCGGTGAGCAGGAGCTCGCCGTACGAGCTGCGGGCGGCGGCTGCGGCGTTGGAGACGAAGACCCGGGGGTCCTCCTCGCCGTCGACGCGAACGACGCCGAACCAAGCGTCTTCCTGCTCGATGAAGACGAGCACCGTGTCGTCGGCCTCCGAGGCCGATTCCCGGGCCAGGTCGGCCAGGTCCGACAGGGTCTCCACATCGTCGAGCTCTGTGTCGCTCGCTTCCCACCCGTCTTCGGTGCGCGCGAGCAGTGCGGCGAAGTACACCGTGACTCTCCCACTGGTCTTAGGCGTGCCGGTTGGGGGTCCCCCCGGCGGAGGTTCTGGGCGGGGAGAGCTGTGCTCCGAGCCCCGCCCACTCGGAATCGTGGCAGAAACAAGGCGTTCAGGGGACGTCTTCGGCTCCCTGTGTCTGGCAGTTTTGATCGCACGTATGCAAAGAGGCGTTCATGTGTCCGCGAACGGACTCACCAGCGCACTCGTTGCCGCCACCTGCGGATCGTACGCGGGTTTTCCCGCAGCCCACGCACGGACTTCCCCATGGCGGACCGCAACGCGCCACAAGCAGTGGATCTTTGCCGAAGGATCAGCTTTACGACTCTTACCGTGTCTTACCGCGTTACCGGCTCTTACCAGCGGAACGTCCGCATACGCAGGGCGTGCCGCAGCCGGGCCGTCCTGGCGCGGCGGGGCTGGACCCGGTCGCGCAGCGCCCGCGCCTCGGCGAGTTCGCGCAGGAACAGGGCCCGGCGGCGGCGCCGCTCGGCGTCCGTCTCGCCCTCGGGTGCGCCGTACGCGCGACCGGGCCGCGCGGGCAGCTCTGGCACGGTCCCACCACCCCCGTCCGTCACTCCCACTTTCCCCCGGACGGGGGGTTTGATGCCGGTACGGGCCAGCGCGGGCCAGCGCGAAGGGCGGCCGGGCACGGTTACTGTTGTGGACATGCGTCTCCACGTCGTCGACCACCCTCTGGTCGCCCACAAGCTCACCACGCTGCGCGACCAGCGCACCGACTCCGCGACGTTCCGCCGGCTCGCCGACGAACTGGTCACCCTGCTCGCCTACGAGGCGACCCGGGACGTGCGGACCGAGGCCGTCGACATCCAGACCCCGGTCGCCCGCACGACCGGCGTCAAGCTCGCCCGCCCGCGCCCGCTGGTGGTGCCGATCCTGCGGGCCGGGCTCGGCATGCTGGACGGCATGGTCCGGCTGCTGCCGACCGCCGAGGTGGGCTTCCTGGGCATGATCCGCAACGAGGAGACGCTACAGGCGTCCACGTACGCCTCGCGGATGCCGGAGGACCTCTCCGGGCGCCAGGTGTACGTCCTCGACCCGATGCTGGCCACGGGCGGCACGCTGGTCGCGGCGATCCGCGAGCTCATCCGGCGTGGCGCGGACGACGTGACGGCGGTGGTCCTGCTGGCCGCGCCGGAGGGCGTCGAGGTCATGGAGCGCGAGCTCGCGGGCACGCCGGTCACGGTCGTGACGGCGGCGGTGGACGACCACCTGAACGAGCACGGGTACATCGTGCCGGGGCTGGGGGACGCGGGCGATCGGCTGTACGGCGCGGCGGAGTAAGACGCCGGGCGCTCTTGCGCCGTAGGGGTGCGGGTGCGATCGCGGCTGCGGGTTCGTCGTGGCTGGTCGCGCAGTTCCTCCCCCAGCCTTCGGCCGGGGGTACCCCCAGCGCCCCTTACGGGGCGCGGCGGTGCCCCGCCCTCAGCAGGTGTTCTTCGACGCCTTCGGCTGGGGGTCCGACAGGGCCGTGATCGCCTTCGCGGCCGTCGCCTGGGGCGTCAGGGTCTTGAAGGCGTTGCCGATGATCAGGTCGACGGCGGCGCCCTTGCGGCCCGCCTCCGTGCGCTGGTCGGCGGCGGTCAGCTGGGTGGCCAGCACCGGGAGCGAGGTCTTGAGTGCGGTGGCCGGGCCGAGCAGTATCGCCGTGCCCTTGATCTTCTGGTCGAACCGGGCCGGCGCGTTGCCGACGTCGCCGATCTTGAAGCCGCGCTTCTTCAGCTCGTCCGCGGTGTCCTTGGCCAGGCCCGTGCGGGTCGTGGCGTTGTAGACGTTCACCGTGATCTGGGCCGGCTTCGGCAGCGCCGCCGCCGTCGCCCCGGCCGCGGGACTCGCGCTCGCGGTGGCCCGCTTCACGCAGTCGCCCGCCGAGCCGGCCGCCGAGGCCGTCCCGCCGCCGCCCGTGAAGACGTCGATGAGCTGCAGGGTGCCCCAGCCGACCAGGCCGAGCGCGGTGACGGAGGCGACCACGGAGAGGGTCAGCCGGGCACGCCGCCGGCGCGGGCGCATGCGAGGGTATTTGTCCCCTGTGATCCGGTACTGGCCGCCCATGCCGGGGGGAGTCAGCATGCTCATGAGCGCAGCGTAGTGCGCCACGGGGGCGTTGACTAATAGATGATCATCCGACGGTGCGCGGTCCAACCCGAAAGGGGCAACCGGCGCGGAACGGCGGGTGGCGACAGGGTGTCCGGGTGTATCCCCGGACGGCTCAGTCGAGTTCGAGCACGCGTGCGTGCAGCACCTGGCGCTGTTGCAGGGCGGCGCGGACCGCGCGGTGCAGCCCGTCCTCCAGGTACAGGTCGCCCTGCCACTTCACGACGTGCGCGAAGAGGTCGCCGTAGAACGTCGAGTCCTCGGCGAGCAGGGTCTCCAGGTCGAGCTGCCCCTTGGTCGTCACGAGCTGATCGAGGCGGACCGGGCGCGGTGCGACGTCCGCCCACTGCCGGGTGCTCTCCCGGCCGTGGTCGGGGTACGGCCGGCCGTTTCCGATGCGCTTGAAGATCACACGGAAAGCCTACCGGTCCTGACGTTCCGGGCGCAGCCATGGCGACCGAGTGCGACGCTGGAAAAGACGCCGTAAAAAGAGACAAAGAGGCAAAACGGGAACCGAGGGTCCGATGACGAGTGCCGGTGAAGCCGGTGACAAGCCCCCTGGAGCGGATGACGAGGTCGCCGCGATCGCCGCCGGGTACGCCTTCACCGGCCAGGCGCTGGACCTCGGTGCCCTGCTCTGGGACGGGCGGTGCCGTGCCGACGCCCAGGTCCGCATCCCGCTCCCCATGCTCAACCGCCACGGCCTGGTCGCCGGCGCCACCGGCACCGGCAAGACCAAGACGCTCCAGCTGATCGCCGAGCAGCTCTCGGCGCAGGGCGTCCCGGTGTTCCTGGCGGACGTCAAGGGCGACCTGTCCGGCATCGCCCGCCCCGGGCAGGCGGGTGAACGGGTCCGGGGGAGGGCGGGCGAGGTCGGGCAGGACTGGACGGCGACCGGCTTCCCGGCCGAGTTCCTCGCGCTCGGCGGCCTCGGCCACGGCGTTCCCGTCCGCGCCACGATCACCAGCTTCGGACCGGTGCTGCTGTCGAAGGTCCTCGGGCTCAACCAGACCCAGGAGCAGTCCCTCGGCCTGATCTTCCACTACGCCGACACCAAGGGCCTGGAGCTGATCGACCTCAAGGACCTGCGGGCGGTGGTCGCCTTCCTCACCTCGGACGAGGGCCGGCCCGAGCTGAAGAACGTCGGCGGGCTGTCCACGGCCACCGCCGGCGTGATCCTCCGCTCCCTCACCGCCTTCGAGGCGCAGGGCATGGCGGACTTCTTCGGCGAGCCGGAGTTCGACACGGCCGACCTCCTGCGTACGGCGCCCGACGGCCGCGGTGTCGTCTCGGTCCTGGAACTCCCCGCCGTCCAGGACAAGCCGCTCCTCTTCTCCACCTTCCTGATGTGGCTGCTCGCCGACCTCTTCCACGACCTCCCCGAGATCGGCGACGCCGACAGGCCGAAGCTGGTCTTCTTCTTCGACGAGGCGCATCTGCTCTTCAACGGCGCGTCGAAGGCGTTCCTCGACTCGATCACGCAGACCGTGCGCCTGATTCGCTCGAAAGGAGTCGGCGTCTTCTTCGTGACGCAGACCCCGAAGGACGTACCGTCCGACGTCCTGGGCCAGCTCGGCAACCGCGTCCAGCACGCGCTCAGGGCCTTCACCCCCGAGGACCAGAAGGCGCTCCGGGCCACCGTGCAGACCTTCCCGAAGTCGTCGTACGACCTTGAAGAGCTGCTCACCGGGCTCGGCACCGGCGAGGCCGTGGTCACCGTGCTCAGCGAGGACGGCGCCCCGACACCGGTCGCGGCGACCCGGCTGCGCGCCCCCGAGTCGCTGATGGGGCCGGTCGACGCGGCGGAACTCGACGCGGCGGTGCGGGCATCCGCGCTCTACGGGCGTTATGCACAGGCTGTGGACCGCGAGTCGGCGTACGAGCGGCTGCAGCGGACGCGGGCCGCCGCACCGGAGGCCGCAGCCGAGGCTCCGGCCCCGAGAGCCCCGAAGACTCCGAAGGCCGGGAAAGAAGAGCCGTCGCTGGTCGAACAGGTGGTCGGCAGCGGGATGTTCAAGTCCCTCGCCCGGTCGGTGGGCACACAGCTCGGCCGTGAGATCACCCGGTCCCTGTTCGGTACGGCGCGCCGGCGCAGGTGAGCCGGACGACCCCGGCCCACCTCCGCCTCAGGGATCAACCGTGCTTCTGGTCCTGGGGCCGCGGCCGCGGCGGCTCCGCCGCCTTCACCTCCGGCTTGGGCGTGCTGCGGACGGCTTCGGCACGCAACAGGGCGCGCAGGATCGCGTACGGGTCTGAGGACATGACTGTGTTCCTTGCGTAGAGCTGACGGAGGGTGAGCCGACTGGCCTGGGGGAGTGCGGGGCCGGGCGGTCGGTCAGCAGCGCAGGACCACGGTGCGCAGGAGGGGCATGGCGTACGGCGGACACGGCGCCGTCGCACGGAGCCGCAGGCCGCGATCGGCCGGCCCGGCGGGTGCCGGGTCGGGGAGCGGCGCGGGGCGCTGGGGTACGTCGGCGCGGTGGACGGCGCGGGCGGGCGGCCGGAGCGGGGTGTGGAGGACGTCGTGTTCGGCCGTCTCGGCCGAGACGGCCGGGGCGGCGGCGGTGAGCGCCTCGGCGGCCGTCGGGACGGCGGGCAGCAGCAGGGCGAGCAGCAGTACGAGCGCCCGCGGCCAGGCGTGGCCCGGTCGCGGGCGACGCCTGGCTGCGGGGCTGCTGCTCATGACGGTCATCTCCCCGCGCGGCGGCCGGTGTTCATCGCGCCGGGCACGAGATCCGCTCGCTCGGCGTACCGGCGAGGCGCCGGGTTGACGCCGTTCACACGGCCCGCGGGATGTGCTTGGCCCGGCCGCGGATGCCGAACGAGGCGATGATCTCCACGATGCCGACGACGACCAGCCAGATGCCGGCGACCAGCGTCAGCACGGCGACCGACTTGAACGGCGAGACGATCAGCACGACGCCGGCGATGAACGTGACGATGCCGAGGAAGATCAGCCATCCCCGGGCGGGCATCCCCGGGTCGTGCACGGCGGCGATGGTCTGGGTGATCCCGCGGATCAGCCAGCCGATCCCGATCCACAGGGCGAGCAGCAGGATCGACTCCAGCGGGCCGCGGAAGCAGAACAGGCCCAGCAGGATCGACAGCGCGCCGCTGATGAAGGCCAGTACGCGCAGCGAGGTCGCCTTGTGGGTGCCGAAGGCGGCCACCAGCTGGAAGACGCCGCTGACGATCAGGTAGATGCCGAAGAGCACACCGGCCGCGAGCAGCGAGGCACCCGGCCAGACGAGCACCAGGACGCCGAGGATCAGCGAGGCGATCCCGGTGAGCAGAACGGTCTGCCACGCGGCCTGCGCGAGGGCGTGCAACGGGCCTTCGAAGGGCGGTTCGGACTCATGCCGCACACCACCGGCGTGCACCTTGCGGTCGTCGTCGGCGGGGCCGGCGCTGGGAGGCTCGGTCATGTCTCCAGCTGAGACCGGCGGGGTCGGCCGTGCCAGCAGGGAGCGGCCGACCGGGTGAGGGGAAGCCCCGGGCCGGGTCAGGGAAGGAGTCCCGGGGCACGAGGGCCGTCGCCCTCACATGCCCCCGGTCTTCGCCGCCTTCGCCGCCGCCTTCATCTCCTGCTTGTGCGCCCGCACCTTCGCCAGCGACTCGGGCCCGGTGATGTCGGCCACCGACCGGAACGACTCCGCCTCCCCGTACGCCCCCGCGGCCTCCCGCCACCCCTTCGGCGTCACCCCCAGCTGCTTGCCCAGCAGGGCCAGGAAGATCTGCGCCTTCTGCTTCCCGAACCCGGGCAGTTCCTGGAGCCGCTTCAGCAGCTCCGCCCCGGTCCCGACACCGCGCCAGACGCCCTCGGCGTCACCGTCGTAGTGCTCGACGAGGTACTGGCACAGCTGCTGGATCCGCTTGGCCATGGAACCGGGGTAGCGGTGCACCGCCGGCTTCTCGGAGAGCAGCGCGGCGAAGGCCTCCGGATCCTGGGCGGCGATCTCGTGCGCGTCCAGATCGTCCGTGCCCATGCGGTGCGCGATGGTGGCGGGCCCCTTGAACGCCCACTCCATCGGCACCTGCTGGTCCAGCAGCATGCCGGTGAGCGCGGCGAGCCTGCTGCGGCTGAGGAGTTCGTCGGCCTCGGGATCCTGGGCGAGACGCAGGGCGGCGGGGGTGTCGGCATTGGCGTCCATGCACCGATGATCCCGCGCCCGGACCGGTCCCGCGCGGTCCCGCCCCGCCTCGCCCGGCCTCGCGCACTCGCGACGGCCCACCCTCCTCGGCCCTCTCACCCCTCACGTACGATTCCTGCACGATTCAGCTTAGGCAAGCCTAACCTCAGACAAGGGGGGTCACCGGGTGACCATCGAGACGTACCGCGACGCCTGGGGCATCCCGCACCTCCGGGCGGCCGACGCGAGCGAACTCGCCCGCGCGCAGGGCCGGGTCACGGCCCACGACCGGGCCTGGCAGCTGGAGGTGGAACGGCACAGGGCGCAGGGCACCTCGGCCTCCTTCCTCGGCTCCCCAGCCGTCGCCTGGGACGTCTTCGCCCGCCGGGCCCGCCTGGCGGACACCGCGAGGCGCTGCTTCGAGGCGCTGGAGCGACAGGACCCCGAGACGGCGGACTGGGTACGGGCGTACGTGGCCGGCGTCAACGAGGCACTGGCGGCCGGAGCCGCCCGCACGCCCGAGTTCGCCCGCACCGGCCTGGCCCCCGGCACCTGGGAGCCCTGGCACCCCCTGGGCATCTGGCTGGCCACCCACATCCTGTTCGCCGGCTTCCCGGCCAAGCTGTGGCGCGAGGAGGCGATCCGGCACCTGGGCGAGGAGGCGGTCCCCCTCTTCGCCACGGACGGCCCCACCACCGTGGGCAGCAACGGCTGGCTGCTGGCGGGCTCCCGCACCACCACCGGCCACGCCCTGCTCGCCGGCGACCCGCACCGCTTCATCGAGTCCCCCGGCGTCTACCAGCAGATCCGCCTCTCCTGCCCGGAGTTCGACGTGCTCGGCCTCGCGGTCCCCGGCGTCCCCGGCATCGCCCACTTCGCCCACACGGGCACGGTCGCCTGGTCCATCACCAACGCCATGGCCGACTACCAGGACCTCTACCGGGAACGGCTGCGCCGCACGGAGACGGGAGCGGTGGCCGCGCTCGGCCCGGACGGCGCCTGGACCGAGACCGAACGCCACACGGAGACGGTCGAGATAGCCGGACAGCCGTCCCTGCGGATCGAACTCCTGGAAACGCCCCGAGGACCGGTGATCACCGAAGCGGCTGCTGCTGCGGCCGACCACGCACCGGCAGCCGCCGACGGCGCCGCACCCTGCGCCGAAGGCGAAGCCGAGGCGCTGGCGTTGCGCTACCCGCCCCGCGTCACCCACGACCTCGGCTTCAGCGCCCTCCTCCCCCTCCTCCGCGCCCGCCACGTCACCGACGTCGACCGCGCCTTCGACGCCTGGGCCGAGCCGGTGAACGTGGTCCACGCCGCCGACACCGCCGGAGGCACCCTGCACCGCGTCGCCGGCCGCGTCCCCGTCCGCTCCCGCACCAACCGCACCCGTCTCGCCCCCGCCTGGCTCCCCGGCCACGCATGGCACGGCTGGCACGAGACGCCGTACGGCGAACTCACCGACGGCGCCGCCGTGATGGCGAACCAGCGCGGCCCGGCCACCCCCCTCGGCGTCGAGTTCGCCCCGCCCCACCGCGCCGACCGCATCCGCGCCCTCCTCGACGAGCGCCGCACCTGGTCCGCCGCCGACCTGCCCGCGATCCACATGGACACCCATCTCGCCTCCGCCGCCCCCCTCCTGGACCACCTGGCCGCCCTGGACGCCCTCACCCCCGAGGCCGCCCGGCTCCGCGACCGCCTCCTCGCCTGGGACCGCCGGATGGACGCCGGCAGCACCGACGCCGCGGTCTACGCGGCCGTACGCACCGCGGTCGTACGCCACCTCGCCGCGCACCCCGCCTTCGCCGCCCTCACCGAACCCCCCGCGTACCCCGAGGTCCTGCTCCCCTGGCTGGCCCTCACCCCCCGGATCGCCTTCGCCCTGGAACACCTGCTGCGCGCGGAGGAGTTGTACGGCATCGACCGCCCCGCCGCCGTACGGGCGGCGATCGAGGAGGTCGCCGCGGACGGACCGACCCGCAGCTGGGGCGACACCCACCGCCTCGCCCCCTGGCAGGCGCTGCCCGAGCCGTCGTACGAAGGACCGGCCCTGTCCGGCGACCACGACTGTGTGCTGTGCACCTCCGCCGTCCCCGGTCTCACCGACCGCTCCGCACGCGGCCCGGCCGCCCGCTACGTCTGGGACCTGGCTGACCGCGACCACAGCCTCTGGGTGGTCCCGCTCGGCTCCGACGGCGTCCCCGGCACACCGCACCACACCGACCAACTCCCCTTGTGGCTCAAGGGAGAACTCGTCCCCGTCAGCACCGACTGGGACCGCCTGGAACTCGTGGAGAACACCGATGCCTGAACAGACGCAGCCACAGCCTCGCACCTCCGTCCACGAGGAGGCGGTGGACGGCTTCGGCACCGTCCGTCTCCGGCCCCTCGACCCGGCGCACGACTCCGCCGTCGTCCACGCCTGGGTCAGTGAGGAACGCGCCGTCTTCTGGGGCATGACCGGCCTCACCCGCCCCCAGGTCGCCGAGATCTACGCCCACATGGCCACCCTCGACACCCACCACGCCCACCTCGCCGAGAAGGACGGCACCCCGGTCGCCCTCCTCCAGACGTACGAACCGGCGGCCGACCGCGTGAGCGAGTGCTACGACGTCCGCCCCGGCGACATCGGCATCCACGTCCTGCTCGCCCCGCCCGGCGCCGAAGGTCCGCGTCCGGGCTGGTCGGAGGCGCTTCTCGGCACCTTCACGGCGTACGCGCTGCGTACCCTCGGCCGCCGCCGCATCGTCGTGGACCCGGACGTGCGCAACGAGAGGGCGATCGCCCGCTTCCGGCGCCAGGGGTTCACGCTCGGCCCGGCCGTCGTACTCCCCGAGATCGACCTGCCGGACGTCCACCTGCCGGAAAAACGCGCTCAACTGGCCTTTCTCACCCGGGCGGTGGCCTTCCCGGATGATGACGCCTGAGGACATCGTCGCCCTTCCCCAGTTCTAGGCTTCGCTCGAACCGGGGAGATCCCTATCGACCTGGAGCCGATCCCCCGCGAGGGCGGCCTGTTCCGGCGTACCTGGGCCGGTCCCGCACGCGCCGACGGCCGCCCCGAGGGCACCGCGATCGTCGCCCTCCTCACCACCGGCGACTACTCGGCCCTGCACCGCCTCCCCTCCGACGAGATCTGGCACTTCTCCCTCGGCGACCCGCTCCGCCTCCTGCTCCTCGACCCCGACGGCACCACCCGCAGCCCCGTCCTCGGCCCGGACATACGGCACGGCCAGCACCTCCAGCTCACCGTCCCGGCCGGCACCTGGGTGGGTGCCCGGGTGGCGGCCGCCGGTGCCTGGACCCTCTTCGGCTGCACCATGGCCCCCGGATTCACCTACGAGGGGTACGAACACGGGAACGCGGCCCACCTCACGGCGCGTTACCCCGCCGAGGCCGCCCGGATCACGGAACTCTGCCGCCCATGACCCACCTGCTGGACGGACAGACCGTCCTGGTCACGGGCGCGAGCGGCGGCATCGGCCGGGCCATCGCCCGGCGCCTGGCGGTGGAGGGCGCGGCGGTGGCGTTGCACTGCCACACGGCGGTGGCGGCGGCGCGCGAGACGGCCGCGGCCATCGGCGACGGCCGGGCGATCGTCGTACAGGGCGATCTCGGCGACGAGCGGACCTGCCACCGCGTCGTCCGTGAGGCCGCGGACCGGTGCGGCGGCCGTCTGACGGCCCTGGTCAACAACGCGGCCGTGCAACCCGTACAGCCGCTGCCCGGCATGACCGCGGCCGACTGGCGCGCGGTCGTCGACACCAACCTCACCAGCGTCTTCGCCTGCACCCAGGCCGCCGCCGAACTCATGCGCGCCCGGTCCGCCGGCGGCACGATCACCCACATCGCCTCCATCGAGGCCACCCACCCGGCTCCCGGCCACGCCCACTACAGTGCGGCGAAGGCGGCGGTGGTCACGCACGCGAGAGCGGCGGCCCTGGAGTACGGCCCCTTCGGCATCCGCGTGAACACCGTCTCGCCCGGCCTGATCGACCGGGAGGGGCTGAGCGAGTCCTGGCCGGAGGGGGTGCGCAGATGGCAGGAGGCGGCACCGACGGGCCGGCTGGGCAGCCCGGAGGACGTGGCGAACGCGGTGCTCTTCCTGACATCGCCGCTCGCGTCCTGGATCATGGGCCACGACCTGGTGGTGGACGGCGGGGTGTCGGCACGGCCGACGTGGTGACAGCGCTCCGTCAGGGGCGCTGGGGGTACCCCCGGCCGAAGGCTGGGGGAGGAACTGCGCGACCGGCCCCCACCGACCCGCAGCCGAAATGAGTGCCGAACGCCCCCCATCCGTATAACCAATGAACGCGTGTTTCCGAACTCAGGACGGTGACGTGGGCGAAGAACACGACCGGCAGCCGACGCCGACAAAGCACAGGGCTCTACGCGCCCTCACTCTCATCGGCACCCTCCTCGCCGCCCTCCTCCTCGCGTCCGCCGCCCCCGCCTCCGCGCACGCGGCCCTCCGCGACAGCGACCCCGCCGACGGCGCCGTACTCAAGACGTCCCCCGGAGCGGTCACCCTCACCTTCACCGAGTCCGTCGGCCTGCTCGACGACTCGTTCCGGGTGTACGACCCCACCAACCACCGGGTGACCACGAGCGACGCCGAACACGGCCCCGCCGGCTCGGACACCGCCCGGATCACCTTCCCGAAGAAGCTCGGCGCCGGCACGTTCACCGTGGCGTGGCGGATCGTCTCGGCGGACAGCCACCCGGTCTCCGGCGCCCTCACCTTCTCCGTGGGCAAGCCGTCGGCCACCACGGCGACCGTCCCCACCGGCCCGGTCGAGAACCCGGCGACCGACAGCCTCTACAACATGGGCCGCTACGTCGCCTACCTCGCCGTGGCCCTGCTGGTCGGCGCCGTCGCCTTCATCACCGTCTGCCGCCCCCCGGACGCCGGTCCCCTGCGCGGGCCGATCCGGACGGCCTGGTGGGCGCTCCTGGCCGCCACCCTCTTCCTCTTCGTCCTCCGCTCCCCGTACGAGGAGGGCACGTCCCCGGCGACCGCCCTCGACCTCTCGGCGCTCGCCAAGGCCGCGACCGGACGGCCGGGTCTGGCGCTGCTGGCCAGGGTCGCGCTCCTCGCGGTCACGGCGGCCCTCTACTTCCGCTTCCGGAGCCGAAAGCACTGGTCCCGCCCCCTCCTGGCGACCGCCGCCGCCCTCTCCCTCGCCCTGGCCCTGACCTGGGCGGCGGCCGAACACGCCTCGGCGGGCATCCAGGTCCCGCTGGCGATGACGTCCTCGGTGCTCCACCTGCTGGCGATGGCCCTCTGGCTGGGCGGCCTCACGGCCCTCCTCCTCACCCTCCGCCGGACCGCCGCCGCCCCCCTCCCGGCCGCCGTCGTCGCCCGCTTCTCCCGGGTGGCCTTCGCCTCGGTGACGGTCCTCGTCGTCACCGGCGTCTACCAGTCCTGGCGCGGCCTCGGCTCCTGGCAGGCGCTCACCGACACCTCGTACGGCAGGCTCCTGCTCGTCAAACTCGGCGCGGTGACCCTGCTGCTGGCGGCGGCCTCCCAGTCCCGCCACTGGACGGCGAAACTGGCGATGACGACGGCCACGGCGACGGCCACGGCGACGGCGACGGCGACGGCGACGGCGACAGCATCCCGCGACCGTGTCCCGGAGACGGTCGGAGCCCCGCCCCTGGACACCCGGGAGGCCGTGAGCACGACGGAGGCCCTGAACACGACGAGGGCTCTGAGTACGACGGAGCCCCTGAACACCACGGCCACTCCGATCACCACGGACGCCCCGGACACCACGGACGCCTCGCCCGATGGTCTTCCGGTGGAGCCCCCCACCCCGTCCCTCCACCGGGCCCTGCGCCGCTCCGTCCTCGCCGAGGTCGCCATCGGCGTGGCCGTCCTGGTCATCACGACGATCCTCACCGGCACCCTGCCCGGCCGGGCGGCGGCCGAGGCGGCCGAGTCGGGGGCGGCGACGGGTGCGACCGGCATCCCGGCGACCGCCATCGCCATGGTCCCGTTCGACGTCGGCACCCCGAACGGCCACGGCAAGGTGCAGATCACCCTGGACCCGGGCCGGGTCGGCAAGAACTCCGTGCAGGCGGTCGTCTTCGGCCCCGACAACGGCATCTCCACCGTCCCCGAACTCCGCCTCTCCTTCACCCTCGCCGCCCAGAAGATCGGTCCCCTCCCCGCCAACCTGACCGACCTGGGCGGCTACTGGGGCACCAACTCCGTCAACCTCCCCATCGCGGGCGAGTGGACGATGAACGTGACGGTACGGGTGTCGGACCTCGACCAGGTGACAGTGGCGCGGAAGATCCGGATCGCCCCCTGACCTGGGCAAGCCGGTTCCCGAGGCCGGGGTGTAACAGTTTCGGCCTCCCGCGCTCTGTTCATGCGGACGACCATGTCGGTCGTCCGCATGGACAGGGGCGGGGCACGTGCAACGGACGGACGAGAACGACAGAGCGTACGGCGAGGAGTCGTACGGCGACTCCCCACACGGTGACGTCGTCACCGTGCTGCCCCCGGACCACCCGGACCAGGACCCGGCGGAGAACGATCCGGCACGGCCCGTCTTCGTGGACGCCTCGGGCCGCCGCCAGCACCGCGTCCGGCGCGCCGCCCAACTGCTGGTGATCCCCGCCGCCTGCTATGTCGCCCTGCTCATCAGCTCGGTCCTGGGCGGCCCCACCATCAGCGCCCCGTTCGTCCCGCTGCCGGAGACCCCGCGCACGGCCACGCCCCACGCGACCGCCCCCGACGCCCCGTCCGGCGGCGACGGCCAGGCCGCGGGGAGCGCGAGTTCCGGGGAGGCGTACGACGGTTCCCGCCCCGCCGGCTCCCGTCCGGCCGCGCGCCGGGCGACCGCCTCCGCCTCGACGACCGCCACGGCGACCACCGGGCCCACCACGACACCGGCCGCCACCGCCTCCCCGACCACGCCCGCCACCACGACTCCCGGCGCCACCCCCACCACCACGCCTGCTTCCACCTCCGCCCCCGCCTCCACCCACTCCTCCAAGGGGCGCGCCGTCGGCTCGTCCCACCGGCCCGTGAAGTGATCCAGGGCCCTGACATGACCGACCGCCGAAGCCATACCGCTGCTCCGTTCCGCCTTCGTGGCCGTACCGGCCAGATCACCCCCCGCACGCACTGGCTGCTGCTCTGCGTGCTCGTGGTGACCCTGTCGGCGGCCCTGCTGCTGCAGGGCTACACCCACCACATGTTCGGGATCACGTCGGACGACGAGACCGGCCCCCGGGGCCGGAGCGATGCCGTGCCCACGCGGGTGACCGACGGCGGGCCGGTGATCGCGAACGCCGCCACCGCCCCGCACACCGCACGCCCGAAGGCCCGCACGATCGCCCTCACCTTCGACGACGGCCCGGACCTCACCTGGACACCGCGCATCCTCGACGTGCTGCGCCGCAACCACGTCCACGCGACCTTCTTCGTCGTCGGCACCGAGGTGGTGGACCACCCGGAGCTGGTCCGCCGGATCGTCGCCGACGGTCACCAGATCGGCATCCACACGTTCACCCACCCCGACCTGTCCCGCCTCGCCCCCTGGCAGCGCTCGCTGGAACTGCGCGAGACCCAGCTCGCGGTGGCCGGTGCGGCCGGGGTCACCACCGCGCTGCTGAGGCCGCCGTACTCCTCGGAGAACGACGCGCTGGACGACGCCGACTGGTCCGTCCTGAAGCAGGCGGGCGCGGCCGGGTACGTCACGGTGCTCTCCACCCAGGACGCCCAGGACTGGCAGCGGCCCGGTACGGAACGCGTCCTCGCGAACGCGACCCCGCACGGCACCGCCGGGCAGATCGTGCTGATGCACGACGCCGGCGGCGACCGCGCCCAGACCGTCGCCGCCCTGAACACCCTGATCCCCCGGCTGAAGGCCCGCGGCTTCCGGTTCGCGACGGTCGGCGCCGCCGTCGGCATGGCCGGACCGGTCCGGCCCGCGGGGCTGGGCGACCACCTCCAGGGGCTGGCCCTCATCGGGCTGCTGCGGGGCGGCGACCGGGCCGTGCGCGTGCTGGGCTGGCTGATGTACGCGGCCGGAGCGGTCAGCGTCCTGCGCGCGGCGGTCGTGCTCGTCGCCGCCCGCCGGCACCGGCGGCAGCGCAAGGGAGACCGGGCCGGATCCTGGGGGCCGCCGGTGACCGAACGGGTCAGCGTGATCGTCCCCGCGTACAACGAGAGCGCCGGGATCGAGGCGGCCGTACGCTCCCTGCTCGCCTCCGACCACCCCGTCGAGATCATCGTGGTGGACGACGGTTCCACCGACGGCACCGCCGACCTGGTGGAGTCCCTCGGTCTGCCGGGGGTACGGGTGATCCGGCAGCGGAACGCGGGCAAGCCCGCCGCGCTCAACACCGGCCTGGCCGCCGCCGGCTGTGACCTGGTGGTCATGGTCGACGGCGACACGGTCTTCGAGCCCGGCACCGTACGCACCCTCGTACAGCCCTTCGCCGACCCGCGCGTCGGAGCCGTCTCCGGCAACGCCAAGGTCGTCAACCGCGGTGGCCTGCTCGGCCGTTGGCAGCACATCGAGTACGTGGTCGGCTTCAACCTCGACCGTCGCCTCTTCGACCTCGCCGAATGCATGCCCACCGTGCCCGGCGCGGTCGGCGCCTTCCGCCGCCGGGCGCTGCTCGCCCTGGGCGGCGTCAGCGACGTCACCCTCGCCGAGGACACCGACCTCACCATGGCCCTGTGCCGGGCCGGCTGGCGTGTGGTCTACGAGGAGCGGGCGGTGGCCTGGACCGAGGCACCCGCCTCCCTGGACGCCCTGTGGCGGCAGCGGTACCGCTGGTGCTACGGCACCCTGCAGGCGATGTGGAAACACCGCGGCGCCCTGATCCAACGCGGCGCGGCCGGCAAGCTCGGCCGCCGCGGCCTGGGCTATCTCCTCCTCTTCCAGGTCCTGCTGCCCCTGCTCGCCCCCGTCGTCGACGTCTTCGCGGTCTACGGCCTGCTCTTCCTCGACCCGCTCCGGATCACGGCCCTGTGGCTCGCCTTCCTGCTCCTGCAACTGGTCATGGGCCTGTACGCGTTCCGCCTCGACAGGGAACGCCCCGGTCCGCTCTGGAGCCTGCCGCTGCAGCAGTTCGTCTACCGCCAGCTGATGTACCTGGTCGTCATCCAGTCCGTCTTCACCGCCGTCTCGGGCTCCCGACTGCGCTGGCAACGCATGGAGCGCTACGGCAGCCTTCCGGCCCCGGCGGCCGCCGAGAAGTGACGAGCAGGTGGATGGACAGCGCACTCTGGGTCCGCCATGCTGCCTTGGCGGTGGTCGATCAACGTCGGCCGCGGCACGTGAGGGGCGGGGGATGAGGGAACGATCGCGGGCCGAGGCCATGCCGTCGGCGGAGTGTGTCCGTTATCGGCTGACGCGGCTCCAACGCCTGCTGTCCGCGCTGCCCGCCGTCATCGTCACCGCCTTCCAGGCCCTGTTGTGGTTGAGCGGGGGATCATCCGGTCCCGTGCTCTTCACCCTGGCCATGTGGGCCGTCCTGCTGCCCGTGGTGCTGATCTTCCCGCGGCCCTTCGGAGTCACGCTCACCCCGTCGGCGGCCGTCGTGCGCAACCTCCGCCGCAGGACCATCCCCTGGTCGGACGTCCAGGCCGTCCGGATCGAGTCCCTTCTCGGCAGCCGCACCGTCGTGATCTACGAAGCGGGCGGCCGCGCCACCCGCCTGCGAGCACCCATCACCGGCTTCCTCAACTGGGACCGCGGCTTCGAGGACAAGTTCCACACCATCGGCCGCTGGTGGCTGGACCACCGCGGCCCGGCCTGGGTCCCCGTCCCGCCCCCGGCCATGTGGTGGCACGGCCCCCTGACCCCGGACGGGAACCCCTACGCCCCTCCGTCGTAGCCGAGGTCGAGGCGACCTCGCGGGCTCTGCCACACCCGTTGCCCGGGGTTGCCCCCCAACACGCCTTCCACGTGTTCGTCTTTCCTGCTCATGCCCCGCGCCAAGCGCTGAGCAGTTCCTCGGGGCCGTACACCGCCTGAAGGCCGGAACAGCCGACCCCGCTGCGGGAGACCGCCACAAGCGGTACGGGCTCGTCGGTGACCGCCGCCCGGTGCTTCTGCAATGCCGCCAGGTCGTGGCCGTCGAACGCGGAGTTCTCCAGCCACTTGACCGAGCCGAGGAAGAGCAACTGCTTGGCCACCGGCTGCCGGTCGGCGCCCACCAGGTCGATTTCGACGTCGTTGCTGCGAGTCCAGTACCCGCCGACCGCTGGGGCAGCGGGGAGGAGTCCGTCCGGCAGGAGACGGGCGAGGGACTCCCGCACCAGGGGTTCGATCGCGCGGCCGCGCCAGCTCGTCCACCGCTCCTGGATGCGGTTCAGTGTGAGATCTCCCCGCATCCGCTCGATCTCCGCCATGTGCGGATCCAGAAACGCGAGCCAGAAGCGCAGGTAGGGGTCGGCCACCCGGTAGCGGCGTTCCTTCGACGGCCGCAGTGAGAGGGGCAGCTCAGCGGCGACGACCCGTTTCTCGGTCAGGACGTCGGTGGCTCGGGTCAGTGTGGTGTGGGCGATACCGCCGGCCGCGCGCGCGATGTTGGTGAAGGTCCGTTCCCCGGAACCGATGGCGCGCAGCACCTCCCTGCTCATCGCCTGCGGTGGAAACTCCGCGGCCAGTGAGCGCTCGGCGGAGACCAGCAGCGCCGAGATCGGGTTGTCAAGGGAGGCGCGGAGAAAATCCCAGAGCCCCGCTCCGGCCCGCCACTCGGCGCAGATCAGGGGAAGCCCGCCAGTGATCAGAGCGGCGTCGAAGGCGGCCGCCGGAGGCAGATCGAGCATCTCGCCGATGTCGGCCGGGTTCAGCGGCCCCACGACCATTTCCCGGCCCCGCTGGTGAAAGGGACGGTCGTAGCTGTTCAGCGCCTCCATCATCGACAGATCGGACCCGACCAGGAGGAGAAGCACCGGTTTACGGCTGAGCAGCCGGTCCCATGCCCGCTGGAGCATGCCCTCGAAGGCGTCGATCCGGTCCATGAGATACGGAACCTCGTCGATGACCACCACGCTCGGGCTGTCGTCGGGAAGGATCTCCGCGAGCAGCCTCAAGGCCGCGTTCCACTGGGTCGGGGTCTCCTCGGAGAACAGTTCCCGCTCCGGCAGGGTGGATCTGGCGACGGCGTCGAGCAGTTCCGTCAGTTCGTCCTCGGCCGTGCCGCCCGCAGCGGTGAAGAAGAGGTACGGCGTCTCGGTGCGCCGGAGGAACTCCTCGACGAGGCTGGACTTGCCGACCCGCCGCCTTCCCCGCATGAGGACGCACTGCCCCGGCTTCGCCGACCCGACGGCATCGCGGACCGCCCCCAGGGCGTTGCCGAGCACGGTCAGCTCACGGTCCCGTCCGATGAAGCGACGCACGACGAGCCTCCCTCCGTAGATACTATCGGCAGAGATACTATCTGCGTCGCTACCATCCCTCCATCCGAGCCGGACGCGGGCCTCATAACGCCAGAGGGCCGGACCACTTTCGTGGTCCGGCCCTCTGGGCTGGCGGAGGATACGAGATTCGAACTCGTGAGGGGTTGCCCCCAACACGCTTTCCAAGCGTGCGCCCTAGGCCTCTAGGCGAATCCTCCGGTGGGAACATTACATGACCGAGAGGAGTGCTTGCGAACTCGTTCCCACCCCCTGACGTCGGGTACTCTGTGCAGAGCCCCTCACGCGGCGCTATCTGACTGAACTCCCCCAGGGCCGGAAGGCAGCAAGGGTAGGTTGGCTCTGGCGGGTGCGTGGGGGGCGCTTGCGTGTGCCGGGCCGTGCCGGGCGCGGGGGCTTCGGCGGGGTGGGTTGTCAGTGGGCGCCTATAACCTCGTATGCGTGTCGTCTCTCGCGCTGTACCGCCGCTATCGCCCGGAGTCGTTCGCCGAGGTCATCGGGCAGGAGCATGTCACCGACCCGCTGCAGCAGGCGCTGCGGAACAACCGGGTCAATCACGCGTACCTGTTCAGCGGCCCGCGTGGGTGTGGCAAGACGACCAGCGCGCGGATCCTGGCCCGGTGCCTGAACTGCGAGCAGGGGCCCACGCCGACCCCGTGCGGGGAGTGCCAGTCGTGCCAGGACCTGGCACGCAACGGGCCGGGCTCGATCGACGTGATCGAGATCGACGCGGCCTCTCACGGTGGTGTGGACGACGCCCGCGAGCTGCGCGAGAAGGCCTTCTTCGGCCCCGCCGGCAGCCGCTACAAGATCTACATCATCGACGAGGCCCACATGGTCACGTCGGCCGGCTTCAACGCGCTGCTCAAGGTCGTCGAGGAGCCCCCGGAGCACCTCAAGTTCATCTTCGCCACGACCGAGCCCGAGAAGGTCATCGGGACCATCCGGTCACGGACCCATCACTATCCCTTCCGGCTGGTGCCGCCTGGCACGCTGCGGGAGTACCTGGGCGAGGTGTGCGGGAAGGAGCAGATCCCCGTCGCGGACGGCGTGCTGCCGCTGGTGGTGCGCGCCGGTGCGGGGTCCGTGCGTGACTCCATGTCCGTCATGGACCAGCTCCTCGCCGGCGCGGGCGAGGAGGGTGTGACGTATGCCATGGCCACCTCTCTGCTCGGGTACACCGACGGGTCGCTGCTCGACTCCGTCGTCGAGGCCTTCGCGACCGGGGACGGCGCCGCCGCCTTCGAGGTCGTCGACCGCATCATCGAGGGCGGGAACGACCCGCGCCGGTTCGTGGCCGACCTGCTGGAGCGGCTGCGGGATCTCGTGATCCTCGCCGCCGTTCCGGACGCCGTGGAGAAGGGGCTGTTCGACGCCCCCGCCGACGTGCTGGAACGGATGCAGGCCCAGGCCGGCACCTTCGGCGCCGCCGAGCTCAGCCGCGCCGCCGACCTCGTCAACGCGGGGCTGACCGAGATGCGCGGCGCCACCTCTCCCCGGCTCCAGCTGGAGCTGATCTGCGCGCGCGTGCTGCTGCCTGCCGCCTACGGCGACGAGCGGTCCGTGATGGCCCGCCTCGACCGGCTGGAGCGGGGCGTCAACTTCTCGGGCGGGGGCGGTGCGCCCGCGATGGGGTACGTCCCCGGACCCGAGGCGCACATGGGCGCTCAGGCCGCGGCACCGGTCCAGGTGCCCCAGGGCGGCGGGATGGCGGCGGCCCGGGCGGCGGCACGAGGGGGAGCGGCGCCCGCACCGGCTCCGCACACCTCGCAGGCCCCGCAGACTCCGCCGGCCTCTCAGCAGCCGGCTCCGGCCGCGGCTCCGGCCCCCGTGCATCCCGCGCCGGCTCCTCCTCCGGCCCCCGCCCCCGCCGCACCGGCCACCCCGCCTCCGCCCGCGCCCACCGCCGCCGCTCCCGCCCCGGCGCCCGGCGCCTGGCCGACCGCGGCCCCCGCGGGTGGCGCGGCCCGTCGCCCCGGCGGCTGGCCCACGGCCGCGGCCCCGGGCGCCCCGGCGGCCCACCAGGCCTCAGCCCCGGCCCAGGCCCCCGCCCAGCCTCCGACCGGTGCCCCGGCGCCCGCCCCGGCCCCGGCCGCGGCGTCCGCGCCCCCGGCCGCTCCCGCCCCGGCGGCCGCCGCCCCCACCGGTGGCCTCGACCCCCGTGTGCTCTGGCCGAACATCCTGGAGGCGGTCAAGAACCGCCGCCGCTTCACCTGGATCCTGCTCAGCCAGAACGCCCAGGTCACCGGCTTCGACGGCACCACCCTCCAGCTCGGCTTCGTCAATGCCGGCGCCCGCGACAACTTCGGCGGCAGCGGCAGCGAGGACGTGCTGCGGCAGGCGCTGACCGAGCAGTTCGGCGTGCAGTGGCGGATCGAAGCGGTCGTCGACCCGACGGGCGGCGGCCAGGCCCCGGCCGGTGGCGGGTACGGCGGTGGCCAGCCCGGCGCCGTCGGCGGTTACGGCGCGCCTGCGGCGTCCTCCGGCTACGGCGGCTCCGCCCCGGCGGCTCCGGCCCACCCGGCACCCGCGCAGCCCGCCCCGGCGGCGGCCCCGTCCCCCCAGGGCCGCCCGTCGCCCGCCCCGGCACCGGCGACGCAGGCCCCGCGGCCCGCGGCCCCCGAACCGCCCCCGGTGTCCCCCGAGGACGACATCCCCGAGGAGGACGACCCCGACCTCGACGAGTCGGCCCTCTCCGGCCACGAACTGATCGTGAAGGAGCTGGGGGCGACGGTCGTGGAGGAGATCCAGAACGAGTGACGGCGCCCCGGGGCGGCGCCCCTGGCGGACCGGGCGCTCCCGCACTCCGCCCCCTTGGAGGAACCTCCAGTCGGCCCGCCCGGCTACGCTGACCCCCGTGAAGGTCCTCGTCATCGGCAGCGGCGCCCGCGAACACGCCCTGTGCCGCTCTCTGTCCCTCGATTCCGACGTCACCGCGCTGTACTGCGCCCCCGGCAACGCCGGCATCGCCGAGGTGGCCGAGCTGCGCCAGGTCGACGCCCTGGACGGCGCGGCCGTGGCCGGGCTGGCCACGGAACTCGGCGCCGACCTGGTGGTCGTCGGCCCGGAGGCCCCGCTCGTCGTCGGCGTCTCCGACGCCGTCCGCGCCGCCGGCATCCCGGTCTTCGGCCCCTCCGGGGAAGCCGCGCGGATCGAGGGGTCCAAGGCGTTCGCCAAGGACGTGATGGCGGGGGCCGGCGTGCCCACCGCCCGTTCGTACGTCTGCACGAACGCCGAAGAGGTCGCCGAGGCCCTCGACGCCTTCGGTGCGCCGTACGTCGTCAAGGACGACGGGCTCGCGGCGGGCAAGGGCGTCGTCGTCACCGACGACCTCGACGCCGCCAAGGCGCATGCCGCCGGGTGCGAGCGCGTGGTCATCGAGGAGTTCCTCGACGGCCCCGAGGTCTCCCTCTTCGCGATCACCGACGGTGTGACGGTCCTCCCGCTCCAGCCCGCCCAGGACTTCAAGCGCGCCCTGGACGGCGACGAGGGGCCGAACACCGGTGGCATGGGCGCCTACTCCCCGCTGCCCTGGGCCGACCCCAAGCTCGTCGACGAGGTCCTGGAGACCGTTCTCCAGCCCACCGTCGACGAGATGCGGCGCCGTGGCACCCCGTTCTCCGGTCTGCTCTACGCCGGTCTCGCCATCACCTCGCGCGGGGTGCGGGTCATCGAGTTCAACGCCCGCTTCGGCGACCCGGAGACCCAGGTGGTGCTCGCCCGCCTGAAGACCCCGCTGGCCGGCGTCCTGCTCGCCGCCGCGAACGGCACCCTCGACGACCTGCCGCCGCTGCGCTGGCGCGAGGACGCCGCGGTCACCGTGGTCGTCGCCTCCCACAACTACCCCGGCACCCCGCGCACCGGCGACCCCATCACCGGCCTCGACGCGGTGGCCGCCGAGGACGCCCCGCACGCCTACGTGCTGCACGCGGGGACGAAGCGGGACGGCGACGCGGTCGTCAGCGCGGGCGGCCGCGTCCTCTCCGTCACGGCGACCGGCAAGGACCTCACCCAGGCCCGCGAGCGGGCGTACACGGCGGTGGAGCGCATCGGTCTCGACGGCTCCCAGCACCGTACGGACATCGCGGCGAAGGCGGCGGCCGAGGCCTGAGCACCGGCGAGAACCCTTTCATCCGCTTCAGTTCCTGATCAGGCCCCGGATTTCGAAATCCGGGGCCTGATCGTTGCTGTCTGTCGATCACCTCTGACCAAAGCCATTCCATCGAGTGACCGATGCCCCATCCGGCTGACGGGGGCCGAGGCCCCAACTAGGGTGCGGCGCAAGCGTTCCGGCACTTGGCCCACCGGCATTGCGATGTCAGTGAGGGGTGCCACAGTGGGGGAGTGAGCAACAGCCAGGACGGCGCCAGGACAGCAGGGAGGGGGTGAGGTCCGGACGTGACCAGTACCGGTATCGGTGCGGAGGCGGGAGCGCAGGCAGCGCGTACCCGCGCCCTCGCCGTGCTGCGCATCCGCGGCCGGGCGCTGGCCGTGGCCCTGCTGCCCGCGGCGGCTGCGGTGATCCTGCTGACCGGCGGTTCCACCGGCCATTTCGTCGGCCGGGGCTGGGACGCGGCCCGCTGGGCCGTCGGCTCCCTCGCCGTGTTCGTGCTGCTGGCCGCCGCCGCCGTCGCCCTGGTAGTCGCCCGTGCCCGCCCGGCCGTGAGCCCCACGGTCCCGATCGCGGAGGCGTCCGCGCCGGACCTGTACCGGATGGTGCGCGACCTCGCCGACCGCCTGGACGTCCCGGCGCCCTCCGCGATAGCGCTCACCCCGGACTGCGACAGCTGGCTGGAGGACCGCACCCACCCGGCCCACGGCCCGCCCGCGCCCAAGGCCGGCGACGAGCTGGGCACCCCCGGCTCGCACCGCCGCGTCCCGGCCGCGCCCGTCCTGGTCATCGGCTCCCCGTTCCTGTGGTGGATGCGGGTCGGCGAGCTCCGCGCGGTCCTCGCCCCGGTCGTCGCGGGTACGGGACCCTCGGCGCACCCGGACATAGCGGCCGCCCGGCGCTTCGTCCGGGGGCTCGACGCGGCCGTGGCGGTCGCCTCGACGTCCGCCCGATGTCGGGGGACCCGGGTGCTGTGCGCGGGCATCGGCTGGGTGGCGCGGCTGCTGCTGCGCGGCTGCCGGGAGCACGCGGCGCTGATGGAGCGCGGGGTCGCCGCCGCGGCCGCCGAGCGTGCACAGGCTGTGGACTACGGACTGCGGATCGTCGCCCAGGAGCAGGTCGGTCTCGCCTACGCCGGCTGGGACCGGCTCCTCACCCGGGTCGCGCTGCCCGCCTGGCGGATGGGCCGCTGGCCCTCCCGGCTGGACGCGGGCGTGGTCGCGGCGCTCACCGAGCTGTCCCGGCGCGACCGGCTGGCCGAGGGCTTCGCCTCCCGGCTGGGCGAGCGGCCCGCCTGCGACCTGCTGGAGGAGCCGGGCCTGGTGGACGAGGCCGCCTCGCTGCTGGCCGCCCGTCTCTTCCACGGCGGCCCCGCCGGGCCGGGCCCGGACTGGTCGCCGGTGGACTGGCAGGAGTACCCGGACGAGGTCGTCGACCGGACCTGGCGCACCGAAGCGGCCCGTCTGCACCGCGTCCTCGACTCCCTGGGCGTCCGCGCCACCCTCGACCCGGCCGCCCCCGACCCCGGCGGCCCCACCCTGGCCCGCGTCCTGGACCACCTGACCGACCCGACGGCCCGGAGCAGGGGCGCGGAACCCCCGGCCTACGCCGAGGACACCGAGGGCGACGAGGACACCGGCGAGGCCAGCGGCACCGAATGCAGCGCCGCCCTCGCCGCCGGCCTCACCGCGGCCCTCGCCCGCGAGGAGGCCGCGACAGCCGGCGCCGCCCATGCCAACGCCGCCGACGCCACCGGTGGCAGCACCTCGCGCTCCGGCTCGGCGGCGGCACCCGCGGGCCAGGGCCCCGACCGCGCCCTCTGGGACGACGGCTCGCTGCCGCTCTTCCCGCTCCAGCCCCCGCGCACCGCCCGCGAGCTGCTCGCCGACCACGTCAAGGCGATGGTGTGCTGCGCGGCCATGGACACCGCCGGAGCCACCCCCGGCCTGGACTGGCTCGACGGCCCGTCCCTGCTGGTCGACGGCGAGCGGGCCGCCGACCTGACGCCCAGAGTCCTCAGTCTCGTCGAGGAGGGAGACCCGGCCCCGCTGCGGGCCTGGCTGGTCGAGTCCGGGATACGTCCCGAGAAGCCGGTACGGCTGGTCTGACCTGGGCGTTTCGACGCTTTAGCGGAGCAAACTGTTCCACTTCAGGCAAATTCGCAACGAACCGTGACCGTACGCGTGCGTTATGTGATGTGCTGGGACCGTTCGCGGATGTGGCAAGCGCATCCGACATAGGACGTCCGACATAAGACAAGCGCCACAGTCACTCCACCGCACGGACAGCGCACGCACGGCCGTATCAACCGCCCGCACGCACATCGACTCGTCACAGCACACCTCACGGGGGCACGAGGGAGGGGAGCCACCATGGCATCGGACCACATCCGCCGCTGGGAGTCGGGAGCACTCGCGCACGCCGTCACGGACCCCTTCGGCCTGGGGCCGGTCCCCTGGCTGCGCGGCAGCGAGACCTATTTCGACGACACCGGTCACGTCGTCCCGTGGTACGTGGACCCGAGCAGGCCACAGCCCACCGGCGAGAACCCGCGGATCCCGGCACCCCGCAGTGCCGGCGGGCCGCGCTCCGCGGACGACGTGCACCGCCAGATCAAAGGATTCACCTCGACCGGCGCGGTCGGCCCCGGTGACGCCGTCGACTTCCACATCACGGTCGACCCGCCGCAGGAGTTCAGCGTCGACATCTACCGCATCGGCCACTACGGCGGTGACGGCGCCGCCAAGATCACCACCAGCCCCCGGCTGTCCGGCATCGTCCAGCCCCCGCCGCTGGCCGCCGACCGTACGGTCTCCTGCCACCACTGGTGGCTGTCCTGGCGGCTGCAGATCCCGTCGTACTGGAGCATCGGCGCGTATGTCGCCGTCCTCACCACAGCGGACGGCTACCGCTCCCACGTGCCCTTCACGATCCGCGACAACCACCCGGCGGATCTGCTGCTCCTGCTGCCGGACATCACCTGGCAGGCGTACAACCTCTACCCGGAGGACGGCCGCACCGGCGCCAGCCTCTACCACGCCTGGGACGAGAAGGGCCGGCTGCTCGGCGAGGCCGACGCCGCGACCACCGTCTCCTTCGACCGGCCGTACGCGGGCGCCGGCCTGCCCCTGCACGTCGGGCACGCCTATGACTTCATCCGCTGGGCCGAGCGCTACGGCTACGACCTCGCCTACGCCGACGCCCGCGACCTGCACGCCGGCCGGGTCGACCCGACCCGCTACCGGGGCCTGGTCTTCCCGGGCCACGACGAGTACTGGTCCCCGCAGATGCGCCGCACGGTCGAGCTGGCCCGGGACAGCGGTACGTCACTCGTCTTCCTCTCCGCCAACACCATGTACTGGCAGGTGGAGCTGGGGCCCTCGCCGTCCGGGGTCGCCGACCGCCTGCTGACCTGCCGAAAACGCAGGGGCCCGGGCAAACCCGTGCTCTGGCGTGAGATCGACCGGCCCGAACAGCAGACGGTCGGCATCCAGTACGCGGGCCGGGTGCCCGAGCCGTCCCCGCTGATCGTGCGCAACGCGGGCCACTGGCTCTGGGAGGCCACCGGCGCGCACGAGGGCGACGAACTGCCGGGCCTGGTGGCCGGCGAGGCCGACCGCTACTTCCCGCGCACCGCGCTCCCCGAGCACGAGGAGCGCATGCTGCTCGCCCACTCCCCCTACACCGACAACGACGGCGTCCTGCGCCACCAGGAGACCTCCCTCTACCGCGCCCCCTCCGGCGCCCTGGTCTTCGCCTCCGGCACCTTCGCCTGGTCCCCGGCGCTGGACCGCCCCGGCCATGTCGACCCCCGCGTCCAGCGCGCCACCGCCAATCTCCTGGACCGCATCTGCAAACACGACTGATCCGCACAGGTGTCCGCGCGGCCCCGCTGTCCGTGCGCAACCAGGCATACGGGAGAATCGAGGGCACCTGTACAGAACCACGGGGAGGAACCGTGTCCGGATTCGTCGAAAAGCCCGAGCCCGTGGAGGTGCCGGGGCTGGTGCATCTGCACACCGGCAAGGTGCGCGAGCTGTACCAGAACGCGGCCGGGGACCTCGTGATGGTCGCCAGCGACCGCCTGTCCGCCTACGACTGGGTGCTGCCGACCGAGATCCCCGACAAGGGCCGGGTGCTGACCCAGCTCTCCCTGTGGTGGTTCGACAAGCTCGCCGACCTGGCCCCCAACCACGTCATCAGCACCGAGCTGCCCGAGGGCGCCCCCGCCGACTGGGCGGGCCGCACCCTGATCTGCAAGTCCCTGAAGATGCTCCCGGTGGAGTGCGTGGCCCGCGGCTACCTCACCGGCTCCGGCCTCGCCGAGTACCAGGAGTCCCGCACGGTCTGCGGCCTCGCCCTCCCCGAGGGCCTGGTCGACGGCTCCGAGCTGCCCGCCCCGATCTTCACCCCGGCCACCAAGGCCGAGGTCGGCGAGCACGACGAGAACGTGTCGTACGAGGAGGTCGCCCGTCAGGTCGGCGCCGAGACGGCCGCCCAGCTGCGCCAGGCCACCCTCGCGGTGTACGGCCGGGCCCGGGGCATCGCCCGGGACCGGGGGATCATCCTGGCCGACACCAAGTTCGAGTTCGGCTTCGAGAACGACACCCTCGTGCTCGCCGACGAGGTCCTCACCCCGGACTCGTCCCGCTTCTGGCCGGCCGACGAGTGGCAGCCGGGCCGCGCCCAGCCGTCGTTCGACAAGCAGTTCGTGCGCGACTGGCTGACCTCGGCCGAGTCCGGCTGGGACCGGAAGAGCGAGCAGCCCCCGCCGGCCCTGCCGGAGCAGGTGGTCGAGGCGACCCGCGCGAAGTACATCGAGGCGTACGAGCGCCTGACGGGCCAGAGCTGGAGCTGACGGCATGAAAAAGACCCCGGTCCAGTGGACCGGGGTCTTGTCCCGAGCGGACGACGAGGCTCGAACTCGCGACCTCAACCTTGGCAAGGTTGCGCTCTACCAACTGAGCTACGTCCGCATGCGCCGTGGCGCGAGAGCAACTATACCCAACCTCGCTCCCGTGCGAGACGCACTGCCGCATGACGGTTCTCCGCACCGAGTTTGGTGACGGCGGAGGAGAGGTAGTTCCGCACGGTCCCCGGCGACAGCGCGGCCCGCTCGGCGATCTCCGCGACCGGTGCCCCGTCGGCCGCCAGCTCCAGCACCTCGGCCTCCCGAGCGGTCAGCGGCGAGTCCCCGGCGGAGATCGCGTCGGCGGCCAACTCCGGGTCGATGTACCGGTTTCCCGCGTGCACGGTCCGGATGATCTCGGCGAGCCGCTGTGCACTGACCGTCTTCGGGACGAACCCCCGCACACCCGCCGCGAGCGCCCGCTTGAGATGCCCGGGCCGGCCGTGACCGGTCACGATCAGCACCCGGCAGCCGGGCAGTTCGGTCCGCAGCGATGTGGCGACCTTCACACCGTCGGCCCCCGGCATCTGCAGATCCAGCACCGCCACATCGGGCCGGTGGGCCCGTGCCATCGCGAGCGCCTCCGGCCCGCTCGCCGCCTCCGCGACCACGACCAGATCGTCCTCGAGGCCGAGCAGCGCGGCCAGCGCACCCCGGATCAGATGCTCGTCGTCGGCGAGCAACAGCCGTACCGCGGACGTCATGAGGTGACTCCGCTCACACTCGTATCGGCGGTGCGGCCGGACAGCGGCACCGAGGCCACCACCCGGAACCCGTCGGACCCCACCGGCCCGGCCTCCAGCGTCCCGTCCACGACCGCCAGCCGCTCCCGCAGCCCGGCGAGCCCGGAGCCCCCGCCCCCGCCCGCGTCTCTCGGCCGTACCGCCACCCCGTCGTTCTCCACCGTCAGCACCACGCACCCCTCCCGTATCCGCAGCCCCACCGCACACCGCCCCGCGTCCCCGTGCCGCAGCACATTGGTGGTCGCCTCCCGTACCACCCAGCCGAGCGCCGACTGCACCTCGGCGGGCAGCCCGTCGGCCGAGCCGGTCACCTCGCAGTCGATGCCCGCCGCCGCCAACACCCCCTGCGCACCGGCGAGTTCGGCCCCCAGGTCGGCCTCCCGGTAGCCCCGTACGACATCCCGTACCTCCCGCTGGGACTCCTGCGCGATCCGCTGCACCTCGACCATCTGCTCGACGGCCTCGGGCCGTTCGCGGCGGGCCAGCTGGACCGCCAGTTCGCTCTTGAGGGCGATCACGGCGAGGTTCCGGCCGAGGACGTCGTGCAGATCGCGGCCGAACCGCAGCCGTTCCTCGGCGACGGCGAGCCGGGCGCGGGTCTCGCGGGCCTCGTCGAGTTCGTAGACGGCGTTCAGCAGCCAGACGGAGAAGACCGAGGTGCCGGCGACGAAGGCACCGCCGAGGAACACCGCGAACCCGGTGGCCAGGGCGGTCGCCCCGGGATAGCCGAGCGCGAAGGAGACCGCCCCGGCCCCGCACGCGAAGCCCGCGACGAGCGACAGCACCCGCTTGCGGTGGCGCACGCCGAGCGCCAGGGTCCCGGTGCCGAAGGCGAGCACCCCGGTGAAGACGCTGCTGCCGGCCGCGTCCATGTCCGGCCCCGAGCCGTGCTTGCGCAGCACGAGGGCGACGACGGCGATGACGTACGTCGCCGCGCCGAGCGCCCACAGCAGCCGCACCGGCTGTGCCCGGCGGCCGCGCGTCCAGTCCAGTGCCCGCGAGGCGGTCAGCGCGCAGAGCAGCGCGTGGCCGATCACCAGCGCGGCCAGCAGCCCCGCGGCCCCGGCCCCGGCCAGCGCGAACACCGGCAGTCCGATCGCGGCGACCTCGACCACCGCGAAGAAGTGGAACGACCAGCGTGTGTACGTCTCGACCTTGGCGGGAGTGGTCTTCCCCCGCCACCAGGCCCCTGCCCCGCTCATCCCGGTCCCGTCCTTCGTGCTCGGCGGTTCTCGGCGGTTCCGGCGGTTCTCAGCGCCGGGGTTCCCAGCGGAACCACCGCCGTACAGCAAACACCGCGACCACGGTCCAGGCCAGCGCGGTGAGGACGGTGCCGAGCGCCTCGTACCCGCTCAGCTCTCCGGTCCAGCCCGCGCGGACCAGGCGGACGGCCGGGGAGAGCGGGAGGAAGGCGCAGACCGCGGCGATCCGGTCGGGCAGGATGTCCAGGGGGACGGCGATGCCCGAGCCCATCATGGACACGAGGACCAGGGGCACCGCGGTGACCTGGGCGCTCTCGGTGGTCCGGGTGACGGCGGAGGTGAGCGCGGCGAGCGCGGCGCTGAGCACAAGGCCGGACAGCAGCCCGAGCAGGGTGAGGTACGGCGCCCTGGGCGCGCCCGCGTCGAGCAGGACCGCGCAGGCGGTGGCCAGCAGCAGTGCCTGCGCCAGGCCGAGACAGACGGCGGGCAGCGCGGTGCCGGTGAGGATCTCCAGGTCGTCGAGTTCGCCGGTGCGCAGCCGCTTGAGGACGAGTTCCTCGCGGCGGGACACGAAGGCGCCGACCAGCGAGCTGTAGACGGCGAAGAGGAAGGCGAAGCCGATCGCGGCGGTCAGCGTCATGGTGCCGATGCTGAGCCCGATCCCCTTGAGGTCGATCTGTTCGGTCGCGGGCCGCACGGTGAACGGCAGGACGAGCGGCATGAGCAGTGCGGTGAGCACGGCGCCGCGATTGCGGCCGAACAGGGTGAGTTCCGCCCGCGCCAGCGCCCGCAGCCGCCGCCAGGAGGGTGCGAGGGCGCGTGGACGTGTGCCCGCGTCGGCCGTCGCCGCCAGGCTGATCTCCTGACCGTTCATACGGCCGCCTCCTTCTCCCGCTCCCGCGCGATGCCCAGGAACGCCTCCTCCAGGGAGGCCGACCGGATGTCCAGGCCGTGCAGTTCCACCCGTGCCGCCTCGGCCCAGACCAGCAGTCCGGTGGCCGCGCGCTGCAACTCCCGGGTGCGCAGCCGTACGACGTCCCCGTCCACCTCGTGTCCGGACACGCCGAGCGGGCCGAGCGGCGGCAGGTCGCCCAGGAAGTAGCCGTGGGGCAGCCGGAAGGAGATCCGGGAGGGCTGGGCGGCGGTCACCTCGGCCGGTGTGCCGGTCGCCGCGATACGCCCCTCGTGCAGGATGGCGAGCCGGTCGGCGAGGTCCTCGGCCTCCTCCAGGTAGTGGGTGGTGAGCAGGACGGTCGTACCGGCGTCGCGCAGGTTCCGCACCAACTCCCAGGTGCTGTGGCGCCCTTCGGCGTCGAGTCCGGTGGTCGGCTCGTCCAGGAACAGCACCTCGGGCCGTCCGAGCAGGGCGAGCGCCAGGTCGAGGCGGCGCCGCTCGCCGCCGGAGAGCTGCTTGACCCGTACGTCCGTCTTGCCGGCGAGTCCGACCAGGGCGAGCGCCTCGGCCGTGGGGCGGGCATGCGTCGTACAGCCGGCCCACATCCGTGCCGTCTCGCCGACGGTCAGCTCGGAGGGGAAGCCGCCCTCCTGGAGCATCACGCCGGTGCGCGGGCGTACGGCGGACCGCTCCCGGTGCGGATCGTGGCCCAGTACCCGGACCCGGCCGCCGTCCGGCGGTGCGAGTCCTTCGAGGAGTTCGACCGTGGAGGTCTTTCCGGCGCCGTTGGTGCCCAGCAGGGCGAAGATCTCGGCCCGTGCCACGGAGAAGGTGATTCCGCGGACCGCTTCGAACCCGCCCCCGTACACACGCCGGAGATCTGTGACCTCAATCACGTGTTCGTGTTCGTTGTCTTCCATGGGATCAGCGTCCCGGCGTCCGGGGCCCGGCAGCAGTGCGCGGTGTCATCGCTCGCCATGACAAATGTCAGTGGGGCGCTCAGGTCCGGGGACACGAAAAAACCCCAGTGCTATGACTGGGGTTTCTCCTGTGAGCTGGAGCGGACGACGAGGCTCGAACTCGCGACCTCAACCTTGGCAAGGTTGCGCTCTACCAACTGAGCTACGTCCGCACTGCTCCCGACCGGCTCCCACCGATCGGTGCGAGCACCAGCCTACCTGATCCACAAGCATGCTCAGGACGGCGGTGCAGAGCGGGTGACAGGAATTGCACACTGCGCCTTCCCCCTGGAAGGGGGATGTTCTACTACTGAACTACACCCGCATGTAGTCCGTGGGTTTCGGCCTTTCGGCCTTGCCCCTCGGCGTGCTCCAGACATTAGCTGATCAGCAGGGGGGTTGCGCAAGTCGGCTGCCCCCTGGGGCCGGTGACGGTCCCTGAGGGCAGCCGGGGCCGCGTCTCACTGCGCGGCGCTGAACGCCTCGTACACCTTCTTCGGGATGCGGCCGCGGGCCGGGACATCCATCTTGTTGGCCTGTGCCCAGGCGCGGACGGCCGCCGGGTCGGGGGCGACCTCCGTCTGCTTGTACGCCTTGCCCGACTTCGACCGCTTGCGGCCGGCCGCGAGGTACGGCTCCAGAGCCTTACGCAGTTTCTTGGCGTTGGCTTGATTCAGATCGATCTCGTACGACTTGCCGTCGAGTCCGAAGGCGATCGTTTCCGCCGCTTCCGAGCCGTCGATGTCGTCAAAGAGAGTGACCACGACCTTCTGCGCCACGAATATCGGTCCCTTCGTGTGGCACGCCTATACAGCTCAAGGGCGATGACGTGCCGAGTATCGGCTATTGCCAATTCATTTGTACAGTGCCTGGCAATACAAAGTGAAGCCCGACTAAATCCGTCCGCGTGTCCCCAGCGCAATAGATGTCGTGGGCGAACCCGGGGAACTTTCCCAGAACTTTTCGTGTGGATCCGCCACTGTCACCCGATCGTGATGCGCCTCACGTAGTTTCCTACAACTCTACCCGCGTAGAAATTTTGTGCGGGTAGTCTGAAGGAACCAGCTCAGCACCACACACCGGGAGTGCCAGTGGCACGCGTCGTAGTCGACGTCATGCTCAAGCCGGAGATCCTCGACCCCCAGGGCCAGGCGGTCCAGCGTGCGCTGCCGCGCCTGGGTTTCGAAGGGATCTCCGACGTACGTCAGGGAAAGCGATTCGAACTGGAAGTTGACGGGCCGGTCGACGAGGCCGCACTCGCCCGCATCCACGAGCTCGCGGAATCCTTCCTCGCCAACACCGTGATCGAGGACTTCACGGTTCGTGTCGATGAAGTCGCGGAGGCGGCGAAGTGACCGCTCGTATTGGCGTCGTCACTTTCCCGGGGAGTCTGGACGACCGGGACACCCAGCGCGCGATCCGACTCGCGGGTGCCGAACCGGTGGCCCTCTGGCACAAGGACAAGGACCTCCACCAGGTCGACGCGGTGGTCCTCCCGGGTGGTTTCTCCTATGGCGACTATCTGCGGGCCGGCGCGATCTCCCGCTTCTCGCCGGTGATGGAGACGGTCATCGAGCAGGCGAAGGCCGGCCTTCCGGTCCTCGGTATCTGCAACGGTTTCCAGGTCCTCACCGAGGCACATCTGCTCCCGGGCGCGATGCTCGGCAACAACCACCTCCACTTCATCTGCCGCGACCAGAAACTGCGGGTGGAGAACGCGGACACGGCCTGGACGGCCGACTACCGCGAGGGCCAGGAGATCTTCATCCCCCTGAAGAACATGGACGGCCGGTACGTCGCCGACGAGTACACGCTCGACCAGCTGGAGGCCGAGGGCCGCGTCGCCTTCCGGTACGTGGACTTCAATCCGAACGGCTCGCTGCGCGACATCGCCGGCATCACCAACGAGGCCGGGAACGTCGTCGGCCTGATGCCGCATCCCGAGCACGCCGTCGAGCCGCTGATCGGCACCGGCCGCACGGACGGCCTCCCCTTCTTCACCTCGATCCTCAAGAAGCTGGTCAACGCATGAGCCGGACGCCTCTGGACACGGTCGAGCACGCGGCCGCGACCCCCGACGTCGAGCTGCCCTGGGCCGAACTCGGTCTGAAGAAGGACGAGTACGAGCGGGTGGTGGAGATCCTCGGCCGCCGCCCGACCGGCGCCGAGCTCGCCATGTACTCGGTCATGTGGTCCGAGCACTGCTCGTACAAGTCCTCCAAGGTCCACCTCCGCCAGTTCGGCGAGAAGGCGCCCCAGTCGGACGCCCTGCTCGTCGGCATCGGCGAGAACGCGGGCGTCGTGGACGTCGGCCAGGGCTACGCGGTCACCTTCAAGGTCGAGTCGCACAACCACCCGTCGTACGTGGAGCCCTACCAGGGCGCGGCCACGGGCGTCGGCGGCATCGTGCGCGACATCATCGCGATGGGCGCGCGGCCGGTGGCCGTGGTCGACCCGCTGCGCTTCGGCGCGGCCGACCACCCCGACACCAAGCGCGTGCTGCCGGGCGTCGTCGCCGGCATCGGCGGCTACGGCAACTGCCTGGGCCTGCCCAACATCGGCGGCGAGGTCGTCTTCGACGCCTGCTACCAGGGCAACCCGCTGGTCAACGCCGGTGCCATCGGCGTCATGCGGCACGAGGACATCCACCTCGCCAAGGCCTCCGGCGCGGGCAACCAGGTCATCCTGTACGGCGCCCGGACGGGCGGCGACGGCATCGGCGGCGCGTCGATCCTCGCCTCCGAGACCTTCGACGACGCCAAGCCCTCCAAGCGCCCCGCGGTCCAGGTCGGCGACCCCTTCCAGGAGAAGCTCCTCATCGAGTGCACCCTGGAGGCCTTCCGGGAGAAGCTCGTCGTCGGCATCCAGGACCTCGGCGCGGCCGGCCTGTCCTGCGCCACCTCCGAGCTGGCCTCGAACGGCTCCGGCGGCATGACCGTCACCCTGGACGACGTCCCGCTGCGCGACTCCACGCTCTCGCCCGAGGAAATCCTCATGAGCGAGTCGCAGGAACGCATGTGCGCGGTGGTCGAGCCGGCCAAGGTCGCCCGCTTCCTGGAGATCTGCGAGAAGTGGGACGTCATCGCCACCGTCATCGGTGAGGTGACCGACGGCGACCGCCTGGAGATCTTCTGGCACGGCGGGAAGATCGTCGACGTCGACCCGCGCACGGTCGCGCACGACGGCCCGGTCTACGAGCGCCCCTACGCCCGCCCGTCCTGGCAGGACGCCCTCCAGGCGGACGACGCGAACAAGCTGCCGCGCCCGGCGACGGCGGAGGAGCTCAGGCAGCAGGTCCTCCAGCTGGTCGGCTCCCCGAACCAGGCCTCCAAGAAGTGGATCACCTCGCAGTACGACCACTTCGTGCAGGGCAACACGGTGCTGGCCCAGCCCGAGGACTCGGGCATGATCCGCATCGACGAGTCCACGGGCCTCGGCGTCGCCATCGCCACCGACGGCAACGGCCGGTACGCCAAGCTCGACCCGTACGCGGGCGCCCAGCTGGCCCTCTCGGAGGCGTACCGCAACGTCGCCACCACCGGCGCCAAGCCGCTCGCCGTCTCCGACTGCCTGAACTTCGGCTCGCCCGAGGACCCGGCGGTGATGTGGCAGTTCGCGGAGGCCATCCGCGGTCTCGCCGACGCCTGCCAGCAGCTCGGCACCCCGGTGACCGGCGGCAACGTCTCCCTCTACAACCAGACGGGCGAGGTGGCCATCCACCCCACCCCGGTGGTCGCGGTCCTCGGCGTCATCGACGACGTCGCCCGCCGTACGCCGGTCGCCTTCCAGGAGGAGGGGCAGCTGCTCTACCTCCTCGGCGACACGCGTGAGGAGTTCGGCGGCTCGGCCTGGTCCCAGGTCGTCCACGACCACCTCGGCGGCCTGCCGCCGAAGGTCGACCTGGAGCGCGAGCGCCTCCTCGCCGAGATCCTGATCTCCGCCTCCCGCGACGGCATGATCGACTCCGCGCACGACCTCTCCGACGGCGGCCTCATCCAGGCGGTCGTGGAGTCGGCCCTGCTCGGTGGCAAGGGCGCGCGTCTGGTCGTCCCCGACGGCCTCGACGCCTTCACCTTCCTCCTCTCCGAGTCGGCGGGCCGCGCAGTCGTCGCCGTACCGCGCTCCGAGGAGCTCCGCTTCAACGACATGTGCGGCGCCCGCGGCCTGCCGGTCACCCGCATCGGTGTCGTCGACGGAGACGCCGTGGAGATCCAGGGCGAGTTCACCCTCCCCCTCTCCGAACTCCGCGAGGCCCACGAGGGCACGATCGAGGCCCTACTGGCGTAGCCCCGTCCGTACGACGAAGCCCCTCGCCCGCCTGGGCGGGGGGCTTCTCGGCTCAGCGCACGTAGTTCTTGAGGATCTCCGTGTCGAGCTCGATGCCCATCGGGTCGGGGAGGGCGACCGTCTCGCCGAACTTCGAGGTGCGGATGTCGCGGTAGCCGCCGACCCGCCGGTCCGGATTGCTGTGCACCATGACCGTGCACGAGTCCCGGTCGATCAGGACGTACAGAGGGATTCCTGCCTGGCCGTACGCCGTCGGCTTCTCGTGCCGGTCCCGTCGGTCGGTGTCCGAGTCGTACGAGGTGACCTGTACGACCATGAGCGCCCCGTCCGGGGCCGCCCATTCACCGTGTCCCGCGAAGTGGGCCTCCGGCGCGAGCACCGCGTCCGGTTTCGCCCTGCCTTCTCGACAGGCCTCCACCCGGAGCCCTCGGCCGTAGTACAGGTCCAGGTCCGGCCTGGCCCGCATACAGCGCCGGGCCAGCCAGGACACGATGGTGCTGTGGTCCCCGTCCGCCACCTTCTTGACTCCGATCCGTCCGTTGACGAACTCCAACGTGACGGTCTCGGGAGCGGCGGCGGCGATCGTTTCGAACTCCTCCACCGACATCTGAGACCTGCGCTCGGCCATAGCCGTCATGCTGCACCCCCCTTCCAGGCAAAGGCCAGTGTCGCCAGGTCCCGGTGGCGCGGGGCGGATTCGGCCGGTGATCACACGCACGGGTGATCACGCGGGTACGGCCGCCCGGGCTCCCGCTCTCGGCAGCCGCACCGCCACCAGCACGCACAGGGCCATCAGGCCGGCCGCGCAGAGGAAGACCGTGTCGGTCGCGGAGACGTAGGAGTCCCGGCCGGCGGCTGTTGCCGTCACGCGGGGTGTGCCGTAGAGGCGGGTGATGATCGTGCCGAAGAGGGCCGCGCCCAGGGCCGTGCCGAGGGTCTGGAAGAAGCGGATGGACGTGGTGGCGACGCCCAGCTGGTGGGGCGGGGCCGCCTCCTGCACCAGCTGGATGAGCTGGCCGAGGAGCTGGCCGAAGCCGACGCCCATCACCAGGAGCTCGGCACGCAGCAGCCAGAGCGAGGTGTCGGTGCCCGTGGTGGCAAGGAGCAGGAAGCCCGCGCAGGAGACCGCCGCGCCGCCGATCACGAACGTCCGCTCCGACCAGCCGCGTTCGGCCAGTCTGCTCGCGACGACGCCGGTCACGCTCATGCCGAGGGCGAGCGGGAGCAGGAACAGCCCGGCCGAGGAGCTGGGCACGTTCCGGACGATCTGGACGTACAGCAGGACGTAGTAGATCGCGCCCGTCATCGCCGCGCCCATCAGGCCCTGGACGACGAAGCCCCAGCGCAGTTCGGGGACGCGGAACATGGAGAGCGGGAGGATCGGTTCGGGGGCGGTGCGCTGCCGGCGCAGGAAGAGGACCAGGGCCGCGACGCAGACCGCGAGCAGGCCGGCGATCTCCGGGGAGGACCACGCGTACTTCTTGCCGCCCCATTCGGTGAGCAGCAGGAGCGCGGTGGAGAAGAGGGCGGCGAGGGCCGCGCCCGGGTAGTCGATCAGTCGTTTCACCGGGTGCCGGGGGAGCCTGATGACCACCGCGCCGACCGTCAGCACCAGCAGGCCCAGCGGCAGGTTGACGTAGAAGACCCAGCGCCAGTCGGCGTGGTCGGAGAGCAGTCCGCCGACCCAGGGGCCGAGGGCCATGCCCCCGCCGGCGACGACCCCGCCCATCCCGGCGCCCCCGCTCTTCTGCCGCGGCCCCTGGAGCTCGGCGAGCACCACCATCGTCACGCTCATCAGCCCGCCCGCGCCCACCCCCTGCACCGCCCGGGCCGCGATCAGCTCCCCGATCGACTGGGCCGCGCCGCACAGCGTCGAGCCGGCCAGGAAGGTGGCGACCGCGCCGAGCAGGACGCGCTTGGCGCCCAGTACGTCGCACAGCTTTCCGTACAGCGGGAGCACGGCGGCCGCCGCGAGCGCGTATGCGCTGACCAGCCACGGGATCCTGTCGATGCCGTGCTCGGGGTCCAGGTCCCGGACGATCGGGACGGTCGCCGCGGACACGATCTGCATGTCGAGGACGGCCAGCACGATCGTCGCAAGACAGACAAGCATGCCTATTTTTCGCTGGGTCTCGGTCATGGCAGTACCATGCCCGACGAATGTGTACTCGGTCAATATTTCATCCGAGATTAAATTTAGGCCCGGCTTAAACTTCGTCTTGGTACGGTTCTGTCATGTCTGACGGCATGGGGCTGCGCGAGCGCAAGAAGCAGCAGACGGCGAGCCGGATCTTCCACACCGCGATCGCCCTCTTCGCCGAGCGCGGGTTCGACGCCGTCTCCGTGCAGGAGATCGCCGACGCGGCCGAGGTCTCCAAGATGACCGTCTTCAACTACTTCGGAAGCAAAGAGGACCTGGTCTTCGCCCCCGTGGAGGAGCACTTCGGCGACGCGTTCCGCGCGGTGCGGGAGCGGCGGTCCGGGGAGTCCGCGGTGGACGCCGTACGACGGCAGTTCCTGGAGATGGTCGAGAACCGCGACCCCTCGATCGGCCTGCACGCCGATCCCATCTCCCACCAGCTGCGCAGACTCGTCGTGGAGACGCCCGCCCTGATGGAGCGCGCCTTCCTCGCCATGCAGAAGGGCGCCCGGGAGATGGCCGCGCTGCTGGGCGAGGAGACCGGGGACCTGATGCTCGGCACCGTCGCCGCCGCCATGCTGAGCTCCGCCCGCAACGCCCTGGTCGAGGAGCACCACCGCCGTCAGGCCGAGGGCGAGGACATCGAGCGCATCGTCGCCGACGCCCCGGAGCGGGTCAGGGCCGCCTTCGGCCTGGTGGAAACGGGACTGCGGGGATACGCCGTGAAGGAGTAGCGCCCCCTCTTCGGACGCGGGATGTTCGACGCTACCCTCCGGGAAAAGTGGATTGCCAACTACCGATACCCATGGGGTGGTTGGACAGCAGGACACATCCCTGAGCGAGCCGGGGGAGCGGCCGGATGGAGATCAGGTTCGAGGCGGTGGGAGCCGCGCGCGAGGACGAACTGCTGTCCCTGTACGACCGGCTGGCGGGCGATCCTCCGAGACCGGCCCGGCCATCCGCCGCTTCGGCATCGCCACCGGCCGCCAGGTCGGCAAGGACCTCGCCATCCCGAAGGAGCTGCGCTACTGGCCGCAGGGCTCCGCGCAGACCGGCCGCAGCATCGAGGCCCTCGCCCTCTCCCCCGACGGCCGCCATCTCTACGCCGGCTGGGAGGCCCCCCTCGCCGAGGACGGCGACCAGCGCGGCCGGGGCATCATCCGCATCCAGCGCTACACCGGGACACCCGGCGGCACCTACACCCCGGACCGGCAGTCCGCCTTCCTGGCCGACGACGGCATGTACCTGTCCGAGCTGACCGCCGTCGACGACAACGGCGGCCTCCTCGCGCTGGAACGCCAGTACACCGCCGGTCTCGGCTCCGAGATCCGGATCGCCCAGCTCTCCCTGGCCGACGCCCCGGACGTCACCGAGCTGACCTCCCTGTGGCACCAGCCCGCGAAGATCTTCGCCCCCGACGAACTCGTCGTCGACCTGGCGACCTGCCCCGCGGGCGGCCCCGGCGCGGTCGCCGGCCCGGCCTCGACCCCGCAGCACCCGCTCCTCGACAACGTGGAGGGCATGGCCCTGGGCACCGCCCGGACAGCCGGAAAGTACAAGGGCCGGCACCCGCTCTACCTGGTCTCCGACGACAACGACAGCGACAGCCAGATCACCCGCTTCTACTCGCTCGCGGTGAGGCTGCGCCCCTGAATAGGCTCGTCCCCATGCCCCCGGCCAAGAAGCGCGCCCGCAGGTACGACCCCGCCAAGATCCGTACGGCGGTCCTCGCCCAGCTCGGCAACGTGCGGGACGCCGTTCCCGCCCTCACGCCCGAGCAACTCGCGCTCCCCACCCGGCTCGGCGAGTGGACGGTGCGCGACCTCGTCGCCCACATCGGCATGGCGGTCACCGCCCTGCACCGGGCCCTGGAGCAGCCCGAGCCGGCGAAGGCCGACGCGGTCCTGCTGGACTGGCCCGCGGGGACCTCCGGCAACTCCGCCGCCATCGCCGACTTCACCCGGCGGATCGCGGAGGACCATCCCGACCTCGGTGCCTACCTCGCCGACATCGACGAGAGCCTCCGCGTCCTGCTCGCCGCACACCCCGGGACCCGGCTGCTCGTCACCAGCGCCGGCGTGCTCTCCCTCGACGACTACCTCGTCACCCGCACCGTCGAGCTGGTCGTCCACACCGACGACCTCAACGCGGCCGTGCCGGGCCTTGAGGTGCCCTACGACCGGCAGGCGCTGGCCGCGTGCACCCGGCTGCTCGCGGACGCCCTCGCGGCCAAGGCGCCCGGCGGCTCCACCGAGGTGCGGGTGCCGCCGTACGCCGTGGTGCAGTGCGTCGAAGGGCCCCGGCACACCCGGGGCACCCCGCCGAACGTTGTCGAGACCGATCCGCTGACCTGGATCCGGCTGGCCACCGGACGGCTGGCGTGGCGGGAGGCCGTGGCGGACGCCAAGGTCAGCGCCAGCGGGGAGCGGGCGGACATCGGGGCCCATCTGCCCGTCATGAGCTGAGGGAACCGATCACCCGGTGCGTTCCGTCGAATCGGCATGTACGGGTACAAGCGGCGCATGATTCTCACGGCCGCCACCGCCCTGCTCGCGGTGGCCTGCGGGAGCGAGAAGGATGGTTCCGTGACCGCACGGCAGCCGGTGACCGGCATCGACTGGACCGTCGACAGCGTCACCGTCGACGGCACCACCCACCGTGCCCCGGCCCACGCCCATATGCGGATCGAGGACGGCAGGGCGGCCGGCAGCCTCGGCTGCAACCAGTTCAGCGCCACGGCGGACGTCACGGACGACCGGATCCGGCTGACCCACACCCGCACCACCCGGATGGCCTGCGACGACGCCCGGATGACCTTCGAGCGCGCCCTCGCCCGCGCCCTCACCGCCGGGCCGCTCGGCACCGCGGCCGAAGGCAAGCGACTCACCCTCACCACCGCCACCGGCGACCGGGTCCAGCTGTCCCGGAAGTGACCTCCGACCCCTCTCCGGCCCCCCTCCCATCCCCCCGAATGATGTGCGACACCTCACTCAGAGATACGGTGCGAGGGGGTTGCGCGGACACCGGACCGCACGAACAGGCACCGCCTGGAGAAACCTCTTGCCGCGTTGACCAGCGCAAATGGAGAATCCCACAACGGCGTCCGCGGTCGTAGATCCATTACGGCCGGGTATCCCCAATTCGGACCAGTGGTCGATCTCGCCTACACTCGGTGCCGTGCCACGTGGTGACGGTCTCCTCAATCACGATCTGCTCCCCGGTGAGAAGGGCCCCCAGGACGCTTGCGGCGTCTTCGGTGTCTGGGCTCCCGGTGAAGAGGTCGCCAAGCTCACGTACTTCGGGCTGTACGCCCTCCAGCATCGGGGCCAGGAGTCCGCGGGTATCGCGGTCAGCAACGGCTCCCAGATCCTCGTCTTCAAGGACATGGGGCTTGTCTCCCAGGTCTTCGACGAGACCTCTCTCGGCTCGCTCCAGGGTCATATCGCGGTCGGTCACGCCCGCTACTCGACCACCGGTGCCTCCGTGTGGGAGAACGCCCAGCCGACGTTCCGTGCCACCGCGCACGGCTCGATCGCGCTCGGCCACAACGGCAACCTGGTCAACACGGCGCAGCTCGCCGAGATGGTCGCCGAACTCCCGAAGGACACCAACGGCCGGTCCACCCGGGTCGCGGCCACCAACGACACCGACCTGCTCACCGCGCTGCTCGCGGCCCAGGTCGACGAGGACGGCAAGCCGCTGACCGTCGAGGAGGCCGCCCCCGTGGTCCTCCCGAACGTGCGCGGTGCCTTCTCCCTCGTCTTCATGGACGAGCACACCCTCTACGCCGCCCGCGACCCGCAGGGCATCCGCCCGCTGGTCCTCGGCCGCCTGGAGCGCGGCTGGGTGGTCGCCTCCGAGTCCGGCGCGCTCGACATCTGCGGTGCGAGCTTCGTCCGCGAGATCGAGCCGGGCGAGTTCGTCGCCATCGACGAGAACGGCCTGCGCACCTCCCGATTCGCGGACGCGAAGCCCAAGGGCTGTGTCTTCGAGTACGTGTACCTGGCCCGCCCCGACACCGACATCGCCGGGCGGAACGTGTACCTCTCCCGCGTGGAGATGGGCCGGATGCTCGCCAAGGAAGCCCCGGTCGACGCCGACCTGGTGATAGCGACCCCGGAGTCCGGCACCCCCGCCGCCATCGGCTACGCGGAGGCCTCCGGCATCCCCTTCGGCAACGGTCTGGTCAAGAACGCCTACGTCGGCCGGACCTTCATCCAGCCCTCGCAGACCATCCGGCAGCTCGGCATCCGCCTCAAGCTGAACCCGCTGAAGGAAGTCATCAAGGGCAAGCGCCTGGTCGTCGTCGACGACTCGATCGTGCGCGGCAACACCCAGCGCGCGCTCGTGCGCATGCTGCGGGAGGCGGGCGCGGCCGAGGTCCACATCCGGATCTCCTCGCCGCCGGTCAAGTGGCCCTGCTTCTTCGGCATCGACTTCGCCACCCGCGCCGAGCTCATCGCCAACGGCATGACCATCGAGGAGATCGGCACCTCGCTCGGCGCCGACTCCCTGGCGTACATCTCCATCGACGGCATGATCGAGGCGACCACCATCGCCAAGCCGAACCTGTGCCGTGCCTGCTTCGACGGCGAGTACCCGATGGAGCTCCCGGACCCCGAGCTGCTCGGCAAGCAGCTCCTGGAGACCGAGCTGGCCGCCGGTCCGGCAGCCACGGCCGCGGCCGACGCGATCCGTCGCCCGTAAGCCCCGTCATCAACCCGAAAGATCCCAGGCAATGTCTGAGAGCCAGTCCTCCGGCGCTTCCTACGCGGCTGCCGGTGTCGACATCGAGGCGGGCGACCGCGCCGTCGAGCTGATGAAGGAGTGGGTGAAGAAGACCCAGCGCCCCGAGGTCCTCGGCGGCCTCGGCGGCTTCGCCGGTCTCTTCGACGCCTCCGCCCTGAAGAACTACGAGCGCCCGCTGCTCGCCTCGGCCACGGACGGCGTGGGCACCAAGGTGGACATCGCCCGGCAGCTGGGCGTGTACGACACCATCGGCCATGACCTGGTCGCCATGGTCATGGACGACATCGTGGTGTGCGGCGCGGAGCCGCTGTTCATGACCGACTACATCTGCGTCGGCAAGGTCCACCCCGAGCGGGTCGCCGCGATCGTCAAGGGCATCGCCGAGGGCTGTGTGCTGGCCGGCTGCGCCCTGGTGGGCGGGGAGACGGCCGAGCACCCGGGCCTGCTGGGCGCGGACGACTTCGACGTCGCCGGCGCCGGTACGGGCGTGGTGGAGGCCGACCGGCTGCTCGGCGCGGATCGTATCCGTACGGGTGACGCGGTGATCGCGATGGCGTCCTCCGGTCTTCACTCCAACGGGTACTCCCTGGTCCGGCACGTCCTGCTGAACCAGGCGGGCCTCGCGCTCGACGCGCACATCGAGGAGCTGGGCCGGACCCTCGGCGAGGAACTCCTGGAGCCCACCAAGATCTACTCGCTGGACTGCCTGGCCCTGATGCGCACGGCGGAGGTGCACGCCTTCAGCCATGTCACCGGCGGCGGGCTCGCGGCGAACCTGGCCCGGGTGATCCCGGACCACCTGCACGCGACCGTCGACCGTGCCACCTGGACCCCGGGCCCGATCTTCGACCTGGTCGGCCGGACCGGCGAGGTCGAGCGGCTCGAACTGGAGAAGACGCTCAACATGGGCGTCGGCATGATCGCGATCGTCCCGCAGGAATCGGTGGATGTGGCGCTGACCACACTGGCCGACCGCGGGGTCGAGGCCTGGGTGGCCGGCGAGATCACCGAGCGGGGCGCGCACACCACCGGTGCGGAACTGGTGGGGGACTACGCCTGACAGGCAGCACGAAACCCGGTCCGGCGTCGAAGCCCCGGACCGGGTGAAGTGCAGTTGCTGAGAGAACTGCGGAGAGTGGTACGTCAAGCACCACGACGATGCTGCGACTGCGGACCGGACTGATCGTCCTCGTCCTCGTCGTCATCATCGTTATAGAGATCCGCGTACTGGGCGTACGGGTCGTCCTCGTCCTCGTCGTCGTCCTCGAACGGCTCGCCGTTCGGCGGCTGGCTCGAAGTCGATGCGCCCAGCTCGCTGGCCAGACGTGACAGGTCAGTCCCACCGCTGTTGTACTTCAGCTGGCGGGCGACCTTCGTCTGCTTGGCCTTGGCCCGGCCGCGCCCCATGGCTCGACCCCCTCGGTGACGGGGCTCGACGGCCCCAGAGTCTGACACGCGTTCATGATCCGGAACGGACTCTCCTCGGAGAGACCGGTCCGTAGGGCTTCCACGGTACCTGAGCCCGCGCCCATACGGTACGTCGCCCGCACCACGCGCCTGACTCCATGACCCGCGAGGCGCCCCGTCCCCGCTGGTCAACCACGATTTTAACCACTTCCTGGCGGACGACCCGCCGACGAACGTGAGAGTTCTCTCCAACCGCCCGCCGGCAGGTACCGAAATTCCTCGCGGAAACCGCCCGGACCGTCAGCGGCCACCCGCCGTTACCGCTTCGTGCATCCGCTGTTCGGCGATCCGGTCGGCCGCGGCGGCCGGCGGAATCCCGTCGTCCTTCGCACGTGCGAAGATGGCCAGCGTGGTGTCGAAGATCTTCGCGGCCTTCGCCCTGCACCGCTCGAAGTCGAACCCGTGCAGTTCGTCGGCGACCTGGATGACCCCGCCGGCGTTCACCACGTAGTCCGGCGCGTAGAGGATCCCGCGGTCCGCGAGGTCCTTCTCGACGCCCGGGTGGGCCAGCTGGTTGTTGGCCGCGCCGCACACCACCTGGGCGGTCAGCGCCGGCACGGACTCGTCGTTCAGGGCGCCGCCGAGCGCGCAGGGGGCGTAGATGTCGAGGCCCTCGACACGGATCAGGGCGTCGGTGTCGGCGGCGACCCGGACCTGCGGGTGCCGGTCGGAGATCCGGCCGACGGCCTCCCGGCGCACGTCGGTGACGACCACCCGGGCGCCCTCCTCCAGCAGGTGCTCCACCAGGTGGTGGCCGACCTTGCCGACGCCCGCGATGCCGACGAGACGGCCGCGCAGCGAGGGGTCGCCCCACAGGTGCTGGGCGCTGGCGCGCATGCCCTGGTAGACGCCGTAGGCGGTGAGGACGGAGGAGTCGCCGGCGCCGCCGTTCTCCGGGGAGCGGCCGGTGGTCCAGCGGCACTCGCGGGCCACGACGTCCATGTCGGCGACATAGGTGCCGACGTCGCAGGCGGTGACGTACCGGCCGCCGAGCGAGGCCACGAACCGCCCGTAGGCGAGCAGCAGCTCCTCGGTCTTGTCCCGCTCGGGGTCGCCGATGATCACGGCCTTGCCACCGCCGTGGTCGAGCCCGGCCATGGCGTTCTTGTACGACATCCCGCGCGCGAGGTTGAGGGCGTCGGCGACGGCCTCCTCCTCCGTGGCGTACGGGTAGAAGCGGGTGCCGCCGAGGGCGGGGCCCAGCGCGGTGGAGTGGATGGCGATGACGGCCTTCAGGCCGCTCTTGCGGTCCTGGCAGAGCACGACCTGCTCGTGACCGCCCTGGTCCGAGTGGAACAGGGTGTGCAGGACGCCGGTGGAAACGTCGGTCACTGTGGTGACTCCCGGTTGTGTCGCGTGTGTCGCGGCGGGTGGCTGCGGGGTGGCTCCCGTAAGGGTGGCGGGGGCCGTGGCATGAGCGTAGAGCCATAGCCCGCACACCATCCGCGCAGTGTTCAGGATCACTCTCCCGTGCCGTGTGCGCACGTATGAGCGTGGGACGATTTGCTGTGGTTTCCCGGACCGGCCAGGTGGGCTCCGCCGTGGGTTCCGCTGGTTTCGAGCCCGGTCCGATGGGGAGGGAGCAGGCGTGCCCAAGGTGTCCTCGGTGGTCGTCCCCTACGCGACGTACCTGCGTGTGTACGAGCCGCTGGCCGCCTTTCCGGAGCCGGAGCGCGACCACTGGGAGCGTTATGCCCGCCGCCGGGGCCGGCCCTCGTACCAGGACGAACTCCGGCGCTCCCTGGCCGACTTGCTGCCCACCCCGCCGATCCCGGTGCCGGTGCAGGAGAGCGCCGACGCCTTCGTGCTGTCGGTGGACGGCGTGGTGTGCGTCTGCCCCTGGCGGACCCGGCTGCGCGGCTGGCAGGCGCTGCAGGAGCTCTCCGACGAGCTGCCCAAGTCGGTCCTGGACGCGATGCTGCCGCCCGTCGTGCGCCGCCAGGCCGCGGTGGACTACGAGCGCTGGCTGGTCCGCAATCCCGACTCCCGGCCCTGGATCCGCACGGCGACCTGGCAGGTGCCGCTGAACTGGTTCGTGCTGGTCTCCGACGAGGAGCGCCGGTACGAGAAGGGGACCGGCGAGATCCCGCCGATGCTGCGCTACCGCACGCCGATGGTGCAGGCCCGGCGCCGGGTGGCCCGGGCGCTGCGCACGCTCAAGGACACCGTGGAGGAAGGGCCGCTGATCGACGGTCTGGTGGACGTCGGCCGCTGGCTGGAGGAGTTCCACCCGCGTTCGCTGGTCGAGCTGGACTACGGCGGCCTGGTGCACACCCTGCCGGCCGGCGATCTGGAGGACGACCACTCGGCGGCCGACGTGGCGGCCGGCATCGAGGCGCTGCGGCAGGGCGACGGGGCGGCGGCCGGAGCGGCGTACGGCCGGCTGGTGGAGCGCTGGCGGGCGGTCCGGGACCGGCGTTCGGCGAACTGAGCGCCGGTCTGAGCACCGGGGCCGGGTGATCCGTACTAACCGGGTGGGTAGTCCGGTGCCTTTTACGACTGGGTGACACCTCGGTGACGTATGTGTGCTGAGTGACGTACGTCACGGCCTGGAAGGCAGGAAACAACGTACGTTGACGGCACTTCAGTGCACTCACGGGACGTTGGTCTCGATCCGGGCTTTTGTGTCGAGGGTGATGGATAGCACTTACACGGCTCTTGCGTCGCTTGCCACTCCTCGTGCCAAAATAGGACAAGGAGTCCGGGGAAGGCTCCTTCCGTCCAAGTGTGGTGCACTGTGGGCGGATTCTCAGCATTACGTGCTTTGGGGGGTCTGGTGACTCCTGATCGTCCTGTGACTGATCGTCACAGTGGCGTGACTGTCCGCTATGGCATGGTCCATCGGCTTCCGCGGCTGATGACTACCTGGGAGGGCAATTCCATCGGTTTGGCCGACGCGGCTGGACAGATGGTGTAGTTGTAGTGCCGAGGACAAGCCGTTCGTCCTATAACCGACTCGACTCGCGTCCGCCATTTCGGGCAACGCGGGTCAAGGTGCAGAATTTAGAGGAAAGAACCGAGAAGGTTCGGTTCTCCCGAGGAGGCCGCTCATGACCGCTCGCACCCCTGATGCCGAGCCGCTGCTGACCCCGGCTGAGGTCGCCACGATGTTCCGCGTCGACCCCAAGACGGTCACGCGGTGGGCGAAGGCCGGCAAGCTCACGTCGATTCGTACGCTCGGCGGACACCGCCGCTACCGCGAGGCCGAGGTCCGCGCCCTGCTGGCGGGCATCCCCCAGCAGCGCACCGAGGCCTGACCAACTGAATAGCGGGCAAACCGACCGGTCCCCCAACTGGCCGAGACGCCCGCAACCCTAGCTCCAAGCGACGCGGGACCCGCCCCAACGGGGCCCACGCCCAGGCCGACAAGAACTTCACAGGCAAGCGACACAGGGTGCGTCGTAGATCGCGCTGGACTCCGCCGGGTCCAGCGCGATCTTTTTTGTGCGTCCGTGAGGTCTCCGGCGACGCTAACCAGCGCTTCTGTGAGCAGCCTTGTCGGAGTCTGGGGATCACTGTGGACGGGGTCCGCAGGCTGGTGCAATTGCACATATTAAATTGACCAGTTGTAGGAAGGGGGTAAGTTCCGTCGTTTCGGAAACTCATGCGGTGACACCCGTCACATACCGCGCGGGTTGTTTGTACTGCCCCAGGTGCGCTAGAGGAGCCGCGCGCTCCATCGGCCCCTGAGGGTACGGCCGTTGGGTCCGGCGCCGGTCACGCGCCGACGGGTTCCTCGTCCTCCCCGCCGTCCTCGGGAGCCTCGGCGGCGGCGCACGGCGCGGAGTCCATGGCCAGCCGCAGCAGCCGGTGGCAGACCGGACAGTGGCGGGTCAGGTGCCGGTACGACGAGGCGGCCGCCAGGTGGGCCCTCAGCAACGCCCGCGTCTCATGCCGCACCGAAGCCGCCATACGCCACCTCCAGAAGCGGGCCGAGGGGAGGAGCGGGCCCTCTCTTCTGGGTACCGACCGAATGTGACGCCGTCAATGCCGCACACGAAAGAGCCCGGATCCGAAGATCCGGGCTCCCGACCGCGGTCTTGACGTAACGACGACCGGCGCCGGCACCGGCGGGGCAGGGGCCGTCGCCGGTGGCACGCGCGAGGCCCGCGTCCCTTGCGGGATGCGGGCCTCGGTTTACTGCGGTCCTGACGGGATTCGCTGAGTCCGATGGCGGCTGCCGCCGCGGGCGCGGCCTCCGCCTCGGCAGGGCGGTGGGGGAGAGGCTGTTGCTGGTGACATGCGCGAGGCCCGCGTCCCTTGCGGGATGCGGGCCTCGGTTTACTGCGGTCCTGACGGGATTTGAACCCGCGGCCTCCACCTTGACAGGGTGGCGAGCACTCCAAACTGCTCCACAGGACCAGGTTTCGCGGCACTTTGTCTTCGCTGTGCTGCGAAAAGGACTGTACAGGAGGGTGTGGGTCCTGGTCGAACTCACTTAGCGTGGCCGGTCGGTTACGGGGCCAGGGTGTCGATGGCCTTCACGATCCGCTTGTCGGAGATCGGGTACGCCGTGCCCAGCGCGTGGGCGAAGTAGCTGACCCGGAGCTCCTCCAGCATCCAGCGGACGTCCAGGACCTGCCGGGAGACCGGCCGGCCCTTCGGGAGCTGCTCCAGGAGCCAGGCGTACTCGTCCTGCATCTCGTGGACCTTCTCCATCCGGGTGGTGTCCCGCTGGACGTTCGTCGGCATCTGCTGGAGACGGCGGTCCGCGGCCACCAGATAGCGCATCAGGTCGGGCAGGCGTCGTATACCGGCCCAGGTGACGAAGCCGGGCTTCACGAGGGCGTCCAGCTGCTTGCGGACATCGGTGAGGTTCGCCAGCAGCGCGGGGCTCCGTACACCCTTCAGACGGCGCTCACAGGCCTGCCAGGCGGCGAGCACCTGCTGCACCTGGCCCACCGTCCGGACCGTCGTGTCGACGATCTCGGCGCGCACCTTGTCGTAGAGCTTGCGGTACGACTCCTCGTCCCACACCGGCCCCCCGAAGTCGGCGATCAGCTTGTCCGCCGCCGCCGTCGCGCAGTCGTCGAAGAGGGCCTGGACCGTCCCGTGCGGGTTCGCCGACAGGGCGAGCTTCTGGGCGTTGGTCAGCTTGTCGGACGCGAACTTCGCCGGGTTCACCGGGATGTTGCGCAGGATCAGCCGCCGGGTGCCCTTCCACATCGCCTCGGTCTGCTCCTCCTCGGTGTCGAAGAGGCGGACGGAGACCGTGTCGCCGTCGTCGACGAGGGCCGGGTAGGCCTTCACCGGCTGGCCCGCCCGGCGGGTCTCGAAGACGCGGGTGAGCGAGCCGATCGTCCAGTCGGTGAGGCCCTGGCGCTCCAGGGACTCGCCGCCCTCGCGGGACGCGGTGGCGGCCGCCGCCTGGGAGAGGGCCTGCCGGGCCTTCGGCTTCAGCCGGAGCTTCAGCGCCTCCAGGTCCTTGTCCTCGGCCAGCTTCCGGCGCCGTTCGTCCACGATCCGGAAGGTGATCGTGAGGTGGTCGGGCACCTTCGCCCAGTCGAAGTCCTCGGCGTCGAAGGGCACGCCGACCATGCGGCGGAGCTCACGCGCCATGGTGACGGTGAGCGGCTCCTGTAGCGGCACGGCCCGCTCCAGGAAGGCCTTCGCGTAGTTCGGCGCGGGCACGTAGTTGCGGCGGATCGGCTTGGGGAGGGTGCGGATCAGCTCCGTGACCACCTCTTCCCGCAGGCCCGGGATCTGCCAGTCGAAGCCCTCGTCCTTCACCTGGTTGAGGACCTGGAGCGGGATGTGGACGGTCACGCCGTCGGCGTCCGCGCCCGGCTCGAACTGGTAGGTGACCCGGAACTTGAGCGGGCCCTGCCGCCAGGAGTCCGGATAGTCGGCCTTGGTGACCGCCTCCGCCGACTCCCGGATCAGCATCTCCCGCTCGAAGTCCAGGAACTCCGGCTGCTCGTGCCGCTTGTGCTTCCACCAGGAGTCGAAGTGGGCGCCGGACACGACGTGCTCGGGCACCCGCTGGTCGTAGAAGTCGAAGAGCGTGTCGTCGTCGACGACGATGTCCCGGCGCCGGGCGCGGTGTTCGAGTTCCTCGACCTCGCTCAGCAGCCTGCGGTTGTCGGCGAAGAACTTGTGGTGGGTCCGCCAGTCGCCCTCCACCAGGGCGTTGCGGATGAAAAGCTCGCGGCTGACCTCGGGGTCGATCCGGCCGTAGTTCACCTTGCGGTCGGCGACGATCGGTACGCCGTAGAGCGTGACCTTCTCGAACGCCATCACGGCCGCCTGGTCCTTCTCCCAGTGCGGTTCGCTGTACGTCCGCTTGAGGAGGTGCTCGGCGAGGGGTTCCACCCACTCCGGCTCGATCTTCGCGTTGACCCGGGCCCACAGGCGGGAGGTCTCGACGAGTTCGGCGGACATCACGAACCGGGGCGTCTTCTTGAAGAGGGCCGAGCCGGGGAAGATCGCGAACTTGGCGCTGCGGGCACCGAGGTACTCGTTCTTCGGGCCGTCCTTCACGTCCTTCATACCGATGTGGGAGAGCAGGCCCGCGAGGAGGGAGACGTGCACGCGGTCGCCGGGGGCGTCCTCCTCGTTGAGGTGGATGCCCATCTGCTTGGCGACCGTGCGCAGCTGCGTGTAGATGTCCTGCCATTCGCGGATGCGCAGGAAGTTGAGGTACTCCTGCTTGCACATCCGCCGGAAGGAGCTGGAGCCGCGTTCCCTCTGCTGCTCCCTGACGTACTTCCACAGGTTGAGGAAGGCCAGGAAGTCGCTGGTCTCGTCGCGGAAGCGGGCGTGCTGCTGGTCGGCCTGGGTCTGCTTGTCGGCCGGGCGTTCGCGCGGGTCCTGGATGGAGAGCGCGGCGGCGATGACCATGACCTCGCGGACACAGCCGTTCTTGTCGGCTTCAAGGACCATGCGGGCGAGCCGTGGGTCGACCGGCAGCTGGGCGAGCTTGCGGCCGCTGTCGGTGAGCCGCTTGCGGGCGTCCCGCTCGTCCGGGTTCAGCGCGCCCAGCTCCTGGAGCAGCTGCACGCCGTCGCGGATGTTGCGGTGGTCCGGCGGGTCGATGAAGGGGAACTTCTCGATGTCGCCGAGGCCGGCCGCGGTCATCTGCAGGATGACGGAGGCGAGGTTCGTACGGAGGATCTCGGCGTCCGTGAACTCCGGGCGGCCGAGGAAGTCCTCCTCGTCGTACAGCCGGATGCAGATGCCGTCGGACGTACGGCCGCAGCGGCCCTTGCGCTGGTTGGCGCTGGCCTGGCTGATCGGCTCGATCGGCAGCCGCTGCACCTTGGTGCGGTGGCTGTAGCGGGAGATCCGGGCGAAGCCGGGGTCGATGACGTACTTGATGCCCGGGACGGTGAGGGAGGTCTCGGCGACGTTGGTAGCCAGAACGATCCTGCGCCCGGTGTGCGGCTGGAAGACCCGGTGCTGCTCGGCGTGCGAGAGCCGGGCGTAGAGGGGCAGGACCTCCGTACCCTGCCAACTAGCGCCTCCGGCGCGGGGGTACTTCCGCTTCTCCAGCGCGTCCGCCGTGTCGCGGATCTCCCGCTCGCCGGAGAGGAAGACGAGGATGTCGCCCTGTCCCTCGCCCTGGAGTTCCTCCACGGCGTCGCAGATGGCGGTGATCTGGTCCCGGTCGGCGTCGTCCGTGTCCTCTTCGAGGAGCGGGCGGTAGCGGACCTCCACGGGGTAGGTCCGGCCGCTGACCTCGACGATCGGGGCTTCGCCGAAGTGCCGGGAGAACCGCTCGGGGTCGATGGTCGCGGAGGTGATCACGACCTTCAGGTCCGGCCGCTTCGGCAGCAGCTGGGCCAGGTACCCGAGCAGGAAGTCGATGTTGAGGGACCGCTCGTGGGCCTCGTCGATGATGATCGTGTCGTAGGCGCGCAGCTCGCGGTCGGTCTGGATCTCGGCGAGCAGGATGCCGTCGGTCATCAGCTTGATGAAGGTGGCGTCCGGGTTCACCTGGTCGGTGAAGCGGACCTTCCAGCCGACGGACTCGCCGAGCGGCGTCCGCAGCTCCTCCGCCACCCGCTCGGCGACGGTACGGGCGGCGATCCGGCGCGGCTGGGTGTGCCCGATCATGCCGCGCACCCCCCGCCCGAGCTCCAGACAGATCTTGGGGATCTGGGTGGTCTTGCCGGAGCCGGTCTCACCGGCCACGATCACGACCTGGTGGTCGCGTATCGCCTCGGCGATCTCGTCCTTCTTCTGGCTGACCGGCAGCTGCTCGGGGTACGACACGGCGGGCACGACGGCGCGCCGGCCGGCCATCCGTTCCTCGGCCCTTGCCACCTCGGCCTCGATCTCGGCGAGGACGGCGGCGCGGGCCTCCGGCTTACGGATCTTGCGTGCGCCTTCGAGCCTGCGCCCGAGCCGGTGCGCGTCGCGCAGCGAGAGCTCGGTCAGGCGAGGGGCGAGAGTGCCGAGGGCGGGGGCGGGGTGCGTAGACATACGCGATCCAGGATCTCACCTCGGGGAAATGCATGGCGAACCCTTTTGCCTCCGGCGGTTCGGCCGTGTCCCTACGGGGTTCGCTGGGGCGGGGTGGCGGAGGGTTCGGCGGGGGGCGCGGCGGGGGCCGAGGGCGGGGCGGCGGCCGTGGCGGCGGCCGAGGAGACGATCGACTTCGCCGTGTTCGATACGGCCTTGATCCCCAGGTAGGCGGTGGTCATGCTGCTCACGGCGGTGAAGGCGGCGGTGAGTACACCGATGATCACCGACTTGTCGCCGTGGAGCTGCCAGACGCCCACGACCGCGACCCCGGCGATCGCGAGGTTGCTGATGACCACGGCGAGAAGGCCGTATCTCGCCCGGTCCTTCTCCAGCTGTATGTCCTGGTCCCGACTCATTTTCCCCGCCCTGATGGTGTGTCGACCCGGCAGAACCTAGCGGACCGTCAGCTCGCCGGGAACACGATGCAGCCGCCGAGGAGGTCGGCGGAGACGTTCACCGGTACGGAGCCGGCGTTGTACAGGTCGATCTCGCCGTCGGCGCCGACCTTGGTGAGGGCGCGGTCTGCCGCGGTGTGTCCCTTGGTGAAGCTGAGGGAGTAGACGCCGGGGCGCGCGGTGCCGTCGGCGTAGGCGACGAGGTAGCCGTTGCCGGACGGGGCGGACACCGTGAGGTTCAGGTCGGCGGCGGTGACCCCGGTCGCGGGGACGCCGTGGGCGCCGGTGACCTTGAGCTTGAGGGTGGCGTGGGCGGCGATGCGGGCGGTCTTGAGGACCCGTACGGGGGTGACGGGCAGGAACTCCGAGCCGTTCGCGGTGGTGCCGTACCAGCCGGCGAGGTCCGCCACCAGGTTCGCCGCTGCCTTGCTGCCGTTGCGCAGGACGATCTTCCCGTCCTTCAGGGGGATCACGACCTGGGCGGAGGCGGTCTGTCCGGTGGTCCAGAACGGGCCGCTCACGCTGGAGCCGCTGGTGCCGTGGGTGGAGACCGTGAGGCTGCCGGAGGCCTTGGTGGTGGTCGCCGTGACGTCGAGGACCACGGCCGTCGCGTGCGCCGGGACGCCGTGGGTGCCGCCGACCGCCAGGGTGACGGAGTGGCCGCCGGCGACCGGGGCGTGCGCACCGCCGGTTCCGGTGCGGGTGTCGAGCAGCCGGGCCGGGGTGGCCGGGTGGTAGGTGTCGGCGTACTGGGCGTGGGACTGGAGACCGACCGTGGCCACGTCGACCGTGACCGCGCGGGAGCTGCCGTTGTAGACGTCGACCGCACCGGTCGGGGTGACCTTCACCGTGGTCTCGGCGGTGGCCGTACGGCCCGGCTCGAAGGTGATGCCGGCGGTGCCCGGGCGGGTGGTGCCGTGGGTGTAGAGGGTGAGCGCGCCGCTCGCCTTGGCGTTGCTGGTGACGAGCTGGAGCTGGGCGGCGTCGACGCCGTCGGAGTCGGCGTGCAGGGTGGCCGCGGACAGCTTCAGGACGCCGTGGGCGGCGATGGTCTTCTCGGTGTCGTGCTGCGGGGTCACGGGGATGAAGGCGTCCGCGGCGTGGAAGGCCGTCCTGGCGGTGGTGGTCCGGCCGAACAGGTCGGTCTGCGTCAGGGTGGCGGTGTAGGTGCCGGGGGCCGGGTACTGGTGGGTGGTCTGCTGGACGCCGTCGGCCAGGTTCTCCTGCGCGCCGTCGCCGAACGTCAGGGTCCGGTAGGCGACCTCCCAGGCGTCGGCGGGTTCCGGGACGGTGAACCGCGCGGAGCCCGCGTCTGTCTGGCCGTCGTTCGTGGTGTCGGCGGTCGCGGACAGGGCCGCGGCCGGCGGTGTGGCCGTACCCGCTGTCGTCCAGCCGGTCCCGAGCTTGCTCGTCCCGTCGCTGTCGGTGACCGTGATGCGGGTGAGGTACCGGCCCGGCGTGCTGTAGCTGTGGGGGATCGGAGTGCCCTGCGTGCCCGTGGCCGGGGTGCTGCCGTCCCCGAAGTCGACCGAGTACGTGAGTGCCTTGGCCCAGTTGCTGACGGCGTCCGTCTTCACCGAGGTGTCGAACGGCGCGACGCCGTTCGACGGGTAGGCGTCGGCGGGAATCGTGATGACGTCCTCCCGCTCGAGGGCGCCCCGGTCGGGAGCGGGTGTGCCGGTCCCGGTGTTGTCGACGATCGGGTCGTCGGCTCGCGGGTTCCCCGCGAGGTCGGTGGTGAGTTCGCCGGGCGCGGCGGCGTCGGCGGAGTCGACGAGGGGGGAGCGCTCGGGCGGTTGGTTCCCGGGGGTCACCCCGAGTCCGTCGATGTCGTGGGCGGCCTGCGTGGTTCCGGCCCGGAACGCCGCGCTGGTGGCGTAGGAGGTGCCGCCCCAGGAGTACTCGGTGCGCGACGGGGCGGACGGGCCCCCGTCCTTCGCCGCCACGTTGTAGTCGGCGGTGACCTGGCCCGTGGAGTCGGCCGACACCGCGTAGAGCGGAGCGGTCGGCGCCGGGCAGGTGCTGCTCTGGGCCGCCCCCGCGCTGATGGCGATGTTGTTCTCCACCGCTCCGGAGCTTGCGCCGTCCAGCGAGATTCCGGTGGCACAGGCCGCGAGGACCGTGTTGCTCGTCACGTCCGCGCCGGACGTTCCCGTGATCGCGATGCCGCCCTGCCGCGTCGTGAAGATCGTGTTGGTCGTCACGGTGACCCGCGCCGCTCCCGGCTCCGTCCGCACGCCGTACGCGTACGAGGGGCCCATCGAACTCCGTGACACGGTCACGTCCGACGAGGCGCCGTCCACGCTCACCGCGCTGCCCGTGGCGGGGGCGTCCAGGGCCGGGTGGTTGATCGCCAGCCGGTCGAGGGTCACGTCCTCGGACCCCGTCACCGCCACGCCGTTTCCGCCGTTGTTGATGAAGGACAGTGATTCCACGCGCACGTCGTGGACCGCGTCCAGCGTCAGCGAGGGCGCGGAGCCGGGCCACCCGAGCACCGCCCGTGCACTGGCCGAACCGGGTTGCGCTCCCGTGAACGTGATCGGCGCGTCGCTCGTCCCGGACCGCGTCAGGGTCACCGCTCCCGAGTACGGGTCGTCGTCCGGCGACAGGATCAGCACCGTGTCCCCCGGCTCCACCACGTCGGCCGCGGCCTGCACGGTGCAGAAGGGCAGGCTCTGTGTCCCCGTGCCGCTGTCGCTGCACGTGACGTCGTGGTTCACGTACAGCGTCCCGTCCGGTCCCGGATCCGCCAGCGCCGGCCCGGTGCCCAGGCCGCTCATCACCCCCGCCACGACGATCGCGGCGAGGGGCAGTCCGAGGGCGGGGCGGGATCTGGGCATGAGGTCTCCGGGAGCGTTCGCGGTGCGGTCACGAGAACGCCGGATGGGGGTGAACAGGCCTGGAACTACGACCGGTTGGGGTCCAGGGCGGTTCAGCTCAGCGTTGACATGCAGCCGTCATGCTCTCAAAGCGATCTCAAAGGAATGCCATGATCCGCTCTGGTCTTGCTCAAAACAGCGCAGGTCGGCCCCTACGGCAACAGCCCCTCCGGAATCCCGGAGGGGCTGTCTGTTGTGGCTGGGGCCGGGGTCGAACCGGCGACCTATCGCTTTTCAGGCGATCGCTCGTACCAACTGAGCTACCCAGCCACGAGGTTTCACGTGAAACCCCAGCGGTCCTGACGGGATTTGAACCCGCGGCCTCCACCTTGACAGGGTGGCGAGCACTCCAAACTGCTCCACAGGACCAAGCTTTGTATTGCTATGCGTGCAACAGTGTCGCACACGATCTTGCGTGCCCCCAACGGGATTCGAACCCGTGCTACCGCCTTGAAAGGGCGGCGTCCTAGGCCGCTAGACGATGAGGGCTATCGGCCCGCCTGGGCGCTTCCTCAGCGCGTCGGGGACGTGAGAAGCATATGGGATGGCGGGGAGTATCGCCAAAACGGTTTACGACCCCGAGGGCGACGGGGTGGCTCCCGGCAGGTTCTCCTCCGGGAGGTGGCGGCTGACCTCGGCCGTCGTCTGGCCCAGCCCGCCCAGCTTGATCTCGTCCCAGGCCTGGAGGCGGCGGGAGTCGCGGTCGAAGTAGAGGATCGAGGCCTCGATGGGGTCCGGGTACTTGCCCTCCACCGCCCGGAGCCCGCTGCCGCCCGTGGAGCCCTCCACCCGGAGCCGGGTGCCGTGCGGCAGCAGCTCCGTCTGCTCGTGGTGCAGGTGGCCGGCCAGGACGATGGGCACCTCGCCGTCGGTCATCCGGGCCGCCGACGGCTCGTGGACGATCGCCACGTCCACCGGGGTGTCGGCCGCCCGCTGCTCGCGCAGGGCGGTGGCGAGGCGGTCCCCGGCCTGCTCCTCGGCCGCGTCGCCGCCGGGGACCGTCGAGCGGTCGGGGGTGAACTGGGGGTCGCCGATCCCGGCGAAGCGCAGCCCGGCGATCGTCTCGGCCCGGCCGTCGTCCAGGACGTGCACGTTCTTCATGCGCCGCAGATAGCGCTGGGTGAGCGCCGAGTCGTGGTTGCCCCGGACCCAGACGTAGGGCACGCCCAGGTCGGCGATCGGGTCCAGGAAGCCGTTCTCGGCCGCCGTGCCGTGGTCCATGGTGTCGCCGGAGTCGACGATCACGTTCACCTTGTACTGCTCCACCAGCGAGGCGATGATCTTCCAGCTCGCCGGGTTGAGGTGGATGTCGGAGACGTGCAGGACCCGCAGGGTGCTCGGGTCCGGCGCGTAGGCGGGCAGCGTGGAGGTGACGTCGTAGAGCTTCGTCACATTGGTCACCAGGCGGGCCAGCTCCTTCTGGTAGACGTCGAACTCGGTGACGATGCTGCGGGCGTTGCCGACCAGGGCGGGGGCGGAGGAGAGCAGGCCGGAGAACCTCGGCTCCAGGACCGACTTGGGGTTCCAGGTGGCGTACGCGGTCACGCCGGACGTGGCGAGCAGGGCGAGGGCGAGGCCGCCGGCGGCCAGGGCGCGGCGCGGGCGGCGGTAGACGGCGAGACCGAGGGCCGTGGCGCCGGAGACGACGGCCACGCAGGAGCGCACGGCCAGGTCGAGGGTGCCGTGCTCGACGTCGTGGGCGACCTCGTCCTGGAGGCCGGAGAGCCGCTCGGGGTGGTCGACGAGGGCCTGGGAGCGGACCGGGTCGAGCTGGTCGACGTTGACGTCGAGGCGGACCGGCGCGGTGTGGGTGTCCAGGTAGAGGGCGCCCAGCGGGGAGACGTTTATCTTCGTGCCGCCGGTGAGGGACGGACGCAGGGTCATCGTCGTGTCCATCGGGCCGACCTGGGAGCGGACGTTCCCGACGATCAGCAGACCGAGCCAGGCGCCGACGAGGACCACCGTCATCAGGCCGAGGGCACGGCTCCAGGCGGGCGAACGGTGCTGCTCGGGGGCGAGTTCCAGGACGGGGAGGCGGACGTGGGCTCGGGCTCGGGCCATTGGTGCCGTATGCCCAGGATTGCGGGCTCGTATGCGACCGGCGCGGCCCGTCGATGCGGACGCCCGGGCTCAGCCCCAGCCGAGTTCGTGCAGGCGGTCGTCGTTGATGCCGAAGTGGTGGGCGATCTCGTGGATCACGGTGACGGCTACCTCGTGCACCACTGCCTCGGGGGTCTCGCAGTAGCGCAGCGTCGGGCCCATGTAGATCGAGATGCGGTCCGGGAGCACGCCGGCGTACCACTCGCCGCGGTCCGTGAGCGGGGTTCCCTCGTAGAGGCCCAGCAGCTCGGGGTCGTCGGCCGGGGGTTCGTCCTCGACGAACACGGCGACGTTGTCCATCACCCGGGTCAGTTCCGGAGGGATCCGGTCCAGGGCCTGGCTCACGAGTTCCTCGAACGCTTCGCGTGTCATCTCCAGCACAGGGCCATTGTCGGGGACGGGGGCGCGGGCGACCCTGATATCGGTGCGGTGGCCGATCTTGATCTCGGCGGCCGCCCTCGACCTCGGCGGCCGCCCTCGGCCCCGGAGGTGCCCGCACTCACTCGCCGAGCCAGGAGCGGATGCGGGCGGCCCAGGCGCGGTCGGTGGTGGTCTCCATCAACTCCTTGCGGTCGACGAGGAGGTAGAGCTCCCCGGCGGGCACGGTGCCCAGGATCAGCGGCTTGCCCGCGTTCAGCAGGCCGCCGATGAGACGGCCGTACAGGTCGGTGAACCTGACCTCCACCGAGGTGATGTCCGCCCGGCTCAGCACCAGGTCCCCGGTGTCGCCCCAGTCGCCGAGCACCAGCCGGTCCCGGTGCAGGGCAATCCTGCCGCGCCGCAGGAAGAGCGCCTTCTGGCTGACGGCGCCGGCCAGTCTGTCGGGGGTCGTCTTGCGGTCCAGTTCGCCGGCGGTGGCGCCCAGGTAGTCGCCCACGGCCCGGGGTGTGCTGTCTGCGCTCATGGTCATGGAACCGACGGTGCCGGCGGTCCCGCCGCCTGCGCGTCGGCGTTTGGTCTGCGGTTCCGCTACTTCGGTAGCGGGCGCCGGGGCGCACGCCGACCAAAGTCGGTGCCGACCCACCGGTACGCCGGTGGTGCGGGCGGCGTGTCCTCTTGCGGGCGGCGGGAGTTGGGCAGGACGACTTCTTTCTCCGCCCCCGGAGGTGGCCGCCGTGCGCCCCTTGTACACACCCGTCCGTCTGGCCGCCACGCTGATGGCGGTCGCGGCCGCAGCCGGCTGTGTGAACGTGGGGGACGACGCGGGAAAGGCCAGGCCGTCGCACTCCGCGGGGCACCGGGGCGGTGGCGAGGCCGACGGCGGCTCCGGGGTGTCCGGCGAGGGCGGCGCGGGATACGGCGGTGAGGTGGCCGACGGCAAGCGCGGGCACGCGGGGAAGCGGAAGCCGGGGGAGTCGTCGTCGGAGTCCGCGCGGCCGACGAAGGGATCCAGCGCGGCGCCGGCCGCGCCGGTGAAGCCGGGGCAGAGCGCGCCGCCGGGAGCGCCGGCCGGGCCCACCGGGGCGCCCGTGACACCCACACCGCCGGCGGCATCGCCCACGCCGCCCCCGGACTCCCCCACGCCGCCGCCCCCCGTGACGGACCCGCCGTCGGCCGAGCCGTCCTCGTCGGCACACGAGGACGGCTCGGGAACACAGCTGGTGCAACGGGAGCCGGCGCCGGCGGCGGGGACACCGGCGTAGGAGGCATTCAAGGGGGCGTTCAGGGGGCGCGGAAGAAGTGGGCGGGTTCGTGTGTTGTGCCCTCCGTAAGACCGCGCGTCTGGTCTGTAGGGCCGTGGCGAACCCGCTGTGAGCTGCGATGTTGGGGCTCGGTTTGCCTTCGGGGGTGGTGGGTGCGTATGGTGGTAGATCGTTTGATCCCATTTGCCCGGCGCCACCACAGAGCGCGCCGTGTGGCGCGTACTCTCCCTTGCCGTGGCGGACCGCATTGAGGCGGTCGTGAGCGAATCACGGAGTTGACGGGCGCGTGCCGAAGAGACTCCGGAAGGTTTCGCATTCGCATGTCCGTGTCCAGTACTGATCAGTTCGTCGTGTCCGAGAACAACCAGGACGACGATCTGGTGACCGAGGTCACCGAGGTCTCCGAGGAGACCGCTGACACCACCGACACCACCCCCCAGACCACCTTTGCCGACCTCGGCCTCCCCGAGGGCGTCGTGCGCAAGCTCGCGCAGAACGGCGTGACGACCCCCTTCCCGATCCAGGCCGCGACCATCCCGGACGCCCTGGCCGGCAAGGACATCCTCGGCCGTGGCCGCACCGGCTCCGGCAAGACCCTCTCCTTCGGTCTGCCCACCCTGGCCACGCTGGCCGGCGGCCGGACCGAGAAGAAGCGCCCGCGCGCCGTCATCCTCACCCCCACCCGTGAGCTGGCGATGCAGGTCGCGGACGCCCTCCAGCCCTACGGCGACGTCGTCGGCCTGAAGATGAAGGTCGTCTGCGGCGGTACGTCGATGGGCAACCAGATCTACGCCCTGGAGCGCGGCGTCGACATCCTCGTCGCCACCCCGGGCCGCCTGCGCGACATCATCAACCGCGGCGCCTGCTCCCTGGAGGACGTGCAGATCGCGGTCCTCGACGAGGCCGACCAGATGTCCGACCTGGGCTTCCTGCCCGAGGTCACCGAGCTGCTCGACCAGGTCCCGGCCGGCGGCCAGCGCATGCTCTTCTCCGCGACCATGGAGAACGAGATCTCCACGCTGGTCAAGCGCTACCTGGTCGACCCGATCTCGCACGAGGTCGACGCCGCCCAGGGCGCGGTCACGACCATGTCCCACCACATCCTGATCGTGAAGCCCAAGGACAAGGCGCCGGTCACCGCCGCGATCGCCTCCCGCAAGGGCCGCACCATCATCTTCGTCCGCACCCAGCTGGGCGCCGACCGCGTCGCCGAGCAGCTGCGCGACTCCGGTGTGAAGGCCGACGCGCTGCACGGCGGCATGACCCAGGGCGCCCGGACCCGGACCCTGGCGGACTTCAAGGACGGTTACGTCAACGTCCTCGTCGCCACCGACGTCGCCGCCCGCGGTATCCACGTCGACGGCATCGACCTGGTCCTCAACGTGGACCCGGCCGGCGACCACAAGGACTACCTGCACCGCGCCGGCCGCACCGCCCGGGCCGGCCGCACCGGCACGGTCGTCTCGCTCTCCCTGCCGCACCAGCGCCGCCAGATCTTCCGCCTCATGGAGGACGCGGGCGTCGACGCCGGGCGTCACATCATCAACTCCGGTACGGCCTTCGAGCCCGAGGTCGCCGAGATCACCGGCGCCCGTTCGATGACCGAGGTCCAGTCCGAGTCCGCGGGCAACGCGGCGCAGCAGGCCGAGCGCGAGGTCGCCCAGCTCACCAAGGAGCTGGAGCGGGCGCAGCGCCGGGCCGCCGAGCTGCGCGAGGAGGCCGACCGCCTCGTCGCCCGGGTCGCCCGCGAGCGCGGCGAGGACCCGGAGACGGCCGTGGCCGAGGCGCAGGCCGTGGCCGAGGCCGCGGTGGTCGAGGAGACCGTGGCGGCGGCGGAGCAGGAGCCGGTGCGGGAGAACCGCGAGCGTTCCTTCGAGCGCCGTGACGACCGTCGTGACGACCGGGGCGGCTTCCGTCGCGACGAGCGTCGTGACGACCGTGGCGGCCGTTCCTTCGAGCGTCGTGACGACCGGGGCGGCCGCCCCTTCGAGCGCCGGGAAAACCGCGAGCGCGGTTTCGAACGGCGTGACGACCGTCGTGACGACCGCCGTCCGTTCGACCGCGACCGCGCCGACCGCGGTGACCGTCCGTTCAACCGTGAGCGCCGTGACGACCGTCGTGACGACCGGGGCGGCTTCCGTCGCGACGAGCGTCGTGACGACCGTGGCGGCCGTTCCTTCGAGCGCCGCGACGACCGCGGTGGCCGTTCCTTCGACCGCGACCGTGACGACCGCGGTGGCCGCTCCTTCGAGCGCCGTGACGGCGGCGACCGTGGCGGCTTCCGCCGCGACGACCGTCCGTCCGGTCACCGGGGCAGCGACCGTCCGTTCAACCGCGACCGTCGTGACGACCGCCCGTCCTTCCGCGGCGGCAGCCACGACCGCCCCGGCCACGAGCGTCCGTACGGCCGCCGCGACGACCACCGCGGCTCGTCCTCCGGCTCCGGCTCCTTCGGCCGCCGTGACGACAAGCCGCGCTGGAAGCGCAACGGCTGACGCGTCCTCATGAACGGCTGACGCTCCGTGAGCCGTCCCCGAGGCCCCCACCGGCACCCCGCCGGTGGGGGCCTCGGCGTTTCCGGCCGGCCGTCTCCGATCGCAAAGAGTTTCCCAGTTTCTGTGAACGAGCTGTAAAATGAGCACAGTTGTGTGACGGGTGAGCAGGCCGGGGGGCCGCGGGTGCCGGAGTGAGCGGTGCCGAACCCGTCACCGTTCCTGGGGAGGGACTCTTCGTGGTACGTCGTGCTCCCGCACGCCTGCGTCTCGTCGCCGCGACCGCCGTACTGGCGGCCGGACTGAGCCCGCTGCTGCCCATGCCGGCCGCCGTCGCCGACACCGCGCAGGAGACGGTCGTACCGGCGACCCTGCGCGGCACGTACACGTCCGGCGCGCTCTACGGAAAGTCCACCTACGCCGGGCACGACGGCGCCGGTGCGCAGGGCGTGTTCCACAGCCTTGAGGGTGCCGGGCTGGTCTGGACGCGGTACTCGGACGGCACCTCGACGCCGGTGGTCCACCCGACGGGATACACCAGTTACGCGACGGCCGGCGGTGACGTCCTCGCCTACCGGTACGCCGACGGCCGGGTCGACCTGTGGAACGCGGCCGACGGTACGACCCGGACGATCCGGACCCCCGAGGGGCTGAGCCTGCTCACCGCCTACGCCGACCTGGCGGTGGCCTACCGGCAGGTGACCGACGAGAACGGCACGACGACCCGCGAGATGCACCTGCTGTTCCCGCAGGACGACGGCTCCACCCGGGACGTGCCGGTGACCGGGGTGCCCGACGGGTACGTCCTCGGCCAGCCCAAGGGCGGTGACGCGGACGGGCTGCTGTTCCAGGCCGGCCGGTCGGGCGGCGGCTCCTACACGGCGGTCATGGTCGACCCGCACACCGGGCAGGTCCGGGGCTGGACCCCGCCCGGTGCCAAGGTCTACCTGAACGCGCAGGTCACCGCCGACCGGGTCGTCCTCTTCAACACCGGCGACGCCACGGTGCAGGTGTACTCCCGCGCCGATCTGTCGGCCGCCCCGGTCGCGGTCACGCTGGACGGCGGCGGCACGATCCCCGCGCAGGGCCTCGCGGTCGTCGGTGACTGGCTGCTGACCCAGCCCGGCGGCACGGCCGTGCGCGCCCAGCCGATCGCCGGCGGTCCCTCGAAGGTGCTGCTGTCCGCGGCGAACACCGGCATCGCCGCCGCCTCGGACGGCGGGGCCCTGGCGGTGGGCCGCACCGACCGGCCTGCCGACGACTGGGGGGTGCAGCGCATCCAGCCCGGACCGGCCGGGGAGCCGACGGTCACCCAGCTGAAGGCGCTGCCGAAACCGCCGTACAAGATCCAGGGGCTCGCCCTGGACCAGGGGACGCTCGTCGTCGCCGACCCCAGCAACGGCTACCGCGACACGTACGCGCGGACCGTCGCCGCGACCGGGACACCGACGTTCGGGCCGCGCTCGTCGTACGACGGGTCCAGTGCGCTGGTGGGTTCCTGCCCGGCGACAGACCTCGGATGCTCGCAGCTGTACGGCGCGCCGGACGGATCGGCCGTGTGGCTGGAGCGGGGGTCGGGTCAGTACGACCGGATCAGGGCGGGCGGCCCCGGCGTGTTCTGGGAGCACAGCGTCGCGGCGGGCGGCCGGATCACCGACGTCTCCGGCGCGTACGTGCTCTACACGGCCGCCACCGGGCAGTCCGTCTACCGCGTCCGCGACGAGGGCGCCCCGGTCCGCACCCTCCCGGCCGGCCCCGCCGCCCTCTCCGGCGACCTGCTGTGGAGCGCGGGCGCGACCCCCGGCACGGTCACCGCCTACGACCTGACACAGCGGAAGACCGTCGAGACCCTCACCACCGACGCCGGCTGCGCGCCCACCGAACTCCAGGCGCTGGGCCGCTGGCTGTACTGGAACTGCGGGGACAGGGCCGGGGTGTACGACCGTACGGCGAAGAAGTCCGTGCCGGTCCCCGCCGACGAGGCGAAGCTCGGCGACGGGTACGTCGTCACCCACGACAAGGCGGCCGGGCGGCTGGTCCTCACCACGGTCGCCGACGGCACGGCGGCGAGCCGGGTGATCGGCGACCTGCCCGACACCGGGGTCTCCCAGCGGGACGTGCGCTGGACGGTCGACGAGTCCGGCGCGAACGCGGCCTACGTGGACGCCGGGGAGCGGGTGCACCTGGTGCCGTCCGGGGTGACCCAGCAGCCGTTGCGCCTGCTGGGCCCGGTGGACCGCGCGGCGGAGGTGGAGGCGCGGCAGCCCGATCCGGCCGTGTACCCGGTCGCCCGGGTGCCGCTGTCGAAGCCGGTCGCGGGCTGGACGCTGACCGTCCGTGACAAGGCGACCGGCAAGGTCGTCGACACCGAGACCGGCGGTCCCGCGCGCGGCACGCTGAAGATCGGCTGGGACGGTGTGGCCGGCACGAAGCTGCTGCCCGGGGCGCCGTACGACTGGACGCTGTCGGTCACCCCGGCGGACGGAGCGGGTGCCGGGCTGTCCTTCCAGGGCACGGTCCGGCTGCTGCACGGCCGCCCGGTCCACCGCGACTTCGTCGGACGCTCGGACGGCCTCGGCGACCTGCTCACCCTCGACCGGTACGGCGACCTGATCTTCAACGGGGGCAAGGGCGGGAAGTTCGAGGGCGGCACGGTCGGCAGCGGCTGGTCCACCTCCGTCAAGGCGGTGCCCACCGGGGACCTGGACGGCGACAACTGCAACGACGTGCTGATCAGGCTGAGCAGCGGCACCCTGCGCGCGTACCGGCCGGGCTGCGACGGGTACCTGGAGTCGACGGTGCCGTACACGACGCTGGGCACCGGCTGGAACCAGTACGACGTCCTGACCTCCCCCGGCGACCTCACCAAGGACGGCCGCCCCGACCTGATCGCCCGCAACGCCGCCACCGGCGCGGTCTACCTCTACAAGGGCACCAGCGCGGGCAAGCTCTCCGCGCGCGTGAAGCTGTACGGCAACTGGAAGACGTACAAGAAGGTGGTCGGCGCCGGTGACCTGAACGGGGACGGCGTCGCGGACCTGGTCGCGCAGGACAAGGCGAACAACCTGTACCGGTACTACGGCACCGGGAAGGGCGGGTTCGGCGGGCGGGTGAAGATCGCGAGCGGGTGGGGGTCGTCGTACAACGTGGTCGTCGGGGTCGGGGACATCACCGGGGACGGGAAGAGCGACCTGGTCGCGCGGGACGCGGCGGGGAATCTGTACCGGATGACCGGGACGGGCAGGGGGACGTTCGCGGCGCGGGCGAAGATCGGGACGGGCTGGCAGGGCTACAAGGGCCTTTTCTAGCCAAGTTGTGACGCATGTCACGCCCCCGGTGAGGGAATTGCTGGGGGCATGACAGATGACGCGGCTCACGCGACAGGCAAGGCGCTCTCCGACGAGGAACAGCTGGCCCAGCTCGGCTACACGCAGGTCCTCGCCCGCCGTATGTCGGCCTTCTCCAACTACGCGGTCTCCTTCACGATCATCTCGGTCCTCTCCGGCTGCCTCACCCTCTACCTCTTCGGCATGATCACCGGCGGCCCGGCCGTGATCACCTGGGGCTGGGTGGCCGTGGGGCTCATGACCCTCTTCGTGGGTCTCTCGATGGCCGAGATCTGCTCCGCCTATCCCACCTCCGCGGGCCTCTACTTCTGGGCCCACCGCCTGGCCCCGCCCCGCTCGGCCGCGGCCTGGGCCTGGTTCACGGGCTGGTTCAACGTGCTGGGACAGGTGGCGGTGACGGCGGGCATCGACTTCGGTGCCGCGTCCTTCCTGGGCGCGTACCTGAACCTGCAGTTCGACTTCGAGGTCACCCCGGGCCGGACGATTCTCCTGTTCGCCGGGATCCTGCTGCTGCACGGCCTGCTGAACACCTTCGGCGTCCGCATCGTCGCGATCCTGAACAGCGTGAGCGTGTGGTGGCACGTGGTGGGCGTCGCGGTCATCGTCGGCGCGCTGACCTTCGTCCCCGACCACCACCAGTCGGCGTCCTTCGTCTTCACGAAGTTCGTCAACGAGACGGGCTGGAGCAGCGGCCCGTACGTCGTCCTGCTCGGCCTCCTGATGGCCCAGTACACCTTCACCGGCTACGACGCCTCCGCCCACATGACCGAGGAGACCCACGACGCCTCGACGGCGGGCCCGAAGGGCATCGTCCGCTCGATCTGGACCTCCTGGATAGCCGGCTTCGTCCTGCTCCTCGGCTTCACCTTCGCCATCCAGTCCTACGACAAGGAGCTGAAGTCCCCGACCGGCGCGCCCCCGGCCCAGATCCTCCTGGACGCGCTCGGCGCCACCACCGGCAAGCTCCTGCTCCTCGTCGTGATCGGTGCCCAGCTCTTCTGTGGAATGGCCTCGGTCACCGCCAACAGCCGCATGATCTACGCCTTTTCACGGGACGGCGCGCTGCCCTTCTCCCGGGTCTGGCGTACGGTCAGTCCCCGTACCCGCACCCCCGTGGCGGCCGTCTGGCTGGCGGCGCTCTCCGCGCTGGCCCTCGGCCTGCCCTACCTGATCAACTACACGGCCTACGCCGCCGTGACGTCGATCGCGGTCATCGGGCTGTACGTGGCGTACGTGATCCCGACCCTGCTGCGGGTGCGCAAGGGCGCGGCGTTCCAGCGGGGGCCGTGGCATCTGGGCCGCTGGTCGCTCGTCATCGGCGTGGTGTCGGTGGCCTGGGTCGGGATCATCACCGTCCTCTTCATGCTCCCGCAGGTCTCCCCGGTCACCTGGAAGTCCTTCAACTACGCCCCGGTCGCCGTCCTCGCGGTCCTCGGCTTCGCCGCGATCTGGTGGCAGGCCTCGGCCCGGCACTGGTTCCTCCGCCCGACCGGCGCGGCCCACCACGAGGACACCGCCAAACTGGTGGATCTCTGACCCTAGGGACCGCTTCCGTCCCACTTCTGCCGCGTGACGCGGCCGTGACCCCGATACCCGATCGGCGACACGGCTCCGTCCGGCTATGCTCGGGGAGGCAACATCGCCTGGGCCGTTAGCTCAATTGGCAGAGCAGTGGACTTTTAATCCATTGGTTGTGGGTTCGAGTCCCACACGGCCTACCGCATCGCCCCCAGCTCGGAGGTATTCGAGCTGGGGGCGAGCGCGTTTCCGGGGGCGCGCTTCGCAGGTGCCAACTGCCGGTCGGACTCGGGGAAATGAACTCCCGAAGGCCGGATCCGCGGGGTGCGGCAAAGGGCTTACGGGCCCCGTTGAATCTGACTACTATCGGCCCACCAGTCGCCGGACTTGGGCGATTTTTTCCTCATGAATGCGCGAAACGGTGGGGGGAGTGTCACTAAGGTGACCGGATTGGGCGGGTTCGGGGGTAGACGAACCAGAAGTACGGCCGCCGAGAACAGGCCAGCGGACGAGGCTGAACAGACGTCGGCTGATGTGCCCTCAGAGGCGGTCGGGCCTGGTGGGGGCGTCCGTCGACTGCCTCTGCGGACCGTGCTGGTCGTCCTCGTGGTGGTACCGAGCCTCGCGCTCGCGCCCCTGTGGGGTCTGAGTACGTACCAGCTGGCGACCCGCTGGCAGGCGGAGAAGGCCCAGCGCGATCTGACCGCCTCCCTGAGCCGGCCGTCGGCCGCCCTCTTCCAGTCCCTCGGAGAGGAGCGGCGGTTCACGGCGGAGGCGCAGGCCGACCCCGGTACCGCCACCCGCGACAAGCTGGCCGCCGCGCGCGCGGCGACCGACAAGGCGGTGACCGGCTTCCGCCGGGTGGCGTCCGAGAGCACCTCGCACGGTCAGCAGGGACTCGGCACGGCCCTCGCCGACACCGTGCGCGATCTCGACCGGCTCCCCGCACAGCGCAAGGCGGTGGACGGCGGGTCGGCCGGCAAGAAGGCGGCGTTCGACTACTACAACGGCACCGTCGACTCCCTGATCACCGTCTTCACCGCGCTGGGCCGCAGCAGCAACGCCGACGTGACCTTGCTGGCGCACACGATCGTCGACCTCTACGGCGCCATCGACATGATCGGACGCGAGGACGCCCTGCTCGGCCGCGACTGGCAGAGCGGGCATCTGAAGGTCGACGAGTACGACGTGTTCGTCGACGCCGTCGGCGCCCAGGAGTACCTGCTCCAGCGGGCCGCCCTCACCCTCACCGGCGCCGAACGCGACGCGTACGAGGGGCTGACGGCCGCCAGGTCATGGGCGACCAAGCAGAACCTGGAGGAGCAGGTCATCGTCGCCGGCCCGCACCACTCGCAGGGCGAGCTGGTCCTCGGCCAGATCCACACCCAGTGGCGCGATTCGGTGGACGCCGGCTACCCGCGGCTGCTGAACCTGGTCCAGGTCCGGGTCGCGCACCTCGACAAGGTCGCCTCCGACAGCGTCGACCGGCTCCAGCGGACCCTGCTCATCGTCAGCGCCATCGGCCTGCTCGCCGTGGTCCTGGTCATCATCACCAGCTGGCGCCTCACCACCGTCCTGCGCCGGCGCATCGACGCCCTGCGCGAGGAGGCCGTGGAGCTCCAGCAGCGGCTGCCCGACGTGGTGTCCCGGCTGGAGCGCGGCGAGAACGTCGACGTGGACCGCGAGGTCCGGCTGGTCGAGCCCACCCCCGACGAGCTCGGCGAACTCGGCCGGGCCCTGAACGCGGCCAGCCGCAGCGCCGTGTCCACCGCCGTCCGGCAGGCCGAACAGCACCGCGGCTTCGAGCGGCTGCTCCAGCGGATCGCCCGCCGTACCCAGATCCTCATCGGCCTCCAGCTGCGCAAGCTGGACGAGCTGGAACGCACCCACGACGACCCGGAGGTGCTGGAGGGCCTGTTCGACCTGGACCACCTCACCGCCCGGCTGCGCCGCTACGAGGAGAACCTGGTCATCCTCGGCGGCGGCCAGCCGCAGCGCCGCTGGCACAAGCCGGTCCGGCTGCTCGACGTGCTGCGCGCCGCGCAGAGCGAGGTGCAGGACTACCGGCGGATCTCGATCGACGTGGAGGACGAGGCCTGGGTGTCCGAGCGGGCGGTGGGTCCGCTGGTGCACATCCTGGCGGAGCTGATGGAGAACGCCGCCGCCTTCTCCAGGCCGCTGACCCCGGTCGAGGTGCGGGCCGCGCCGGTCAGCCGGGGCATCGCGGTCGAGATCGAGGACCGCGGCCTGGGCATGGAGCCCGAGCAGTACGCCGCCGCCAACGCCCTGATGGAGACGCCACCGCAGCTCGACGTGATGACCCAGGCCGACGACGTACGGCTCGGCCTGTACGTGGTCGCCCGGCTGTCGGCGGGGCTCGGCCTGCGGGTGGAGCTGCGGCCGTCCGCCTTCGGCGGTACCCGGGTGATCGTCCTGCTGCCGGAACAGGTGGTGGTGGACCGGCCCGGTACGGCGCCCCAGTGGGCCGAGGTTCCCCCGGAGACCCCGCCGTACCGGCCCGGTCCGCGGCGGCACCCGCACGACGCCGGTATCGGTTCGCGGGCCCCGCAGGAGGGCGGTCAGCTGCCCGTCCGCGCCAGGGGACACGCGATGGCGAACGTCACCGCCGCCTCCGGCCCGCGGCCGGCGGACGAGCACGAGGCGTCCCCGCCCCCGCCGGCCGAGGCGCGGCCGCTGCCCCAGCGGGTCCGCCAGGCCAGCCTGGCGCCCGAACTCCAGCTCCCGGCGGCACCGGAGGAGCGGGCCGAGCCGGACGAGCCGGACGAGCCGGACCTCTGGACGCTCCCCGGCCGGTCCGGCCGGTCGGGGGCCACGATCGGCGCGTTCCAGCGACAGTCCAGGCAGTCCAGGCAGTCCAGGCAGTCGTCCCAGCCGGCCCGGGGCGGGGACGACTCGGACGACGACGGCGCCGCGGCCGGCTTCGGCGCCGGCACCGGTGACAGCGACGGTCACACCAACGGCAACGGCTACGGCAGCCGTGACGGCGCCGGCAACGGCGATGGCAACGGCAACGGTGGAAGGCCCGCCTCTCCCAGCCGGCCTGCCTCTCCCAGGACGGATGATCGAGGATGACGCAGCGAACGACGGCCACCGACGTGGACCTGGACTGGCTTCTGGACGGCCTGGTCGACCAGGTGACGGGCACCCGGCACGCCATCGTGCTCTCCGACGACGGCCTGGTGATCAGCCGTTCGCGGACCGTCGACCGCTCCGACGCCGAGCGGCTCGCCGCGATCGCCACGGGCCAGCAGAGCCTCGCCCGCGGCGCCGGGCAACTCTTCGGCGGCGGCCCGGTCCACCAGGTCATCGTCGAGATGGCCGGCCTGTGGCTGTTCGTGATCTCCGCGGGGCGCGGCACCCACCTGGCGGTGATCGCCTCCCAGGAGGTCGACGCCGAGCTGATGAGCGTCGCCATGCACACCCTCGTCCAGCAGGTCGGCCAGCGGCTGGGCACCGACGCGCGTACACCGCCGTCGGACGACACCGGGAGAGCCGGATGAGGCACTGGACCGAGGGGTTCGACGACGATGACGCCGACGAGCAACTGGTCCGTCCCTACACGATCACCAGCGGGCGCACCGCCCCCGAGCGGGCGGATCTGACCCTGATCACCCTGGTGACGACGGTCCCCGAGGGCACCGCGCAGGCCGCGCTCGCGGTGCGCGGGATGCAGCCGGAGCACCGCACGATCCTCGCGCTGTGCCGCGACTCCAGAGCGGTGGTGGAAGTCGCGGCCGAACTGGGTCTCCCGGTGTCACTGACCAAGATCCTCATCGGTGATCTGGTCGACTCCGGCCAGATGTGGGCCCGTGCGCCGCGGCCGCTCGCCCAGCCGGGCGACGTTTCTGACATGACCATCCTTGAGGCGGTGAGAAATGGACTACGCAAGCTCTGAGCACGTGCCCGGCACCGCCCCCCTGGCGGTCAAGATCCTGGTCGCCGGCGGGTTCGGCGTCGGGAAGACGACCCTGGTCGGCGCGGTGAGCGAGGTCGCCCCGCTGCACACCGAGGAGTACCTGACCCGGGCCAGCGACGGCGTGGACGACCTGGAGGGCCTGACCAGCAAGGTGACGACCACCGTCGCGCTGGACTTCGGGCGGATCACCATCAGCGGCGACCTCGTGGTGTACCTGTTCGGCACCCCTGGCCAGGAGCGCTTCTGGTTCATGTGGAACGACCTGGTCAACGGGGCGCTGGGCGCGGTGGTCCTGGTCGACACCCGGCGGCTGGAGGTGAGCTTCGCCTCGATCGACTTCTTCGAGAGCCGTGGCATCCCCTTCGTCGTCGGCGTCAACTGCTTCCACGGTGTCCGGGACCGGACCGCGGAGGAGATCCGCGGCGCGCTCGCCCTGGACCCCCAGGTGCCGCTGGTGCTCTGCGACGCCCGGGACCGGTCGGACGGCCGCGATGTGCTGCTGGCCCTCGTCGACCATCTGATGGCGAGCCGCTCCACCACGTCCGTGTAACCGCCGACATTTGGTTTCATTCGATACTGTATCGAGCGAAGTAATCTGGCTCCATGGCCACCGATGTTCCGCACCCGCCCGCCGCGCCCGCTTCCGCCTCCCCCTCCGCCCCGACCCCAGCTTCCGCCTCCGCCCCGCGTGCGGCCCACCGCCCCGGGGATGTCTCGCCGTTCGCCCTCGGCCTGCTGCTGCGCCGGGCGCACTGGCACGCGGCCGCGGTGATGGGGGAGGCGCTGCGGCCGTTCGGTGTGGAGCTGCGGCACTTCGCGGTGCTGATCGAGCTGGTCGACCACGGGGCCACGGTGCAGCGGGACCTGGCGGCGGCGACGGGGTCGGACAAGGCGGGGATCATGCGGGTCGTGGACGACCTGGAGCGCAAGGGGCTGGCCGTGCGCAGGGCGGTTCCGGGGGACCGGCGGGCGCGGGCGGTGGAGATCACCCCTGAGGGGCGGGAGCTCTTCGACGCGGTCCATGTGGCGGCGGAGCCGCTCGCCGAACGTCTGGTCGCGGAGCTGGAGCCCGGCGAACCCGAGAAGCTGACGGAGCTGCTGACCCGTCTTACCCGAGATGGTATCGAGTGATACCATCTTGGGTGTGACTAAGGGGGGCGGACGGAGGTCGGCACTCATGGACGTCTACGAGGCGGTAGCGAGCCGGCGGGCGGTGCGCGCGTTCACCGACCGGCCCGTCCCGAGGGAGACCCTGGAGCGGGTGCTGTCCGCCGCGGCCTGGGCGCCCTCGGGATCGAACATCCAGCCCTGGCACGTGTACGTGCTGACCGGCGCACCCCTGGCCGAGCTCAAGAAGCGGGCCGGTGAGCGCCTGGCCGTGGGCGACCCCTGGGACGAGCCGGAGTACGAGCAGTACCCGCCCGTGCTGAAGTCGCCGTACCGCGAGCGCCGCTCGGCCTTCGGTGAGCAGCGCTACGGCGCGCTCGGCATCGCGCGCGAGGACCTGGAGGCGCGCCAGCGGGCCGCCGCCGGGAACTGGGACTGCTTCGGCGCGCCGGCCGCCCTGTTCTGCTACGTCGACCGGGACATGGGGCGGCCCCAGTGGTCCGACCTGGGCATGTTTCTGCAGACCGCCATGCTGCTGCTGCGCGCCGAAGGGCTGCACAGCTGCCCGCAGATGGCGTGGGCGAAGTTCCACCGGACCGTCGCGGAGATCGTCTCGCCCCCCGAGGGGCTCGTCCTCTTCTGCGGCATGTCGATCGGCTTCGAGGACGTCACGGAACGCGCACCCCGCACGACCCGGGCGCCGCTCGGCGAGACGGTCACGTTCGTCGACGGCCACTGACACCGCCCTGCCGTTTCTTGCCCTGCCCACCTAGCTCGCTCTATGTCATATTGCGGAAAAAGAGCGACGAAAGGTACGTCATGAAGATCGCGGTCATAGGCGGTACCGGGCTGATCGGATCGCAGGTCGTCAAGGACCTGCGGGCCGCCGGGCACGAGGCGGTACCCCACTCGAAGTCCACCGGAGCCGACGTCCTCAGCGGCCAGGGGCTGGACGAGGCGGTGGCCGGAGCCGACGTCGTCGTCAACCTGACGAACTCCCCGACCTTCGACGAAGCCTCCCCGGCCTTCTTCCAGACCTCGATGGAGAATCTGCTGGCCGCGGCCCGCAAGGGCGGCGTCGGCCACTTCGTCATCCTCTCGATCGTCGGCGTGGACCAGGTGCCGGAGCTGGCCTACTACCAGGCCAAGGTGGTCCAGGAGCATCTCCTGGAGGCCGGTCGGATCCCCTACTCGATCGTCCGGGCCACCCAGTTCATGGACTTCATGGAGGCCGTCCTGTCCTGGACCGCCGAGGGCGACACCGTCCGGCTGCCCGCCACGCCGATCCAGCCGATCGCCTCCGCGGACGTGGCCGCCGCGGTGGCGGAGGTCGCCGCGGGCGCCCCGCTGAACGGCATCCGCAACGTCGCCGGCCCCGAGATCTTCTCCCTGGACGAACTGGGCCGGATCACCCTGTCCCACAAGGGCGACCCCCGCACCGTCGTCACCGACCCCACCGCCGGCATGTTCGCCGCCGTCAAGGGCGACGTCCTCACCGACCCGGACGCCCACCTCGCCCCCACCCACTACACCGACTGGCTCTCCTGACCCACCGGCCCGGGGCGGGACGGTCCGGCGACGATTCGTGCGTTCGGGGTGTCGGAGAGTGACCGTCGCCCTACACTCGCGGCTGCGAATCGTTGCAGGGGGCCATGGGGGGTCGTATGCGTGCCACAATCACCGGTCCGGATCACGAGGACGGACATCTGATCGTCGGCGAACTCCACGACTGGCTCGTCGGGGACTCGGATCTGCGCCGTACGGCCGCGATCCGCCGGATCCCCCGCGAGTCCGCCGGGACGACGGGTCCGACGGGAACGATGGGGTCGCTGGACGTCATCGAGGTCGTGGTCGGCCAGGGCATCGCCGCCCTCAACCTGGCGGTCGCCTACGCGTCCTGGCGCTCCACCCGCCCGGCGCCGCCCCGCCTCACCGTGACCCTGCCGGGCGGCACGCTGACCGTGACGGACGACAGCCCGGAGGCGCTGGAGCGGATCCTCGCGGCGCTGCGCGAGCCGGCACCGGCGCCCACGCCGGCGACCTCCGCCGAGGCAGGGGCGCGCACCGATGACCCAGCCTGAGCCGTCCGCCTCCCGGGCGGTCATCGTCGGCGTCCAGGGCTACCAGCACCTGGAACCGCTCCCCGCCGTCGCCAACAACGTACGGCGCATGGCCGAGCTGCTGTGCGACCCCGATCTGTGGGGACTCCCGGCGGAGAACTGCACGGTCCTGCTGGACCCGACGTCCGACCGCGAGGTGCTGGAGGCGGTGCACGCGGCGGCCTCGCAGGCGCAGGACGGTTTCCTGCTGTACTTCGCCGGCCACGGCCTGCCCGAGCAGCCCGACGGACTGCAACTGGCGTTGCCGGACACCACCAGCGAGCACCTGTTCCGGGCCCTGTCCTACGACCGGGTCAGATCGGTGATCCTCCGGTACTGCACGGCCCTGCACAAGGTGGTCATCCTCGACACCTGCTTCAGCGGCCGTGCCCTCAAGGGCTTCATGGGTCCGGACGTGGGTGTCGCCGACTTCGCGGAGGTGGACGGCACCTTCCTCATGACGTCCTCCGCGGAGAACCGGACCTCGATGGCACCGGTGGGCGCCGAGTACACGCTGTTCACCGGCGAACTCGTGAAGGTGCTCGACCAGGGCCACCCCGACACCGGCGACCTCCTCGACATGGACACGATCTACCGGTCGGTGGACCGCGCCCTGCGGGCCGGCGGCGGCCCGCTGCCCCAGCAGCGCGCCCGCAACGCCGGTGCCCGCATCACCTTCATCCGCAACCGGGCCCACCTGGGCGAACGGCGGCGCCCCCGGACCCCGGTACCGCTCGACACCGCCGTGCCCGCCGGGTACGAGGCCCTGCTGGACGAGACGGTGCCGGGTCTCATCGAGCAGCTGACCGGTATGGCGAGGACGGAGCGCCGCGCCGAGGCCGACGGCGTGCTCACCGCCGTCGCCACCCGCTGGCCCGAACAGGAGGCGGCGGCGCTGCTGAGCGACCTGCACGCGGCCGGGCTGCGCCGGGAGACGCAGCTCGCCTGCGAGGCCGTCGCCGCGCGGTCGGCCGCCCAGGTCACGGAATGTCTGCACGTGCTCGAACAGCTCGGCCTCGGCCAGGTGGCCGACATGATCTTCGCGGCACTGGCGCGCACCGGTCCGACGGCCGTCGCGGCGGCCGCCCGCAGCCTGCGCGACCTCGGTCTGGCGGTGACGGAGCGCCTGGTGCGGCCCGCCCTCGCGACGAGCGGTCCCGAGGGCTCGGCCGACCTGGTGGTGGCGCTCCATCAGCAGGGGCTCGGCGAGGAGGCCATGGCCGGACTGCGCCTGCTGGTCGCCGGACATCCCGACCCGGAGTACGTCCGCGTCGCCGACGCCCTGCTGGAACGGGACTCCGCCGAATCCGCGTACGCGCTGTACCTGGCGCTGCCCGAGGCCCTCGCCGCCTCCCGGTCACGGGAGGAGACCGCCCGGTTGCTGCTCTCCATGAAGGAGAACGGGGCACAGCGGCAGGCGGAGGAACTGCTCCGGGCGCTGCTCGCCGCCGAGCCGGAGGAACGGGTCGGCTGGGCGCTCGCCCTGCGCTCGGCCGGTCTCGACTGGGCGGACGACGCGGCTCGTGACCTGCTGGGCACGGCCTCCGCCGGGACGGTGCTGGGGATCATGGAGCGGATCCGCCGGACCCGGCCCGACGCCCTCGTCACGGTGGTGCAGTGGGCGAACGCGCGCCCCCGCGGTGCCGACGACACCGTCTCCTTCATGACGGCGCTGCGCCGGTTCGGCCGCCCCCTGGACGCCATGCGCCTGCTCACCGACGTCGCCGACGCGGGGCCCGCGCAGGCCGCCGCCCTCATCGCCGCGTTGCGCGAGCTCGGGCACGAGGCAGTGGACCGGCTCCTGGAGCGCGCCGCCGGCCGTCCCGCCGCGGAGCGCGTCGTCTTCGTCGCCGAACTGCGCGCGCACGGTGCGCGGGAGGACGCCGACCGGATGCTCGCCGACGTCCTGAACGGCCCCGAAGGGGAGCTGCTCGGGGTGCTTCCCGCCCTGGCCGGCGAGGTCGACGTCGACACCCTGCACGCGCACATCGCGGCCTCCGCCGAGGGCGGGGAGGTGGCGCCGGTGCTCCTGCACTACTGGCGCGGCGGGCGGTTCGCGGAAGCGGACCGGCTGCTCGACCTGCTCGGCGAGCGTTCCGAACCGCTCCTGGAGGAGACCCTGTGGGCGCTGCCGGGCCTCCTCTCGCACGAAGAACACGAGTACCTCACGGATTCGGTGGCGAAGGTCGGTTTCCGCACCCTCGTCCGAGTCACCGTGCGGGCGGCCGAGGCGCCGGACGAGAGCGCCGCGGACCGTTCGCTGCGCGCCGCCGTCACCGAGGGACTGAACGCCCTGCGGCTCTCCGCGCTGCTGGCCCTGATCGTGGCGCTGCGGGGCCTGGCCGCCGGTGCCGGCGACCGTGCGGTGGTCTGGGTGCTGGGCGACGCGCTGGCCGGTCACCGCGGTGACGCGTCCCAACTGCTCGCCCATCTGCTGGAGGACGAACGCCACAGCGAGCATGTCCCCGATGAGCTGCGGACGTTGCTGGCGTACTCCGAGGCGGACCGGGTCGTGGCGATCTACCGGGTGCTGGAGGGGTCCGCGCCGGCCCATGACGAGTACGTGCTCGCCGGGCTCGGCTCCCGGGCCGACCTGCCGTACGTACTGGCCCGGTTGCGCAGGGTGGGGCTGTCGCGCGGGGACGCGGTGCGCGTGCAGCGCTCCTCGCAGCGGCGCCGCACCGAGGTGAACGATCCGGAGGTCGGGCGGGTCCTGCGGGACGGACTGGCGCGCCCCTTCGACGGATCGGACGTGGAGCGGGCCAAGGCAGTGCTGTGGAAGGCGGCCCAGGCCCTGGAGCCGTACCAGCTGGCGGAGCTGCTCGGGGCCCTGCACGACCAGGGGAAGGAGGCGGATCTCGACTGGGTGATCACCTCCGCCGCCGAACGGGTGCCGCTGGAGGACTGGTTGCCCGATGTGCTGGCCGCACTGGGCGGTGCCCGCCTCGACGAGGTGGCCGGCGCGCTCGTCCAGGCGGTCGTCCGTCGCTCCCGGGCCTGGGAGGTGCAGGGCACCGCCGCCATCCTGCGGGAGGACGGCATGGACGAGTACGCGGACCAACTGGACGACGCGAACCGGCGCAACCGGGTGACGCGCTGGTTCCGTATGTGACTCTCCCGCTCCGGTCGCCGGAGGCCGTGGCCGGGCGCTCAGCGCAGCCGGATCGCGGTCAGTACGCCGTCGCCGATCTGGTGCAGGTCCACGGCGAACTCCTGCTCGTCGGTGAGGAGTTCGCGGAAGGCGGCCACCTGCTCCCGGTGGCTGACGGCGTTGTCGACGGCCACGATGCCGTACGGCTTCAGGATGCGGCGCAGCTGCGGCCAGTAGTCGACGTAGGCCGGTCGCTCGGCGTCGAGGACGACCAGGTCGACGGAGGTGTCGGGGGTGCCGGCGAGGACCTCGGCGCCGTCGCCGTGGACGACGTCGACGTGCTCCCGGACGCCGGCGCGCTCCAGGTTGGCCAGCGCCGCGGTGACCCGGGCCCCGTCGATCTCCACGGTGGTCAGCCGGCCGCCGGTGTCGCGGACCGCGTCGGCGCACCAGATCGCCGAGTAGCCGTTGGAGGTGCCGATCTCCAGGACGGACGTGGCGCGCCGGGCGCGGATCAGGGTCGCGATCAGCCGGGCGGCGTCCGGGGTCATGTTGCGCAGGCGCCGCAGCCGGTCGGCCAGCGGGCCGTCGTGGGACCGTCCCTCGCGGTGGAGGTCGTCGAGAACGCGTGCCAGCTGGTCGTCCACCAAGGCTCCTTCACCGGGGGTGCGTGTGCCTTCGTTGCTAGCACATCCGGCCGGGCCGTGGCGGGGCTCAGCCCGCGTTGAGCTCCGTCAACTCGCCCAGCGGGAGCGTGTGCTGGGTGTGCAGGACCTTCGCGCGCAGGTAGCGGACGTTGTGGGCGGTGCTGAAGACGCCGGTCGGGACGCGGTCGCGGACGGTGATCCCGAGGCCGCGCAACTGCTCGGCCTTGTCCGGGTTGTTGGAGAGCAGGTCGAGCTCGTCGATGCCGAGGGCCGACAGCATCTGGGCGGCGGCGGTGTAGTCGCGGGCGTCCTCGGGCAGGCCGAGGGCGGCGTTCGCCTCGTAGGTGTCCAGGCCCTGGTCCTGGAGGGCGTAGGCGTCGAGCTTGTTGTAGAGGCCGATGCCGCGGCCCTCCTGGCGCAGGTAGAGCAGGACGCCACCGCGCTCGGCGATGCGCTCGACGGCCTCGCGCAGCTGGGGTCCGCAGTCGCAGCGGGCGGAGCCGAAGACGTCGCCGGTCAGGCACTCGGAGTGCAGGCGGACCAGCGGGAGGGTGCCGGGGGCGGGGTCGCCGAGGACGATGGCGACATGCTCCTGGCCGTCGGCCAGGCCGTGGAAGGTGACGAGCTCGGCGTCGACGCCGTAGCCGTCGTTGAAGCGCAGCGGGACCCGGACGCGGGCGCGCTGGGTGGCGGCGGGGTGGTCGGTCATCGGGTTCTCCAGTGTCCGGGTGCAGGACGGCTGTCCCGGTACGGGACGTCGCGGATTCCTGCTTCAGATTTGAAGCAGATCCACGGCTGGAACCCTACCCCATGCTTTAAATTTGAAGCAACAGATTTCCGTACGGTTTCGCGAATTCCGGGTTCACGAACCGGAACAGGGTGACGACCGCCGCCGCCAGGGCACCTCGTCCGACGTCGGCCGCGGGGTCTCGGCCCCCTCCAGCGCCCGTACGATCACCGCGCTGATCTCCTCCAGCTGGTCCACCTGCTCCTCGGAGAGATGGTCGAAGACCGCCGCCCGCACCGTCTCCACATGCCCCGGCGCCGTGCGCTCCAGGACCGCCATGCCCGCGTCGGTCAGCAGGGCGAAGCTGCTCCGCTTGTCCCACTGGCAGTCCTCGCGCCGGATCAGCCCGTCCTTCTCCAGCCGCGTCACGGCGTACGTCAGCCGGCTCCGGGTGATCTTCGACTTCTCGGCGAGGTCGGTCATGCGCAGTTTGCGCTCCGGTGCCTCGGAGAGGTTGGCCAGGATCGAGTAGTACAGATGCGGCATGCCGGCGTCCTGCTGGAGCTGCCGGTCGATCGCGTCCTCCAGGAGGTGCGTCGCCGCGATGTACGCGCGCCAGGCGCGCTGCTCCTTCGAGGTGAGCCAGCGAGTCGTCATACACCCAGTGTAGGTTTGTTTCAAACTTTAACCAAGCGTCCAGTTCACAGCCCGCCGCCGAGAGTGAGCGCGTCCGATGCCGTACCCCCACGTCCTGCTGTCCGCCGCCGTCTCCCTCGACGGCTACCTCGACGACACCGGCCCCGACCGACTGCTGCTCTCCTCCCCGGCCGACTTCGACCGCGTCGACGAGGTACGGGCCTCCGTCGACGCCATCCTGATCGGCGCCGGCACCATCCGCGCGGACAACCCGCGGCTCCTGGTCAACTCCCCGGAGCGGCGCGCGGCCCGGACCGCCGCCGGCCGGTCCGAGTACCCCCTCAAGGTCACGGTCACCGCGACCGGCGACCTCGACCCGGACGCGCGGTTCTGGCACACCGGCGGCGAGAAGATCGTGTACACGACGGACGAGGGCGCGCGGCGGGCCCGCGCCCTCGGGATCGCCGCCGACGTGGTCCCCCTCGGCGCCGACCTCGACTGGCCCTCGCTCCTGGAGCACCTGCACGACGTACGGGGCGTACGGCGCCTCATGGTCGAGGGCGGCGGCACCGTCCACACCCAGCTCCTCCAGCAGGGCCTGGCCGACGAACTCCAGCTGGTCCTCGCCCCGCTCTTCGTCGGCGACCCGAAGGCGCCCCGGCTGTTCGGCCCGGGCGGGTACCAGGGCGGGCGGCTGCGGCTGGTCGAGACCCGCCGGATCGAGGACGTCGTCCTCATGCGCTACGAGCCCACCGCCCCCGGCGCGGGCGCGGCGGTGTCCGCCGCGGACCGGGCGTGGCTGCGGCTCGCCTGCGAGCTGGCGGCCGAGTGCCCGCCGTCCCGGACCGCGTTCAGCGTCGGCGCGGTGGTCGTCGCGGCCGACGGCACGGAACTGGCCCGTGGCCACTCCCGGGAGGCCGGCGACCCGGTGGTGCACGCCGAGGAGGCGGCCCTGGCCAAGATCCCCCCGGCCGACCCCCGCCTCCCCGCGGCCACCGTCTACACCAGCCTCGAACCCTGCACCCACCGCGCCTCCCGCCCGCACCCCTGCGCCGAGCTGATCCTCCGGGCCGGGGTACGGCGGGTGCTGACCGCGTGGCGCGAGCCGGACACGTTCGTGACCGCGGCCGACGGGACGGGGATGCTGCGGGAGGCGGGGGTGCGGGTGCTGGTGCTCCCGGAGTACGAGAGCGCGGCGAAGGCGCCCAACGGGCATCTGCTGGGCTGAGCGGAGGTGTGAACCGGGGGCCCGCGGACCCCACCGGTATTAACCCGTGTGACTCACGTGCTTCTGATGGCGTATGCTGGTTTCACCGACGCGGGGTGGAGCAGCTCGGTAGCTCGCTGGGCTCATAACCCAGAGGTCGCAGGTTCAAATCCTGTCCCCGCTACTGATGACTCAGGGCCGGAATCCAAGATCTTGGATTCCGGCCCTGAGTCGTACCCGGGGCGTACTGCTGCCGTACCGCCGCCATATCCGTCCGTACTCATCCGCCCGGCCCACACCGCTCGCCCCGACCCGCGCACGCCCGCGAACCTGGACGGACACACATTGGACACAGGGGACATATGGGGAGTCGTACCGTGGGCCCTGGAGAGGTGCCGGAGGGCGGGTCGGCAGTCGCCCGCAGCCTGGCCCGCTTCCTGCCCGCCCTGCTGATCGCCGCCGGTGTCTGCTACGACCTTCTCACCCCGGCGGTCTTCACCGCCGCCCCGTTCTTCACGGCCGCCCCGCTGATCGCCGCCCCCCTCTCCTCCCTGCGCACCACCGTCCTCACGGGCGTCGCCGCGCTCCTCGCCACCTACGCCGTGCACGCGCGCTTCGGTTTCCGCCCCGACGCCGACGCCCTGACCGAGATCCTGACCGTGGCCACCGTCGCCGTCCTCGCCGTCGGCATCAACCGGATCGTCCGCATCGGCGACCAGCGTCTCGCCTCCGCCCACGAGATCGCCGAGGCCGCCCAGCGGGCCGTGCTGCCCGAGCCCGCCGAGCGGATCGGCGGCTTCGAGATCGCGGCCCGTTACGAGGCCGCCCAGGAGGGCGCCTTCATCGGCGGCGACCTGTACGCCGTCCAGGACACCCCGTACGGCGTCCGGCTGGTGGTCGGGGACGTCCGAGGCAAGGGCATGGGCGCGGTCGCCGCCGTCGCCGTGGTCATCGGCGCCTTCCGGGAGGCCGCCGAGCAGGAGGCCACGCTGGAGGCCGTTGCCGGGCGGCTGGAGCGGGCGCTGGTGCGCGAGGGTGTGCGGCGCGGCGGGGTCGAGGCCGACGAGGGGTTCGCCACCGCCGTACTCGCCGAACTCCCGCACGGCGGCGGAGACGGCGACGGCAGCGGCAGCGGCAGCGGCAGCGGCGATGGCAATGGCAATGGCAATGGCAATGGCAATGGCAATGGTGACGGCACGGTCCGGATCGTCAACCGCGGGCATCCGCCGCCCCTGCTGCTGTACGGCGACGGGCGGGTGTCCGCGGTGCGGGCGCCGGAGGCCGCGCTGCCGCTGGGGATGGGCGCGTTGGGGGCGTGGCCCGACCGGGCCGCCGAGCACGCGTTCCCCGGCGGAGCGACCCTGTTGCTGTACACCGACGGCCTCTCCGAGGCGCGGGACGCGCACGGCCGGTTCTACGACCCCGAACGGCGGCTGGCCGGCCGTACCTTCGCCGCCCCCGGCGCCCTGCTGGCCCGGCTCGCGGCCGAGGTGCGCCGGCACACCGGCGGCGGCATGACGGACGACATGGCGCTGCTCGCCGTACGACGGCCCTGAGCTCGGCGGCAAGGGTGGCGCACGTGACGGAGGGTGGCCGGACGACCGCCCTCCGCATAACGTCTGAGTCACCATCAAAACGTGTGTGACTCCTGTGTTGAGCAGGAGGCCTGGTCAACTCGACCGTTTTTGACCTGTCGTGGCTGGTAAGTCCATGCTTTGAAAGCTTAATGATCAAGGAGAACAGCTTGGAATCTGACAGCTGGGTCTATTAACGTTCGATAACGCAGCGCGGTCGTCCCAGCCGTCACCCGCGACGGCTCCGCGCGCACGCGCCGAATCCCGCAAGGGAACCGGGGAACCACCACCTTGGGGTGAATCGCACGGCTGCCGCCGGTAGGAATCGGTCGGTATACGCGCGTAGGAGACCTTCCCGCTCCGAACCCGTCAGCTAACCCGGTAGGCGACGGAAGGAAAGGAGTGCGCCCGCGTGGCGTCCAACCGGCCTGCTCCGACAGCCCCGTTCGTGCCCAGCCAGCGTCAACCCGACACCTTCGGCTACGGCAGCTACCGCACCGACGAGGGCCCCTGGGAGGAGTGGAACCCCACCGAGGATTCCCTCGCCCAGGCACGCGGCCGGCACCGCGTCGCCAAGCAGAAGGGCGGCGGACTCGCCCGCAGCTCCACGGTGCTCGGCGTCGGTGTCATCGCCGCCGTCGGCGCGGGCGGCATGGCCAGCGCCAACACCGGCAAGCCGCCGGTCTCCATCTCGCTGCCCGACCTGCCGTCGTCCGTCGACTCCCTGCTCGGCGAGGGCGGCGGCCACCAGGCCACCCAGACCGCGCTCAGCAGCGTCACCACCACGACGACCGCCACCGACGCGGACTCCTCCTCGTCCGACGCCGGCGAGGCGCTGCGCAGCCGGATCATCGCCCAGGCCGAGCAGCAGCAGAACCAGCTCGACACCAAGGCCAGCGCCAAGGCCGTGGCCGCCGCCGACAAGGCGGTCTACGCCGCGGAGGCCAAGGCGGTGAAGGCGGCGGCCGCCAAGGCCGCCGACGCCAAGGAGCAGGCCGAGGCCGACGCCAAGGCGAAGGCCGAGAAGGAGCGCCTCGCCGCGCTGGCCAAGCAGTACACGCTGCCGGTCGTCTCGTACACGATCACCGGCACCTTCGGCCAGGCCGGCTCCATGTGGTCCTCCGGCTACCACACCGGGCTCGACTTCGCCGCGCCCACCGGCACGCTCATCAAGGCCGTCCACGGCGGCACGGTCACCGAGGCGGGCTGGGCCGGTTCCTACGGCTACCGCACGATCCTGACCCTGGACGACGGCACCGAGCTGTGGTTCTGCCACCAGTCGTCGATCAGCGTCTCCGTCGGCCAGAAGGTCGCCACCGGCGATGTCATCGGCCGCGTGGGCGCCACCGGCAACGTCACCGGCCCGCACCTCCACCTGGAGGTCCACCCCGGCGGCCAGGCCACCGGCATCGACCCCATGACCTGGCTGCGCGGCAAGGGCCTCAACCCGTAACGGGTCACCCCCGACCCGCGACGAGCCACGATCCGACCCCCGGGATCCCCGGCGGCCCCGACGACAACCCCCCGGCGTCCGGGCCGCCGGTCCGGTGTTTCCGGCGGGACGCCCGTGCGCCTGTTTACGAAACCTTCGTACTGCGCCGGGATGGCCTGCCGGGGCGGCCCGCGTTGATACAGAGCATGACTGCTCTTCGCAAACTCGGCTCCTCCGACCTCGAGGTCTTCCCGCTCTCCCTCGGTGGCAACGTCTTCGGCTGGACCGCCGACGAGGCCGCCTCCTTCGCCGTCCTGGACGCCTACGCGGCCGCCGGCGGCAACTTCGTGGACACCGCCGACTCCTACACGGCCTGGATCGAGGGCAACCAGGGCGGCGAGTCCGAGACGATCATCGGCAAGTGGGTCACGGCGCGCGGCAACCGCGACGACATCGTCATCGCGACGAAGGTCAGCCAGCACCCCGAGTACCCCGGCCTGTCCGCCGCCAACATCAAGGCCGCCGCCGACGCCTCCCTGCGCCGTCTCGGCACCGACCACATCGACCTCTACTACACGCACTTCGACAAGCCGGAGATCCCGGTCGAGGAGATCATCGGCGCGCTCGACGAGCTGGTGCGGGCGGGCAAGGTCCGGCACATCGCCGCGTCCAACATCACGCCGGAGCGCCTCCAGGAGTCCCTGGACCTCTCCGACCGCGAGGGCCTCGCCCGGTACGTCGCCCTCCAGCCCCACTACAACCTGGTCTCCCGCGACACCTACGAGGGCCCCCTCCAGGACCTGGCCTCGCGCACCGGCCTCGCCGCGGTCCCGTACTTCTCCCTGGCCGCCGGCTTCCTCACCGGCAAGTACCGTCCCGGCACGACGGTCGACAGCGCCCGCGCGGGCCGCGCCGCCCAGTACCTGGAGTCCGAGCGCGGCCGGCGGGTCCTCGCCGCCCTGGACGAGATCGCCGAGACCCACTCGGCCCCCGTCCCCACCGTCGCCCTCGCCTGGCTGGCGGCCCAGCCCACCGTCGCGGCCCCCATCGCCTCGGCCCGCACCCTGGACCAGCTCCCCGCCCTGCTGGGCGTGGCGGACCTGCACCTCACGGACGAGGAGGTCACCAGGCTGACGGCGGCCTCGGCCTGACGGCGGCCTCACGGGCACCGTGACCTGACGGGCGCCTCGGCCCGCCCGCTCATGCTCCGCCGGTGATTCTCTTCCGCCGCAGCGGCGCCCAGCCGCGACGGCGGATTCCGGCGGTGCCCACCGGCCGTACCGGCCGTACTACGTCCGGTACGGGTTGTACGAGGGGTACGGGACCGCCGTCCCGTACCACCCCGGCCCCCCGTAGGCCGGCGCCGGAAGGCCGGCGTACCCCGGCCATCCGCTCGGTGCGGCCGTCCGGGCCGCGTAGTCCAGGGCCGGGCGGACCAGCTCCCGCCGGTTCCACAGCTCGGCCAGCAGCTCCCGCTCGCGGACCACGAAGTCGGCCCCGGCCCGCCCCCGTTGCCCCCGGCGCCGCAGCAGCGCCAGGGTCGTCGCGTACGCCTCGTACTCGGCGACCGCCCGCCCCGTCGGCTTGCCGAAGTGGTACGCGGCGTACTCCCGGGCCATCTGCCGCGCCCGCATCGACCCCAGGACGAACGGCTCGGCCGCGCCCAGCCACCCCGCGTACACATACGCCGGCAGCTCCTCGCGCACGGTCCGCAGCTCCCGCTGCCGGGTCCAGACGGCCAGCCAGGTCAGCAGCCCGAACATCGGCACCATGAACATGCCGTACACGGCGAAGAACCCGAACTGCCCGAACGTCGAGGACCCGTTCCAGAACGCGTGCATGCTCATCGCGCACAGCAGCCCGGCGACCGGCACCAGCGCGCGCCGCGTCCGCTGCCGGTCCGTGGAGAGCGCGGCGAGGCCGAAGCCGATGCCGGTGAAGACGGTGAACAGGGGGTGCGCGAAGGGTGACATGACGATGCGCACGAAGAAGGTCGCGGCGGTGACGGAGGCGATCCCGGTGCCACCGGTCAGCTGGTCGGTCCCGAAGGCCGTACCGAGGTAGAGGATGTTCTCGGTGAACGCGAACCCGGTGGCGGTGACCCCGGCGATCACCACCCCGTCGACGATCCCGGTGAAGTCCCGTCTGCGGAAGAGGAAGACCAGCAGCACGGCGGCGGCCTTGGCCGACTCCTCGACGATCGGCGCTATCACCGTCGCGCCGAGCGTGTCCGCGCTGCTCGGATCCGCGGTGGCCGTCGCTATCCAGCGGGTGGCGAAGCTGTTGGCGACGATGGCTATGAGCGCGGCCGCGCAGGCCCCCCAGGCGAAGGCGAACAGCACGTTCCGCCAGGGCCCCGGCTGGACCCGGTCGAGCCACCGGAACGCGGCTATGAGCAGCGGCACGGGCAGTACGGCGAGCCCCAGCCCGACGAGGAAACCCTCCGTGCCCGTCTGCTCCCGCACCAGCGCGAGGATCACCAGCCCGGAGAGCGCGAGCAGCGTGCTCAGCGCCCCGTACCGCACCCAGCGCCGCTGCCACCAGCGGGGATGCCGCAGGCCGTCCCCGGCGGGGTCCGGCGGATACGGCGGACGTGGCGGATACGTCGGATACGACGGGTACGGCGGCGGGTAGCTGGCCACGGCATCGACCCTAACGAGGTGACTCCAGTCGGTGCTGCTCGCTCTGCCGCACCCGATGCTGTACGCGACGGAAGAGCAGATCGTTCACCACATGTCCCTTGTCCAGTCCCTGACCCTCGAAACGGGTCAGCGGCCGGTGCCCGGGACGTGGCGCGAAACCGCCCTCGGCCTGTGTGTTCTCGAACTCCGGGTGCGCGGTGAGCACGTCGAGCATCTGCTCGGCGTACGGCTCCCAGTCCGTCGCGCAATGCACGACCGCCCCGGGCCTGAGCCGGGTCGCGGCCAGGTCGAGGAACTCGGGCTGGATCAGCCGCCGCTTGTGGTGCCGCTTCTTGGGCCAGGGATCGGGGAAGTACACGCGCAGCCCGTCGAGCGAGTCGGGGGTGAGCATCTCCCGCAGCAGGATGATCGCGTCGCCGTTGCCGACCCGGACGTTCGACAGCCCCTGCTGGTCGGCGAGGTTGAGCAGGTTGCCCTGCCCGGGCGTGTGCACGTCCACGGCGAGGATGTCGGTGCCCGGGTCCTCGGCGGCCATCTGCGCGGTCGCCTCGCCCATCCCGAACCCGATCTCCAGCACCACCGGGTTGGCGTTCCCGAACAGCTCGGCGAGGTCGATGACCCGCTGCCCGTCGATGTCCAGCCCCCACTTGGGCCACAGCCGCTGCAGCGCGTCGGCCTGCCCGGCGGTCACCCGGCTGCGGCGCGGCTGGAAGCTGCGGATCCGCCGCTCGAAGTGCGACCCGGCCGGATCGGCCTGCGGGCCGTCGGGAAAGCGCGGCTCCCCCTTGGCCCGGGTGTGCCGGACGGACACACCGGGCGTGTGGTGGGAGCCGGCGCCGGGGACGGTCTCGGCGGGCTGAGGGGTTTCGGGGGCATTGAGCGAGTCAGACACAGTGAAGTCGATTTTACGGCCCCCGCCGCGCCCCGGAAGGCCTCCTGGGCGGGCTCACACCGAACCCAGCATCTCCAGCGCCCGCCGCGCCACCTCCCGCCCGATCGGCAGCGAGGCCGTCGCCGCGGGCGAGGGCGCGTTCAGCACATGGACCGCCCGGGCCCCCTCCTTGATCAGGAAGTCGTCGACGAGCGTCCCGTCCCGCAGCACGGCCTGCGCCCGCACCCCGGCCGCGGCCCGCATCAGGTCCCCGTCGTCCACGGCGGGCAGCAGCCGTCGTACGGCCGTCGCGAACGCGCGCTTCGACACCGACCGGCGCAGCTCCCCGCCGCCGTACCGCCAGTGCCGCCGCGCCAGTGTCCAGGAGCCCGGCCAGGCCAGCGTGCCGGCCACCTCCCGCGGCCGTACCACCCCCCACCCGTAGCCCTCGCGGGCCAGCGCCGGCACCGCGTTCGGCCCGATGTGGACGCCTCCGTCGATCCCGCGCGTGAGATGCACGCCGAGGAACGGGAACGCCGGGTCCGGCACCGGGTACACCAGCCCGCGGACCAGCTCCGGCCGCGCCAGCTCGTAGTACTCCCCGCGGAACGGCACGATCCGCATCTCCGGGTCGTCGCCGGTCAGCCGTGCGACCTCGTCGCAGTGCAGCCCCGCGCAGTTGACCAGCACCCGGCCCCGGACGACGTCGCCGCCGGCCGTCCGGACGGCGACCCCGAGTTCCGGCCGCCGGTCGATCCGCTCGACCCGGGCGCCGTAGCGGAGCTCCGCGCCCGAGGCCGCGCCGAGCTGCCGCGCGACCCCCACGAAGTCGCAGACCCCGGTGGTCCCCACGTGTATGGCGGCGAGCCCCCGCACCTCGGGCTCGTACTCCCCGATCTGGGCGCCCCCCAGCTCCCGCACCGGTATCCCGTTCTCCCGGCCGCGCTGCACGAGCGCGTGCAGCCGGGGCAGCTCCGCCCGCTCGGTGGCGACGATCAGCTTGCCGGTGACAGCGTGCGCGATGCCGTACTCCGCACAGAACTTGACCATCTCGGCGGCGCCCTTGACGGCGTACCGCGCCTTCAGCGACCCCGGGCGGTAGTAGATCCCGCTGTGGATGACCCCGCTGTTCCGCCCGGTCTGGTGCCGGGCCGGCCCGGCCTCCTTCTCCAGCACGGTGACCCGGGTCCCGGGCGCGGCACGACTGATCGCGTACGCCGTGGACAGCCCGACGATCCCACCCCCGACGACGAGCACGTCACAGTCGTAAGCAATCCCGGCCCGCACCTGCACCACCTCCCACGCTCGATAGTGCACTGCGCCACTGACATCACTTTCAAACGCACGGTTGTGAAGCGCCCCTTTAGGGGCGCGGGGAACTGCGCGACCAGCCCCCACACACCAGCACCCGCAATGTCACAGCAACCCGGCAGACGACCGGGCGACCCTCACGCCGGCGCCATCAGCAACGGCCGAGCCCGCTCCCGCAGCTCCACCACCCTCGGCTCGTCCCCGTACGGCTCCAGCCGGTGCAGCAGATCCTTCACGTACTCCGTCGTCCGCGCGGACGATATCCGCCCGGCCACCTCCACGGCCCGCACGCCCTGCTCGCAGGCCGCGTCGAGGTTCCCCGACTCCAGCTCCGCGACGGCCGAGACGACCAGCCGCAGCCCGTGCGACCGCACGAACTCCTCCGTCGGCTTCGACAGCGCCTGCTCGGTGAATCGCCGCACCTGCCGGGGCGCCTTGAGATCGCGGTAGCACTCCGCGGCGTCGGCGGCGAACCGGTCGTAGCCGTAGAAGCCGAGCCAGGAGGGATCGTTGTCCCCCTCGCGCGCCCGCTCCAGCCACCCCTCCGCGGCCTTCAGCGCGGCCCCCGCCGCCTGTGCGTCGCCCGCACGCGCGTGGGCCCGTGCCTCGACCAGCCGGAAGAAGCTCATGGTGCGGGCGGTGGCCAGCCCCCGGTTGCGTTCCACGGCGGCCTGCGCGAGATCGACGCCCTCGTCGCCGAACCCGCGGTACGTCGCCTGCAGGGACATCGATGCCAGCACGTACCCGCCGAGCGGCACGTCGGCCGCCGCGCGGGCGAGCCGCAGCGCCTGGATGTAGTACCGCTGCGCGGCCTCCTGCTGCCCGGTGTCGAAGGCCATCCAGCCGGCCAGCCGGGTCAGTTCGGCGCTCGCGCCGAACAGCGCCCGCCCGACCTCGTCGGAGTACGCGCCGAGCAGCAGCGGTGCCGCCTCCACCCGTAAGCACTCCGGCACCATCGACGAACGCCAGTCGCCGCCCCCGTACTTGGAGTCCCAGCGCCTGGCGTCCTCGGCGGCCTCCCGCAGCTTCTGCACATCGCTGTGGCCGACTTTGAGCGCCGCGCCCGCACCCTCGGCGCTGTTGGCCTCGCGTGCGACCGAGCTGTCGGCGGGGGTTATCAGCCAGCGCGAGGCGGGCGTTGCGTATGCGCTTACTGCGAACGATCCGGCCAGGGACTGCCAGATGCCGCCGGTACCGGCCCGGCGGCCGGCGAGGTCGAGACGGTACAGCTCCGTCGCCGACCGCACCGCCTGTCCGACGTCTCTGGGGAAGGCGAGGCCCACTTCGGGCGCGGGGTCCGCGTCCGCCAGGCCGATCTCGTGGAGCGGCACCGGGCGGCCCAGCTTCTGGCCGATCGCGGCCGCGATGAGGTGGGGCGCGGCGCCCTGCGGCACCATGCCCTTCGACACCCAGCGCGCCACCGACGTCTTGTCGTAGCGAAGAGTCAACCCGCGTTGAGCGCCAAGATCGTTGACGCGTCGCGCGAGTCCTGCGTTGCTGATTCCCGCGAGGGCGAGAACGGCGCCGAGCTTTTCGTTCGGCCCGCGTTGCTCCCTGGACATGCGCCACCCCTCGACACAGACGGCTGCCGCGCTGGCATAACCACGCGGCATTCGTAAACCCAGCGTAGTTCGCCGCATCCCAAGCGTTAAGGGGCATTGTTCCGGATGGCGGGATTGTGGTCCGTACGCGAGTGCGGCCCATATACGCACCGTGCACGGCACGTCGCGACGTGCCCCCGCCGTGTGGCCGTGCGCCCGTCCGTGCGCTCTTCTCCGGCCATCGGGGGAGCGGTTCCATGATGGTGCGTGGGTCGGCCCGCTGTACTGGATCCAGTGGGCTGGGGGACACCGCCACCTACATCCCCGCGGGTGGCGGACCGGTCCGGGAGGCGATGCCCGCCTCCCGGACTGTGCGCGTTCAAACACACGCGCGGGCGATGCGCAAAGCATGTACGGAGCGTGCGCAAGGCCGTCCAGGCTTCGCCGATTTGGCCGAAAATCGACCCCACCTTTTGCGGGCGATCAACGCTCCTACCACGGGAATTGAGGGCGCGAAGGGCGTCCTGGGGGAGCGTACAGGGGGCGCATTCGCGTCGCAGTTGCCGGGCGCCGTACGGCAGTCGGCTTCCGCCGCGGCCCCTTCGCGGATCCTCCTCGGCCCTTCCGCGGCACGCGCGCGTGGGCCGGTCCTGCGGCAACTCCCCGAAATCTTCCAGGGATCAAAGGCGGCCCCACCATCCCTCCGGAGCGCGTCCTTCATGGCAGCATGGGGACCCGGTTCGTACCGTGCATGGTTGTCCACAGCCTGTGGAGGCGTCGATGCGGTGGTTGGTGGGATGGAGCAGCACCGCCTCCGGTGCCGCCACGATCGGCTCCGCCGGCGCCATGGGCCACGACGGCGAGACCGTCCACCCCGTCGGCTCCCAGCTGCTGTGGGGCGACCCCGATCCGCTCTGGGCGGTCGGCGACTGGCGCCCCGACGAGGTCCGGGTCATCAAGGCCGACGCGCAGAACCGCATCGCCGTCCTCGGCACCTGCGGCGCCACCGACGAGGAGCTGCGCCTCGGCCTCTTCACGGCGCGCGGGGGCGCACTCCGCCATCTGACCGCCTGGTCCGGCAGCTACACCGCCGTCGTCCAGGTCGGCCGCCGGGTCACCGTCTGCGGCGACCTCGCGGGCGCCCGCCCGGTCTTCTACAGCCCCTGGGCAGGCGGTACGGCCTACGCCACGGCCGCGCTGCCGCTCGCCGACCTCATCGAGGCCAACCTCGACTACGGTCACCTGGCCGCGCTCCTGGCCGCCCCCGACGTGCCGGCCGCGGTGCACGACTCCACCCCGTACGAGGGCGTGCGGCGCATTCCGCCGGGGCATGCGCTGATCCTGCGCACCGGGGCGCGCGAGGTCGCCGGGTACGAGCAGGTCGCCTCGCTCGCGGTCGCGGCACCCTCCGCCGACCCGGACCGCGCGGTGGACGCCGTACGGGACGCGCTCGTAGAGGCGGTACGCGCGCGGCTGTCGGCGCCCCGGCACGTCCCGGACATCGATCCCGGTCCGGTGCCCGGAATGGGTCCCGCCGAGCGGCGCGCGGCGCGCGGAATGCCGGTCCCCGGCATCGGCGCCGACCTCTCCGGCGGCCCGGCGTCGGGCACCCTCGCGCTGCTCGCCGCCGGCCTGCCGGGCATGCCGGGCACGGTCCTGGGCCACGGCACGGGCGCGGGAGAGCGGCTGCTGGCCGTCACCTTCAACGACCTCGCCGTGGGCGGCCGCGAGGCGGAACTCCAGCGTGCGGGAACGCTGGCGGCCAACCCGCGCCTGCACCACGTGGTGGTGACCGGCGGCGAGGACATGCTCCCCTACGCCGACCTCGACGGCCCCCTGACCGACGAACCGGGCCCGTCCCTCGTCCACGCGGCCAGGCACCGCGCCCGGCTCGCCGCCGGCAGCGCCGACCACTTCACCGGCTACGGCGCCCGCCAGGTCCTGGACGCGCACCCCGCGCGCCTCGCCGACCTGCTGATGGACCGCAAGCGCCGCCACCTCGTCCGCCCGGTCGCCGCGCTCGCCAAGGCCGACGGCTCCGTGCTGGTCCCCGCGCGCGTGTACGGCGCGGCGCGGCGCCTGGCGCGCACGCCGTACCGCGCGGGCGTCGAGTCCCTCGCCGAGCGCCTGCTGCGGCGCCGCTTCGACGACCCCGGAGGCGCCGTGGGCGCGTCCCTCGCGGCGCTCTCCTGGGCGAGACCGGGCCCTGCCGCCCGCTGGCTGACCGGCGAGGCCCTGGCAGAAGTATCGGTTCTGCTCCAGGGGGCGGCGAACCGCTCCGGCGTCGGCCCCGGACAGCGCCCCGGAGACTACCGCGCGCGTGCCGTGCTGGCCCGGCACGCCGCCGACATCCGCGTCCTGGAACAGGCCGCCGAGATCCGCTCCCAGCGCCTGCACGCGCCCTTCCTCGACAACCAGGTGGTCCGCGCCTGCCGCGACCTCCCCGAAGCGCTGCGCGTCCAGCCGGGGGCCCGCGCGGCCATCCTCCGTACGGTCCTGGAGGGCGCCGGTGTCACCGACCTCCCGCCGGGCTGGGGCGCCCCCTCCCATGCCTCCTCCGCGGCGGCCACCCGCACGGGGCTGCGGGTGGCCGCCGACGACCTGATCGCCCTCTTCTCCACGCCGTTGCTGGCCCAGGCGGGCCTGGTGGAGGCACGCGTGGTCCGCAAGGCGCTCCGCGCGGCGGCGGCGGGCGAGCCCCTGCCGCTGGACGGCCTGGCCGACCTGGTCTCCCTCGAACTGTGGCTGCGCCGGCTCCTCTCCCGCCGCGGCACCTGCTGGACGGGAACACCGGCACGCGCGCGTGCGGTCCCTGCGGGGATCCGGCCGATGCGGGGCGCGCTGGCGTCGGGGGCGTGACCCTCCGGGGGTGGCCGAGGGCGACTGGGGTGGGTGCGGCAGTCGTTCGGCTGCGGGCGGGTGGGGGCTGATCGCGCAGTTCCCCGCGCCCCTGGGTTTCTCAGCCGGGCGCCAGTCATGTGGCTCGCCACTCAGCCGCGGGCAGGCGTGCCGCAGGGCGGCACGGGTGGGCGCTGGGGGTCCCCCCGGCCGAAGGCTGGGGGAGGCACCCTGCCAGCGCCGGTAAGCGAAACCCCCCGCCCCAGCCCTCACCCCGGGCAACCGTTCGACCCCGCCACCGAAACCCCCGTGCCCCCACTCCCCGCCCCGGCGACAATGACCCGGTGCGGTACCGAATCCTGGGCGTGACCCAGGCCATCGACGACCAGGGCACTCCCATACCCGTCGGCGGCCCCCGCCTCCGCGCGCTGCTCACCGTCCTCGCCCTGCACCCCACCCGCACCCTCACCCCCGAGACCCTCATCGGGGAGATCTGGACGGACCACCCGCCCCAGGACGCCCCGGCCGCCCTCCAGGCCCTCGTCGGCCGGCTCCGCCGCGCCCTCGGCAAGGACTCCATCGCCTCCGGCCCCGGCGGCTACCGCCTGGCGGCGAGCGAGGACGACATCGACCTGCATGTCTTCGGCCGGCGGGTGGGCGACGGCACGGCCGCCCTCGCCGCCGGCGACCCGGCGACGGCCCACCGCCTGCTCACCGAGGCCCTCGCCCTGTGGCGCGGCCCCGCCTTCGCCGACCTCCCCGACCGCGCCGCGGCCGCCGCCCGCCCGCAGGCGCTCCGGCTGGAAGCCACCCGCGCCAGGGCCGACGCGGCCCTCCGCCTCGGCCGCGCCTCCGACGCCGTACCGGAACTGACCGGGCTGACCGCCGTCCACCCGTACGACGAACCGCTGCACGCCCTCCTCATCCGCGCCCTGCGTGACACCGGCCGCCCGGCGGACGCCCTCGCCGCGTACGAGACCGCCCGCCGCACCCTGGCCGAAGGCCTCGGCACCGACCCCGGCCCGGAACTCCAGGCGCTGCACGCGTCGTTGCTCAAGCAGGAACCGCCCCCGCTCGGCGCCCCGCCGCCCCGCACCGGCAACCTCCGTCCACGCCTTACCTCTTTCGTGGGCCGGGAACCCGAACTCAAGGCCGTTCGTTCCGAATTGCACAGGGCCCGCCTGGTCACCCTCACCGGACCGGGCGGCTCCGGAAAGACCCGTCTCGCCGAGGAGGCCGCCGCCGGCCGCCCACAGGCATGGCTCGTCGAGCTCGCCCCGCTCGACCGCCCGGAGGCGGTGCCCGGCGCGGTGGTCAGCGCCCTCGGTCTGCGCGAGACCGTGCTCCTGACCAACGAGCTGGCGATCCCGCAGGCAGATCCCACGGCCCTGCTCGTCGAGCACTGCGCCCCGCGCAGCCAGCTCCTGATCCTTGACAACTGCGAACATGTCATCGAAGCGGCGGCCGCCCTCGCCGAGACGCTGCTGACCCACTGCCCGGGGCTCACGATCCTCGCCACCAGCCGTGAACCCCTCGGCGTCCCCGGCGAGTCGGTGCGTCCGGTCGAGCCCCTCGACCCGGAGCAGGCGCACCGGCTCTTCGAGGAGCGTGCCGCCGCCGTCCGCCCCGGCGCCGCGCTCGGCGACCGGGCGGCGGTCGACGAGATCTGCCGCCGCCTGGACGGACTGCCGCTCGCCATCGAGCTCGCGGCGGCCCGGCTGCGGCTGCTGACACCCCGGCAGATCGCCGACCGGCTCGACGACCGCTTCCGGCTGCTCACCGCCGGCAGCCGTACGGTCCTGCCCCGCCAGCAGACCCTGCGCGCGGTCGTCGACTGGTCCTGGGACCTGCTCGACGAGCGGGAGCGGACGGTCCTGCGCGAGGTCTCCGTCTTCGCCGGCGGCTGGGATCTCGCGGCGGCGGAGGCCGTGTGCACCGGCCCGGCCGCCGACCTCGTCGGAGCGCTCGTCGACAAGTCCCTGATCGTCGCCGCCCCGGACGGCACCGGCGATATGCGCTACCGCATGCTGGAGACCATCCACGAGTACGCCGTGGAGCGGGCCGCCGAGGTGCCCGGGCTGCGCGCCGCGGCCGAGCGGCGGCACCACGCGTGGGTGTGCGCGCTGGTGGGGGAGGCGGAGCCGAAGCTGCGGTCGGCGGAGCAGCTCCCGTGGATCCGCCGCCTGGAGACCGACCTGGACAACATCCGCGCGGCCCTGGCCCGTGCGCTGGACGTGGGCGACGAGGCGGGGGCGGGCCGGATCGTCCTCGCCGTCGGCTGGTTCTGGTGGCTGCGCAACTACCGCCAGGAGGCGACGGGCTGGATACGCGCGGTGCTGCGCCTGGGCGCGGCCCGGGACGCCCTGCCCGAGGACGCCGGCCCGGACGAGCTGCGCGCGGCCGCCGAGGCGGCGGACCTGGTGGGCGCCCTGCTGGCCGCGCCACGGGCCGAGGCCGGGCATCCGTTGTACGAGCCGCGTATGGACCTGAGGCTGTTCGACCTGTTCCTGACATCCGAGTCCGGCGGCTCCCCGGAACTGGTGACGGACGAGCGGGCCCCGGAGTACATCACGCTCGTCCGGGCCTCCTTCGAACCGGGCGGCCCCCGGGCCGCCCGGCTGCCGGGCCTCATCTGGCCGCTCACCGCCTGGTACCTGGGCAACCCGGTGAACGTCGGCCCCGACCTGTCCTCCGTCGTCGCCAACTGCCGGACGCACGGCGGCGACTGGGAGGTCGGCGTCACCCTGATGTACCGCACCCATGTCCTGGTCGACTCACCCGGCAATCTGCGGGGCGTCGACGAGGACCTGGCCGAGCTGCGGATCCTCAGCCGCCGGGTGGGGGACCGCTGGATGCGCGCCCAGGTCTGCAGCGCGGCCGGCGAGGCGGACATGGCACGCGGCAGGTTCGCGGAGGCGGCGGGCGAGTACGAGGAGGCACTGCGCCTCGCCCACGAGGTGGGGGCGTACGCGGAGAGCCCCTTCCTGCTCGCCCGGCTCGCCGAGATCGCCTTCCGCTCCGGCGACCGGGCGGGCGCCGAAGCCGCCCTGGACCGGGCCGCCGAGGCCTCCGACCGGTACGGGGTGGCGGAGACGAAGGCGTACGTGGCCGTGCTGCGGGCGCACATCGCCCTGCACAACGGCGACCTGGCCCGGGCGCGCGCCTGCTACGAGACCGCCCGCGCGGCGACGGTGGGCGGCCCCGCGCCGCCGCAGTTCATGGCGGCCTTCCACGCCGTCGAGGCCCTGCTCACGGCGATGGAGCAGGGCCCCGCGCGGGCCCTGCCGATCGTGGCCGGGGCGCTGCGCGAGGCGGTGCAGTACCAATGCGCGGAGACGATCACGGCGGCGCTGGTCGACATCGGCGCCGACCTGCTGGCCCGGCTCGGCGATCTGGCGGGCGCGGTACGGCTGTTCGCGGCCGCCGACCGATGGCGGGACGGCAGCGCCCGTCCCGAGCCGGAGCACGGCCGTGCCGAGGAGGTCGACCGGGCCGCCCGCACGGTGCTGACCGCGCGGCGGTACACGGCCGAGCGCTCGCGCGGTGCCACCTTCGCCACCGAGGACGTCCTGCGCGAACTGAGCAGGACGGCGGCTCCCAGCGGCACGGGTGGTACGGGCGGTACGGCTACCGGCAGGTGAACTTCGACTCGGCCCAGTCGGCGAGCGCCACCGTGTCGAAGGGGCCCAGCGGTTCGACCTCCAGGCGCACGGTCCTGCGCCCGTCGAGGTTCACATGGACGGGTACGGCGGCCTGTCCGCCCTCGACCACCCCGGACCGCCACAGCCGCACCCCGTCCGCGTAGACGGCGAAGGTGACCTTGCCGAGGCCGAGCGTCATGTCGTCCACGCCGGCCAGCGCGTCGTAGGCGGTGCACTGCCGGTTGAGGTCGATGGTGACGGAGGACCGGCCGTGCACGGTGACGCCGTGCGCGTACTCCTTGTCGGCGACCGTCACGCCGTACCGCTGCCAGACCCAGCTGCTCTCCCCGAGCCGCATCTCGGGCCGGGTGCCGTCACCGGTGACGTCGAAGCCCAGCTCGCTCCACTCGTAGACGACCGGGGCCGGCGGCGGGGTCGGGGTCGGGGTCGGGGTGGGAGTCGGCTTCGGGGACGGCGTGCGGGTCGGACTGGGAGTGGGCGTCGGCTTCGGGCTCGGCGTGTGCCTCGGTCTTGGCGTCGGTGTCGGGGTGGGTGTCGGGGCCGGCGCGGGGGCGAGCACGACCGGCTCCGGTCGCGGCTTCTTCTGCGAAGGCGAGGGAGCGGGGGTCTCGGGCTGGACGACCGGTGCGGACGGGGCGGGCTCGGCGACCTTCTTGGCCGGGTGGCTGTCGTTCACCAGGGCGAGGGCCACCGCGGCGACCGCCGCCGCCACCACTCCGGCGGCGATCCCGGCCTTCACCGGCGCCCCCAGCCCCTCCGAGGCGGCGGCACCGCCCGCGCCGCCGCCCGCCCCGCCGGACGAACCGCTCGCCGCGGCGGCCGCGCCCGCGGCCCCCACTCCGGCACCACCGGCGACGATCCCGAGCGCCTTGGCGTATCCGGCGACCCCGAACCAGCCGATGACCGCGACCGGTACGACGGCCGGGATACCGGCGGCGACCTCTTCGATCTGGGCGGCGGCCAGCCGGCACTTGGCGCACTCCTCCAGGTGCTTGCGCAGCCCCCGCTCCGCGCGGATGCGCAGCTTGCGGCGGGCGTAGCCGCCGAGCTGGTCGGCGTAGCGGGCGCACTCCTCGTCGTCGATGAGGGAGGCGCTCACATGGGCCTGGAGGTAGGCCTGCTTCAGCCCCTCGCGGGCCCGGCTGGCGAGGACCCGGGTGCCGTTGGCGTCCAGCCCGAAGAGGGTGGCCACCTCGCTCGGCGACTCGTCCTCGACCTCGGTGTGCCACAGCACGGCCTGCCAGCGCTCCGGCAGCGAGCGGAACGCCTGCATCGCCATCGACTGCTCGGCCTCGTGCATCGCGAGCACGTCGGCGCCGAGGTCCAGGCCCGCTCCGAAGGAGCCAATGGACGCAGTGTCGTCGGACACCTCGGAGCCGCGCGAGGCCTGCGCCGCGAACAGCGCGAAGTCGTCGACCAGTTGCTCGCGCCGGGCCGACTTGATCCACTGCGCGGCGACCCGCCGCACCGAGGTGAGCAGATAGGCGCGCACGGCGTACTCGGGCCCGGCCCCGCCGCGCACCGCCTGCAGCATGCGGGCGAACACCTCGGCGGTCAGGTCGTCGGCGGTGTGCCCGTCCCGGCAGCACGTCCGCGCGTAGCGCCGCACCGCGTCCGCGTGCCGCCGGTACAGCTCCTCGTACGCCGAGTCGTCGCCGGCCCGCATCCGCTCGATCAACTGGCTGTCGGCGGGCGGCAGCTCCCGGGGCGGCGGCAGCACACTCCCTTCCCGCTGTGCCGGAACGTTCCCCTCCGGGGCTTCGCCGACGGGCGGCACCTGGGCCCGCCCGCCCTGGCTGGGCACCTGCGGCAAGGCCGTCTCGTCACCGACGGACGACCCGTCCCACCCGTCAACGCTCATCGCGGATGCCCCCGATACCTGCCCAATCCGACCGAATCACCGAGTCAGACTGCCACATTGGCTTTTGTTCAGGACCTGAAGGGCCAGACCTACCACTCGTCCGAGCGCACTTGTCAACACGCCGATCCGACAATCACCCGTAAGGGGGGCGCGCCCTCAGGGGCGCGGGGCGGTAGCCGCATATCGGCTACCGCCCCGCGGGCGCGACCAGACACAGCCCACCATCAGGGGCGCGAACGCAACCCCTCCAGCAGGATGTCCAGCAACCGCGACGAGGCCGCCGCCTGCTGTGCCGCGTCCGGCAGCGACGGCGCCGCCGTGGCGATCACCAGCAGCACGTCGGAGACGGACACGTCGGGCCGCAACTCGCCCGCCGCCCGCGCCCGCTCCACCAGCCGCCCGACGACCTCCAGCAGCTCGGCCGCGCCCGCGTCGTCCTCGGCGCCGGCCACCGGCTCCCGTTCCTCCGGGACCAGCCGCAACTCCCCGGCCCCCGGCTGCGTCCGCTGCTGCGGCACCCGGGCCTCCTCGGCCCCGGCACCGCTTCCGCCGACCTCCTCCGGCACGCCGACGCGGAGCACCTGCGGCGGCAGCAGCCGCCCGGCCCCCGACGCCACCGACGTCCGCAGGAAGCGCGACAGTGCCGACCACGGCTCGTCCTCCTGCCCGAGCGCGGCCCGCGCCTGGTCGGTCAGCCGGGAGGTCTCCTCCTCGGCTATCCGCCGCACCAGCACGTCCTTGCTCGGGAAGCGCCGGTACACCGTGCCGACCCCGACCCGCGCCCGCCGCGCCACGTCCTCCATGGGCGCGCCGTACCCCAGCTCGCCGAAGACCTCGCGCGCCGCACGCAGCACGTGCTCCAGATTGCGCTGTGCGTCCACCCGCAGCGGCGCCGTACGCGGCCCGTCACCGCGCCCGTTGCCCGCCGCCGCGCTCACCGTTGCGCCACCCGCCGCGAGAGCGGAGGCCGATGACCAATGTGTGTCCTGAATGTGCATCTGTGTTCCCCCGGTTAATGACGTCTCCCCCCGGAGACTCTCCCCGCACTGATAGCCGGAGCGAGCGGAACTGGCGCCGACCGACGACCGGTCGACAACCGGTCCATGACCGAACCATGGACCACGGGCCGGCCGGACCGCCCGTCGCGGACCGTTCGACCACATCCCCTACACCCCGTCGACACACGAACATAGTTGAGAGGCTGTCAATTCAGAAGGGGGACGTTCCGCACGGAGCGCCCCCCGATCGGAGTACGGGTCGTTTACGTCCCGATTAGTTGCTTTCACGCCCCCACGTCCGCCCCCGCTGACCTGGCCCCTTTCCTCCGGCCTCGACCACGCGTCCGACAACCCGCACAGTCGATCGCCGGTCACACAAATTGCCGGGGCTGTGGACAAACAACAGTCACGGGTGCGTCATGGGATGGTGAAGGAACGTGCGCGCATTCTCGTTGTCGGCGGCGGCTACGTCGGGATGTACACGGCCCTGCGGCTGCAACGGAAACTGAAGCGGGAGCTCAGCCGCGGTGAGGTCGACATCACTGTCGTCACCCCCGATCCCTATATGACGTACCAGCCGTTCCTTCCCGAAGCGGCCGCGGGTTCGATTTCCCCTCGTCACGTCGTCGTACCCCTGCGGCGCGTTCTGGACCGGTGCCACGTCGTCATCGGCGAGGTGACCTCCGTCGAGCACGCCAAGCGCACCGCGGCCGTCAGCACCCTCGCCACCGCCGAGGAGCGAAAAGGCGCCACTTTTCTGGAGTACGACGAACTGGTCCTCGCCCCCGGCTCGATCGCGCGCACCCTGCCCATCCCCGGTCTCGCCGAGCACGGCATCGGCTTCAAGACCGTCGAGGAGGCCATCGGCCTGCGCAACCACGTCATCGAGCAGATGGACATCGCCTCCTCCACCCGCGACCCCGCGATCCGCGACGCGGCCCTCACCTTCGTCTTCGTCGGCGGCGGCTACGCGGGCGTGGAAGCCCTCGGCGAACTCGAGGACATGGCCCGCTACACCGCGCGGTACTACCACAACGTCCAGCCCGAGGACATGAAGTGGATCCTGGTCGAGGCCACCGACCGGATCCTCCCCGAGGTCGGCCCCGAGATGGGCCGCTACACCGTCACCGAACTGCGCCGCCGCAACATCCAGGTGCTGCTGGACACCCGACTGGAATCCTGCGCCGACCGGATCGCCGTCCTCAGCGACGGCCAGCGCTTCCCCACCCGCACCCTCGTCTGGACGGCCGGCGTCAGACCGCACCCCGTGCTCGCCGCCACCGACCTTCCGCTCACCCCGCGCGGGCGGCTGAAATGCACCGCCGAGCTGGCCGTCGACGGCGTCGACCACGCGTGGGCCGCGGGCGACGCCGCCGCCGTTCCCGACGTCACCGCCCCCGAACCCGGCGCCGAGACCGCCCCGAACGCCCAGCACGCGGTCCGTCAGGCCAGGGTCCTCGGCGACAACATCGCCCACGCCCTGCGCGGCGAACCCCTCGACACCTACGCCCACAAGTACGTCGGATCCGTCGCCTCCCTCGGCCTGCACAAAGGCGTCGCCCAGATCTACGGGCGCAGGCTGAAGGGCTACCCTGCCTGGTTCATGCACCGCGTCTACCACCTGAGCAGGGTGCCCACCGTCAACCGCAAGGCCCGCGTGCTCGCCGAATGGACCCTCTCCGGGCTCTTCAAACGGGAGATCGTCTCGCTCGGATCACTCGAACATCCCCGGGCGGAGTTCGAACTCGCGGCCGGTGGAAAGCCTCCTCACAGTCCCTCCGACGACTCGAACGGGTCGTCCTGACGGAACTCAGGAACTCCACGGCCCGCCCCGGCGTCTGACGAATGTCGTCGCCGACGGCCACCCTGCCAGACTGCCCCCCGACCGAGCACAAGGCTTCTCCCCAGAACTGCCCCGGGGACATCCCCCGGGACCCCCGGCCGCTCCCGTAGCCGGCCGGAGACGACGACACGAGGCAAGGTTTCGTGAACTTCACGCGCTGGAGCGCCCGGCTCCCCGGAACGCAGCGCCGCGCCGCAGCGCGGACCGAGCACACGGTCCCCCCGGACCGACGGGGAGAAGGCTCCGTGCCCGCTGCCCGCGCCGAACAGCTGACCGACGGCCCGCCCTGCGTTCCCGCCGTCGACGAACTGCCCGCCCGCGACGTCCTCGACCGCGTCCCGGCCCTGGTCGCCCTCGTCCACGGCCTCGACCACCGCATCGCCTACGTCAACGACGCCTACACGACGGCCTTCGGCGTACGGCCCCCGGGCGCCCTCGCCCGCGAGGCACTCCCCGAACTCGCCGAACTCGGTCTGCTCCCCCTCCTCGACCAGGTCCTGCGCAGCGGCAAACCCCGCACCCTCAAGTCCCGCAAGGCCCTCGACGGCCGCACCTACACGTTCACCTGCACCCCCGTCGCCGAGAACGGCGACCGCGACGGCGGCGTCCTCCTCTTCGCCACCGACGTCACCGACCACGCCGAAGCCGCCGAACGCCTCCGTGCCAGCGAACGCCGCCAGCGCGAGACCGCGGTGACCCTCCAGCGCAGCCTGCTCCCCCAGGAACTCGAACAACCGGACGACCTGCGCATCGCCGCCACCTACCAGCCCGGCGGCACCGAGGCCGCGGTCGGCGGCGACTGGTACGACGTCATCACCCTCGGCGGCGGCCGTACGGCCCTGGTCATCGGCGACGTGATGGGCCGCGGCGTCCGCGCGGCGGCCGTCATGGGCCAGCTCCGCACCGCGGTCCGCGCCTACGCCCGCCTGGACCTGCCGCCGCACGAGGTCCTGCAGCTCCTCGACGTCCTCGCCGCCGAGATCGACCCCAACCAGATCGCCACCTGCGTGTACGCCGTCCACGACCCGAACGAGGGCCGGCTGGTGTACGCCTCCGCCGGCCACCTCCCGATCCTGGTCCGCGACGAGAACGGCACGGTGCTCCGCGCCGACGAACCGACGGGCCCGCCGCTGGGCACCGGCGGCTGGATCCACGCCTCCGGCTCGGTACCGCTCGGCCCCGGCTCCACGGCCGTCCTCTACACCGACGGCCTGGTGGAGCGCCGCGACGAGGACCTGGACGAGGGCATCGCCGCGCTGGAACGCGCGCTGGCCGGAGCCACCGGCACCCCCCAGGTGGTCTGCGACCGCCTGGTCCGCTCGGCCGGCGTCACCGCCGACCACTACGACGACGTCGCCGTCCTGGTCCTCCAGCACCCGGCCCGCACCGGCCCGGACGGCGACCTGTTCCGCAACGCCGCGCTGGAACTCCTCGGCGGCATCGAGGCGGCACCCCGCGCCCGTGCGTTCGCCTCCGGCGTCCTCACCAGCTGGCGCTTCCCTGCCGACCTCCATGACCTGGGTGTCCTCGCCACCAGCGAACTGGTCGCCAACTCCCTCCAGCACGGCATCCCGCCCATGCGGCTGCGGCTCCGCCGCACCGACCGCCGACTGATCATCGAGGTCACGGACGGCGACGACCACCTGCCGCGGCGGCGGCGCGCGGAACCGGGGGACGAGTCGGGGCGGGGGATCGCCATCGTCGCGACGATCGCGTCCGGGTGGGGGTCGCGGAGGACACCCGGGGGCGGGAAAGCGGTGTGGTGCGAGTTCGTGCTGCCTAAGGGGTAGGGGGGTGTGGTTGTCGCGCGGCTGCGGGTGCGTGGGGGTTGCTCGCGCAGTTCCTCCCCCAGCCTTCGGCCGGGGGTACCCCCAGCGCCCCGCAAGGGGCGCTGTCCACGGGGTCTCTTATGCGCTCACGGACTCCGCGGTCGCACCGCCCCGCGCCACGACCACGCTCCTCGACGCGAGCCAAGGCCGGTCCTGCACCTCGGTCAGCCGCTTGCCCAGCCGTATCGCCAGCACGCTGATCCCCAGTGAGAACAGCAGGAAGGTCACCACGTACGGCGCCGGGAGCGAGGCGGCCAGCGGGCCGCCCACCGCCGGGCCGACCGCCAGGGCCAGCTGCTTCACCAGGGCGAACGCCGAGTTGTACTGCCCGGCCAGGCCCGTCGGGGCGAGGTCGGCCACCAGCGGGGCGACCGTCGGCGACAGCATCGCCTCACCCAGCCCGAACAGCGCGTACGTCGAGACGAAGGCGGCCGTCGCCATCTCCTGGCTGCCGTGCCCCAGCCCCGCGTACCCCGCCACGACCCAGGCCACGGCCCAGATCAGACCGACGCCCGCGATCACCCGGGACCGCCGCCGGCGCTCGACGAACCTCAGCACGGCGAACTGGGCGACCACGATCATCAGCGTGTTCGCGGCCAGCGCCGTACCGAGCGCGGACGTCGATATCCCCGCCGCCTCCACGCCGTACGCGCTCAGCCCGGACTCGAACTGCCCGTAGCAGGCGAAGAACAGCACGAAGCCCAGTACGGACAGCTGCACCATCGCGCGGTTGCCGAGCAGCTGCTTCCAGCCGCCCTTGGTGGACGCGGACGGCGCACCGGCGATCCGCGGTGCCTGCGGCATCCGCACCGTCGACATCACGACGGCCAGCAGCAGGAACATCGCCGCCTCGATCGCGAAGAGGAGCGTGAAGGAGGAGACCCTGGTCGTGTCGACGAGGTGACCGCCGATGAGGCCACCGACACCCAGCCCGAGGTTCTGCAGGAAGAACTGCGTCGCGAAGGCCCGCGAGCGCGTCTCCGCCGACGAGCAGTCCACGATCATCGTCGCCAGCGCCGGCTGCATCACGGCCTGCCCGGCTCCGAGCAGCGCGGCCGCGGTCAGCACGGTCGGCGCGCTCCCCGCCAGCCCCAGGCTCAACGCACCCGTCGCGGCCAGGACCAGGGCGGTGAGCAGGACCGGGAGCGGGCCGCGCCGCACGATCGCCCGGCCGGCGAACGGCAGCACGATCAGCGCGGCCACGGCGAAGACGGCGAGCACGATCCCCGCCGTCATGGCACCGAGTCCCCGTACCTGCGCCACATAGACGTACAGGTAGGGGACGGTGAAGCCGAGCCCGAATGCACTGAGTGCGTTGCCCACGTGGATCCGGCGCATCGCTGCGCCCATCGCCCTGGTCACGTTCACCTCTCTCAGGTAGTTGACTCAGCGGACTGCTGAAGTCTGAAGACTTAGAACCTAAAGTTCGAAGCTAAAGAGTACATCTCGAAGGACTTCAACGCCAAGCTCGTTCGTGCGATACTTCGGCCCATGGCCGACACCACCGGCGCCGGCGAGCCGACCCTCGACGAGCAGATCGCCGCCTACCAGCGTGAGTTCCGGGACCTCGACCCCCAGGTCGAGAAGATCGTCTCGGCGCTGTCCCGGCTCAACCGCCGGATGAACGTCGCCTACGGCCGCCAGACCTCCGCCCTCGGCATCAGCGGCGCGGAGTGGGAGGTCCTCAAGGCCCTCGTCCTCTCCGGCGTCCCCTATCGCATGGGCCCCAGCGAGCTGGCCAAGCGCCTCGGGCTCACCCCGGCCGCGATGACCCACCGCATCGACCGGATGGTCGCCGAGGGTCTGGTCACCCGGGAGCGGGACGAGTCCAATCGCGTCCGGGTGATCGTCGAGCTGACCCCCGAGGGCCGCGAGAAGTGGCTGGAGGCCATGCGCCTCGCCTCCGGCTTCGAGGAGGACCTCCTCCAGGACCTCACCCCGGCGGAACGCTCGGTGCTCGGCGAGGTCCTCACCCGCCTGCTGCGCCGCGTGGAGCACGCCCAGCCGGACGCAGGCGGCCGGCTCACCGACCTGGACTAAAAGATCTTGACAAGGGGTACTTGACACGCCCCTGGCCGATCCGTAAAGTTCTTCGGGTTGCCGCAGAGCCGGAACGGTTCTGCGGTAGCAACTCCGCCGCCCCGAGCGGCACCTCAAACCATCAGTACGATCTCCCGACCGGGTTGATTTCGGCGTGCCCGAATTCAATTCGAATAGGGATCGGCGGCCCCGATTGGGAATCGCCGAGCGGATCCGCTAAGGTTTGAGACGTCGGAACGGCCCAACAGCCGGGAAGGCAACCCCCGCTGACTGGGAATCAGACGCCGAAAGGATCTGATAGAGTCGGAACCGCCGGAAAGGGAAACGCGAGAGCGGAAACCTGGAAAGCACCGAGGAAATCGGATCGGAAAACGGTCTGATAGAGTCGGAAACGCA